>JAAYJS010000035.1 GCA_012522805.1 Eubacteriaceae bacterium | reverse complement strand
ATTTTGCGTCGGCATCAAAATCCTGATCTTTAAAATTTTCTTGGATCACATAAACGGTAAAATCCAACTCCTTGAAGTCTTCTTCCTTCATCACCGGTGTATCGATGACTTCCATGTAATTACCGGTCAGATTATTTTTTTGTCTATAAATCAACGTCTTTTTGTCGACGAGCATTTGTCTAAAGGCAGGTGGATAGATAACCCCTTCCCATTTTCCCCAATCGCTATCCCCCACCAAATCCTGTGGCCGTTTACCGTAATGTCTGGTGATGGCCGGATTGGCGTAGATGGTTTTGCCGTTTTCGTCGCTGACAAAGACGCCGAGAAAAAGATTTTCCAATATTTTAATATAAAGCTCTTTCGGCAATGATCTGAGATAGTCGAGATAGTCTTCGCTATGATTAAAAATATTTTTCATAAAAAACCTCCTAGGATATCAGTATAAGTTTTTCTTTTATAGTTTACAAGTCTTTTCCGAAGAACTATTCATTAGTGAATAGTTCTTCGGAATTAAGGGGTCTTGGATATTCTATTATGACTAGATTTGCGGTCTATCTGAATTCGCACCCCCTTTTTTCGATGTTTCAGCTTTTGGCATGTTCCTTGCATAGTATATCTGCAAGTCATTCAATATTCCAAAATCTGCAGATACCGGAAATGATGAAATTATACCAACACAATGGAGGAAGATTACTATGTACCCCAACCGCAATTTATTTGAAAAATACATCACCAAAGATGAGATTGAATTGATTCACGAATACACTTTAAAGATTTTATCGGAAGTCGGTGTTGTGATTGAAAGCGACCTCGCCGCAGAAGTCTTTAAAAAACATGGCGCACGGGTTGAAGGCCACCACATCTACTTTGATGAGGCCCTGTTGAATAAAGCTTTGGCCACTGCACCGAAGGAGTTCGACATTTACAGCCCCTCGGGAAAATTAAAGCTTGGCATCAGTGCGCCGACCATTTGTGCCGGCCCCGTTGCACCGACCACCATCCAAGATTTTGAGAAAAATACTTATCGACCGGCGACTTTAAAAGACGTAGAAGAATATTATATTTTGCAGGAAACCAGTGCGGTCATCGATATGCCTACCCATTCTTGCCAGAATACCAATGATTTGGATAAAAGTTCCGATGATTTTCACACACCGCAAATTGCCATGGGTTTAAAGTATTGCCAAAAACCCATTTATCAAGGCAACACCATTACACCCATCAACTATAAAAAAGGTACATTATTGGAAGCCAACAGAAGATTGGTTCAGCTTCATAGAGAATTCTATGACATTTGGGACAAACCCGTTACCATGTCCAATTGCTGCGTTTTATCGCCCTTGGCTATCGGCGCTGAAGTTGCAGATACCATTATTGGTGCCGTACAGGAAGACCAGCCCGTGATCATCATCTCTTGTTCGATGACCAACTTAACGTCTCCCCCGACTTTAGCGGGAACCATAGTCCAAGACAATGCAAATATCTTAGCCGGCATCGTTTTAGCGCAATTGATCAGCCCCGGCGTGGGTACAGTTTACGGCTCTGTCACCTCTCCGACGGATATGCGTACCGTTCAATTGGCCACAGGCTCTCCAGAGGCCGTGTTGATGCAATTAGGCCTATCAGCCATGGGAAGATACTACAACTTACCTGTTCGCTCCGGCGTGTCCGCCACCACAGCCATTGACTTGGATTTCCAATGTGGATCGGAGTCTATGATGACGTTGTTTACAGGCCTGTTGGGCAAAACCGATTTCATCCTCAATGCCGCCGGTGCCTATGGGGGCTACAATTTAGGATCTTTGGAAAACTTTGTCATGAACGAAGAAAACATCGCTTATCTTAAGAGAATCAACCAAGGGTTGGATATCACCGAGGAAAAACTCCATTACGATCTCATACAAAAAACAGGTCCCAGGGGCAACTACTTAAAGGGCAGAACACCCAAGGATTATAGAGCAGAGCATATTTTCCCAAAATTCTATGTTCGAGAAGGTGGCTCTGCAACGGACATCATTGCGCAAAAGGGCAAATTGGTGGACCGTGCCCGCAGATACATCAACGAGCGCTTAGAAGCTTACCAATTACCGGATGTTACCACCACTCAAAAGAAACTATTAAATCAATACCTGCCCGAAGGCTACAAATACGAACTATAACCGTCTGCAATCGTCATATACAGGAGCTGAATGCTGGATACAATCTCACGACGCTGTCCAGCCTTCTTCTATCCTGTCAAAATCTATTAGGAGTATCCCATGAAGAATTTTAACTTGAAAACATTTATGATTTTCTTAGTCCTTTCTGCCTCCGTCGCCTTGGCATATCAAATACCCTTTTTACGGTATACCTTTTACGACCAATTTGCGGCAGCTTATCAACTCAACAATGTGCAAGTCAGTTTAACCGCTTCCGCCGTATCCTTTACACAAACCCTCAGCTATCCCATCGGCGGTATTTTTGCCGATCGCTTTTCATTGAGATCTTTGATTTTAATTACTTTGGCCGCTTTTACCGTCATTACCTTGGTTTTTGCCCTGACCACTCATTTTTTAGTGATCATGGTCATTCACGTCTTGTACGGATTTTTCGGCATAGCGACTTTATGGTCCGCTTATTTAAACGGTATCCGCAACCTCGCCGACGAAGAAAATCAAAGTAAGATATTCGGATCCAGCGAAGCGACCCGGGGCATCATTCAGACCGTTATTGGTTTTGCTATTCTAGGTACCTTAGGTATGGCCGGTAACCCTGCGGACGGCTTTAAATACGGTTTGTTCTTTGCCACTGCTGTTTGTGGATTCTTTTTTATATTGGCTTTTTTCTTCCTACCGAAGGAAAACCCCAAAGCACCCGACAGTGAAGAAACCTCCGATGTGCGCTACACTTATGGAGATGTTTTGAAAAATAAAGGCGTTTGGATTACTATTTTGGTGTTGATGTGCGCCTATTTGTCCTGGACCATCGGTAACAACTACATGACCACCTACACGGTTCAAGTCCTCAATATCTCTCCTTCCACCGCTTCTATGCTGGGTATTGTTAGAAGCAACATCATCGTACTGATGGCCGGCTTTATTGGCGGCTTTGTGTTGGATAAATTTACCTACAAAGGCAAGGGCTTCATCGTCTTTTTTATTACCGTGGTCGCATTTACCGTCGCTTTAGCAGCGAGCTCCAGTATCGTAGGCCTGAGCATCGTCCTGACTTTGGTCATAGCCTTTATCGCCAATGTTATGAAATCCACCTATTGGTCCATCATGGATCAGGCCGGGATTCCATTGAATATGACCGCTTTGGCTACCGGTATCATTTCATTTATCATTTTCATTCCGGACTTTTTGATCGGTCCGATCTTTGGGAAATGGTTGGATGATGCCGCTGCTGCCGGCAATATTGCCACAGGTTTTAATAGAATTTTTATCTTTTTAATCGTCGCCTCGATCATCGGCATTGTCTCTGCTTACCTGCTTTTAAAACGAACAAAAGAACTGGAAGCAAAAAAGTTACAGACCATACCCGAAAACCAATAGAATTAAAGCTTTAAGAGTCCATTACGAAATACCGATGGCATCTTCCGACAAAAAAACCGGGTGTTTTTCAATTAATCCTTAAAATATTGCGTTTTTACCCATTCTATGTTACTCTAAAAGGCAAAGTAGAAGGAGTTGCCTATGTACAAAAAGGGTATACAAACTCGTAATCTCATCTATCAAACCGCAAAAAAGATATTTTATGAAAATGGATATAAAAAAGCACGTATACAGGATATCACGGATGCAGCTGATGTACCCATCGGCTTATTCACGTACTACTTTAAGAGTAAAGATGGTATCGTTCAACAATTTTTTTCAGAGTTTATGACCCAAATTTTTTCACGTGTGGACGAAACCCTTCACGATAAGGTTGAAAACTCCATTAAACTACACGCCCTGACTTCTTGTATCAGCTACGATATTATTTTAAACGATCAAAATAATCGTCGTTTCTTTTATGAGACCATCCAAAGAAAATCAAACTACCGTCTCTTAAGTCAACTGGCTTACGAGGTATACAGACAAAATATTGAGGATTTCAATGTTGAAGTTTCCGATCAAACCTTCGAAGATTTGATACGCGTCGATTTCGGCGCTAGGCGCGAGTTCTTTTTGTACTATTTTGAAGAAAAACAACAGCATTCGATCGCTGAAATTGTCCGAGTGATCAACGGCATTTTCCCAAGGTTAATTCGTATCGACCAAGCCATCGTCGACAAAGAATTAGAAGAGGGCATTGCATTGATGGATTCGGTTGATTATCAGGATATACATCTATTATAATAAAATTCGTCATCGACAAACACAGATGTGTTGAGGCAGAGAGTTGGAACTCTCTGCCTTTTTTATTACATTGTCGTCGTATTAATTCTTTCTTTAACGCTTTATGTTAAAATATGGAAAGTTTAATGTTTGAAAAGAAAGGAAAGATATGAAACGCATTGAGATACAGCCTGGCGAGGAAGGCGAGCGTTTGGATCGCTATCTCTATAAACGCCTTCCCTACGCCAGTAAAGGCATCATACAAAAATCTCTTCGAAAAAAGAACATCACCCTCAATGACAAAAAAGCGTTGCCGCAAACCAACCTTTGTGTTGGGGATATTCTCAGGATTTATTTTTCCGATGAAACCTATGATAAATTTTCAAAAAAACCGAAACAAGATCTGGAACTCCCAAAGGCTTATATCCCGCTATTTAACCCACCACTGTATGAAGATTTTCAATTATTGGCGATCGACAAGCCCGTGGGGCTCTTAAGTCAACCAGACGGCTCCTCTCAACTGGACTTAGCCACTTTGGCCAAGGCTTATTTGCCGTGGCATCCGGCTTTTACACCCGGCGTTTCCAACCGATTGGACCGAAATACGTCGGGGGTGGTGTTGATTCCCAAAAATGCCGCTTTTAAACGGCGTGTCGACAGCGCACTGAGAAAACAAAAGAGCATTAAAGAGTACAGAGCCATCCTACGTGGTGCTTTAAGAGAATCCAGAACGCTACGCCACTATCTGTTGAAAGACGAGCAAACCAACACCGTCTCGGTTTATCACCAAGCTGTGGAGGGAGCCTTGTACGCAGAATTGCAGGTTGTGCCCTTAAGCGTCGGAAAAGAAGTGACCTATGTATCCATCTTTCTAAAAACCGGTCGTAGTCACCAAATCAGAGCACAACTCAGTGCCATTGGGCATGGCATTTTAGGCGATAGAAAATATGGAGATGCAGCGGGAAATTGGGCACCCTCCCTTAAACATCAATTACTGCACAGCTACCGTTATGCCTTAGATGATTTAGGCATCGACATTGTAGCGCCGTTGCCCAAACATTTTTTAGATTTATTGGCAGCATTTCATTTAAAGGGGGCATCATGGGATATTGGGAAACCAGAGGACTAAGAGGATCCGCATTGGAGGAGATGATCAATCACACCAACCACTTTTTAAGAGAAAAGGGCTTGGCGGTGGTGCAAAAAATACCGACGTCCATCACACCGGTGGAGTTGGATCAGCAAAGAGGTACCATTAAACTCGCCTACTTTGAAAAAAAGAGCACGGTGGATTACCTCGGCAACATTCAAGGCGTTCCCATATGCTTTGACGCTAAGGAGACCAAGCAAAAAAGTCTTCCCATTGCCAATATCCACGAACACCAAATAGAATTTATGAGAGATTTTCATAAACAAGGCGGTCTTTCTTTTCTCATTGTATGGTTTAAACGATTCGACGAGTATTACCTTTTACCCTTTGAGACTTTGCAACAGTATTGGGAAGGAGCAAAAAACGGGGAGAGAAAATCCATCCCCTATCGTGCCTTCGATAAACGTTTGATCATCGATGCCAGAGAAGAATATATTTTAAATTATTTAGAGACTTTGAACAATTATTTAGACTTAAAAGGAGAAGAAAAATGAAAAAAATAACCAGTTTTGAGATCAACCACTTGGATTTATTGCCGGGTGTTTACGTCTCCCGTTTAGACCCCGTTGGAGACCAATGGGTCACCACTTTAGATATCCGCATGAAGGCGCCCAACCGCGAACCTGTCATCAACAACGGAGAACTGCACGCCATGGAGCACTTGGGGGCAACTTTTTTAAGAAACCATCCTGCCCACAGTGAGGACATCTTGTACTTCGGCCCAATGGGTTGTCGCACGGGCTTCTATTTATTGTTAAAAGGAGATTGGTCTTCCCGAAAGGCCCTACCCCTTGTGACAGAACTTTTTAAATTCATGGCCGATTTTGACGAAGAAGTGCCCGGCGCCGCCGCCAGAGATTGTGGCAATTACTTGGATATGAACTTACCCATGGCCAAGTATGAAGCCAATAAGTTTTATACGGAAGTCTTAACTCAAATAAAAGATGAAAATTTAGAGTATCCGGAATAGAATTATAAATACCGACTTCTATATACAACGCGTCCAAACGCCTGAATATAAAAGCCGGTATTTTTTAAATTTTTAATGAAGGTGAGACCTTTGTCTTTTCTTCTTCAATGTTACAAATATGTTCGTCCGATGATTTTAAAATATCTGCAATGCTTGTTCCTCTTAAATAGCCCTCTATGTTTTTCTGCAAGCCTTTGTAATAAGCATTGACCGGACAACCTTTTAGTGTGCCATTCCAAGAACAAAAATGATCATCTTCCAAACAGCGATTGATACGCATGGTTTTTTCGAAAAGTTCCATAATATCCATCAACGATATCTCTTCAGGATCCTTCGCCAATCTGTAGCCGCCGCCACGTCCTTGGGAAGAGTCTACCAATTCCGCAATTCTCAACCTACGTAAAATCTGCTGCACATAATTATGCGGTATACACATGGCTTCACTTATTTCTAAGGCGTTGATACTGCTATCTTTCATCGCCAAGTAAAGAACACAACGTATCGCATAGTCTGTCGTAATTTGTAATTGCATTTCTCACCATACCCTTTAATTGAACCAAACACTTTAAAAAGTATTCAGTCTTAAAATTTTCTTTTTAAAGTTCTAACCAACCCTTTACATTCTCGATTGATTTAAAACTCTAATTCATAGTATTCTACCTGATTTAGTGCAAAATATCAAGTCACCAAGTCCATAAATTTGATTTGAAGTACCATTATAAAATTTAAAGATCTCATTGAGGGCAAGATTTTTTTTAAAATACATGTGTTTCAGCAATAATTTCAATACCTTTATCTACTCTCTCTTCATTATATCAAACTTTTGGAGTCCTTGCACTCTGTACTTGTTTGAGAAGATAATGCCTGAAGTCTGCGTATGGTCGATGTACAAAGTTTTCTTTTTGAA
The DNA here is from genome assembly GCA_012522805.1 of Eubacteriaceae bacterium. Lineage (GTDB taxonomy): Bacteria > Bacillota > Clostridia > Eubacteriales > Eubacteriaceae > JAAYJS01. The sequence continues at coordinate 80,030 of JAAYJS010000035.1, read as the reverse complement.
CCAAAATCCCTCTGCTCTGTCCCGGTTTCTCTTGCACCAGGATGATGCCTAAATCCTTAGTTTCTAAGAATCCCACCACTTGATCGTATCGGTTTTGATGGGATCTGTCCCCCTGATGGACGAAAATGCCTTCATCGTTGACGACAACTCTTGTGTGAGGGTATTGCCCTTCTACAGTTTGGAAGCGCCTCTGGGCTCTCAAATTGTCCAACACTATCAGCTTCAATAGATAGACCAAGGAAATCAATGCTAACAAAAAGCAGAAAATACCCAACACTTCTTGGCCGGATAAGTTGTCAATTCTTTGAGCAAACAAAGGTTGAGGGCTTGTGGCAAAAGCATAAACCCCCACTGCCATCAACACCAACATGCTGAATACATTGGTGATGATTTGTCTTTTTTTATACGTCCACAGCATTTTTTGTGCATACTGCTGCATGAGCGGCCCATTCAGGCTGGTCTCATTGACAAACTCAGTTTTCATGATCTCGATTTAATGCTTTTAAAATGAGTCGGTCTAGGAAACTTCTTTCTCTTTGACCGTCTTTATCTTTTCTCTTACGCTTTCTATTGATGAGTACCGCCATTTGTCGCGCTTCTTCAACCCGATCTTGATCCTCGGAAGGCAGGAGTGCATGCCATTCTCTGGTCATTTTTCCGTTGGCTGTCATGCCTTCGTAGGTAAAGGCCAGTACCGTCATTCCGGGAACCAACCCCTCTTTGACTTTGGCCTTGCATTCCTTCCAACGATGGTAGGTACCCATGCTGAAGGCTTCGTCTGTGGTTACGATGGTGCAATAGGGTTTGTTGTTGATTCTTCGCATCTCCAATAATGGTAGGATATAAATAAATGTCGAGGATATGCCAAACATACCGATTGCAAACAAGTAGACCATGAGCTTTTCATTCTTCGGAAGTACGAAAAACATCATCACCAACATGGCAACGGTAACGATCAGCAGGATGATCAATTTTTGTTTGTTGCCTTGTACGCCCTCTTTTTGTATGTGTGCGACATAGGATTCATACCGCCCATCATCATAAACCCAAAGGATTTTTTCCTCTTCGCTCGTTAACAAGCGGTTAAAATCTTTAGATTTTTTCCCGTAGTAATAAACCATGAACAAGCCGATCACAAAGAAAATGCCACCAAAATATTTGAAATAAAAACCATAAGCACCGAATTGCATCGTGACATAGGGCGTTATAAAAAGCAAGGCGCCGATAACTGCCACGGCGCCACCCAAAAAAGCCATCGGCTTTTCCGGGTTTTTTATATTCTGCAATTGTTTTTTTTCATCTACCATCTTATAAGCCTTTGTAGGTTTCTCTGACATCGGCGATCATGCCACAGGTCATCGAGCCTTCCGGACAGGGACCCTCCAAGCAACGGGGGCCAGCATGTTCAAATAATAGGGGGGCCACTTTTTTACATTGTTGCAACATGGCCACGGCACAAGCGCGAATTTCCCACTGAGCCCGCATACAGCAGCGCTGATTAAAAAAGTGCAGGAGTTCCCGAACGTTCATCGTTGCGACAATTTTGGTTTCACAGGCATTGGGCAGGACAAAACGGGCATCTTCTATTCCCATTTTTTCTGCATCCATCGCAGCTTTTTTTTCCGACACACCTTCCGCTATCAAAGCTTCTTTGTGGTGTGCAATCAGTTTTTCCGCAATGGCATCGTAGGATTTTTGTGCATTTTCCATAGCTTGGACGTATAAAGATTCTGCCTCGGGTATATCCTTAATTTCATAGGGAATGATGTATTTGAATTGACCTTCGGTGACATAACGTTGAGATTTCTGGCTGTAACTGGCCATGCGGTGGCGCACCAATTGATGTGTTAAAGCTCTGCTGACGCCTTCGATGGCAAAGGTAAAGGAGGCATGCTCAATGGGAGATGCATGACCCATCGCCATTAAACCGCTTAAAAATTTGTTGATTTGTTCCGGTGTCAAGTCTTCCATAATTTCGTCGGCACCGGCTTTGGAATAACAAAGTTTTGCCGCAGCAGCGACCAATTTCTCAGGTTCCGGGGTATGGGCAATTAATTTTACTTTTAATCTTGTTTCCATTTTTACATCCTTTTTAAATTTACTCCTTCGGCACTTCACTTAAGTAAGCGTCCATGGCTTCATTGACCAATTGATCCGCACGGTTGTTGTAAATATTGTCAGCATGACCTTTAACTTTTACAAAAGTTACCCGATGTTTTGCAACCTCTGCGTCCAAACGCATCCACAGCTCTTTATTTTTTAGCGCACCGGCTTTACCTCTCGTCCAATGCTTTTTTTTCCAACCGTCTATCCAGTTTAATTTGTAGGCGTTGACCACATAGGCGGAATCGCTGAATACTTTTACCTCGCAGGGTTCTTTCAGCATTTCTAAACCGACGATCACAGCCATTAGTTCCATACGGTTGTTGGTGGTATCTTCGTAAGCTTTTTTGTATTCTTTTTCCACATTTTTTTCAGGATAGCGCAAAATACCACCAATCGCCCCGAGGTTTTCCTCGTCAAATTGATTGCCTCTGCAACCGCCATCGGTGTATAGTTCGACGTATTTCATTTTATTTAACGACTATGTTAAAGATACGCCCGGGCACAAAAATCTCTTTTACGATGGTTTTACCCTCTAGATGGCTTGCGATATTTTCGTTTTCCATGGCAACCGCTTTAGCGGCTTCTTTGTCGGCTTCAGCAGGAAGGTTGATGACACCGCGGACTTTGCCGTTGATTTGCACCGCCATTTCAATGGTTTTTTCCCGGGTTTTTTCTTCATCGTAAGTCGGCCACGAAGCATCGTGTAAGTATCCACCCAATTCACAAATTTCCCACAACTCTGCAGTGATGTGGGGTGCCACGGGGTATAACAAGGTTAGAAAAGTTTTGAGTTCGTCCTTGGTAACGCCCTTTGTTTTGGTGATATCGTTGAGCAAACTCATCAATGCGGCGATGGCCGTATTGTATTTCATTTCCTCGTAGTCTTCGGAAACTTTTTTGATGGTTTGATGGAAAACTGTTTCCATTTCAGAGCGATAACCCTCACCTTCTACGATACTATCCTGCAAACGGAACACTCTATCCAAGAAGCGCTTGCACCCTCTGCTGCCTTCGTCGGACCATGGGGTCGCCTTTTCGTAATCGCCGATAAACATGACGTAGGTTCGCAAGGCGTCGGCGCCCATTTCACGGATGATGTCGTCGGGGTTGACCACATTCCCTCTGGATTTGGACATTTTCTCCCCATCTTTTCCTAAGATCAGACCTTGAGCTGTCCGTTTTTCGTAGGGTTCTTTTGTGGGGACTTCTCCAATATCGTACAGGAATTGATACCAAAAGCGGGAGTACAATAAGTGTCGCGTAACGTGTTCCATACCGCCGTTGTACCAATCGACCGGCATCCAAAATTTTAATTTTACCGGATCTGCAAAGGCTGCATCGTTGTGGTTGTCTAAATAGCGAATAAAATACCAGCTGGAGCCCGCCCATTGTGGCATGGTGTCGGTTTCTCTTTTGGCCGGCCCACCGCACTGGGGGCAAGTCGTCTCATACCACTCGGGTATGTTTGCCAAGGGAGATTGGCCGGTATCCGTCGGTTGGTAGCTGTCTACCTTGGGTAATTCCAGGGGTAGTTCTTCCTCCGGTACGGGAACCATACCGCAACTGGTGCAATGAACGATGGGTATGGGTTCGCCCCAATAGCGTTGGCGATTAAAGGCCCAGTCTTTCATTTTGTAGTTGATGGTTTTTTCGCCGATGCCCATTTCTTCTAATTTTTGTATGGTCAGGGCAATGGCTTCTTTGACTTGTAAGCCGTTCATAAAGCCGGAGTTAACCATGGTCCCGGATTCGGTATCGCAATAGGGTTCCTCTTGTACATCCACATCGGAGTGCACCACTTCGATGATGGGCAAGTTGTATTCTTTTGCAAATTCCCAGTCTCTGGTGTCGTGGGCAGGAACCGCCATAATAGCCCCGGTCCCGTACCCCATCATGACGTAGTCGGCAATAAATATCGGAATGATTTCTTCGCTTAAAGGATTCACAGCCTCGATCCCACTGAGGCGCACACCGGTTTTGTCCTTCGCCAATTGAACGCGCTCAAATTCGGTTTTATGCAGCGCTTGGTGCTGATAGGCTTCGACTTCCTCTCTATTTGTAATGTGCTCCGCCATTTCTTCCAGAATGGGGTGCTCCGGTGCAATAACCATAAAGGTCGCACCGTACAAGGTGTCGGGGCGGGTGGTAAAGACTCTTAGTTTTTTGCCGTCGGGTTCCGCACCTGTGGGTTGAATGGCAAAATCGACCTCTGCACCGATGGATTTGCCGATCCAATTTTCCTGTTCCAATCGGATTCTGGGCAAATAACTGACCTCGTCCAGGCCTTCTAAGAGTTTTTCCGCATACTCTCTGATCTTCAAGAACCAAACGTCCTTTTTCAATTGGATGACTTCGGAGTTGCAACGGTCGCAGCGACCTTCTCTAAAGTCTTCGTTGGCTAAAACCACCTTGCAATTGGTACAGAAATTGACAAAGGTACGGTCTCGATAAGCCAAGCCGTGTTTAAAAAGCTGTAAGAAAATCCACTGTGTCCATTTGTAATAGTGGGGGTCCGTCGTGTCGACAACACGATCCCAATCAAAGGAGTATCCGACGGCTTTTAATTGCTTGGTAAAGATACGTATATTGTCATCGGTGACATCTCTGGGGTGTCGACCGGTCTGAATGGCGTAATTTTCGGTAGGTAATCCAAAGGCATCGAAGCCGATGGGAAAGAGCACGTTGTGGTTTTCCAAGCGTCTTTTACGTGCAATCACTTCTAAGGAAGTGTATGCTCTTAAGTGACCGACATGTAGGCCGGAGCCGGATGGGTAAGGAAATTCTACTAAAAGATAAGAATTTTCCTTTTCCGCGTCTTCAGTGGTGCGAAAAGTTTTCTCCTGTTCCCAGTGGTTCTGCCACTTTTTTTCTATCTGGTTAAAATCGTATGGTTTCAAATGGTGCCTCCAAATCCAATAGGGATATTTATCAATTTTTTTCGTTTCTTAATGAAATTATTATAAAAATACTATCATATTATTATAGTATGCAGGGGGTACCCCGTCAAGTTAGGCCTTTTTTTATCAATCTTCTTCGCCTATGTGGTTTTCTTGGTTTTGCCGGTCTTTTTTAGTTTTAAATCTGCCTGAACAGCCAATGGTTTTTCGGTTTTATGATATAATATTTTCAAACATTCCAAGGAGGCGCCATGAGAAGGCCGCTACTAACCATCAATCTTCAGAAAATCAGTGCCAACACCCGCACTGTGATCGACCAATGTCGACAGAAAAATATAAGCTTAACGGCCATCACAAAATGCATTTCCGGTATGCCGGATATAGCAGAAGCCTTTGTGGCAAAGGGTGCGATGGCCATCGGCGACTCCCGAATTCAAAATTTTGCTCACTTTGAAAAGATTCATTGCGACAAATGGCTGATACGCATCCCTATGATTTCGGAAGCAGCGGACGTGGTTCGCTACACGACCCATTCCTTGAATTCGGAACTCGCTACGATGCAAGCTTTAAATGAAGCGGCCCATCGAGCAGACCGTATACACAAAGTGCTGCTCATGTGCGATGTCGGCGATTTACGGGAGGGTTATGTCGATATCGATGGTTTTTTATGGGATGCCGAAAAAGCCCACAACTTGTCCAACCTTCAAATAGCGGGTATTGCCACCAATTTGTGTTGTGTCAGCGGTGTTTTGCCCAGCCTTGAAACCTACGAGCGCCTTTATCAATTTGATCAAGCCTATACCCGAGCTTTTGGAAACGCAACCCACTATGTATCCGGTGGTGCCACCAGTTCCTACCCTATGTTTTTAGACGGCACACTGCCGGAGTTTGTCAACAATTTGAGAATCGGCGAACTGTTATTATTTGGAGAGGATACCTCCAACCACCGGGCCTATGAGGGCTTGTATCAAGACGCCTTTACCTTGGAGGGAGAAATTATGGAGTTAAAGGAGAAACCGTCCTTACCGGTTGGAGAAATTGGTTTGGATGCCTATGGCAATCGGCCGACCTTTATCGATCGCGGTATCCGCAAAAGAGCCATTTTGGCCTTTGGGCGTCAAGATGTCGGGGTTGAATACCTAGAACCCCTAGACAAAGATATAGAAGTGGTGGCAGCCAGCTCCGACCACACCGTCTTGGACGTAACGGATTGTACCACAGACTACCGTGTGGGCGATGTGATCCCATTTCGCGCCAATTACCAAGCGGTCCTCCACCTGACAACTTCCGCCTATGTGGAAAAAATAATTCTTTAAAATTTTTTTATTCTATCAAAGCGATAAGAAAGCGCTGGCGAATCCCCTCGAAAACCGAACCATAGAATATAAAACGAGACCCGTCAGGCGGTGCTTCTGAAAGTAACGAAACGAAACCGCATAGGGTTGACGTGTCTTGTGCATTGATCATCGATACCGTCAAACCTCTCATTTAATTGAGAAACAAAAAAACTCCGAAACTTATGTTTCGGAGTTTTGTGTTGTTACAGGCGTCCCTCTTGTTTTAAATAGGGTTTGATGAATTGCCCGGTATAGGATTTTTGACACTTGGCAACTTCTTCCGGGGTGCCGGTTACCACAACCGTACCGCCGCCGTCGCCGCCTTCCGGACCCAAGTCGATGATATGATCCGCCACTTTGATGACGTCCAGTTGATGCTCGATGATAACCACCGTGCTGCCCGTATCCACTAAGCGTTGTAAAACCGCTATGAGGCGGTCGATGTCCGCCATGTGGAGGCCGGTTGTCGGTTCATCTAAAATATAAAGGGTTTTGCCTGTATTTTGCTTGTTCAGCTCCGAGGCCAACTTAACCCGTTGGGCTTCCCCCCCTGAAAGTTGCGTCGAGGGTTGCCCCAGTTTGATGTAGCCTAAACCCACATCGTACAATGTTTGAAGTTTATCTTTAATACGCGGTATGTTCTTGAAAAACTCCAAGCTTTCTTCTACCGTCATGTTCAAGACATCGGCGACGTTTTTGTCCTTGTACTTGACCTCCAAGGTTTCCCGATTATAGCGGGATCCGCCGCACACTTCGCAGGGAACGTACACATCGGGTAGAAAATGCATTTCTATTTTTAAAATACCGTCACCGCTGCATTTTTCACAGCGACCACCCTTGACGTTAAAACTGAAACGACCTTTTTTGTAACCCCTTGCCTTAGCTTCCGGGGTTGCGGCAAACAGATCGCGAATCGTGTCGAAGACGCCGGTATAAGTAGCGGGATTGGAGCGCGGGGTTCTGCCAATGGGGCTTTGGTCGATGGCAATCACCTTGTCCAAATGGTTCAGTCCGCGGATCTCCTCTGCTTTGCCCACCTTTTTTTGTGCACGATTTAAAATGTTTTGCGCTCTTTTTAATAAAACTTGGTTAACCAAGGTGGATTTCCCCGAACCGGAAACACCGGTTACGCAGATAAAACTGCCCAGTGGAAAATCGACGTCGATTTTTTTAAGATTGTTTTCTTGAGCACCCACCACCGTCACCACATTGCCATTGCCCGGCCGCCTCGTTTCCGGGACATAAATTTTTCTGGCTCCACTGAGGTATTGCCCCGTTAAGGATTTGGGATTGGCCATAATATCCTCGGCTGTACCGGTGGCGACCACTTCGCCGCCGTGCACGCCGGGCCCGGGGCCGATGTCCACGATCCAATCGGATTCAAACATGGTCTCTTCGTCGTGTTCCACCACCAAAAGGGTGTTGCCCATATCCGTTAAATTGCGTAAAGCTTGCAACAGTTTTTTGTTGTCTCTGTGATGCAGCCCAATGCTCGGTTCATCCAAAACATAGAGAACCCCCACCAAGCCCGATCCAATTTGGGTCGCCAAGCGTATGCGTTGACTTTCCCCACCGGAAAGGGTGGCGGCATTTCTGGAAAGGGTTAAATATTCCAAGCCGACATTTTTTAAAAAATTTAATCGCGCGATGATTTCTACAAAAATAGAGTGTCCGATAGCGGTATCCGTCGATGATAAATCCAATTTCTCAAAAAATAAAATCAGATCTTTGATGGATTTCTCCGTCAACGCGATGATGTTGATGCCACCCACCGTCACCGCCAAAGAAGTGGGGTTCAGCCGTTTGCCCCCACAGGTTTTACATGGAATTTCCGCCATGTAGCGCTCGATGATGGTGCGCATAGCCGAAGATCTCGTCTCTACGAAACGGCGCTCCATGTTATGCACCAACCCTTCAAAACGACTGGTATAGGTACCTGTAAATTTGCCGGTATCCTGCTCTACGACCATTTCATCATCGGAGCCGTAAAGGAGCTCTTGGATAAAGGCCTCCGGTGCTTCTTCTAGGGGTTTGTCCATGGAAAAGCCATGTTTTTTGACCAGTTTTTTAATCAATACCGTTAAGGTGCGGTTGCTGTTTTTTAAACCGAAATGTTTGATTGCCCCTTGATTGATGGATAGACTTTTATCCGGCAACAACAGGTCCGGGTCTATTTCTTTATGAAAACCCAAACCGTTACATGCCGGGCACATGCCAAAGGGGTTGTTGAAGGAAAAGCTTCGCGGTTCCAAAGCACCCATGGAAATATTGCAATCCGGACAGCTGAGATGTTCGCTGAAGAGTTGGCGCTCTCCGCCGATCACATCGCAAATTGCCAAACCGTTGGCTAAGCCCAAGGTTGTTTCCAAGGAGTCGGTTAAACGTTTTTCAATCCCTTCTCGCATTTTTAATCGATCCACCACCACTTCGATGGTGTGTTTGATGTTTTTATTGAGTTCGATGTCTTCCGAGGTTTCTCTTTCCTCGCCATCCACCAGCAGGCGAACATAACCTTCCTTTTTCAGTTTTTCTAAAAGATTTTTATGCTGTCCCTTGGCACCCCGTACCACCGGAGCGACGAGTTGGAAACGTGCACCTTCCGGCAACGTTTTAATTTGATCCACCATTTGGTCCACACTTTGGGAGGAAATCGGTTTGCCGCACTTGGGACAATGGGGTTTGCCGATGCGCGCGTACATCAATCTAAAATAGTCATAAATTTCCGTTACGGTTCCTACTGTGGATCTGGGGTTGCGATTGGTGGTTTTCTGATCGATGGAAATAGATGGGGATAATCCGTCTATCCTCTCGACATCCGGCTTTTGGGTTTGCCCTAAAAATTGTCTGGCATAAGCCGAGAGAGATTCCACATAACGCCGCTGCCCTTCCGCATAAATGGTATCGAAGGCTAGGGAGCTTTTCCCCGAACCACTTAACCCCGTCATCACAACCATGCGATCCCGGGGTATTTTGATGTCTATATTCTTTAAATTATGTTCTTTCGCACCGTATATATCGATGGTTTTCATAATTCTCCTTTTAATTCTTTGATTTTGTCACGTAGTTCCGCTGCACGTTCAAAAGCTAAGTTTTCTGCAGCGACTTTCATTTCTGCTTCTAATTCTTCTATCAATGCCTCGGCATTGTAGTTTTCTTCGACGACAATATATTCCGCCGTATCCTCGGCTACTTTGGTCGCCTCAATGATATCGTGGACTTCTTTTTGCACACTCTGAGGTGTAATGCCGTGCTCTTCGTTGTAAGCCATCTGAATCTTGCGGCGTCTGTTGGTTTCTTCGATGGCCCGAGACATGGAGCCGGTTACCCGATCGGCATACATGACCACACGTCCGTCGACGTTACGTGCCGCACGCCCAATGGTTTGCACCAAGGAGGTTTCCGAACGGAGATAGCCTTCCTTATCCGCATCTAAGATCGCCACCAAAGCCACTTCCGGAAGGTCTAAACCCTCCCGCAACAAGTTGATACCCACTAAAATATCGAAAGTGCCCAGGCGCAAATCCCTCAAAATTTTCATCCGCTCAATGGTGTCGATATCCGAGTGCAGGTAGTTGACGCGAAAGTCCATTTCTTTGAGGTATTGGGTTAAATCCTCCGCCATTTTTTTCGTAAGCGTGGTGATGAGCACCCGATGGTTTTGCTCTAGGGTTTTGTTGATTTCGCCGATCAAGTCGTCTATTTGTCCGGTAATCGGACGCACAAAAATTTCAGGATCCACCAACCCCGTCGGTCGAATGATTTGCTCTACGATTTGTTGGCTGTGTTCCCTTTCATACTCCCTCGGTGTGGCAGTGGTAAAGACCATCTGGTTGATTTTGCTTTCAAACTCCTGAAAATTTAAAGGACGGTTGTCGTAGGCCGAGGGGAGGCGAAAACCGTAATCGATGAGATTTTTTTTTCGAGCTCTGTCGCCGGCACTCATACCACCGATTTGGGGTATGGACACGTGGGATTCGTCGATGATGATTAAAAAGTCCTCGGGAAAATAATCGATTAAGGTAAAGGGCGGCGACCCCGCCGGAACATCGTTGATGTAACGAGTGTAGTTTTCGATACCGTTGCAATAACCCATTTCCTGGAGCATTTCGATATCGTAATTGGTGCGTTGCAAAAGCCTTTGAGCCTCCACCAATTGGTTGTGCTCTTGGTAATAAGCGTATCGCTCCGCCAGCTCCTCGCGAATACCGGCTATTGCATGTTCCAGTTTATCCGGTGTGGTGGTGTAGTGGGACGCCGGAAAAATAGACACGTGGTTGAGTTCTCCGGTAATCTCTCCCGTCAGGGTATCGATCTCTGAGATACGATCGATCTCATCTCCGAAGAATTCCAAACGCAATGCCTTTCCTGAAGAGGCGGCGGGAAAGATTTCCAAAATATCCCCCCGATCTCGGAAGTTGTTCCTTTCAAAGGCTATGTCGTTGCGGCTATATTGTATATCCACCAATTTTCGAATCACTTGGTCTCTGTCCCGCTCCATACCCGGACGCAAGGATAGTACCAAGTTTTCGTAATCCACGGGACTACCCAAACCGTAAATACAGGAAACCGAAGCCACCACCACTACGTCTCGACGTTCGAAAAGCGCCGCTGTTGCAGAGTGGCGCAATTTGTCGATCTCGTCGTTGATGGAAGCATCCTTTTCTATATATAAATCCGCACCGGGCACATAGGCCTCGGGCTGGTAGTAATCGTAGTATGAGACAAAATACTCCACGGCATTGTTTGGAAAAAAACTTCTAAACTCGTTTGCCAATTGTGCCGCCAAGGTTTTGTTGTGGGCAATAACTAAAGTCGGTTTTTGAACTTTTTCAATGAGTTTTGCCATGGTGTAGGTTTTCCCCGAACCGGTAACACCCAATAAGGTTTGAAATTTCATCCCTTTTTGGATGCCTTCCGCCAATGAGAGTATCGCTTTGCCTTGATCTCCACGGGGAACATAATCGGATATGACTTCAAAAGATTTGGTCGTCATCGGCACCACTCCTCTCGTTTCGTTTTTTAATTGATCAATTGCCTAATAATTCCAATGCTTTTTCCAATTGCGTGTCATTTTCTTCAGGGATTGTCAAATGGTTTTTTAAATCTTCCGGTAGTTCAACTACAACATCGGGCTCAATCCCTTTTTTGTCGATATTCCGACCGTCGGGTGTAAAATATTGTGCCACCGTCACCTTATAGCCGCTTTGATCCCTTAAGGGAAAGACATCTTGGATAACGCCTTTGCCGAAGGTTTTGGTTCCGACGACAACCCCACGATCGTAGTCTTGCACAGCACCGGCTAAAATCTCCGATGCGGAGGCCGTGTTTTCATTGACTAAAACCGTCATGGGCCCGTCCCATAGGTTGCCCTCTTTGCTATGATAATCCGTTCTGTTGCCGGCTTTATCTTCGGTATAAACAGCGATGCCTTCGCCGATAAACATATCGATTATCTCTACACATACATCCAAGATACCGCCACCGTTGTTTCTGAGATCCAAGACCAGAGCTGTCATTCCTTTGGCTTTCAAATCTTCCAAGGCTGATTTTAATTCCTCAGTCGATTTCTCGTTGAATTGATTTAATTCGATATAACCGACATCACCGATCATTTTTGGGTGGACGGTTTTGCTCACAATGGCTTCTCTGACAAGATCAAAGCTTAAGGTTTCCCCTTCTCGCAACACTTCTAAGGTGACGGCGCTACCACTTTTGCCGCGCATTTTATCCACAGCGCTTTGCAATCCTTTATTGGTCACTTCCTCGCCGTCTACTTTGACGATGATGTCTCTGCTTAAAATACCGGCTTCCGCAGCAGGGCTGCCTTTAATGGGCACGATGACTTCTATTTGCCCGGATTCATTTTCCGTCACCACAATGCCGACACCTTCAAATTCGCCGGCGGTCGAGTCCATCAAGCTTTGAAAGTCGTCTTGGTTTAAATACTCCGTATACGGATCTCCTGTTGCAGCAAAAAGCCCTTTTAAGGCACCTTCCATCAAAGTGGTCGTATCCAAATCTTGATAGTAGGTGCGTTTGAGCTGTCTCTCCAACAGGGTTAATTTTTTAATGCCCTGAACCATTTCCTGATTGCTAACGGTAACCGTTACGTGATTGGGCAAATTGATCAGGCCTGTACCTGTCAGTAAAAAGGTACATAAATTGGTGATGATGAGTATGATGGCCAGGGCTTTAAACGAAAAGCCTTTTTTGGTTTGTTGATTGTCCAAAGGGACCTCCTAATTGCTGTGATGATGGCAGTGTTTATTCTGTGAGCAAGCACCCATAGGGTTTCTTGCACGGGCTTTGCATGGCTTATACCTGCGTTGGCTTTACACATATGTATTGCCAAACGGTTAGTACTACGTTGATATAATAACTTGCATGGCTTTAGCGCCATGCTCACTTTGGCGCTGCCACTCATTCCTAGAACTCAGTCTGCAGGCGTAGACACTTCCAACACTGCAGCCAATCGTTCTAAGTTAACTTTCGCATGGCTTTAGCGCCATGCTCACTTTGGCGCTGCCACTCATTCCTAGAACTCAGTCTGCAGGCGTAGAAATTATTCCTTGTGCGCTGTAATTCAACCTTTGCATGGCTTTAGCGCCATGCTCACTTTGGCGTTGCCTTTCATTCCTAGAACTCAGTCTGCAGGCGTAGTACAATTCCAATACTGCAGCCAATCGTTCTAAGTTTACTTTTGCATGGCTTTAGCGCCATGCCACTTTGGCGCTGCCACTCATTCCTAGAACTCAGTCTATAGGCGTAGTACAATTCCAATACTGCAGCCAATCGTTCTAAGTTTACTTTTGCATGGCTTTAGCGCCATGCCACTTTGGCGTTGCCTTTCATTCGCTTCGTTTCACTTCGCTCATTTCCGGCACCGCCAAATAAACCCCTTCGCATCGGCCCCCTTTTGTGAGCAAGCTCCCAATGGGTGCCTTGCTTGGGCTTTGCATGGCTTGTTTTGCGCTCAAAATAAAGAAAGAGGATTTCTCCTCTTTCGTTGAAATGCTTATATTAGTTTAATGATTTTATCTGATAAATAGCTTAAGCCTTTCGGTGTTCTATAGACCGGTCGGTTCAATACTTAGTAAGGTAAGTAATTCATCGGGTTTTGCCACCCGCCGTTAATCAACATACCAAAGTGTAAGTGAGGACCACTGGATATTCCAGTCGATCCCACATAACCGACGGTTTGCCCTGCTGAGACTCTTTCCCCGGCAGATACGGCATAACCGTTTAAGTGTCCATAATACCCGGAGACTCCGCCACCAAAATCAACAATGACTAAATTTCCATATCCGCCTGTGTAAGCGGCTTCTGTTACAACACCATCGGCAATTGCGACACAAGGTGTTCCCGTAGAGGCGCCAATATCGATACCGTTATGGTATGAACTGCCACCAAAGTGGGACACATCCGAACGCGGACCAAAGGGCGAAGTGATGTAGTAAACACCTGGTACAGGCCACAGATAACCTGTGGGCGACGTTTCTGAAGGAAGTTCGACCTCCGGATGTGGATCCGGTTCGCCTTGTTGGGCTGCAGCTTGTTTTTCCTGACGGATTCTTTCTAGCTCTGCCTGTTGCTCAGCTACAATTTGTTGTACCTTGGCGTCGGCTTCGGCTTCGGCTGCATCCTTTTCTTCGATTTCCGCCATAAACGTATCTATTTCCTGCTGATTTGCAGCACGGACGGCTTCTTGCTCAGTTTTTTTAGCTTCCTGCTCATCCTTTGCTTCCACTTGTTTCTCTTTGGATTCTTCGATTTCCGCTAGAGCTTCTTCGATTTCGTCTTTCTTGACTTCGATCTCGTTTCTTTTATCTTCAATATTTCTGACCGATTTTTTATCAGCCTTCATGATTGCAGCCATTTTATCGGCCCTTGAGATAAAATCCGAGAAATCTTCGGAAGAAAAGAGTAGTTCGAGATAACCGTCGTTGCCGTACATATACATGACCCGAACGCGACTGTTCAGATCCTCTTCCATTTCTTCCAGCTCTTGTTGTGCCTTTACCAATTCTTGCTTGACTTCTTCAATGTCTTGATTTTTTTCCTCGATTTTAACATCGAGTTCCTCAATTACGGTGTTTATGCCAGCGATAGCGTCATCCAGTCTTTGCATTTCACTGATGACTTCATCGATGGAAGCCTTCTTTCTATCCACTTGGGACTGGAGGGCTGCCTTTTCTTCTGCTATGTTTTTCTTGTCCTGTTTTGCTCTTTCTAATTCGTCGTTACTCGCTAATGCTTTTGGTGTGATAAGTGTTGCTAATAATAAGACGGACAACAAAAACGATCCTAACCGTTTAAAATTCATGTTTGCAATATCCTCCTAGACATCTAAAAACTTTTTCATTGCAAAACGACTCCCGATGGCTCCAAGAGCCATGCCGTAGATGATAAAAAAGACTATGATTTGCTTGAAAACAGATTCCGGCGACGCCAACAAACTCTGAATGGGTATGACGACGTTGCCTTTGATCATGCCGAAAAAATAATAATACCCCAGTCTTAGCAATAACAATGCGGAGATCGCCGCAATTAATCCTAAGACCATCCCTTCAAAGACAAAGGGCGTTCTTATATATCTATCTGTTGCTCCTACATACTTCATGATGCCTATCTCTTTTCGACGCGCGTAAATAGTCAATTTTATCGTGTTGTATATCAATACGAAGGATATGATAGTAAGCACAGTAAGAACCAAAATACTTAAAATATTAACAAAATAATTAAATCTTAACAAGGAATCCACGTAATTGTCGCCGTACCGAATGTATTCGACACCGTTGCCGGAGTGGCTTTCGACATAAGCTTTCACTTCTTCCAAGTTTTCCGGTTTATCGACCTTAATGATAAAGGAAACCGGCAAGGGATTTTTTTCTCCCGTTAAATCCGTGGTCAAAATGGCGTAGTTCTCCAACTCATCGGAAAACTTTTCCTTTGCATCCAAAACATCTTCAAAGGTCACTTCGACGATGTTCGGGTTATCCATTAACGCTTTTTCAAGATTTGTTTTTTCTAATTCCGTATAGTCTTCGCTCAAAAATATCTGCATTCCGAGACGACTTTCCACATTAGCGGTCAGTGATTGGATGTTCAAGGTGAAAACCACAAAGATGCCTAATATCATCAATGCCGCGGTAATGGACAAGACAGAAATAACGCTCATCAAACGGTTTCTGGAAATACTTTGCAATGCTTCTCGCAGAATACTTCGCAGAGTGGAACCTTTATTAAAAGAAGCCATGGTCGTACCTGCCCTTAGACTCGTCGCTGATGACCACGCCCTGTTCCAAGGTAACAACTCTTTTTTCCATGCGATCCACCATAGATTGGTTGTGGGTTACCACGACCATTGTCGTGCCAAAGTTATTGATTCTCGTCAGCAAATTCATAATATCTTCGGATGTATCCGGGTCTAGGTTACCCGTAGGCTCATCGCATATTAAAATTTGCGGATTGTTGATGATGGCTCTGGCAATGACCACCCTTTGTTGTTCTCCACCTGAGAGCTCGCTGGGATAATGGTTCATTCGATGGGCTAAGCCAACCATCTCCAATGCGTTGGGCACCTTTTTTTTGATTTTACTCTGTGGGCGTCCAATAATCTCCATGGCGTAAGCCACGTTTTCATAAACACTTTTGTTTTCTAATAATCTAAAATCTTGAAAGACGACACCTATTTTTCGTCTCAAGTATGGTATTTCTTTTTTAGTGAGGCGTGATATATCGTATCCGTTTATTTTAACGGTACCACTGGTCACATCGATTTCTCGCAACAACAGTTTAATGAAGGTCGATTTACCCGCACCGCTTCGCCCTACCAAGAAGACAAATTCTCCTTTATCGATACCGAGGGTTACATGCTGGAGCGCGTGTTTTGCATTTTTCTCGTAAGTCTTTGTCACATCTATAAATTCAATCATGGTTTACCCTCAATCCGCATTCCGTTTTATTGTCATCCTTTTATCCAGAAAGATCTACAACATTTTTGGCTAAAATACAATGCTCTCGATCATTTCTTACAAATTAATTAAGATACTGTTAATTGTAACTTTTCTTGACAATCTTTTCAAGTCAACTTCGCGATAATTTAAGGCAATTCGCAACTTTTTTAACTTATTTTACGCTTTCTTGCTACTTGATGAAGAACACCTTCAATATTTGTCTATAAAAAGCGAGACACCCTTGCAAAATTTGCAAGGGTGCTCGCAGAGAGATCGCACGATTGCGCTAACCTTCGTGTTGAATTTTTGCTGGATGGTTGTCCAACACCTGTTCTCTCAATTCGTTTTTATTTCAAGGCTTCTTTTAACAGCTCTACTTTATCCAATCTTTCCCAGGTCAAATCCAAATCATCCCGTCCAAAATGTCCATAGGAGGCTACTTGTTTGTAGATCGGTTTTCTTAAATCCAAATCTCGGATAATGGCTGCCGGACGCAAATCGAAATGCTGTTCGATCAGATCTTTGATCTCTTCGTCTTTTAGTTTTCCGGTACCGAAGGTGTTGACATAAACGGATACCGGATGGGCAACGCCAATGGCATAAGCCAATTGAACTTCGCAACGATCGGCCAAGCCCGCTGCAACGATGTTTTTGGCTACATAGCGAGCGGCATAAGCGGCGGAGCGGTCGACCTTTGTCGGGTCTTTTCCTGAAAAAGCACCGCCACCATGGCGTCCGTAACCACCATAGGTATCCACAATGATTTTACGCCCGGTTACGCCTGCATCCCCTTGGGGACCACCGACAACAAACCGGCCGGTGGGGTTGATTAAAAACTTGGTGTTTTCGTCCATCAGTTCCGCCGGAATAACCGGTTTGATCACTTTTTCAATCATATCTTCGCGGATGGTTTCTAAAGTTACTTCTGGGCTGTGTTGCGTGGAGATAACCACTGTATCTACCCGTTTGGGAACATCATCGACGTATTCTACGGTAACTTGGGCTTTGCCGTCAGGTCTCATATAAGTGACTTCTTCGGCTTTGCGCACATCCGCCATTTTTTTCGTTAATTTGTGAGCTAAAGAGATAGCCATGGGCATGTAGGTTTCCGTTTCATTACAAGCGTAACCGAACATCATCCCTTGGTCTCCGGCTCCGGTGGCGTACTCGTCGTTTTCTTTTCCTTCTTTCGCTTCTAAGGATTGATCGACACCCATGGCGATATCCGGTGATTGTTCATCGATGGACACCAAAACCGCACAGGTTTCACAATCAAAGCCGTACTTGGCGCGATTGAAGCCGATATCCCCGACGATTTTCCGAACGATGGTGGGGATATCTACATAACATTCCGTGGTGATTTCGCCGGCCACCAACACCATTCCTGTGGATACAGAAGTTTCACAAGCCACTCTGCCCATCGGGTCTTGTTCCAGTATGGCATCCAAGATCCCGTCGGATATTTGATCGCATATTTTGTCCGGATGACCTTCCGTCACAGATTCCGAGGTAAACAAATAATTCATTCGACTCTCCTTATTGGTCAATAAAATAAAAACAGCCTCATGTCACCATGAGGCTTAAAGTCCAAAAACCCCATCATCGCAGTTCACTGCAGGTATTGGCACCTTTGCTCATGCTGGTTGCCGGGTTTCATCGGGCCTGTCCCTCCACCTCTCTGGATAGGTTCTATTTAATAATTGCGTATTAGTATAACGCTTTTTTTCGTCACTGTCAAGAAGAGCTTAACTCATAAAAGCTTCGATCTCCTCTATTTCTTTTACGATGTTTTTGCTCAAGTTAACGGGACCTTCTTCGGTGATTAAGATATCGTCCTCTATGCGGATACCAATGCCGTGTTCTTGAATGTAGATGCCGGGTTCGCAGGTTAATACCATGCCGGGGGTTAAGGTGTAATCTCGCTTATCCTTCGTGTCATGAACATCTAAGCCTAAGGAGTGTCCGATACCGTGGTAATAACAGTCCTCGATGTCGTGATCCTTCGGGATCAACCCTGCGCTGAAACATTTTTCTGAAAATAATTCTCTGGTTTTATTTTGCAATTCTTTCATCTCTGCACCCGGCTGGTAGGACTGGATCATTTCTTTTTGAACTTCCAAGACGACCTCATAGGCTGTTTTACGAACACCGGTATAGCGACCATCTACCGGATAGGTTCGAGAGATGTCAGCACAATAACCATCGTAGCGTGCACCTAAATCCAACAACAGCAAGGTGTTTTCGGCCATGGTTGCGTTGTTTTGAATGTAATGCAACACCGTTGCATGCTTGCCGGAGACGGCAATGGTTGGAAAGGCTAAGCCTTCGGCCCCGGCCAAGCGCACGCTGTATTCAAACAATGCAGCCATTTCAAATTCCTTTTTATCCGGTTTTAAGTTTTTAAGCAGCGTTTCCAAGGCAACTTGGGTGATATCGATTGCTTGTTGAAGCGCATCGATTTCTTCTTTTTGTTTGTACAAGCGCATGTCTGCAATCAACGGACCCACATCTTTTGCGCTTTTGTTTCTTAAATGATCCGCACTTTCTTCCTCCAAGGCAAGGCTTTGGTGTTTCGGTGGGGTCCGATCAAAGTAATATATCTCAATGTTTTCCAAGCTACAAAGATCTTCTGTGAACTCCGGTAAATACGCCACCTCTTGGATAGCGGATACAGCCGAGGCTTCTTCGGGTTCCATCTTAGCCCCGACCCATTTAACGGTTAAGGGGTCGTTCTCTTCCAGATATAATTTTTCCGAGACTTTACCCTCCTGATCTTTGACCATTAAGAGTATCATTTCAGATTCTGTCAAACCGGTCAAATAATAAAAGTTATTGTCGTAGAAAAATGGATAGACAGCATCTAAGGATTGGGAGATTTCTCGACCGGAGTATAAGATCACGGCACATCCCTTCTCCAATTTTTCTGCTAAATTTTGACGATTATTCTTATAAAAACTAGGTGATAAACTCATGGTTTCCTCAATATTCTTTCTGTATCGATTCAATACTTTTTTCTGTTAGTTGATTATAAAATATGTTTTTCCAACAACCAGGCAACTCCATCCTCATTGTTGGTTTTAATACCGACGGCATCGCTCACCGCTTTGACCGAAGGCAAAGCGTTTTTGACACTTAAACCTAAGCCTGCATCTCGAACCATGCCGATGTCGTTTTCGCTGTCGCCGATACAACAGATTTCCTTCTTTTCGATGCCGAGTTTTTTTGCCAGTGCGCACACAGCCTTAAATTTACACAAATCATCGGCGGTAATTTCCATCAATTGCTTGGTCGACATGAAAACGGACATGCCCGGCCTTTTCAAAGACATCAATTTGTTATAGACCGCCTCGTTTTCTCGCAAGAAAATGAGTTTTAAAACTTTGTTCGGAACATCGCTTAAGTCGTCAATGTAATGAACGTAGGGTCTCCGAACACCTTCTACTTTGCCATAAATTGCACTCAAGGGTTGATCCTTCTGATCATAGTAAATATTTTCATAAGTGGCTACCATACAGGGGAGTCCCATAGCCCGCACTTCCGATAACAGCTCCAAATAAAAGGACTTTTCCATGATACCGAAGGTGTTGTGTATTTTGTCTTCATTAAATAATGTGCCGCCACCATCGCCAATGTGCAGCTCCTTCTCTAAGTTTAAATCTATTCTCTTAATTAAAGCCAATTGTGATTCGTTGAATCGCCCACTGGCGGTTACGAAATGTATGCCTTTATCTAAACAAGCTTGAATGGCCTTGCGGTTGCCCTCTGTAACATACTTGTCGTCGGTAAGAAGGGTATCGTCCAAGTCCGTTGCAATCAGTTTAATCATGTCATCCTCCTATGGCCATCAATCCGAAATAACACAATAAAGAAACGACACCCCCGGCGATCGCTGCTCCGAGTATCGCCGAAAAAATGCCGTGCTTAAAATCCATATCCATCAAGGATGCTGCCAAGCACCCGGTCCAAACGCCGGTGCCGGGTAAAGGAATGGCAATAAAAATCGTCAAGCCCCAAATTTCGTATTTGGCGATGTCTTTAGATTTGCGCATTCCCCTGTCGTGGAGCCAATTGGCAAAGGGGCCAAATAATGTTGTGCCCCGCATCCAGTCGAGAATTGCAGGCATCAACCAAAGAATGAAGGGGGCCGGTAAAACACTGCCAACCCATGCCAAAAGAAAGGTTTTGATGTACGGCAAGCGGTGTATGAAAATACCCCAAGGTATGGCACCCCGCAATTCCACAACGGGTATGGCCGATATAACAAAGACTTGCAGATCCGGTGGTAAAAAACTAAAAAATGAGATGATTGTCTGACTCATTAATTCTCCTTTTTAATTTATCGTTTTAATGGTAAAATAGAATTTAAGTGGAAAACACAGTTAAAACCGACGTTTTCAACTCTAACTATTTGAAATCTATAGGTTATTGTAACGATTCTAAAACGCAATTACAAGTTCAAACCTGCTCATCAAATCAAACTAAAGGAACGCCCTATGAAAAAAATATTAAGCATCATGCGCAAAGGGATTGAAACTTTTTCTATGATACAACCCGGCGATAGAATTGCCGTGGGCGTTTCCGGAGGGAAAGATTCCGTTGCTTTATTGTCTGCACTTTCCCGGTACAGGCTGTTTTCGCCCCACCCTTTTGAACTTGAAGCGATCACCTTGGATATGGGCTTTAAAGGGATGGATTTTTCACCGATTCAAAAATTTTGTGCGCAGCTGGATATCCCCTACACGATTCAAAAAACAAAGATCGGTCCAATTGTATTTGAAACGCGACACGAGAAAAACCCCTGTGCCTTTTGTGCCAGGATGAAACGCGGCGCTCTTCACAATTTGGCGTTATCCAGAAACTGCAAAAAAATTGCCTTTGGTCACCATGCCGACGATGTCATCGAGACTTTTTTAATGAGCCTCTTTTATGAGGGGCGCATCAATACTTTTTTACCGGTGACGTACTTGGATCGTAAAGACATCACGCTGATTCGACCCTTTGTCTATTTGAAAGAGATGGAGATCCTGAACAGCAAAGCAGTCCAACAATTGCCCATTGTCGCCAACACCTGTCCCATAGACGGCGCGACCAAACGAGAAGAGATCAAACAATTGATTCAAACATTAAAACATAGGATGCCTGATTTAGATGATAAAATCATGACTGCTATCCAGAATAAAAAGCAATTTAGATTATGGTTTTAAAGGAGTACACATGAACGAAAAAATATTAGTCGTAGATGATGAAGCCTCCATTGTCGAACTGATTAAAATGGAACTAGAATTTGAAGGCTACCTCGTGGAAACCGCCTACGATGGCGAAGAAGCAATTGCAAAAGCGAGGAGTTATCATCCGGATTTAATGGTATTGGATATCATGTTACCGAAAAAAAATGGCTACGATGTCTGCAAAGAAATTATGCCTGAACTCAATATTCCCATTATTTTTTTGACGGCTAAAACCGACATCGTCAACAAGGTTTTAGGATTGGAATTGGGCGCCGACGATTATTTAACCAAGCCCTTTGATAACCGCGAGCTCTTGGCCCGTATTAAAGCTCTCCTGCGCCGTGTCAAAAAAGGAGACGAGCCTAAAATTCAAATCCCCAAAATCATCACCAACGGCGACCTGGTTTTAAGCCCCGATGAACGTTCCTTAAAAGTAAAAGACGAAAATGTACACCTGACACCAAAGGAGTTCGACTTGCTCTTGCTCTTAATGAGCCATCCGGACAAGGTCTTTTCCAGAGATGTACTGTTAGAAAAAATTTGGGGCTACGATTACTACGGCGACACCCGAACGGTGGATATGCACATTCAAAGAATACGAAGAAAAATTGATTCGCAACCCAATAAATATATCCAAACGGTTTTTGGCATCGGCTACAAGATGAGGAAAATTTAATGCAATTAAATTATCGAGCCCGGATGATTTTGTATAACATGACCCTATATATAGGGTCATTTATATTCATCTACTTTCTGGTTTTACAAGGTTTTTGGTACATCAGCATCGATAACAAAATCTCCGAAACCCAAGAGACGGTTCAAGATGCACAATTGGCGGTGGTGGAAACACTCAAGCTCTACGACAAACCCATAGACAGTGCAAAGGACGATTTTAATCAAAACCATCGCCTTTATTCCAGCAGACTCAGTCGCTTTATCGGACATCGCTTTCTTTTATATAATGCTGAGGGGCATTTTCTTCTGGATTCCTACGACAGTGTGGATCGGCCTTACATCAGCGACGAGCTGACGATGGCCATGGACAGCCAAAGTCAAGTCATGACCGTCAACAAGCACAACACAAAAACGCAAATCTTTTATGTTTCCCCTTTAAAAATTGATACGTCCACGATTGGGTACATCGTTACAATCGAATCTTTAAGTACTACGGACACGCTGCTCAAGAGTTTTACACTCCTCTATGTGTTTGGGGGCATCCTCGGTTTTATTGCACTGATCGTGGTCATTTTAAATTTTACCAATCATTTTATATCGCCCTTAAAGGAATTGACGGAACTCTCCGGCAAAATTGCCGATGGCCACTACGATGCTACGATTCAATATTTTAAAAATGACGAAATTGGCGATTTAACTCAAGTCTACAACAACATGACTGAAAATATTAACATGACCATACGTCAGCTGGATTCAGAGAGAAAACGTTTGGCAAGTCTTTTAGCTGCCTTGGACGACGGTGTTTTAGGTTTAGATAAAGACGGACGCGTTATCTCTTACAACTCCTATATCCGAACTTATTTTAATGTCAACAACCCGAAGAGTATCTACGACTTTCAATATCAGTCCTTCTTGCGAGACATTTATGACAAATTGCGCTCCGGTGTGCCCCATGTCATCGAAGAGATCGAGGTAGACAACAAGCAATTGCTCATCATCGGCAGCCCGACTTCGGGTAACGATTTAGAGGTCAATTATTTGATTCTAATCAGAAATATTACGGCCCATAAACATTTGGAAAAGGAACAGAAAAAGTTCATCTCTTCGGTTTCCCATGAATTGCGCACGCCTTTAACCACCATCATTGGTTATACAGACATGTTGCTCCGTCGCAATATCGAAGACAAAGCGATCCTCTCCAAATCCCTGCATTCCATTAACAAAGAAGGACATCGTTTGTTACGTTTGGTAGACGATCTGATCAACATTCATCAATACGACCTACCGGAATTCGATATCAATAAAACGAATGTCGATATTTATCAATTGTTGGAAACGGTGGTGGGCCATATGCGCGTCAAATCCTCTGCCAAGGAAATCAATATCCTTTTAAATGGAGACCCCAATATGCCCATGGTCTTCGGAGATTATGATCGCCTGCAGCAACTTTTTACCAACATCATCCACAACAGCATTAAATACTCGGACCGAGGAGATGTCATCAATGTTTTTGCGGCACTGAACCCTGAAAATCAAAACTATGTGACCGTTTCCGTTCGAGACTACGGCATCGGTATTTCCGACAACGAGAAATCCAAGATTTTCGATGCATTTTATCGGGTCGAAGAAGATCGAGCGCGCTCCGAAGGCGAAGGTGGTGCCGGTATCGGTCTCAACTTGGTCAAAGAAATTATCGATAAACACAACGGCTATATCCAAGTGGATAGCCATGAAGGCGAAGGAACCAATATGATTGTCAACCTGCCCATTATCTATTTGGAAGATGAAGAGGTCAACAATGAATCCAATTAAAACCAAATTAATCTGTTTGCTGATCCTTTTAACACTTCTATTATCCGGCTGCAGCTCAATCCTTTTTCTAAAGGATCGGCCCATGCCCATGAGGGATGAAAATCCAAACCAGACGGCAGAAATTTTAGAGTACCAATACCTGACAGCCGGCGTTGTGCAAGGTTATGATCCGCAAAGACAAACACTGCTTTTGATAGATCGTTCCTCTGCAGCACCGGCATCCAACGCCATCAATATTTTTGATCAAAGCGCTGAAAACAAATTGAGCAATCTGATCCTCTCGGACAAAATTCATCATATGGTTCGCTTTGATGAAAACAAGGAGGGCATCTATTATCTGCAACAAGAAAGCGCACCTACCGGTAACATCGACACCGGCATCGGCAATCAACAATTAATGTGGACATCTCTTGATAAAAGTATCACCGAGACCATTTCACATCCGGACTATTCTGTCACTTCACCATTTTGTTTTGTTCATGACGACAGCGTACTCTATGCCAACAGTAAAAATGAAATCATCGTTACGGATCACAATCAGCACAGAAAGGTTTATAAAAACGTTGAAAACCATCAAATTAGTGAACTCGCCTACGACCCTGAGTTAAATAAGATGATTTACATTGGACAAACCCCAAAAGATGAGAAAAAAAGACTCTACATGGTCGATATGTCGGAAGAAAATTTAAAACCCACTTTACTGGATTCCAATGTAGCTTATTTCGATTACAATCGACATACCGGCACCTTGGCTTTCATTCAAGAAACCAATGCGGATAATAAACTCTACACCTACAATTTGAGAGATCCCCAACCACCCGTCATCCTCTATAGCGGTAACATCAAAAGGGTATTTATTGCACCGGACGATTCGGGAATCTTTTTTACGCGAGGTAATAAACCCACGGAACAACCCTTGGAAGCGATTTATTATACGGACCTTCTGGGCAAAAACATCGTGCAAATAACGGCCCCCTTAAAGTTGGCCTCCGCCATTATGATCGAGCCGAAAAGTCAAAATTTATACTTTTCTATCGAGCGTTTCCAATCGGCGGAACCCATTGGCGATAAAATGATTGATGTTTACGCTTTACACTATCGGTTGCATAAAGAGTAAGATTGCACCATGGCCCCAATCATTTTACAGCGTGGTTGATTGATAAAATAATTTAATGACGCTATTTTCTTGTTAGAAAGATAAAGTCATCGCTATGAGAAAATTAAAGGACCTTTGGCACAGACAACTCATGGGACTAGCGCTCTTATCAACTTCTTGATTGGGATTCAATCAAGCCACACTAGAAAACCCGGTTCTTTTCGTTTAAGAACCGGG
The DNA here is from genome assembly GCA_012522805.1 of Eubacteriaceae bacterium. Lineage (GTDB taxonomy): Bacteria > Bacillota > Clostridia > Eubacteriales > Eubacteriaceae > JAAYJS01. The sequence goes on along the minus strand of JAAYJS010000035.1, from coordinate 54,686 downwards.
TTTTCCTGAAAAATGCTATGACGATTCCTTCATTTAACAACAATAGGCAATCCGTTTTTCGTTAAATCTCTTCAAAAAGAGCCAATTCTCACAAATCTGCCTAATTTTCTATACATCTAAAATAAATAATGATATACTTAATGGTAACTACCAAAAAATTAAAACACTATCGAACTAATTAAGGAGGAAGTAAAAGCTTATGGACACAGACGGTCCTTCTGCGGGCATATTAATTTTGCTCCTAATCTTGTCTGCTTATTTTTCTGCTTCAGAAACTGCTTTTTCATCTTATAATCGCATCCGCATAAAAAATTATGCTTCGAACGAAGACAAACGCGCACAGCGCGCACAAATGGTCTTAAATATCAGTGAAGATTTTGACCGATTGCTTTCCACTATTTTGGTCGGAAACAATATTGTCAATATAGCCATCGCTTCGATGACCACCGTCATCGTCACGCAATTTGCCATGGGACATTATGGCGTTCCCATTGCAACAGCCATTTCCACTGCTGCTATTTTACTGGTCGGTGAGATTACACCGAAAAGTTTTGCCAAGGAATTTGCAGAAGTCTTTACGTTAAGAACTGTCGGACTGATGAGGATCATCATGGTTGTCTTAACGCCGATTACTTTTTTATTCGAATTGTGGAAAATGCTCGTTCGCAAATTCATTAAATCCAAGGATGAACCCAACTACACCGACGAAGAGTTGATGACCATCGTCGATGAAGCTGAGACGGAAGGGGTTTTGGAAAAACACGAAGTCGATTTAATACGTTCGGCCATCGAGTTTGATGACCTGAACGCAAGTGACATCGCGATTCCCCGTGTGGACATTACAGCCGTTGAAATTAACGCCCCCATGAAGGAAATAGACCTCGCCTTTGCAACCCACGGCTATTCGAGATTGCCGGTTTACCGAGATACCATCGACAACATCATCGGTATGATCCACGAAAAAGACTTTCATTATTTGTATCGTGCCAAGGTGGATTCTCTCAATCAAATTATATCCAATGTCGTTTATGCGACGGAAAATACTAAAATATCCCTTTTGTTAAAGCAACTACAAGTTTCTAAAACCCACATGGCCATCATCGCGGACGAATTTGGCGGAACATTCGGGTTGGTCACCATGGAAGATATCTTAGAAGAATTGGTCGGCGATATTTGGGACGAGCACGACGAAATAGACGATAAATTTAGACCCATCGACGATAAATCCACTTTGGTTTCTTGTCATGCCAACTTAATTGACATGTTTGAGTACTTCCAAATAGATTTTAAAAATGTGGAGTTAGAATCCAATACGGTAAACGGCTGGGTGATCGAACAGTTTAACCACCTACCAAACCCCGGAGAAACTTTTCAGTATCAAAATGTGGAGGTGCTGGTAACAAAGTCTACCCATAAAGCCGTTACAGAAATCAAAGTAACGCGCTTAGATTTGCCCGAAGCGGAAGAAGCAACCAATGAGAAATCTGAATCGGAAGATCCCTCGTAACCGACGGGTTCCAACCGATTTGATTCAGTAGAAATTAGATTCAGTAAAAAACGTTCGTATGAGATTTTCTTTCTCAGGCGAACGTTTTGTTTTGCCTTTTATTTTTATATTTAGAATATCGGGATTGCATGAGCGGTTGCTCAGCCACTACCAGCACGACGGATACCGGCTTGTGTGCTGAAACATAATGAGCACATCCTATCAAATGTAAATTTGCTAATGATTGTAGATGCGTTGACTTTCCCAAAGTAGAAGATTTGATTGACCAATCCATCATCTGTACGTCGTGGATAACATGTAATCGATATCACCCTACATTTTACATAATAAGCCTATTATTTTAATATTTTGTATGTTACAATTATTTTCCTTTAAGTAAGTTTAAAGGAGGAGGTGAGTGAACATGAGCACTTTAAAAGGAAACCTTATCTTCGGGCAATCCGGAGGGCCCACAGCGGTCATCAACGCTTCAGCTGCCGGTGTCTTTACGGAGGCTCTTAAAAGAAACGATGTCATCGAGAAAGTTTACGGTGCAGCTCATGGTATCGTCGGAATCCTGAACGAGCAACTCTACGATATCGGGCAAGAAGATCCGGCAGAAATACAATTACTAAAAACAACGCCATCTTCCGAGTTGGGATCTTGCCGTTACAAACTAACAGATCCTGATATCGATGATGCCGATTATATTAAAATTCTAGAAGTTTTTAAAAAATATAACATCCGCTATTTCTTTTATAATGGCGGAAACGACTCCATGGATACTTGTCTTAAGATATCCAAATATTTAGAGAAACAGAATTATGAATGTCGAATTCTAGGTGTTCCGAAAACCATCGACAACGATTTATACGGTACGGACCATTGTCCGGGCTATGCTTCCGCTGCACGCTATATCGCCACTGCTACCATGGAAGTCCACAAAGATGCCAATGTGTACGATAATACCATGATTTGTGTCCTTGAAGTCATGGGACGGCATGCCGGTTGGTTGACAGCAGCAACAGCACTGGCCGCCACCCACGGTTGCGGTCCGGATTTAATTTATTTGCCGGAAGTTCCCTTCGATATGGACACCATGCTCCAAGATACCTATAAGGTCTTTAAGGAAAAAAAGAAGGTTATGATCGCCGTTTCGGAAGGTGTTAAAACCAAAGAAGGCAAGTTTCTTCCCGAACTGGTCACAGAAGACATCGCAAGGAACTCTTCTGGACACGCCCAACTCGGCGGTGCTGCATCGGTTTTATCCAATTACTTAAAATATATGATTGGCGGAAAAGTACGCGGTATCGAGTTTTCGTTGCTGCAACGCTGTGCCTCCCACTGGGGTTCAAAGATAGATGTAGACGAAGCTTACTTGGCAGGTGTAACGGCTGTACAAAAAGCCATCGAAGGTTATTCAGGTTATATGGTTGCCTACGAGCGCATATCCAACCAACCCTATCGATGTGAAATGAAATTAGTCGAACTCAAAAAAGCCGCCAACGTGGAAAAGGTCATTCCAAGAGAATGGATCAACGAAGAGGGCAATTTTGTGACCCAAGAATTTGTGGACTATGCTGCACCACTCATTGCCATCCCTTCGACACCCCCACTCATCGACGGCTTGCCGAGATTTGCTAAGCTGAAAAAAGTATTGGCAACGCCATGATTTAATGCGACCATATATAAAAAAAGCTCCCAATGCACAAGCATTGTGGAGCTTTTTTATTTTATTATTATCTTCTTTATCTGGTTATTCTGACGCTTCCCATATATACGGCGCCCCGTTGAGGATCCACAGTAATGACATCTTGTTCATTGATCAACTCAAAGGCTTTGGCAACCCCAACAATAGCAGGTATGCCATTTTGTTTTGCTAATTTTGCACCTTCCGATTCTACACCCCCGGATTCTTCCGTAATCAATGCCGCGGCTTTTGTCAAGAGCAACTCCAAATTGTGGTTAAAGGTTTTAGCGACAACAATGTCGCCTTCCTCGATCTCCTCTTGATGATCGATATCCACTAAGCGTGCATAACCGGTTACCGGTTTGTCGCCGATCCCAATTCCGTCCATTACGGCATCGCCCACAACATGGACCATGATCATGTTGGTGTAACCTTGAACCCCTAAGGGCACACCGGCAGCAATGACAACCGTATCCCCGGTTTTAATTGCTTTGAGTTCCTCTACCGCATCAATGGCCGTGTGCACCAATTCGTCGTTGGAGTCAAATCTAGGTACGTAAATACAATAAACACCCCAGCTCAATGCTAAGCGTCGCACGGTTCTGATATTATCGGAAACCCCAAATATTCTACAATCGGGGCGGTATTTTGCAAGCATTCTCGGTGTGTAGCCCGAGGCGGATGCAGCGATGATGGCCTTGGCATCTAAATTTTCTACGATGGAAACAACTGCCGAACTGACCGCATTGGTTACGGTGTTTTCGCCGTGTTCTACGACTAGTCGCCGTTTATAGGCATCGGAGGACTCTATTTTTTGAACGATATCCGCCATGATTTGAGTGGTTTCCAGAGGATAAGTTCCGACTGCGGTTTCACCTGAAAGCATGACGGCATCGGTACCGTCAAATACGGCATTGGCCACATCGGCAACCTCTGCCCTAGTCGGTCGTGGGTTGCGTATCATCGAATCCAACATTTGTGTCGCCGTGATGACCGGTTTTCCCAATAGGTTGCATTTACGAATAATGGATTTTTGAACAAGGGGTACCTCTTCCGGAGGTATCTCGACACCCAAGTCGCCCCGGGCAACCATGATGCCGTCGCACACCGCTAAGATGCGGTCGATGTTTTCGACTCCTTCTCTATTTTCTATCTTAGCTATGATTTGAACGTGGGAGCCGCTGTGGTTATCTAAAATTTTTCTAATCGCAATGACATCTTGAGGTTTTCTGACAAAGGAGGCTGCAACGAAGTCGATTCCCTGTTCGATACCAAAGATCAAATCCTTTTCGTCTTGTTCCGTTAAACCGGGTAAGTTGATTTTTACATTGGGTACGTTCACGCCTTTTCGGACGCCCAATTCCCCACCGTTGTCGATTCGGCATAAAATTTCCGTATCGTTGGGTATGTCAATGATGGTCAGTTCGATTAAACCGTCATCGATTAAAATGCGGTCGCCGACCTTTACATCCTTCGGCAGTTCCGAATAGGATACGGATATTCTGTTTTTGTCTCCTTGTATTTGTTCCGTCGTTAAGATCACTTCGTCGTAGGTTTCTAAATGAACTTTTCCGTCGGCGAGTTGACCTGTCCGAATTTCCGGCCCTTTTGTGTCCAACAATATGGCAATGGGCACTTTCATACTTTTGCGCGCAGCTTTAACCTGAGCGATACGTTCTGCATGTTCTTCGTGGTCGCCGTGGGAGAAATTCATTCGGACCACGTTCATGCCTCTGTCAATTAAGCCTTCTATGGTGCCGGCAACATCCGTAGCCGGGCCCAAGGTACATACCAATTTTGTTCGCTTTAATTTATTTTTCATATTCTTCCTTAATCTGCATTTAAATAGACAAGATTCTTATTTTATCGTATAGATCTTTATTGAAAACCTTCGGCACTTCCAAAGCCTCTTCTAGGGGCATATTGATGTAATTTCCGTTGCGTTTCACAATGACACCGCCACTTTGATTTTTGATGATAGCTTCGACGGCGTGGTAGCCCATGTTACCCGCTATGTTTCTATCGTAATGAGAGGGCGATCCACCTCTTTGAATATACCCTAAATTGGTTCCTCTGGTCGTGACCCGGGTTCTCTCTTCTATGGGAACAATATAATCTCTGTAAGAACCTCTCCCTTCCGCCAACATAACAATGTTGTGCATTTTTCCTCTTTCCTTGCCTCTTAACAAGGTGTTACAGATATCTTCGAAGTCATATTCCACTTCCGGTACAATGACGATCTCGGCACCGACGGAAAAGCCGGCGTACAAAGCGATATCGCCGCATTTTCTGCCCATCACCTGCACCACATTGATCCGATTATGGCTGTAAGTGGTATCTCTGATTTTACTGATGGCGTCGATAGCCGTATTCACCGCTGTATCAAAGCCGATGTTAAAATCGCTGGCGCCGAAATCGTTGTCGATGGTAGCGGGTATTCCCATCACATTGACGCCCAGTTCTTTCAAGGCCATGGCACCTTTTAAACTGCCGTCGCCGCCGATGACCACTAAATGATCGATGCCGTACTCTTCTAATATACGGGTGGCGGTTTTTTGTCCCGTAACCGTTTGAAAAAATTCTGAACGGGAGGATCTGAGTATGGTGCCACCCAATTGAATGATATTTGCAACTGAATAAACCGTAAGCGGAATAATATCCTTTTCCAACAAACCTGCATACCCGTTGTTAATTCCGTAAATGGGAATATTGTGATACACAGCAGTGCGGACCACAGCTCTCAACGCTGCATTCATACCCGGTGCATCGCCACCACTCGTTAAAATGCCTATTTTCATTATTGAACCTCCACATTCTTGTCTCCGATAGCATCGGACAAAGCCTCACGTACTTTTGAATCCAAATTAACCCATAATTTTTTTGGGGCAGCCAATTTTTGCTTTTCCTCTGAGAGGTAAATGATCACCGGGGTGTTGCCCGGATAATGACTTAAAATTGTCGTAACCGCATGAAAGGGACCGTCTTTGTTTTTGTTTTCCAATTGTATCCAAAGTTTTTTCTGAGTAGCCTCCTGTTGTTCTGTCACCAAAGGTTGCATGTTCTCGGCGATAATAGAAATGTTCATCTCTTCATTGTAATTAATTTTTCCACGTAGAAGGACGACATCGCCCTCTTTGATAAAACCGCGGTATTGACTGTAGGTATTGGGAAACACCACGACTTCCATTTTTCCATACAAATCTTCTAAGGTCAAAAATGCCATGAGATTGCCGGTACGGGTTAATTGTTTTTTAATATGATATATAATGCCGCCGACGGAGACTCTGTCTCCATCTCGGATACCCGTTGCCGTTAAATCTTCTAAACTGTCCAACAAATTGCTGGTTAAATTCGTTCTGCGAACCAGTAAAGATTTGTACCGATCTAGGGGATGTCCACTGATATAAATACCCAAGACATCTTTTTCCATGACCAAAATTTTGTCTTTGGACAAGGGCAATGTGGTGGGGAAGTTATCCTCCTCCATCTCTTTTTTGATTTGAGGATTTAAATCCAACAAAGAGATTTGACCCGCCAATTTGTCCTTTTTTTCTTGTACGACACGGTCCATGATGGTGTCGTAACCCAGTAGCATATCCCCTCTGGGCACGGTCGTAAAATCGAAGGCACCGGATTTGATCAAGCCTTCTACATTTTTCTTGTTCAGCGCTTTCAGATCGACACGTCTGCAAAAATCTCCAAAACTTTTAAAGGGACCTTCCTCCTTGCGTGCGGTTATGATGGCATCGATGGCGTTTTTACCCAGTCCTTTGATCGCGCCCAAGCCGAAGAGAATGCGATGACCGTCAACTGTAAATTTAAAATAACTTTTATTGATATTGGGACGCTGCACGGGAATGCGCATCTTGCGACAATCGTCGATGTATTTGGAGACCTTTTTTTCGTCATCCATTACCGAGGACATCAAAGCTGCCATAAACTCTACAGGGTAGTGGCATTTCAGCCATGCTGTTTGAAAAGCGATGACCGCATAAGCGGCTGCATGGGATTTGTTAAAAGCGTACTTGGCGAAATCCATCATCTCCGATAGGATTTTTTCCGCTACTTCCTTCGGGACACCGCGTCGGATAGCCCCGGGGGTAATCACTTTGCCCTGCTCGTCGACTTCGCCGTAAATAAAGGCGTTGCCTTCATTGAGCATGACGTCCTCTTTCTTTTTAGACATAGCCCGGCGTACCAAATCCGAGCGCCCTAAAGAAAAGCCGGCCAAATTTCTAAAAATTTGCATGACCTGTTCTTGATAGACCATACAGCCATAGGTGACGTCCAGGATCGGCTCCAACAGAGGGTGATCGTATTGAATAGCCTCCGGGTTATTTTTATTTGCCAAGTATCGAGGTATTTGGTCCATGGGTCCCGGTCGATACAGGGAAATACCCGCGACGATATCCTCGAAATTTTGAGGTGTCAACTCCTTCATAAAGGCAATCATCCCGCTGCTTTCCAATTGGAAAACCCCCAAGGTATCGCCCTTAGACAGCATGTCGTACACCTCGTAATCTTCGTAGGATAACGCGTCGATATCGATGATTTCTTGTTGATTATAACGTATATTTTCCACGGCATCGCGAATAACGGTTAAGGTTCGCAACCCCAGAAAGTCCATTTTAATCAAACCCAAGTCTTCCAGCAAGCCCATGGGGTATTGGGTGGTGATGATATCGCCATTGCGATACAAGGGTACGTATTCCGTTAAGGGTTTGTCGGATATAACCACACCCGCCGCATGGGTGGAGGCATGACGACTGAGCCCTTGTAAAGATTCGGCATTTTTCAGTAACTTGGCTATTTGTCGATCTTCTTCCTCCATTCTAAGGAGCGTCGGATTTTCTTTTTTTGCTTTTTCGACCGTCATCACAACGCCGGCATGCATGGGTATTTCCTTGGCTACCCTATCCACTTCGTTGTAGGGCATATTCATGACCCGCCCCACATCTCGAACTGCGGCCCGCGCCGCTAGGGTTCCAAAGGTGATGATCTGCGCCACATGGTCGTCTCCGTATTTTTCGGTTACATAATCGATGACTTCCTGTCTGCGCTCGTAGCAAAAGTCGACATCTATATCCGGTAAGGTGATGCGTTCGGGGTTTAAAAATCGCTCAAAAAGCAATTGATATTTGAGAGGATCTAAGGTTGTGATGTCCAATAAGTAGGAAACCAAAGAACCCGCTGCGGATCCTCTGCCCGGCCCCACCATAATGCCCCTGTCCTTGGCGTATTTGATAAAGTCCCAGACAATTAAAAAATAATTATCGAAACCCATGTTGTGGATGGTGGAGAGTTCCTCCTCCATTCGGGAGAGGACTTCTTCCCCCGGGTGTTTCCCGTAACGTCTGGACAACCCTTCTTCGCATAAGGCTTTTAAATAGGTTTGAGAATCGCTGACTCCGGGTGGTAATTCAAATTCCGGCAAGTGGGAGGTTTCCAAGTCGAAACTGACCTCACAGCGCCGGGCAATCACCCTGCTGTTGGTAATGGCTTCCGGCACATCGATGAACAAAGCCGCCATTTCCTCAGGAGATTTAATATAAAATTCGTCGTTGGGGAAACGCATGCGCTTTTCTTCCTCGACGGTGGTTCCGGTTTGGATGCAAAGTAAGATGTCGTGGGCTTCCGCGTCGTCGCGATGTATATAATGGGCATCGTTGGTCGCCACCAAGGGAATGTCCAATTTTCGAGCTAAATGAATCAGCTCTTTATTTACTAATACTTCTTCGGGAAGCCTGTGGTCTTGTATTTCCAAGAAAAAGTTGTCCGGACCGAAAATATCCCGATAGAGGTGACATTTCTCCTCCGCCTTTTCCTTTTCATTTTGTAACAACAATTGGGGGATTTCCCCGGCAATACAGGCGGAAAGGCAAATAATGCCTTCGCTGTGGGCGCGGAGCAATTCGTAATCCACACGGGGTTTGTAATAGAACCCGTGAATAAAGCTTTCCGAAACAATTTTTGACAAATTTTTATAACCGGTATTGTTTTCCGCCAATAAAATTAAGTGGTAGAGGTTTTTATCCAATTCCCCTTCCTTTTGAGTTAAGGAGCGGGGCGCCACGTAAACTTCCGATCCGATAATCGGCTTAATACCCTGTTTTAAACACTCTTTATAAAAGGAAACCGCAGCAAATAACACCCCATGGTCGGTAATGGCGATGCTGTCCATCCCCAGTTTTTTGGTTTCCGCCACGATGCGATCGATTTGTCCGAATCCGTCCAACAACGAAAATTCGCTGTGAACATGTAAATGTGTGAATTTTGCTGCCATTTCTCTTCCTTTATTGAAAACATTTCAGTACAAGCCCATTGTATTTTCTATACATCCATGTGTCAAGCATTGGATATATTTTTATAAATCCATATAATGAATAAAGTCCTTGATTATTTTAAGAAATCATAACCCATTCTCCATTATTTCTCCTTTGATAAAGTACCTGTTGGCACTTCAATTTCTCATCATCAAAGGATATCATTTTTTATACTCAAAAATCTCCGCACTTTCCAATCTATTTTTGGTTTCTTTTATGAAGTCCATATTTATACTACCATATCCATGCCAACCGGAATCAAAAAACTTATCATTCACCGGACGTTTTCTATAACCATTTCATCTGCCTATGATCTCAACTTTCCTTCCGGTTTTTCAAAATAGTCTTCGTTTTTATCCTTTGCTTAAGATGTCTGTATCAGCAATGCTGTCAAATTGTTCTCGCCCATCGTCAAACTTGGCATAAGCTGAAACTTGAGGATTGTTATCATAAATACTTCAGCAACTTCTAAAATTATATCTTTGATTGTTTTCTACAACCTTTAATAGCTTTCAACACTCCCTACGCCATATAGAACACCTTGTTTTACAATCTCTAAAAGGTTTTAATTACTCTTGTTTCGCATTCCCTCCTACTTTTTTGCAAACAAAAAGGCGGTTAGATTTAACTCTAACCACCTTTAAATTTTGTGTTTCTTTATTATCGATAGGTTTTTATTTTTCATTATACTCAGTTTTATTTTATTCCCGATAAACTGGAATTCAGCTATCCGATAAGGCCATCAACCGCTCTGCCATTTCTTGCGGATACAAAGGTGCCATGCTGGCATGTCCTCTATTTTTTAATTTGATGAACTCTGTATGAGGAAAAGCCTTCTCCACATATTTGATATCCCACGCTCGGTATTTTTCCTCTTTTTCCCCATACCAGTACTCAAGTTTTCCTTGATACGCGGGCATTTTCCTTGGCATTGAATAATTATTGCATGATTCAAAAGTTCGCCAGATGGTTTGATAACTCGCAAAGTCTAGGACATTGAAAATGTATTTTAAGTCCTCTTCACTGTATTCATCCGTTGAAAATACTTTCTCAAGAAGTTTAAGTCCACCGATTTTCCCAATACAAATCATCAAAAAATCCCTGACTGCAATCAACCGCGTCACAATCCAAGGTAAGTTGTACGGTGTAATCCCACCATCGCAAATTGCATTTTTTACCAAGATTTTTTGACTGCTGAGCATTTTCAAAACGATACTCCCACCCATGGAACACCCATACAGAACATCGATAGCGTCAATTTTATTTTTAATGAACACCCCTATCAGTTCCTCTGCAATTTTTTCTACACTTGTGAAGTCATCACAGGGTTTCTCTTGATCATAGCCCGGTAAAGCCGGAACAATGATATGACAATCGTTTTCTAGCAGCGGAATAACATGCTCAAAATAATCCCACATAACCAGTGACGGATGGATGAGCACGATGACTTTTTTATGTTCTTTGCCATATTCATGAATGTTCATGTTCTTGCTCCTCTATAAATTCTAATTCTTAATGTCATCATTCGCCTTTATTGCCATCTATTTCGGCAATTACTATTTTACAACTACTGCCACAAGAGGCGGTCCATTGACCTCATTTCCTTGATCTCTTATATCGAATTAACCTTGTTTCTCTCGTTTTAGTTAAACGGTCACGTACACCGACGACCGAAAAGTTCAGCCGCTCTCCTATTTTTATATGCTCCCTTTATATTTAAAAAACAGTAAGCTTTACAGCTGTTACTGCTCGTATCATTTTGTTCATAGATAATAAGGAACGCTCTTTAGCCCTCTTGTTTTTAAAACAAATCTTCTTAATTGGGTTCATTTTTCAGCTCGTAAATTTTTGTACAAACCTCATTGATAAACTCCACATCATGTGAAACAAGAAAAATATAATGACCTTTTTCACTCAGTTTCTTTAACTGTTTGGATACGGCTATCATTCCAAAATAATCCAAGCCGGATGTTGGCTCATCAAAAATCAAAATTTTCTTATCCGATAGGACAGCATTCGCAATAACCAGCCTTTGTTTTTGTCCTCCAGACAGTACCATCGGATGCAATTCTTTAAAATCATTCAAGTCCAATTTCCTTAATACAACATCGCTTTCTTTTTGTGTACAGTTGTTTCCCAAACAACATTCTTCTAATGCACTGTCTTTGAAAAGTTGATAATTGACATCCTGCATCACCATAGATGAAATATTTTGTCGCTTCTTTCTGTTCAGAGTTTCATGATCTAATTGGATCGTTCCTTTTGACTCTGTATGAAGACCTGCAATACATCTTACTAAAGTTGTTTTCCCTACGCCGTTGTCGCCTACAATCCCGACTATATCTCCGGCATTTACTGACAAGTTCAAATTCTTAAAAATTGTTTTGTTGCCATATTGACAAGATAAATTTCGAATTTCTAAAAGACGGTTGTTTCGATACCCATGATCAAACTTTTTCAAACTTGGAATTTTTAATGATCTTAGTCCCATATTCATTCTGATTTTGTCATCTAAGTTGAAGAAAGCATCCGTTGAAAACTCTTTATCGACAACACCTTTTTCTACATAAAAAACCCTGTCTACTACATCTCTTAAAAAATACAATCGATGTTCAAATATGATGACGGTATGTCCCATTTTTTTAAGTTTTTTTATTATCTCTTCGATTTTAAGAATCGCTTTTTTATCTATATTCGCTGTCGGCTCGTCTAAAATGTAAATCTTCGGATTCATTGCATAAACGGAAGCAAAAGCTATAATTTGCTTTTCACCCCCTGACATTGAAAACATATTTCTGTCTGTGAGTTTTTCAATATTCAATTCTTTTATCGCTTCATCATATCTGTTCCGAATGGTTTCCGGTTCCATGCCGCTATTTTCCAACCCAAATACTATCTCTGCATTTGAATTTGTATGAAAAAATTGGGTCTTCGGATTTTGAAAAACTGTTCCCATCCATTTTGAAAGTTCATACATTTCAATGTTCTTTGTGTTTTGGTTGTCTATCCATACATCGCCCGACATATAGCCGTTTTCATAAAACTGAGGAATGAGATTATTGATAATCCTGCCGATAGTTGTTTTACCACAGCCGCTTTTGCCACAAAATAAGATACACTCTCCGGCTCTTATATTGATATTTAAATCCTTGATGATTTCCTTTTCTTTATGGTAAGAATAAGAAATATTTTTCAGTTCAATCATGGCGTTCATCCTTTAAAATTCTTTGCAGATCAAAAAATAGTAAAGCACAGATACTAAACACACAAAAATATCACCCTTTTTTATATGTACAGTGGTCATAGAGCTTTTTTTGATAGGATTGTCAATTCCTCTAACTGTGGCGGCTAAAGATAAATCTTCTATGTTCATGGACGCACGCGTTATTGTAGTGATCACAAGGCCGCTCATTTTTTCAATGAAACTCATGTTTTTGAGTTTCATGGCATCTCGAGTTTGATAGTAATCTTCCTTTAGTGCCGGGAAATATCTAAGTGTAATTGACAAGCCGGTAATGATACTTTCAGGAAAGTGTATTTTTCTCAAAGAAGCTGTCAGTTCTTGCAATGTCGTTGTTTTAGCAAACACATATCCAAACAATGCAATAGGTAGTATCTTCAAGGCATAAATCAATAAAACTGCAAAAGATATGGCAATGACGCCGGGACACTTAGGTAAAATAAAAAAATTCGCTAAAACTGATGCTATGTATACCAATGCAAATTTAATCGTTGCTGTGTAATATTTTTTGTAAATTCCGTAAATAGCACTCCAGAGCAAGAGTAGTCCTAATGCTACGACTGATGATACACTGAAAACAGCAAAATTTAAGACGAAGAGCAGAAATAATCCTGCTCTTGCATCTAATTTAAATTTACTTTCACACATTTATAGGATTCCTGCCTTTGAAAATCGTTTTTTCAATATCTTTTTAGCAAAGAAAGCTCCTAAAATCGAACAAATCGGTATTAAAATAATAACACTGGCTAAAACATAAGGTGACGTAAATTGATTTAAAGTATTTATATATTCCGGCGGCATTCCAACTTCTGCAATATGTTTAAAGAATGATTCCTTAAATAACCATATAGGCAGCGGCGAACCGAGCATTCCAAACGAAAAGAAAGCAAAAGATAAGGTGTTTCCTTTAAAACTCCCATATCCCAAGACTTTTCTGGTAATTTCCGCCAATATACAACCTATTGCAAATGTCACAAGAATAACCGTTGTGAACTGTCCTGTTGCATAATATATCAATACCGTAATTGCCCCCATAATGAAGATTGCACCGGTTTTTTGAACTTTTAAGCATATCATCAAGTAGGGTATTCCTGTAAACAAAGCAATTAAGGCGGGCATCAGAATCCACATAACAGGAATCATTCCAGCCAGCATAAAAGCAAAATTGATTACAAAATAGATTGCTGTGTAAATACCTATTGTGATCAAATCTTTTCCGTATAACTTTTTATTCTTTTCCAATATGAAAACCTCATAATTTATAATTCACATCTCTTTCTAACAGTAAGTCCGTCTAAACTCTTCTCACATATCTACAACACCTCTCTTGTTCTGCTTAACCCAAAGTCTGTGGAACAGACCTTCGCTTTCCATTAAGTCTGAAAACTTGCCTTCTTCTACAATTCGTCCCTTGTCCAAAACTACTATTTTATCGGCATCGGCTACAATTCTAAGTCTGTGGGCTATGGTGATAACCGTCTTGTCTTTAATTAAGTTTGATAACGCTTCTTGAAAACGCGCTTCATTTTCAGCGTCCATGCTTGCAGATGCTTCGTCCAATATTATAATCGGAGCATTTTTAAGTATCGCTCTCGCTATGGATATCCTTTGTCTTTCCCCTCCTGATAGTAATTGACCATCTTCGCCTATCATCGTTTGATATCCTTCCGGTAATAAGCTTATAAAGTCGTGAGCCATAGCAGTCTTACAAGCATCTATCACTTCCTGATCGGTAGCATTTGGATTCCCTATCCTGACATTTTCCATAATCGTGTTATTAAATAAAACCACATTTTGAAAAACCATTGAATAATGCTTGTACAAATGCTCCGGCTCAGTTTTTGAAATATCATAACCACCTAAAGTTACTTTTCCATACTGAGGATCCCAAAATCTTATAGCAAGTTTGGTTAAACTTGACTTGCCTGATCCTGACGGTCCGACAAAAGCTGTAACTTCTCCTTGTTTGATCGTCAAATTAATGTCTTTCAATATAGGGTTCCCATCTTCGTAAGCGAAACTGACATTTTCAAAGTTGATATCAAATTGATCAATTCTTTGTTCTTCTCCCTCCATAGTAGGCATGGAGATTATTTCTTTCATCCTTGTAACAGGCACTTCCATCATAATCAGTTGCATTACGGAAGGCAGTACAGCTCTAATTGGTTCGTAAATGACAAAGGCTATAATGATAAGTGGAAGAAAGATTTTCAGTTCCATCGTTCCCTGCTCGTATGCTTGAACAAGGAAATATGTCGAAGTCAAGCTGCCAAGAGTGAGAATGCCGTTTAAAGGTGCCATAACTGCTCCCATACCGGCTTCGCTCTTTGTGTGTGCCTTGAACTCTTTATTCAGTTCTTCTCTTAAATCTTCTCTTATTTCATCTTTTATTTTATATGCTTTGATATCGAGAATATTATCCAGACCTTCTTGAATTTTATCAGCGACCACCCTCTTTTGATTGGAGTGCTCCCATTCGTTTTGAGATAATTTGTTTTTCACAAATATAATTAGAATCGCAACGACAAGGACCGGCCAATACATTGCAAGTGCAAGTTTAGGACTGAATAAAAGATATCCGATAAAGATAAGACTCACGGAAATAAATGAGCCGAAAAATTGAGGAATAGAGTGAGAATATGCTTGTTCTATAATCGTCACATCTCCGAGAATAGTCGCCGTTAAGTCGGAAATATCTTTCTTCTCAAAAAAAGATAGTGGTAATTTTCTGATTCTTTCTGCAGTATCTACCCTGATTTTCGTAGATTCTCTATAGGTGTTGTAAAAGGCTAAATTATATTGAAATCGATGGGCTGTATATTGCAAAATACATATTAGACATGTCGCAATAAAATAATGTTCAAGCGTATAGCTTGTTGAAGTTTTTAAAAGATAAATCTCTATCGATTCTACGATGAACAGATAAACCATTCCGTATGGAAGAATTCTTGTAATGTTGAGGAGGGCAGATAGAAATGTCGCTTTTAATATGTTCTTGGCTCCTTGCTCTGATAATAAAAATTTCTCTTGCAATAAACTAAGCATTTTTCACCCTCCAGTTCACGGTTTTTTGATATTCTTCATAGAGCTTTCTGTATTCCTCGCAAGTTTCAATTAAATTTTCGTGAGATCCGGTTCCGACGATCTCTCCATCGTTCATCATAATAATTTCATCAAAAGACTCAGCAGAATTCAGCCTGTGAAGAATCATAATTGTCGTTCTGTTTTTTTTAAGTTTATTAATAGCCTCCAGTATTTCTGTTTCATTATCGGCATCTACAAATGCCATTGCTTCATCCAAAAGAAGTACCGGACTATCTTTTAAGAAGGCTCTTGCAAGGGATATCCTTTGAACTTCACCACCGGAAAAGTGTGTGCCTTTAGAGCCATAGGTCGTATAAAGTCCTTCATTCGAAGCGTCCACGATTTCCATGGCGTTCGCATTTTGTAGAGCTGTCTTTACATCTTCTTCACTCTTACTTCGTTCATACATTCTCACATTTTCAAATATAGAGTCTTTTATCAGTCGTTGCTTTTGAAATACGATGCTGACTTTGTCAAAAATATCTTCTTCAGACATAGTTTTAAGGTTTTGTCCATCTATATAAATATTTCCGCTGTCCACATCAAAAAATCTACCGATCAAATTGACTAATGTAGACTTACCTGATCCGCTTTTTCCAACTAAAGCATAGGATCTCCCTTTTTCGAAAGTATAGGATAGATTTTTCAGCACTTGTCTTTTACCATCGTAAGAAAAACTGATGTTGTCCACAAATATGGAGGATTGATCAGATGGTATCTCACGCTTTCCATCAGAGATTTCCTTTGCTTCCAAAGGTTTAATCGCCAATATATCGTTGATTTTCTCGACAGCAATATTAAAACTGTCCATACCGGTCGCTAATTTTAAAAGTCTCATCAGACTCATATTGAAAACGATAGTGATCAGTGTATAGAATATTGCATTCGATATGAGGAGAAGAGGCTCAGCGGAAGAAGGGAGCAAGAGAATGCAGACAACGCCTACGAGCATATATGGTAAATACAATGCTATATTCATAAGAATGTAAGAGTTTCTAAAGTTGATCGTATAGTCCAAACAGTATTTTTCATAATCCTTGATTGCTTTGTGGAATCTATTAAAGCTCAAGACGGATTGCTGAAACACTTTAACAACAGGTATTCCTCTAAAGTATTCCACACCTTCGGTATTGATATTTTCTAAAGCATGTTGGTACTCTTGCATTCTTGCGCTGTTGGTGAAACTGAATGATGATTTTAATGCTACCAGCGCTAAAATGAGACAAAGTATTAAAACCAGACCAAATCTGAAATCAATCGCAAACATAGAAATTAAAACAATTAGCGGCACTAAAACTCCGGGGATCATATCGGGAAGTTGATGGGCTATAAACGTATGAGTGAGTCCGGCGTTATCGTCAATAATCTTTCTAAGTCTTCCAGATTCATGAGATTGAAAATAGCCTAGAGGAAGATCTAAAAGATATGAAAAGCTCATCTCTCTAATACCGTTTTCTACTTCAAATGCCATGAGATGTGCCAAAATAGATGCTAAAAAAGCACAAAAAGTAGCAAATATTTGGGATATCACTGCCCACATAAGATAATCTCTCACGAATACGGAATTAAATACCGGATAGGAATGAAATATGGAATTAATTATTTGCCAAATGCAATAGTATGGCACTAATGAAGTGAGAGCCGTTACAACTTGTAAAATTGAGCAAGGCAAAAGATATTGACTCTTAGACATTCCATATTTTTTTATAATTGAAAAAACTGATTCTTTGTTTTTCATATGCCATACACACTCCTGTTAATCCCTTTTAGTTAGAATCGCATAACTTATGTGTGAAAAAAAATTACTTGACCTTTCCTTTTTCATAATACTTAAAGTAAAATTTTACGACATCTACAAAGAAACCTCTGTTTTTTAAATAGGTCTCTCTTGCGTCAAGAATTTCACATCCCAAAATAACCGTATTCATCAAATAGATAAAAAGATCTGTCGTACAATATTCAAAATCACCAAGTTTTGTGCCGTTAATATCTCCACCATATTCAGAGTACAGTGTTTCATCTACTAAAACAGAGTACAGTTTTTTCAACTTCTCATTATTTTTCATAGCTTGTAGATATATCACATAAAGACTCATGAATTCATTGTTATCCAACATTTTATCAACCAACATTTCTGCTAAAGACTGATGATCAAGTTGGCCATCGTAAGTTGCCATAAATTCATTCATTTTGGTCATCCGATAGACATTTCCTTCCCTCATCAAATCGAGTAGAATATCCTCTGTGTTTTTGTAATAATAATAAAAACCTCCTCTGGAAAGTGAGGTTTCGACGATAATATCTTCCATGGTTGTTGTATCAAAGCCTTTGCGCAGAAAAACTTTTTTTGCTGCATCCAATATCTCTTTTTTTCTAATTTCCCTATTCGCTTTTTTTTCGATCAAAATAACACACCCACATTTTACTATTCGACAACCCTGTCGAATTTATCACAATGTTAGCATCTTCTAACTATGCTGTCAAGAGTAATTATCGGTATCAACTTTGAATTTTTGTTCATAAATACATTAAAACTATATACGGTGAAATCCTACACATCAATGATTAGATTCATGAATTATAAGGGCTTAATTTAGGGATTTTTGATAGCTTTTTTTATTTTGAGTAAAGAAAAAGAGATAACGTTCTCGCTACCTCTTTTGTAACAATTTGTCCAAATTTGATTTTTTTATTTCTTTGCCTTTCCTCATCTTTTCTAATACGATGACCGGATTGGGCATAAATCCATTGACATACCTATCCTTTCAAATTTTTTCATAGATATATATTCTTTTTGCCCATTTTAGCAAGAACATTATATGATATCCCTACTATTTTTAAATTTCGGTTTTACCCCTTCACTTTGCTATCTTCACCCATAAGTCTGTATCAAACTAGCATCTTCTGCCTTCACCATCTAGTGAAAAGATTGAGATCCTCGCTTGAAATGTTTTTCACTCTCATAAAAGTCTCTTCTTATTTATTAAATTGTTCTCTCTCTATCCCAATTCTATCTGAAGCGCATTCTATAGCAACTCAAGACTTCGTCACAAAACAAAACACAATCGCCCCAAGGATCAAACAAAAGCCTTGGGATTGAAAAGATCTCTATTGGCCTTCGTGACGATTATTTTTTTCAAATTGCCAAGCATCTCGGCACATATCTTCTACATTTCTTTTGGCTCGCCACCCTAAAACTCTTTGAGCCTTTTGGGTATCGGCGTAACAAAGGGCTATATCCCCCTCTCTGCGGGGAGCGATCGAATAGGGGACCTCGATCTCGTTGACTTTTTCAAAGGCACGAACCAATTCCAAAACCGAAGTGCCTTTTCCGGTGCCGAGATTTACAACATCCCACCCTTTTTGAAGGTGTTCCATCGCCTGCACGTGGCCCTCTGCCAAATCCATCACATGGATGTAGTCGCGGACACCGGTGCCGTCGACGGTGTCGTAATCGTCGCCAAATACGTAAAGCTGATCGCGAAGTCCCTTGGCTACTTGCGTGATATAAGGCATTAAGTTATTGGGAATACCCCGAGGGTGCTCGCCGATTAAACCGCTGGGGTGAGCTCCGACGGGATTAAAATAACGCAATAAAATCACGGCAAATTCCGGATTGGCTTTGGCGTAATCCTTTAATATTTTTTCGTTCATCACCTTGGTTTCTCCGTAGGGATTGGTAGCCGGCTTTAAGTTTTGGGTCTCCACAAAGGGCACCTCGCCGTCACCGTATACCGTGGCGGATGAACTGAAAACAAATTGTTGAACCTTGTATTTTCTACACAGTTTTAAAAGGGTTATGGTGGATTTTAAATTGTTGGCGTAATAATCCAAGGGGTTTTCCACGGACTCGCCTACAGCTTTAAAACCTGCAAAATGAATGACGCCGTCTATTTTTTGTTCGGTAAAGGCTTTCTCCAGTCGATGAAAGCGGGCGACGTTGACTTGGTAGAATTTAAAATCTTTGCCGGTGATGGTGCCAATGGCCTCCAAGGCCTTTTCATCGCTATTGCTAAAATCGTCGGCGATGACAACTTGGTGTCCCGCTTCCAATAAAGCGATGCACGTATGGGATCCTATATAGCCGGCGCCGCCGGTTACTAAAATATTCATATTCTATTATTCCTCATTTACACTTGTTATTTGATTCTATTATACACAAAAACTTTAAAATTGTTTTTTATGCGTTGCAAATATGTTAGAGTAAATGAAATACTAAGATTCTTGGATGCTTCGACTAAAAACCTGTTTCGGATCCTCCGCTTGTATTCCTTTGATATTACTTTGTTAAAAAATGAAAATAAGCTATCCCATACACAGTCCACGACCATTTATAAAGAGGAGCGTTTTTAAAATGAAAATAGAAGAACTGAGAGCATTTTTAACCGACCGTATTCGCATGGAAACGGACTTTAGTCAAACCGATCAAAATAAAGGGTTCTCGCCACCACCAATCGAAAAACCGGTGCCTCGAGGTGCAAAAACATATCAGCTGCCCGCTTGGGAATCCGCAGTTCAATTTGAGACCAAAGATCTCATCGACTTAATCGCCAAACGCAAGAGCGTTCGACTTTTTAGCAGCCAATCCGTGACACTGGAGGAGTTGTCTTTTTTACTCTGGGCGACCCAAGGTGTTCGTGAAAGGGCGCCATACGCCGTTTTACGCCATGTGCCCTCTGCGGGTAATCGCCATAGCTTTGAAACCTACCTGTGTATCCGGGATGTGGTGTCCTTACCCCAAGGCATCTACCGCTATTTACCCTTGTCCCACACGCTGGTTTTTATCTACACGCCGGACAATTTAGAGAAGGCATTGAATCTTGCCACCTTGGGGCAAAGTTTTGTAGGCAAGGCGCCTCTCACCTTTGTGTGGAGCACCATTCCCTACCGTATGGAATGGCGCTATGCTAAGGCTTCCCATAAAGTAATCGCTATGGATGCCGGTCATTTGTGTCAGAATTTGTACCTCGCCGCCGGTGCCATCGGATGTGGCACCTGTGCCATTGGGGCTTACCATCAAGACTATATGGACGAGCTGATTCAAGTAGACGGCAAAGACGAGTTCGTGGTCTATCTGGCTCCCGTGGGTCAATTGAGGTAAGTTGTGTGTATGATGACCGTAGAGAAACCGCGACGATGACATTTTTTAAAAAATCCGATTTGATTCTGATTGTTTTGCTGGTGTTCATCGCTTTAGGTGTTTGGTGGACCTTGCCATGGTTACGTGCAGGTAAAACCCCGGTGGCTGAAATTTACGAAGGCAACCGTTTGGTCAAAACCGTTGCCTTAACCGAGGGACAAACAGAAGTCTTTCACTTAGAAGGTATCGACAACGTCACCTTTCGGTTAAATGCTGAGGGCAGCATTCAGTTTCTCGTCTCCGATTGCCCGGATCAAATTTGTGTACAGACGGGCAAGCTTTCAAAGATTGGAGAAACTGCAGCCTGCTTACCCAACAATCTGTTGATCAAGATAGTTCCCAGAAAATTCCAACACAAGGATGATCATCCCGATATCATTGTACACTGAAAACCGGAGGAGAATCGCTTATGAAGCCACTCAAACCGAAAAATAAAACACAGCACTTGGTCTTACTGGCCCTGCTGTTTGCCATGGCTATGGTCTTAGCCCTTGTAGAAAATAGCTTACCACCCATACTGCCCACGATACCGGGCTTAAAATTTGGACTTTCCAACATCGTCGTGATGTACACGTTGATATTTTTAGGCAGCAAGCCGGCTTTGGCCATCGCATTGTTAAAGGGGCTCTTTGCCTTGGGCACCCGCGGCGCCATGGCATGGGCTTTTTCAACATTCGGCGGTTTGTTCGCCCTTTTCGCCATGATGCTGATCCTTTTTATTTTTAAAAACCAATCAACCTATTTGAGCATTTCCATCATCGGTGCCGTTTTTCACAATTTAGGACAATTTTTAATGGTTTTACTCTTTTACGGTGTCGCCATGTGGACTTTATTACCTATACTCATTTTATTCGGCATCGCGGCCGGGGTTGTCACCGCCACGTCCTTACGTTTTTTAATACCGGCCTTCAAACACATTCATAGAGAGGATGATCGTTGATATGATGCATCGGAAATTTTTAAGAGTCGTCATCGTAGTTTTTTTGTTGACGATCATCTCCCTTGGTCTTTACCGCACAAAGACCCTTACCGACCAAGCGCAGCACAACCCGACCCCTACCGGGGACTTGCAACGCTTTGAAACCACCTCCATGGATGTCTTCGACTCCCTCACTCAAATAACCCTATACGCTGAGAATAAAGCCTCCTTCGATAAAGAAAGCAAAGTGATCCTAGAAGATTTGAAAAATTACCACGCGCTTTACGATATTTACAACGATTACCCGGGGCTTAACAATTTAAAAACCGTCAATGACCATGCCGGTGTCCAGCCGGTGGTTGTGGATCAGAAAATCATTGATTTATTAGAATATTCAAAGAAAATTTACGCTACAACCAACGGAAAAACCAATGTCGCCATGGGCTCCGTTCTTTCCATTTGGCACCGTTATCGGGAGGAGGGGTTAGCAAACCCTGCCGATGCCCAATTGCCTCCCATGGAAGAGCTAAAAGCTGCCTCTCACCACACCGACATCGACAGCGTCGTCATCGATAATGAAAACAGCACCGTCTTTTTAGAAGATCCGGAAATACGTTTAGACGTGGGTGCCATAGCCAAGGGTTATGCAGCGGAAATGGTTGTCCAAAATGCCAAAGAATCGGGCACGCGTTCCTTGTTGTTGTCCCTTGGGGGGAATGTGCGTGTTTTGGGTGCAAAGCCCAACGGCAAACCGTGGATTGTCGGTATTCAAAACCCTTCCTTGGAGGATCAGGATAACACGCTTGCTGAAATCAGAGCCGTGGATACATCCCTGGTAACTTCCGGCAATTACCAACGGTATTACACCGTTGCCGGTAACAATTACAATCACGTCATCGATCCCAAAACCTTAATGCCCGCGTCTTATTACAACTCGGTATCCGTGATCACAGAGCATTCCGGTATGGCCGATGCCTTGTCGACGGCGTTGTTCTGTATGCCCTACGAAGAAGGGCGACTCTTTGCGGAAAAACAAAAAGATGTTCAGGTTTTTTGGGTTTTTAAAGACGGAAGCACGGCCCAAACGCAAGGCTTTAAGAAACTGACGGAATTCAATTAAAAAGGTTGAATTCGCACCAACCGGATTCGATGACAATCTAAAAGCAACCCTTCCTTGCTGTCAACCACCACATTCGGATTCAAACTGCGATTGCTATCTTTCGAAGTCATAAAAGGAAATCGTTACAATGCACTATTATAATCAAGTCTTTTTAAGGGATGGCACCCCGTGTACACTCAGAAACCCAACAGCGGAGGATGCACTAGCCCTTCTAAATTTTTTAAAGATCACCTCGGGAGAAACCGACCATTTGATGCGCTACCCCGATGAAATCCAAATCCGTGTTGAAGAGGAACGCCGGTTCTTACAGGAGATGGCTTCAAAGCCTAACGCCGTGATGATTGCAGCCGTCCTCAATGGTCAAATCGTCGGCAACGCAGGGTTGACACCGGTTGCCGAATGCGATAAATGCCGTCACAGAGCCTCTTTCGGAATGTCCGTCCTTCAAGACGATTGGGGTCGCGGCATCGGCACCTTGCTCACAAAAGCTATTTTGGAATCAGCCCAAGAAGCGGGTTATCGACAAATCGAATTGGAGGTCTTGGCAGACAACCACCGCGCCTTGGCACTCTATGAGCAATTCGGTTTTAAAATTTTCGGAACAAATGAGCATGCTTTTTACTTCCGCAATGGAACCTATCGTGCATCGCATTTAATGTCCCTTACCATTTAGATCTTCATCGTCACGGAGCTTGAATCCGGAAAAAACCTGCGTCGACTCATCAAGCATGTTTTTATGTACCTAAGGGTGACGGGGCGTATCCTTGCGTAAAGACAACCTGCAAATCTCTAAAAGCTAGGGCTAAAAACATAACCATCATCAAGCCGCAAAGGTTACTGCGGCATGATGATGGTTATAATTTGATGACGGTTTAAGTCTCGCTTCTATCATTAGTCATCAAAAAAAGTTGTCTGCACATTTAATGGTCAAAGAAAGGATCCCGTCATACTTTTTTTATTTTATAGACAACATTTTTTTCAGAGTTTCAATTTTCTCAGTATCTTCAAGGTCCATCCATGTAAAATAAAATGCTTTTTTAAATTTGCTGCTCATCTGAAAGACATATATCTCTTGACATGAAATCAATAGTGCCGTTTCGGCTCCCAAACGTCTCGCATACGATATCAATTGACCTTTTGCTGCAATCATATCATTTTCGGTGGCAATAAGATACTTAGCCTCTATCACGATTTTACAACTTTCATAACCTGGCATTCCTTTATTACGTGGATAGATGACATAGTCCGGTATGATTTTGTCTTTTCTTCCCATACGAGCCTGAAACTGTCTGGTATAGTCTTCTTTTTTTATCCCTAAACGGGTAAGTAACGGATTTATCATTTTTTCTTCTACATCTATTTCATTTTTTACCGTGACCTTAAATTTCTTCAATTTTGTTTTTTGGTATGAGGGTACCGTATCCCCCAATATTTTTCTAAAACAATGAATATAAAAATCATCTACACGAGTGCCGTTAATCCCCTGCATATTTTTACGAACAATCGGCATATCCTTTAAAACCGGATCCTTTTTTAGATCTTTCAGAGAAATACGTTCTACTTTTTCGATATACCCTATCGTTGAACTATGGTAAAAATGAAAAAACGGGTCGGCAATAGGCTTGCTTAAAACTCTACCCTTAAAAGCCAATTGAGGAAATGGGATACAACAAATAAATTAATACCACATCTCCAATTTCCGCTTTGTCTTTTAGTTGCCAATTTGATGTGATTGAGGTATCACCTGCTGCTTTTTCTAGAAATTCTAAGTCGCCATTATTATTTTTATTTGCACCAACTAAATAACAAGATTTGGCTTTAGGCAATTCTTGTACAGTTGTTTTTTCGGATAAAATATATTTTGGGGCAAAATCATAGAGAAAAGCCCAAAGTTCAGGAATAGTCAATTGATTCTCTTTTTTAAAATTGTTCAGACTATACGTTATTTTTGCATAGTAAAGCCACCTTGACTTTTTATCTTTTTTACTCGGTATTTCAGGTGTTTTTATATTAAATTCTTGACATATCTCTTCAAAAATATTGTACTGATAAAGAAAAAGCCAAGGAGAAAAAACGCCTGCTGAAAACCTTGTAATGATGAGCGAGTAATAGGATATATGACACAACAAATGTTCAAAATCATGTTGACCTGTACCCTCCAAATCCGAGAATTCTAATAGGTAATTACAAATTTCTTTTTCGTCCTGTAAAGAGATTTCCATATTGTTTTTATCAATAGAAATGTTTTCAATTGCTTTCAATGCGTCGGCAACATCATCTCTAACACCTTTTTTAATTCCATTTTCCATGCAAAAGTTGCTGTGCAATTCACACAGCAAATTGCACAATTCTTTCGTTTGTCCATCAACTATAAAGTCCATGATGGTTTTTTCAAATCGATCACTATTATTTTTCCAGTATTCATTCCAAATAAATTTATTAAACAATTTTATACTCCACCAATTCTTTTTAGATAATATGATTTGTCAATTTAAGCTGGTCAACTACATCGTACTTCTTGTTTTAAAGGTTACCACATATCATGTTCTTTTTTTCTCTATATGAGCATACCAAATAATTGATGTTGAAAAACCTTTCGACATTCTTCCATGTATCGTTTATATGGTAGGAGGCGTTCTGATCTATAAAATGACTAATAGGTAAACTCTTTGCGATTTCTAATTTAATATAAGGAGATCTTTGCTGCATCATTTAAGTAAAGATTTTTAATAGTTATTGTTTTCTAAGCACGTCAATCAATCGAAAAACCTGTTCCGCCGTATCCCTTAAATTTTTTCGTGCCCTTTCCGGTTGCATAGCCTCCTCTAAAGGCGTAACCTCTCGTAAAATTGGAAAGTAGGCATCGATCCCGGCCAAATTACAAGCTTGTGCACCCTCGCCCACCACTCCTGCAAAAGCGACGGTGGGTACCCCGTATTTTTTTGCAAGTTTGGCTACACCGATAGGGGCCTTGCCCATAGCCGTTTGGTGATCCAAGCGCCCCTCACCGGTTATGACCAAATCCGAATCTTTTATGTCCGACTCCAGTTCAATGGCTTCTAAAACCAAATCGATACCGGATACCAATGTCCCGTTTAAAAAGGCTACAAAGGCAAAACCCAGACCCCCTGCCGCACCGCTTCCCGGTATGTTCGACCAGTCTTCTCCAATAGTTCTTTCTGTAACCCACGCGTAGTGTGCCATGGCGCTATCGTAAACTTCTAGCCGGTTTGCTTCGATGCCTTTTTGGGGGCCGTATACGTACGTCGCACCGTTTTTACCGCAAAGGGGGTTGTTCACATCACAGGCGATGTGAAAGACACATTGGGATAAGCGTTTATCTCTCTGATCTATTTGAATAGTCTCTATTTTTCTTAAAGCCTCTGCCCCCTGCCCGACTTCTCGTCCTTTTTCATCTAAGAATCTAAAACCCAAAGCTGTTAACATACCGATGCCGCCGTCGTTGGTGGCACTGCCACCCAAGCCGATGATAAAATGACGAGCACCCCTTTGCATAGCGTCAAGTATCATCTCGCCGACCCCTCTTGTCGTAGCCCGTGCCGGATTTTTGTTCGATTCTTCGACTAAGGTCAAACCTGCTGCAGAGGCCATTTCAATCAATGCTGTTTGGGTATCCCCAATGTAACCATAGGTGGTTTTGACGTGTTTGCCCATGGGGCCTGTCACCTGCAATTCAATTGTTTCTCCCTTCATCCCTTCAATAAGGGCATGGGAAGTGCCTTCCCCACCATCCGCCAAGGGCTTCACGATGACCTCTGTTTTCGGATCCACTGCTAAAAGACCACGAGCTGCCGCTTGACCCGCTTCCATTGATGTCAGACTCCCTTTTAAAGAGTCCATGGCAATGACTATCTTCATCTCAGACCTCTTTCTACTTATTTTTAACATTCTAAAACAAGTTTCCAATACATTTTTCTAACCGTTGAGGATCAATCAAAGGCAGCAAGACCCGGTTGATGTTTCAAGACTCAAGCACCCTTTCCAAAACCACAAAGGTCAGTTTAGCACCATTCATCCAACGCATTTTTAGAAACAATTTGAAGTCATTTCTCTCTGATAGTATAATACAGCTAGTTAAAACTATACATGAGCTTAAGTGAGGAGACTACTATGAAAAAAATACAAATCGCCATCGTCGGCTATGGCAACCTCGGCAAAGGGGTGGAATTGTCTGTCGCCCAGCAAACAGATATGGAAGTCTTTGCGGTTTATTCCCGTCGACCGGCAGAAAGCGTACAGACCTATGGTGCTGCAGTACGAGCTCTGTCGGATTTGCAAAAGGATGCCGAACACATCGACGTCGCTATTCTCTGTGGTGGCTCAGCTACGGACCTCATCGAGCAAGGTCCGGAAATTTCTCGCTATGCCAACACCGTGGATGCCTTTGATACCCACGCCCGTATACCGGAATATTTTACCAAGGTTAAGCTTTCTGCCCAAGATACAGGCCACACCGCCATTATATCCACCGGTTGGGATCCCGGTTTATTTTCTCTGAACCGCATCTTGGCACAGAGTATTTTAACCGATGGTAAGCTCTACACCTTTTGGGGAAAAGGTGTCAGCCAAGGCCATAGCGATGCCTTGAGACGGATACCCGGTGTTGCCAAGGCGGTACAATACACCATACCCAATGCAGAGTTGATCGCTCAGATTGAAAAAGGCGAGGATATCGGCGAGGACACCTATGCCCGACACACGCGGGAATGTTACGTCGTCCTACAGGATGTTGCCGATGCCGATACCGTCGAGAAAGCCATTGTATCCATGCCCAACTATTTTAAAGGGTACCGTACCATTGTGCATTTTATCGATGACGCCACCTTTGAGGCGGAACACAAAGGTATGCCCCACGGTGGACAGGTCATCGCATCGGGCACTACCGGCACACCGGATGCTTCCAATCACCAACTCATGCGGTTTTCCTTGGATCTGGGCAAAAACTCGGAGTTTACCGCTGCGATAACGGTTGCCTACGCTCGGGCATGCTACCGCTTGAATCAAAAAAATGAAATCGGCGCCTACACCGTTTTCGATGTGGCACCGGGACTGCTCTCTCCCCTCACACCGGAAGAACTCAGAGCCCATTATTTATAGAAGCCACCGCGTTTAAAAATCAATACCGTACCGTCGCATTGAAAGTTAAGTCGAAACAAAAGCAAGGATAACCTGATTTTGTTTCGACTTCAAATTTGAGACGTCGGGCCATCCGTCGCCCAATGTTAAGTGTTTTCCGCCAAACGAATGGCATAGTCGATGGCATTGTTTAAGCTGTCTGCGCTTGCGGTCCATTGCCCCGCCTGATCGAAGGCCGTTCCATGATCCACCGACGTGCGAATGATCGGCAAGCCTAAGGTGATGTTGACCCCTTTGATGGCTGCCCACGCGCTCTTTTTCCGATCGTACACAAAGCCTAAGAGTTTTAGAGGGATATGGCCTTGATCGTGGTACATGGCGACGACAATATCAAACAGGCCGCCCCTAGCTTTGGAGAAAACCGTGTCCGGCGGCAAGGCGCCAAAGGCTTGGATGCCTGCCACTTGTGCCATTTCAACCGCCGGATTAATTTCGTCGATTTCTTCTCTACCAAACAACCCGTTTTCTCCGCTATGGGGGTTTAAACCTGCCACGGCAATGCGCGGATTTTTAATCCCCAAGTTTTGACAAGCTGTGTGGGCAATGCGAATCACCTCTAGAACCCGGTCTTTTTTTACACGATCGCAGGCTTCCCGCAAGGATACATGGGTGGACACGTGGACAACGCGCAAATCGCCGTCGGCCAACAGCATGGTATATTGATCGGTGTGGGTGCGCCGGGCGTATATTTCCGTGTGGCCGGCGTACTGATGACCGGCAAGGTTCATGGCTTCTTTGTTTAACGGATTGGTTACCGTCGCATCGATTTCTTTTGCGAGGGCTAAATCGATCACTTTGTTGACATATTCAAAGGCGGCATGGCCACCGGTGGCTGATACCGCACCCACTTTAAAAGTCTCCATATCCACTAGGGATAGATCGATTAAATCAATAGACCCGAATTGGTAACGGCCAGCTTCAGGGGTTGCTATAACGTGAACCTTCAAATCGATTTCCGGATGCTTGTTTAAATAAAAATCCAGTACGGAACGATCTCCTACCAAAAGGGGTTGGCAACGTCGGTACAACTTCGGATCGTTGAACACTTTAAGCGCTATTTCCGGCCCGATGCCTGCAGGATCGCCCATGGTGATCCCAATTCTTTTTTTCATAATAGTCTCCTCACTAAAACTTTAAAAACGCTTTGCGAACACGTCCTATTCACGACAGTTTATGGACCTTTGTCGGCACTCTCCTTTTCAATTCGCTCTTTTAAATCAACGAAAATTTCTTTGTTTCCAAAGCCTCCGGATTTTGAGATCATATTGATTGTTTGGCCTTGCCAAGACAATTCAGAGAAGACAACCCCCGGGCTGATTTCCACAATGGGCTTGATTTGGGTGACATTCAACACCTTCATGGATTGATGCAGGGTATCGCCCCCGGTCATCAACAATGTCGTTGCTGGCCGGTGCTCCAAAAGTTGTCGGGACAGGTTTCCCAAAGCTTGGCCGATCTTAAAACGTAAATCGGAACCGCCCTGTACTTCTGTGATTTTCGATAAATAGCTCATCGCCTGATCGTTAAAGGTTTCAAAGATCAGCATGCCACAGTTCTTGGCGGCTGCAAGATACCCGTGGATCTCTTCCCGGACCCCTTGGCTGTCCCAATAATGGGGTTCTAAAAGTTGACGAGGTGTCAGAGAAACACGTTGGATGCCTTTGCTTTCAGCGTAAAGAACTTGTTGGATTGTAATGGGGTTGAGGGAACCGCAGATGACGATGAGCGGCTTGGTCAGGGTTACTTCGATCGGTGTTTGATGTGCAAACATGGTTTGGGCTAAGAATTCTCCAAAACCCGCACAACCGACGGTAACCGATAGCCATTGTCGGTCAGCTAAATAGTCTGTAATGGCACCCATAGCCTCCAAACTCTCGCAATCAAAGAGTAGGAGGGAGGGGCCCATTTCATCAACATGAAGGCCTTGTACCAGTTGAGCATTGATTCCGCTTTCCTCTTGGAGTCTCTTGAGGATATTGCTTTCCTGAACCGGCTCGTAGGGGTCTTGTCCAAATACCGATTGGGCCACGGGCACGCCGTCTATATACAAACAGCCGTTTTTTACAATGCGTCCGATGCGTGGATGCGCCGGCACAAAGGGTATCTGTCTATCGGGAATAAGATCCAACAAAGCTTTGATCTCATGGCTGATATTGCCCCGCAAGGCGGAATCCACTTTCTTGTAAATCAATGAAACACCACATGCCTTTGCTCCTGCGATATGTTTTTTAACGCAGGTGTAGGCTTCATCGGCGGGCAAGTGCCTGCTTTCCGTGTTGAGAACCAATACTTCTAACTGGTCATCCAACAAGTGGTCATCTATTGTGTGGTTTGTCGCGACCATCGTTTGAGCGCCCAAATTGGCAAATTGAACACCGGTATCCAAGGCTCCGGTAAAATCATCTGCTATGATCAGCAGTTTGAACATCGTCACACCTCCTATCCGCATGGTTTCATTTTATACCATATCCATCGGCAGGTAGCTTAAAAATTTAAGCGCATTGCTCTCTTATTTTATAGATTGGCCATGCCCTACATACAAACAAAAAAAGTGCTTCTCACTGGGAGAGGCACTTTCTATGTTGGTCATAACAAAAGGTTTGACCGGGTTTGCACCGGTCAACGTTTTGACTGTTATTGCAATCCGATAGGGTTATACTTTTTTGTCTATTGCTTCCTTCGCTGCTGCGACGATGGCTTCGGCAGTCATGCCGTAATGCTCCAGTAGGTCTTGCGCTTTACCGGATTGGCCGAAGGTGTCTTGTAATCCGACGCGAACCACGGGTACCGGGAAACGTTCCGACACCACTTCGCAGACCGCAGAACCTAAACCGCCAATAATGGAATGTTCTTCCGCTGTGACGATCGCCCCGGTTTTAGCGGCTGTTTCAACGATGAGGTCGGCATCGATGGGTTTGATAGACCCCATATTGATGACCGCTGCAGAGATGCCTTCGCCCTTTAAATATTCCGCGGCTATCATGGCTTGCTCCACCATTAACCCCATAGCGATGATCGTCACATCCCGGCCTATTTTTAATTCGACGCCTTCGCCTACTGTAAATTCGTAATCCTCATCAAAGAGAACTTCCAAATCCATTCTACCTAAACGGATGTAGACGGGGCCGTCAATTTCCATGGCCGCTTCCATCATCCGGCAGGTTTCTGTTGCGTCTGCCGGCACCAATACCGTCATATTGGGGACGGAACGCATCAGGGAAACGTCCTCCACACTTTGGTGGGAGCCGCCGTCTTCACCTGCGGAAATACCGGCGTGGCTTAAGGCCAATTTGACGTTCAAGTTTGGATAGCAAATGCTGTTGCGTACAATTTCAAATGCACGGCCTGTACCAAAAATTGCAAAGGTCGATGCCCAAGGTATCTGACCCCCGGCTGCTAAACCCGCAGCGACGCCCATCAAGTTGGCTTCGGCAATACCGACGTTAAAGTGGCGCTCCGGGTGTTCTTTTTTAAATACTGCGGTCTTGGTGGAGCCGGATAAATCGGCATCTAGCACGACCATTTTAGGATAGCTTTTGAAAAGCTCGTTTAAATGCTCACCATAGGCTTGTCTTGTCGATTTTTTCATCTCAGTCCTCCAACTCCAATTCTTTCAAAGCGATTTCCAATTCCTCCGGTTTGGGTGCCACACCGTGCCAACCACAGACGTTTTCCATGTAGGAAACGCCCTTTCCTTTAACGGTTTTACAAATGATGACGGTCGGTTGACCTTTAACATCTTTGGCTTCTGTCCAAGCTTTTTCCAATAAATCAAAGGAGTTGCCATCCTCTACCGAGATGACATGCCAACCGAAGGCTTTAAACTTATCGACGATGGGGTAGGGAGACATGACATCTCGAATGTCCCCGTCTATTTGCAAGTCGTTGTTGTCTACAAAGGCCATGAGGTTATCCAATTTGTAGTGGGCCGCCGACATAGCCGCCTCCCATACCAGACCTTCCTGCAACTCACCGTCGCCTAAAATAGCGTAAACCCTATGATCGGATTGATCCAATTTCCCGGAAATAGCCATACCCACAGCGGTGGAGATCCCCTGCCCTAAAGAGCCGGTGGACATTTCCACCCCGGGTACTTTTCTCATGTCCGGATGGCCTTGTAATATAGAGCCCAATTGTCTGAAATGATCCAATTCTTCCTCCGGGAAGAAGCCTTTGGCCGCTAAAACTGAATAAAGTACCGGTGTGGCATGCCCCTTGGACATCACCAAACGATCTCTGTTCGGCATTTGCGGATTTTTCGGATCGACCTTCATTTTTTCAAAGTAAAGCATGGTTAAAATTTCAACGGATGATAAAGATCCGCCGGGATGGCCGGACCCGGCCTTCGCCACCATCTTCACAATATCGCAACGTATTTTATTGGCGATTTTTTCTAAGTCTTTCATAACATCTCCTTTTCTAAATCTATTAATTCACAAACGCTTACGCGTCTATGTATTGTCTCGGTACTCTGGCAGAAACCATGCACAACACCTCGTAGACGATGGTACCCAAGGCTTGAGCCATGGTATCTGCCGGGTAATCTTCTCCAAAAATTTCAACCCGATCGCCCACGGCTACTTTGTCGAGGTGAGTGACATCCACCATGCATTGATCCATACAAATATTGCCGACAATCGGTGCAAATTCATCTCCAATTTTAACCTGATAGCCTTTACCGGATAAGATTCTGGACAGCCCGTCGGAATAACCGATGGGCAGCGTCGCAATTTTACGCGAACTTTCGGCAATGTACCTGCGCCCGTAACCTAGAGAATCTCCGGGGGCAATGGTCTTTAAATGGGTGATGGTTGTGTACAAGGACAGTACCGGCAAGATGGGCAAATTTTCTGTATGGACTTCCTGAGACGGATAATAGCCGTATAACACAATACCCGGACGCACCGCTGTATATAAATTTTTGGCGAATTCTATGATGCCCGCTGAGTTTTCTATATGAACCAAGGGTGGGTTGATCCCCTTTTCCTTTAAATCTTCAACGACCTTTTGAAAGCGTTGAATTTGCAATTGTGTATAAGTTTTATCTGCTTCGTCTGCGGTTGCCAAGTGGGTATACAGCCCTTCAATGGCAATGTGGGGCAAGGCGGCGATTTTTAAAATTTCTTCTACGGCCTCTTGGGGCATATAGCCGAGACGGCCCATCCCCGTGTCGATTTTAATGTGAATGGCATAAGGTGTGGACCGCTGTTGTTTTAAATTGGACAGATAGTCGGAGAGGGCTTTGGCAAACTCGTATTGATAGACACCCGGGGTCAAGTTGTTGTCCACCAGTTCGGCAATTTCCGAAACCATGGTGGTCCCTAAAATGAATAAGGGAATATCCTTTAAACCTTGTCGCCTCAAAGCAAGGGCTTCCTCTACAAAGGCAACACCTAATATATCCGCTCCCTCCGACACCAAAGCTTGCACCATGGGAAACCCGTGTCCATAGGCGTTGGCTTTGACAATGGCCATGATTTTTATTTGAGTGCCCACCTTTTTTCGGATCTCCCTAAAATTTTGACGGGCATTTTGCAGATTGACAACGGCCCAAGTATTGCGATGTCTCATATCAGTTGTTTTGTGCCATAACCGAAACCATTTGAACCACCATGGCGGTGGCATTGGTGACGGCTCGTTTAAAGTTTTGGCTGTAATCCTCCATGAGATCGCCATCGGCATTATCGGAAATAGCCCGGACAATGAGATGGGGTATCCGATTTAAATAAGCCACTTGGGCAATCGCTGCCCCCTCCATCTCCACGCAGACACCGTCAAAAGTATTGCAAAGTTCTTTTTTAAGATCCGGACAGTTGACACCCAAATCCGCTGTCATGATGCGACCGACGCGAACGGCAAAACCCATTTCCCGTGCAGTTTTTTCCGCTAATGCGATGAATTCTGTATCTGCCGGAAAAAAGGTTCTCTGCATATTTGGGATTTCTCCCCGAGGATGTCCAAAAGCCGTGGCATCCATATCGTATTGTACGGAGTCCGATGAGATGACCACATCGCCGATGCGAATATCTTCAGCGACACCGCCGGCAACGCCGATGTTGATGATGCCGTCAACCCGATAGAGGTCCACTAAAATTTGCGTACACATGGCGGCATTGACCTTACCTACCCCACACCGAACCACAACCACAGGCGCTCCTTGTAAAAGTCCTTTGTTGAAGATCAAGCCTGCGTGGTTTTGCTGTGTGCTGTCGGTCATCTGTTTTTTGATTGCTGAGACTTCCCCTTCCAGGGCTGCTATGATTCCTATCATCTTGACGACTCCTCTCGATACACCAAGGCCACAGCCTTCGCTGCGATACCCTTGCCTTCTCCGGTAAAACCCAATCCTTCTTCGGTGGTTGCTTTCAGGTTCAGGTTATCTTCTTCCATTCTTAGAGCTTGTGCCAAACACCTGCGCATTTCGGGTAAATAGGGCGCACATTTCGGTGCTTGTGCTACGATCGTGGCATCGATATTACCAATACCGTACCCTTTATCTTGTAACAAATCGCCCACTTTCTTCAGTAATGCCACTGAATCTGCATCTTTGCAGCTGGGATCGCTGTCGGGAAAATGGCTACCGATATCGCCGAGAGCACAAGCGCCCAACAAAGCATCGATGATCGCATGGGTCAAAACATCGGCGTCGGAGTGGCCTTGTAACCCCATGGGGTGGTTCAAGGTGACACCTCCTAATACCAATGGTCTTCCCGATACCAAAGCGTGGACATCGTACCCTTGCCCGATACGAAAGGGCATAGAGATACACAAATTTATTAAATCATATATTTTCATTCTTGTATAGCGCTCCCATACATTCTTCGGTTGCAGCACGCCCTTTTAGGGGATTGTACAACCATCTAAACCGGTTTCCATTTTACATGATGACATTTGTAAACATTGCATGTGAGCCTTTACTCTTCCTTATCTTCGTTGAATTCCTGATAAACCCGAAAGGGTTTGGTGACGATGCGATAGGGTAAATATCTTAAAAAGGCTGATAAATCGGCCTCCATTTCCCGGGTCATTCTACCCGGTTTGCTTAAAACTCTGGAGATAAAATCTTCCTTGATATGCTCTTCGATGTACTTTTGGTTGAGCTGAATGGCCATCTTACATTCAGAGCAAGTAATTTTGTTAATTTGACCATCCCGGTAATGAACCCGATGGGTTGTTTCTTTATCGCAATTAACGCAAAATAAAGTTGCATCCATTTCGTTTTGCTGTATTGTCATCTTGACCTCCATCTCATTGACACGACTTTATCAGTTGCTTTCATTTTTTTGCCATGATAAAGTATTTAAGGTTACATTATAACATAGCTGTGATAGATTTTAGATAGGCTTTTCTGAAATGATCGGAGGCTCATTCTATTTTTAAACCAAAGGAGATCCTATGACAACCTATATTTTAGCCTCTGCTTCTCCGAGAAGACAGGCATTGATCGAGCTTTTAGGGCTGCCTTTTCGTTGCGTTCCGTCCAATGCGGACGAAACCCTTCCTTCCCATTTACAACCGGAAGACATCGTCCAGACTTTAGCCTATCGCAAAGCCATGGACAGCATACCTGAGACGGACCAGCCCACTGTGGTCGTCGGTGCCGACACCATTGTGGTTTATGATGATCGCGTACTCGGTAAACCGGTTGATGAAACAGATGCCGTGGAGATGTTAACCACTTTACAAGGCAAAACACATCGCGTGTACACCGGTGTTTGTATTGCCGACAACAAGGGAAAACACCGATGTTTTTATGACATGACAGAGGTTACCTTTTATCCCTTAAGCCGAGAAGAAATTGAAGCGTATGTAGAAAGTGGCGAACCCATGGATAAAGCCGGCGCCTACGGCATTCAGGAAAAGGGCGCCTTATTGGTAGAAAAGATCAATGGCGATTATTTTAATGTGGTCGGCTTACCCATTGCCTTGTTGGCAAGGCAGTTGGCTGATTTTTAGAATACCTTCCATCCAAATCAATAAAAACCGAAACTCCATGCCATGACAATGGGTTTCGGTTTTTTAAATTAAGCCTGATATTAGAATTTTATTTGTTGATCATAGCCTGTACGCAAGACATCACTTCATTAAAACCTTTACCGGTTTTTTGAGCAATTTTTCGAATATCTTCGTACTCCGGCTGTTCCTTTGAAATATCATCATAAACTAATTTTTTGATCTTTACCTCGCCATAGGGCGTTTCTAAAGCATAGAAATCCCGGCCCATGATGGCACGTTCGGCTTCAGTCCGGCGAATACCGATGGTGGAGGTTTCTTTAAACAAAAGAGCCTGTACCTTATCGATTTGTTCTTCATCACAGATCACCGTCAACCGAAGGGCGGGTCTATTTTTTTTCATATAAATGGATGTGTAAAAGGCATCTCGCACCGGTAGCTCGAAAAGTTTTTCCATCACATATCCGGCATTTTCTCCGGTCATATCATCGATATTGGTTTCCAATACCGTTATCGTATCCCCGTATATTTGATTTTCCGCATCACCTAAGAGCAGGCGCAATGCATTTAAGATTTTAAATTCTTTCTCTCCAAAGCCATAGGCTATTTTTTTTAGTTTTATCGGGGGGATATTTTCCGTGTAGGTAGCCAGTTCCGCTAAGATCGCCACACCGGTGGGGGTTGCCGACTCGCCATCGATGAATTTGGCGTACATGGGTATCTCTACTTCTGTTAATATTTCCGCCGTTGCCGGAGCCGGAACCGGTAAAATGCCGTGGTCACATTGAACAAATCCGCTACCTGTATTGATGGCGGAGCAGTAAACCCTTTGAGGTTTTAAATAATGAAAACAAATAGCGGCACCGACGATATCCACTATCGAATCGATGGCACCCACTTCATGAAAATGGACACGGTTAAAGGATATATTGTGTACTTTTGCCTCTGCTCTGGCTACCCGTTTAAAAATATTCAATGCTGTTTGAGCAACTTCCTCGGGCAATTGGCTATCGACAATAATCTTTTCAATATCCGAATAGTGACGGTGTACATGTTCGTGGCGGTCTATCACCACCCGGCAAGACGTGCCACTGATACCACCCTTGGTGGTTTTTGAAATCTCCAAATGAAAGCCGTCTACAGATAGTTGATTTAAAGAAGAGATCAAGTGCTCTGCCGGTACTCCGGCATCTATGAATGCCCCCAAAACCATATCGCCGCTGATACCGGAATAACAATCAAAATATAAAATTTTCATAATGTTCCTCACAGTTGGTTGATTTTTGATGCCAAACACGCCGCCCCGTAACCATTGTCTATATTGACAACGCCGATCCCATTGGCACAGGAAGTTAACATACCCAACAAGGCAGACAAGCCGCTAAAATTGGCACCATAACCCACCGAAGTCGGCACCGCAATAACCGGTTTGTCGGTAATGCCCCCCACCACCGATGCCAATGCGCCTTCCATACCTGCCACCACAATTAAAACCTTTGCTTGAGAGATAACATCTATATTGCTCAACAAGCGATGGATACCGGCAACACCCACGTCGTATAGGCGTAAGACAGAATTGCCCATGACCTCAGCGGTGATGGCCGCTTCTTCAGCGATGGGTATATCGGCCGTCCCTGCGGAGACTACCAATATTTTACCCTCTGAGGTTTCGTAGGGCTTGCGTTTGACCACAATGATACGGGCTTGGCGATGGTAAATGGCTTGACTGTACTTTTCTTTGAGAGCCTTGGCAACGTCTTCTTCCGCACGGGAAATCAGAATATTACCTGTGGTTCTCTCCATCATATCCGATACAATGCCCAGAATTTGTTGGATTGTTTTTCCCGGACTGTAAATCACCTCAGGAAAGCCACTTCTCAACTCCCGGTGGTAATCCACCTTAGCGTATTGTAGATCCTTGTAAGGCAAGGTCTTCAATTGTTCCACGGCATCATCTACCGTTACATCCGCTTTTCGAACTTTCTCCAAAAGATCGGTCAGTTCATCTCGGTTCATAGGTACCCTCTTTATCTATATCCATAGTATTTCCTAATACAACTATAATTCATTGGAATTCTTAAAGCAACTTTATTCAGAAATAACCGGAAATATTTCTAAAGATTTATGAGTTTTTAACCTCCGAAATTTTTTGAGCGATCTCGATAATCCAATCCTCTTGTCCACCTACTGCTTGTTTTTTGCCAAGCTCTAGGATGATTTCTCTATAATCCACATTAAATCTTTTTGCTGCTCTTTTTGCATGAAGCATAAAGCTCGAATAAACATCTGCATAACCCAGCATCATGGAATCTTGAAGCGTATCTTCACCAATGATCATATGACTTTTAATGATGGGTTCTAAGATTTTGGTACTGATATCCATTGTCTTAAACAGATCTGCGTTGTGTGCATATTTCATGCGATTCATCACCGCCACCAACATTTCCGTCACGGTGTTCCCTGCACCTGCCCCAAGTCCACCAAGTGAGCCGTCAATATACGTAGCCCCAGCTTCCATTGCGGCTAAAGAATTGCCTATAGATAAGCCTAAATTGTTATGGGAGTGAAACCCAACAGGGATGGATATGTTGTTTTTTAAAGCTGTTATTTTTTCTGTTACTTCATTGGGTAACATCGCCCCTGACGAGTCGGTAGCATAGACGACATCTGCACCATAGGAGGCCATCTTTTGAGCTTCTTCGACAATTCTATTTGCATCGGCACGATGTGCCATCATCAAAAATCCAACTACAAAGAACCCCATATCTTTAGCTTCTCGAATATGTTCGGAAGAGATGTCAGCCTCTGTGACGTGAGTTGCAACCCTGACAACTTTTGCGCCTGATTTTTTCGCTTGTTTTAAATCGCTGACAGTTCCAATGCCCGGTAACAGTAAGCATGCAATCATCGCATTCTTTACAGCACCTGCCGCCGCTTGAATCATCTCGATATCCGTGTGCTTAGCAAATCCATAATTACAAGTAGAGCCTGCCAAACCATCACCATGTCCCACTTCGATAATATCTATGCCTGCTGCATCAAGCCCTCCGGCTATTTTTTCTATTTCTTCTATTTTAAATTGATGACGAACAGTATGGCTACCATCCCTCAAGGTCGTATCGGTTATTTTAATTTTTTCCATCAATTACACCTAAAATCTTTTTTGCTTTCATTTCTGCAATACGAATGGCTGCAGCATTGATAATATCCAAATTTCCGGAATAAACTGGTAGATAATCTCCAGCACCTTCAACTTCAACGACACACATTACGATATCATTGTTGGGATCTGTCAATGTTGGTTTCATTCTAAAGCGACAACCGGGCACATAAACCTGCATTTCTTTTATTTTTTTCTCGCAAATCACCGCAATTTTTTCTATGTTCACCTTACGAACACGGGTATAAATTGTATTGCTCATTAAAATGGGCGGCTCCGCTGGGTTTAAAATAATAATTGCCCGTGCGTTATCTGCACCACCGACATTGATGAGTGCAGATCTAGTTGTTTCCGTAAATTCATCAATATTGGCTCTTGTACCTGGTCCGGCACTTTCAGAACTTAAAGACGATACCGTTTCTGCATAATAAACATCAGCTACTTCGTTAATAGCACTGACAATAGGCGTTGTCGCTTGACCTGCACAAGTAACCAAATTAACATTGTCTTGAGACAGCATCGTCTCGCTGAGGTTCACCGACGGCACGCAATAGGGTCCTACAGCAGCAGGTGTTAAATCCAGAGCAAACATTCCAGCTTTTTTCAGATTTGGTGCACAGAGCGTATGAGCCCTTGCACTGGTAGCATCAAAAACAATGTCTATGACACCCTTATAGTTGTCCAAAATGTACTGAACACCTTCAGAAGATGTATCGATTCCCATATCTCGTGCCCTTTGTAAGCCTTCCGATTCCTTAATGTTTACCACACAAGCTAGTTCGATATATTCATTTCTAGAAATTTTTATCATTAAATCCTGACCGATATTACCCGGTCCGATTAAGCCACATTTTACTTTATTCATAAACCTACACCTATTCAAATATTATTTCTACTGTTTCAAATGCGCCGAAATCACAAGTAAAGCGATCTCCTTTTGACGCTGGGATAGCAGCTGAAAGAGCACCTGAAAGAATGACGTCACCGGCATTCAATGTAACATTATAATGTGCTAAGCATTTTGCCAACCAAACCACTGCCTTTGCCGGATGTCCCAAAACGTCACGTCCTTCTCCAGAATTAATCTCTTCTCCGTTTTTATATAATGTCAATTGGATATCTTCTAAATGAACTTCCTTTGGATTTATTTTATGATCCGAAAGGAGATACATCCCACAAGAGGCATTGTCCGCCACCGTATCAACAATGGTTAATTTCCAATCCGCTATACGACTGCCCACCACTTCTATTGCAGGGACAACATAGTCTGTCGCTTCAATGACATCTTCAATTGTCGATTGGCCATCAAGCCCTTTTTTGAGTACAAAGGCCAATTCGCCTTCTACCCTGGGTTGTAAAACCGTATTAGGGGGAACTACATTATTTTGGACCTCCATGGATTTTAATAAAAATCCGTAGTCCGGTTGATCGACACCTAA
The DNA here is from genome assembly GCA_012522805.1 of Eubacteriaceae bacterium. Classification (GTDB taxonomy): domain Bacteria; phylum Bacillota; class Clostridia; order Eubacteriales; family Eubacteriaceae; genus JAAYJS01. The sequence continues at coordinate 13,974 of JAAYJS010000035.1, read as the reverse complement.
AGATTCTTGCATGGCCAAGGATGTCAAACCAATTTTCTTGCCAGTCATCACGTCGCCATTTTCTAATGCTTTTTCAATATTTATTTTTTGTATTTTGTAAGCGTCGTCAATACTTAAGTCTTTATATTCTTTTGTGATTTGAGGAATTGCTTTATATTCTTTTTGCGCTGTTCTCAATTGTTTTGCGATTATATCTATCATGCATTTCTCCGTTGTTCATTATTTTTTAGGGAAGTCTTCAAATTGCGTGACGACTTCCGGTTCATCGTCTACGAAGACAACATCAAGTATTCTAGGTCCTGCTTTTACAGGATGGTAAAGTGTTGGAAATATCATGTCCACGGCCATTCCTTTTTCTAAAACATGTGAACCGTTTTTGTTGATAACTGGATAAAATTCGCTTTGACGAATGCCGATCCCATAGCCAATGGCATCTATTAAATGTTTGCCGTATCCTGCTTCATCGATAACGCGATATGCAGCATGATAAACCTCTTGGACCGGTGTTCCGGGTTTTGAGGCTGCTATGGCTGCTTTTTGAGCCTGATGCATTAAATGATAGGTATCTTCCTTCTCCGGAGAAACTTTACCTAAAGCAATAGATCTCGTAATTTTTGATACATATCCTTTATAGCAAGCACCTATAAGAACAACAACGTATTGATTGTTGTGAAGTGTTGTATCTAAGGCATGGGGATGCACCATGGCTTGTCTTTCTTCATTGAGTACTTGCATGCGAAAGGGATGACCTTCTGATCCGGCTTTTCTCATGCTCATCTCCGCAATACCCAGCACTTCACTTTCCGTCATGCCTGGCTGTATGGCATCCACGACACTCTCCATTCCTTTTACAACAATATCGGAAGCCTTTCTGATATAATCCAATTCTGTTTTATCCTTGATGCTACGTATTTTATAAAAGAACTCTGTGCCGTTGGCAACTGTCATATTTTGAAAGTTCTTTCGCAGACTCTCATAAACCCCAACTTCAATAAAGTATTTAGAAAAAAGAATTTTTGGATCTTTGTAGCCTTTTTTCTTTAAAAGATCGCATACTTTTGACCCTAAAGTTTCTTTGCCAAAAATATAGCCAACTATTGGATAGTCAATCTTTTGTTTAAAAAAAGGAATGTCTAGCCACAAAGTTACCAGTGTAGGAATTCCTTCTGGCTCAATAATTAAGGCACCACATTCTATTTCTGTAATGCCTGTATAATAAATCAGATTTTCTCGATCGCATATAAGAATAAAATCATTGTCGGTTTGTTTTAAAGCCATCTGCGTTCTTCTAATTCTATCGTAAAACATAACAACTCCTAGTCTGTTAAATTTGAATATCAAAAGTTACATCTAACATCTTCGAATCTAGGATACTTTTACCAATACACAATCGGCTCAATCCCATATGGCGAAATTTTGGTATATCTTCCAATTGAACATCACCTGAAAAAGCCAATTCCATTGTATGGTTCGGATTGTCTTTTAACAACTCTAGACAAATGTTTAAGTCATGAATATTGCCGGTGTCGATCATCAATAAATCAGCACCACCTTCGATAGCTTGCACCACCTCTACTTCAATTGGTGCATACAGGTGATGTATTTGCACTACTTTTTTTCTATTCTTAATAAAAGATACCGCCTTCAGTGCATTGGGAATACCTCCCAACATGCGAATATAGTTTTTATCCAGATACACAAAAGGTTCTTCATACATTCGCACCATAGCACTCCCGGTGCTAACAGCTTTTCTAAATGAAGCTTTGTTGGCTTGGGGCATTTTTTTGTAAGCACCACATACAATCTTCATCTTATTTTCTGCTAATTCAACTGCTTTTCTAGCTGCTGTGGCAATGCCAGAGGTTTTAGACACATAACCTGCAAAATACTCTTCTGCTTTGGACAATTGAATGGGCGTTCCCATCATAGTGACAATTGTCGTGCCCACTTCTAACAGGTCACCTTCGTGTTGATGTGCCAGAATTTTTATATTAAGCTGATGCAACACCTCTAAACCTTCTTCTATACCAGATAAGATACCTTTTTGCAGTGCTTTTACCTCGGCAACATACTTTTTACCTATAATGTCACTAAAAATACATTCTCTAATATCCATAATTTTCTCTTATAAACAGATTAGCTCTTAAATAAGAGCTAATCTGTTTATTTGAACATTAAACATAAGCCGGTTTTGTATCTTTTGGAGAAGATGAATTCGTTTCTTTAAAATCACTACTTTCAGCAATGAGAGAAATAATAACACCGAATACAAGTCCCCAAAAAGATGCTCCAATATTTAACAATGAGATGCCGCTCATTGAGGTTATTAAAGCTACAAAAGCACCCATTTTAAATTTCTTCGTTGAAAACCCCAATTCCAAAGACTGAATTAAGACGCTAAACATGGCCAAACCCGCTAGGATAGACACTAAGCCTGACGGCAAAGCCGACACAATACCTGCGGCAAAACTAGCAACTAATCCGAATCCTCCAAAAGTCAGACCACATACAACTGAAGCTGCATAACGACTGTTTTTGTCCTCACCTGCTTGGTCCGATGAACAAATGGCTGTCATAGGACCAGCAATATTGGCATTATGTGCTCCAACTAAACCAGCAGCAATACCACCAATACCGGAAATAATGGTCATGGCATTAATTGGCGGTTTATAACCTTGTGCATATAATACACCGATTGCTTGACTGTTTTCTGCTCCCAACACCAATGCCGCTAAAGGGATAGAAACACCCATAAAGCCGCCAAATGTAAACTCCGGAACCATAATTTTAGGCGGAATATACTGAATTCTCGAAAAATCAAACTTTATTCCCATTGCAAAAGCAGCTATAAATCCAAGGATTAAAGCACCTAAAACCGGCGGCACTTTTTTGATAAATTTTGGTAAGACGAAAAAACCGCTGATAGCCGCTATACCTATGATAAAAGGAGCAATTTGCAATGTCCCCTCACCGTTTAGAACAAAGGTAGAGGTTACAACACCTATTCCAAATTTAATCATTGCACCGCAGATCATACCCATGACAATGGGTAGGGGTAACCACTGCATGACTTTTCCTATTAAACCGGTTAATCCCAGCAACAAAACGATAACACCTGCCAAGACAAAAGCTCCGCTGGCCTGAGCAAAGCTATAGCCCATCAAGTTGACTGCTAACATAGCGGCACCGGGTATGGAATAGGCACCGCTAATGGGTTGCTTGTAGTACAAAGACATGATGATACTGATCAATCCACCAAAAACATAGATCCCAAATAACCATGTTGCGATATCTTGTGGCGTATAAACCGCATTTGTGGCCGCATCAATCGTGACCAACGCAGGACCTGTGCAACCAAAGATGGAAGATATAACACCTGTGGAAATTGTCTTTCCATTTAAGTTTTTACCTAGATCTTTCCAGCCGGATTTAAACCCTGGACCTTTTTCTATAAGCTTTCTTTTTGCCGCTTGCATTTGCAAGTACTCCTCTCTATAACTAAAATTTATTTTCTATTTTTTTAGCTATTTTCATCAAATCAAGAGATACATTTTTTTCAAAATCACGAGTTTTTCTATACTTCGGAATAGAAATACTAATTGCATTTGTCGCGTTGCCACTTTTATTGATAATTGGTACAGCCACACAAAATAAATCTTCTTGGTATTCTTCATTGTCCACACTATAGCCCTGTTTTTTAATGGTTTTAAGCTCTTCTTTGAGTTTTTCAGGACCATCGATTGTGTTTTTTGTAAAGGATTCAAAAGTTATATTTTCACTATATCTATCTATTTCATCTTCTGTCATGGTTGAGAGAATTGCTTTCCCCACACCTGTACAGTACATAGGCAAGCGATTACCAACCTGAGTGCTGATTCGAATTGGTTTGCTCGTTTCTCTTTTATCAATGTAAACAACTTCCATTTCCACGGATTCAACCAAATGAACGGTCTCTTCATATTTATGAACCAATTCATCTAGATAAGGACGTACAATATCGACTATAGCAATGGACTGTATAGCGGAATGCGCTAATGAATGGATTTTTAAACTGATATGGTATTGATCTGTCTGAAGGTTTTTAAATAAATAACCTTTTTGCTCCAAAGTTTTAATAATACCAAAAGCCGTACTCTTATTTAAATCCAAGCCCCTTGCTATATCTGTAACGCCGGCACCTCTATTTTTTGCACAAAATTCTAAGATATCCAGTGCGCGAACGACTGATTGTATAACACTACTCATGATAATTCTCACTTTCTCATTTTTACTATCATATCATGTCTTCTCTAGGTGCTACAACAATCGTCGTTATTAGGATCTTAGAGCTACTTTTGAATATCCTCCAATACCGAAATGTCGACACCTCTTTGTTTAAGCCATTTAGGCAGGAGATCTTCTTCTACTTCTTTACTGACTATTGGCGCGACTTCGATTAAAAATTCTGCTAGGGATTTTGAACAATTGAGGCCTCCCATAGCGCCATCAAATATGATCACCTTATCGGTACCGGTCACATTATATGCAAATTCCATTGCCGCATCAGTAGATTTTGCAATTGTTGCATGATTCATGTACGTCATATTCATTGGCTCCATATCAAATAATTCAGCTTGTTCAGCTCCTACAACAACAGTCGGTATCATCTCTGAGAAAAATGCAGAAGGATAACCTGTCCAAGCATAGTTGTGAACGCACATTTTAATTGAAGGGTTTAAAGGAGGTATTGAGTCCAACATTGGTTTTCCGTTTTTCTTGTAAAATGCTTCCGTATACCAAGTATAAGGTGGCAATGGTTTTTCCATATCGTAAAGATCGACATTAGCACCGGCAAAATTCGCGTAGATAACACCTGCAGAAAAAACATAGGGCACTGGACACGGAAAATCCAATACGGCAATGCATTCGTCAATTTTTCCAAACAAATGCATGACTTTTCCATATAATTGACAACCGATAAATGTAGCTCTGTCATTGAGTGCGTATAAATCTGCATCGGCATCCACGCCAATAACACCGTGGGGGCCAACATCCAGAAAAGCTGCGAAGGCAAATTTTTCTTGAACAAAATTCGATTCAAAAATAGCCCTTGCTATAAAATTAGCTGCCCTAGGGCCTAAGTTTTGGTGATAGGTAGAACGAGTCTCGATCCTTGCGTAGGACATCCCAAATGGTTTTACCGCTTTATCAATCTGTCTGTGAAAATGTACTTCTCTGACATCTGTATGATGGGCATGGATAATCCAATCTGCATCATAAGCGGCTTTTAAGCCATATAAGGTGCCAATTTCTGTTTCGATTGGAATTCCCGGATCTATTGGAGCCATTCCCTTTGCTTTTCCATTATAATATTCATCCAGTTTATAGCGTCTGATATACTCTTCCGTTTCTCTAAAACGCATACCAACACCGGCTCTCAGTCTGATATTTTTTGTACCGGTTTTTTCTTCGACAATATCTCTTATCGCTCGCAACAAAATAGCGTAGGGTTCGCCACCGTACAGCGTAAAACCATGATGCGAAGCCAAAACATTGACAGAATCACCACTTTTAATCTTGCCCATATCGATTTTTCTGATTTCTTCTTTAGCTGTCTCATAAAGCATTTCTAAGGAATCCTCTGCACCTGGATAGATGACATCCGGAAGATCGGGAAACAAATCTTTGAGCGATACAGACACCATATCCGGCATTTCAGCTACTCTCTTTTTGATATGTGAAGGGTCTACCCCATATTGGGATTCTTTTGCGGAAATGGGCATAATCGGGCTTTTTAATAAATTATTTTTCATTCTGTCCCTCCTCTAGCTTGAGATTTACAATTTGATCTAAAAGTTCTTTATCTTCATCAAAGAAAAACCCTTTGCTCTTGTATTTGTCTTTTACTTCATCTGATAATTCCCAAGCTGTAATCGTCTTGCCGTACCATTGGTGCCCGCCTTCGATGGGCTGTAGCTTATTTCCGGCTGCTTCGACCATTCTTAACATGGGTTGTATGCATTCTATGGTACATCCCGTACGCATACCCGTCATAGAGGACACTTCTTCCGGTGTTTTTGCACCAGATAATAATGCCGCGGCGACTTCTTCTGCGCGCGTTCCAACACAATAACACAAGACTTGTTCCGGATTGACATGCGCTTTTCTACATATCTCGTCAATAGCTTCCTTCGGGAATTGCTTGACATCCACTTTAACCGTAAAAGGTTCTTCTCGTTTCACCATAGTAATGGCGTAAACGGGACAACGATCAGCACAATTTGCACAGCCTCTACATGCATCTTCATCGATGATTGCTTTTTTGTCCTCGATTTGGATAGCCAAAACCGGACAAAGCTTCTCACACGTTTTACAACCGATGCATTTGTCTTTATCCACTTTGGCCATAATGCTTACCAACTTCATATTTTACTCCTTATATCATTGTATTCAGGTTACCTCAGTAACCTATCTATCCACAAAAGCTTAGAACAAAGCTAACTTTTAGGTTCTAAAACGGTATATCGACCAAAGGGTACAAAAGCAATGGTACAATCGCTTCCGTATTTTTTGATCAACTTATCAACTTCTTCTTGGAAATCATCAGGACCAAAAGCATCTAGCCCGACTCCTGTCGCAAATTTCAGGTTTTCATCTCGCGTAATATACTTGGTTTTTTTCTTTAAAAGAATTTCATAAATTTTGTACCAAATGCAACCCGCCCACAATTCATTTTGTTTCTTATAGAAGTCTCTTAGGACTTTTTCTTGATTTTTTTGGCTAGGTGGTAAATACTCTTTCAATACATCCATCAATTCCCATCCTTGCCAATTTTGATAACCGGGACAGGGGCTGGCAAACAAAATAGTGCCGTCCTCTTTGGTTACCGGTTCACAATTGACAATTGCCCATGAGGTATGAAAAAACAAATGATTAGTCGGGGCAGTGGAGCCACAAATGGTGATATCTGCTTTTTCTTCGAATTGAAGACGATATGTTTTATCATATTCTTTAATAGATTCCAAATGAGATTCAACAGGGTCACCTGCGTTAATATGGGAAATTCTAAATAAATTGTCCGTTATAACGTTAATGCCCATGTCAATCCCAGCCATTTTTAGCGCTTCATATTTGTCATTTTGAATATGATTGTCGTTGTTGCCCGGCACACAATCAGGTGACAGAGTAAACACGTGGTTCATTTCGATGGTTTCATCGCTAGCAGTTCCCGGAATGACCATACCCGAACCGCCATATCCCCACAAAGTAGCCTGAGTTGAGCCGATGGTAATTTTTACATCGGCTTCAGCAACCCAATTATGAACCCAAAGAGGAATACCCCGGGAAGTGACACCCATAAATGTATAGACATCTTGATTAAAAGGATCGTTGGACGTTACCTCTATTCCACTGTCATAAAGTTCTGGACCAATTTTTTCTCGTACTTCTTCTTCATTCAATGCACCAATTTTTGCTGTTGCGCAAATAATTTTTGGTGTGCCTCCAGCTTTTTTTACTTCTTCTACAAGGTGAGGTAGCAACAAATGAGCCGGTGCTTGTCTGAATTGGTTTTCAATCATGAATAAAACATTTTTTTTGTTTTTTATGAGTTCAGAAAAAGTCTTTCCAGAAACCGGGTTTTCTACTGCATTCATTAAATGCTGTTGAATATCTTCGACGGGGTTGGGCTCATCCTTAACATAGGTAATGAGTTTGACACTATCGGGAATATCAATCCCGATCGTAACACCACGATCCTCTGCAACCTCAAAGGGAATTTGAATAGTTTTCATCACTTAGATCTCCTTATAAAAATATTTTATAGTTCTTATTAAAACCATTATATTCACTGTACTAACTGATGATGTTTTTCCCATTGGTCAAGCATTTTTTCGCCGATAGCGTTAGCGATTTTATTGGCTGTCTCTTGATTATCGCAATTTGCATCTATGCATTCCAATAGGATTTGCATCCCAATTTGAACTTCATCATTGGGACCCGGCAATGCAACAAATTTTGTTGGGCCAACTTGTCCCACCGCAACTTTAACACCGTCCTTAACATGACGACCGGTTCCTTTTTGGAATTTGACAATGTAAGACGTTTTGGTATTGGGAGCCACTCTTAGAAATCCTTCAATCGTTTTGTCTTTATCTTCAGCACCAACACCACCTGTTGTGATAATCATACCGAAACCTCTGTTTAATCCGTCTTCCAATCGATTTATCACATCTATGAGATCATCTTCAATTACCTCACCAACCGTTACCCTGTACCCTTTCTCTTCAAGAACTTTCTTTATATATGGTGTATTGGTGTCTTCAATCATTTTATCCCTTACTTCAAATCCGGTGGGGTGTACCAAAACCCGTTTTGAAAGTTTCGATAAAATATCATCTACCATCGTGTTTACTTTATTTTGGGATTCTTCGATTTCTTCTTGGGATAATTGAGTCAAATTAATCATGCCGAGGATACCTCTAGAGGCTATCTCTGTTTCTTCGCTGATGCGAACCCCTGGTACCCTAGCCACTGCATCGATGATTTCTTTCTCTTTGCCTACAATATTTTTTTCCTCAACAACTTTATCTAAAATGTCTAAAGTAATATGATTATCTCGAACATCTACAACCAATATCTTTTCAGGATTTACTTTTATAACATCGGCTACTGCATTCGCTAGGTCATTCAGATTCACATAATCTAATTTAATGTTATGTATCCATAATTCTGATTTTTCTAATAAGTTATAAGCCATAAATACCCCCTTTTTTACGGACGTGCTATATTATCGCACATCGTACTGCTTTACTGCACAATTATATTATAACTAGAATCCATCTCATGTCAATGCAAATTTTTGTTCAATTTATATTTTTAGTTTTTTAAAATATAAAAAATCCAATTTGCTTGATGGAAACAAGAGCAAATTGGATTTTATCGTTTCATGCACTATTTATTTTTGTTCGACAACTTCCCAAAGAGTTGGTGCGTTTTTTACGGGATTGGCAAGAGCCCCTTTGGCACAGGCGCTGCAGTTGGAGCAGTTGCCTGTGGGTAGGTCGACGACGCGCCGGATATAGCCTTTATTTTCTAAAACGGAAAGGCGCGCCAAGGTCGCTTCGGTTGTTTGACCCAACTCTTCCGAAATATCTTCGATGGTTACCGTGTGGCCTCTTTTTAATATCTCCAAGATTTCTTTCATATTCTCACACCCAATTTGAGTTGCTTTTTAAGCTTCTCTTCAAATCATTCTATTTGCGATTTCTCAATCCGTTTATTGATTGTCCTTACGAACCCCACAACAACAAGCCGACGCGATACACTAAAAATGCATAGAAAAAAGCTGTAGCCACATAATACAAAGTCAGTTTCAATGTCCAAGAGAAGGAATGGGTTTCTTGATAAGTGGAAGACACCGCCATAACGCAAGGTACGTTAAACGTAAAAGCATAAATGAAAGCCAATGCTTGCGCTTTACCCACTTGAGTTGTTAAGACATTACTTAACTGACTGCTGATGTCACCTCTTGAGAAGGTGGACTCCATAACCGAAGCCCCACTACTGTAAAGAGAACTCAGCACACCCAATGCCGCTTCTTTTCCCATGAAAGATGCAATAAAAGCCATAAACAACTGCCAAGTCATACCGAAAATTCGTGTAACCGGTTCTATGATTACACCCACTCGGTAAATGAGGCTGTTATCGACATTGCCATCCGGGGAGTAGGACAAAAAGTAAAAAATAATGGACACTAAAATAATAACGCGTAAGGCACGCACTAAAATTTCATTAAAGCGATTGGCTACAAATTGAAAGATATTGCCCCATTTAGGTTTATGATAAGGAGGCAACTCCATGATTAACCCATGTCGTTCATCGCTTCGTACTAAAGATGATACGAAAACCTTTGACGTGATCACAATATGCACAATGGCAACAAAAAATAAGGACGCAATCACCAAAGGTGTGTAGATATCAAAAAACGCTCCGGACATAAAGCCGACCACACCCCAAGTACCGGCACAGGGTATTGCCCATGCCAAAGCCATGGTCAATACTTTTTGACCCCAAGAGTCGATGACTCGTGAGCCGGAAGCGCCACCGATGGTACAACCAAAGGAGAGTAGGATCGGCATAATGGACTTTCCCTGTAGTCCCAATTGGGACATGGTGTCGTCAAACACGTAGGACACTCTTGCCATATATCCGACATCTTCCATCAATCCAAAAATAAACGCAACCCCCACTACAAAACCGGCCATGGATAATGAAAAACCGATAGACGATATTAAAACACCGACCAGTCCCGCAATAAAAGACGAGACACCGGCTGCGTAAAGAGTCGCGGTGACATAAGCAACACCGTTGGTATAAATCCATTCACCCGCCTGCATAAATGGAAATGCAGGAACATAGGACAACATTAAACCCAATAAAATAATAAACACCGCCAATGGCTTGCCCCATGTGTTGTGGGTGGCTAAGCGATCAAAGCGGCTTCTTTTGAATTCTCTGGTTTCTGGGTAGGTTACGACTCCGGACACCAGATCTTCTATCCATTTAAATTTTGCTTCTCCGGTTTTAAGTGTTCCTTCTAGCCCATCATCGATATCGCTTTCCAAGCTTTGCCACTGTTTTGTGGTCAAGGTTGCTTTGACAAGATCGACGATTTCTTCGTCACCTTCAATGACTTTTGTGATGATCCAATTGTGTGAATAAGGTTTAAAATCGCTTTCTGATAGGGCTTCAGCCAGTCGTTGGTACTTTTCGCCATTAACCTGCTTTTGTTTTTCAATCAAATCTTCTTCAATAACAATGGCGCCATCTTCCAATGCTTCGTAAAAAGATTGATAGTTTTTCAAATCTGCAGCGTTAAATGGAATGACCGGTACACCCAATCTTTGACTCAACAATTCGGTATCGATCACCTTGCCTTGGGCTCTACTGACGTCAATCATATTCAGGACGACGATGGCTTTTCTCTGTATGCCAACGTAATCTGCCAACATGTACAACGAACGTTCTAATTGTGATGAATCAATTAGAATGCAAGTCAATTCGCTTTCACCCCCTGCGATGTATTGCCGGGTGATGATTTCCTCATCGGAGCTTGCCGACAAGCTATAGGAACCGGGCAAATCCACAATGGTGTAATCTTGACCCTTGTAAGAGAATTGCCCTTCTTTGCGTTCGACTGTTTTACCGGGCCAATTGCCCACATGTTGCTTTGACCCGGTTAAACCGTTAAATAATGTGCTCTTTCCTGCATTCGGCTGTCCTAAAAGAGCGATTAGATTCTTTGACATTTCTGACACGCCTCACACAAAATATTTTTACAATCTTGGTTATTAATGGCGATCATCGTATCTCTGCTATTGATAATAATCGGTTTTCTATTTGGGTTCTGTACCACTTCAAAATTAGAACCCGGAATAATTCCGATAGAGGTAATGCGATTGATAAAGCGTTTATTTCCTTGTAACGCTACTACCTTTCCGGAAAAACCGTCTTTTAACTGATCCATGCTTTTCATAGTAAACTCCTTCATGCTACCATTACTCATGATGTATATTTAAGTCATTATAATCTTGTTAGGCTTTACTGTCAATATTTTAGACGAAAAACTTTGGTTGCTTAAACGTTTTTAATTTTAGGAAATAAACTCAATTTTGTGGATTGTAAAAAATACAATTCTATTCAATCAAAAAGCCAAGATGGTTTTAATTGACACATCTTTGGCTTTTGTGATTGACGTATTCGTTTTTTCAATTTCTATGTACATAGAAAGATAGGAAGGTTTGAAAATATTTTATTGATAAAAGTTCAGAAGGTACACAACATCCTGATTTTAAACTTTGACCGACATATTAACTTAGTTTTTCTTTAATAATTCCTTTCCGATAGCCTTGAATCAGCATTTCCAACTCTTCTTTTTGTTTCATCAATTTCTTGCCGATATCTGTATCCCGGACTCGAATCCGCTTTACAACCGTTTCGACAACATTTTTCATGGACATCATATCGTATTCGTCGCTTAAAACTCTTTCTAAGGATTCGAAGGGTTGGTGTACCATTAAGGTGAGTCCATAGGAGTTGTAGGTTAAGGTATAGCCCGCAATTCCCGTCGATTTTTGGTAAGCTTTGGCAAAACCACCGTCTATCACCAGTAATTTGCCGCCTGCGCGGATGGGGCTTTCTCCGGATTTTACTTTGACCGGTACATGACCGTTGATAATGCGGCCCACTTCTGGGTCAACACCAAATTCCTTCAATAACATTTTAGCAAAGGTTCCGTCGTCATCCATTTTTATAAAATAAGGCGTATAGTGTTCTTTATGGGTCTTTTTGTCATCGATGAAATAGCGTTCGAAGGTGGCCATTTTCGATTTTCCAAACAAGGGAGAATCTTGGTGACACCAGAGATACCAAAAGAAGTCGGTCTGACGGAGTTCTTTTTGGCTAAAGTACGCTTCTCTGGCCATTTGGTCCATTTTATCCATCAATCGTTTTCCGGAGTAGTATTCATCTTCCAGTTTGATGACCTTAAATGTGCCCTCTTCTGTAATGGGCATACTGGCGTGGTACAACAAGTTGTTGTTATAGGCCAAGTACATAGACCCTTTGTTGAACAAAAACCGCACGTGTTTTTGCAATTTGTCGCTGGCTTTAAATGAAATTAACAGTTTGTCGATAACAATTTGTTCCATTTCAGTTAATTGTGCAGGATTTTTAGGATCGACGGTGGGGAACAGCGTGTCGTTTAAGGGGTATTCGACACCTTCCACCATCACCGTTCCTTTTTCAGCGTTAAAGGTCGATAAAATGATGCGATCCTCCATCATATATTCCGGACGTGATTTGATCAGTTGGTCTTCGATTTTGAATTGAATAACAGAAATCGCTTTATGCATCCGTGCCATTAAGCCGTATTCATAGGAGGACATGCTTTCAGGATTAACTTTTGGTAGGAAGGCGTCGCATGGATCATCGGTGTAATAATTTTCCGCCAATCCCGCCAAATTGATCATATTGATGCCGTAGCCATCTTCCAAAACATTGATGTTGGCATATCTCAACGCAATCCGAATAACATTACAAATACAAGCCAAGCTACCGGCGGCCGCCCCCATCCATAAAATGTCATGATTTCCCCATTGAATGTCCAAGGAGTGGTGGTCCATCAGGGTTTCCATAACATGGTGAGGGCCCGGACCTCTGTCAAAAATATCCCCGATGATATGCAAATGGTCAATGACGAAGCGTTTGATCACCTGAGAAATTTTGATAATAAAGGTATCCGCTCTACCATAAAACACCAAACTGTCGATGATGTTATGATAGTATTCCTTTTTATTCATACGCTCTTCTTCTTCCTGAATGAGCTCTTCCATGATGTAAGCAAAGTCTTCCGGAAGGGCTTTTCTCACTTTAGAGCGCGTATATTTTGAAGCGGCAGCTCGACAAACGATGACCAAACGGTAGATCGTTAATTTGTACCAATTTTCCAAGATATCTCCGGTTTTTTCTTTTTTAATGAGATCCAGTTTTTCCTTGGGGTAATAAATTAACGTGACCAACTCATTCAATTCCGTTATACAGACGGTATTTTCCAACTCTTCCAATACTTTGCGTCGTATAGCACCGGAAGCATTTTGCATAACATGGTGGAAGGCTTCATCTTCGCCATGAATGTCCGTTAAAAAGTGCTCAGTTCCCTTAGGCAAGTTTAAAATGGCGGAGAGGTTGACGATCTCTTCCACTGCCTTGTTAGCCGTCGGGAAACTCTTTGACAACAACTCCAAATAACGAACATTATCTTGCAATTCCTCTTTTGAATATGTACGCATATTTCTCCCCTTTTCATATTTTTTTATATTGTATAGTTCTAAATTTTACGCATCACCTCCAAGTTTTATCAAACATCATCATCTTGAAGGTATCTCGAAGTCGTCTCAATACATCAGACGACCTTACATTGATTATACCTTGAGT
>JAAYJS010000034.1 GCA_012522805.1 Eubacteriaceae bacterium | reverse complement strand
GTTCATATAAACAACATTTACTTTGTTCTTAAAGTTTGAGACATCCTGATCATCTTTTTTGTTTCTAAATAGACGCAACGGTGTACCTTGTTGTGCCAAAACCAATTCCGGCGTCCCGTCATCATTTTGCACTATTTCTACTCGGTAGGATAAGGTGGTCAACAATTGTGAGAGATTGTCAGGCTCAATAACGCTTTCATCCCAATCCGGGACTTCTTCTTTTTGTTCCCAGAGAGGCTTTTCAACACTCCATGGTTTATTTCCATTTACCAATACGAGGTTCAGCATTAAAGTTTGAAAAAGATTATCTGCTGAAGCAAAAATGCCTCCAATTTGTCCCAACCATGCAATCCTACCTGTTACTTTTCCGTGGTTGTTGTAATAGACTTGTTTAACAGAGTCGCTATCGCTGTAGCCGTGAAAGCTGACCAACCATCTGGCAATTTCATCATTGTTTAAATTAGACTCATTATCTGAGTTTCTGAGTTTAAATAAACGGACTGATGCTACGTTTTGGCTTTCATTGATCTCATTATTGAATTTATTAAGATTAACAGTACCTGCTATTCGTTTTTCTTTCGGATTTCCCGAGTGTCCCATTATTTTTCTTTTGTTATCACACAAATCGGTGACTTGGTAAAATGGCTGTGTCGGATGATATAGGTAAAATCTATCTTCATAGGCAGTTATGTATTCTTCAATCAAAGCACTGTAGAATTCTCCTTTATCCCACATGAGTTTCCAACGTTCTAAAAGATCATCGGCACTTTTAGGCTGTTTGTTTTCTCCCGGCAATTGAATATAGCCGGATTTTCTTCGCCCAAATGTGGCGTGTAAGATTGCTAAAAGCAAGCGCAATATCGCAAAATCCTGTGTTGGTAATTCTCCGGCTAATGCTTTTATTTGATGGGCATGCTTAAAAACATCTAAGATGGAATATCGAACAGTTTCATCGCTCTGCGTATAAACTTTTATCCATGGCTCAAACAATAAATTGTAATTCTTCTCAATTTTTATCATTCTCAATCCTTTCATACCTTAAACCGTTTTCTCTGCTATACTCTAATCTAAAACCGTTTAAACAACATTGGTTATTTTCATTTAAGGATAAAATCAAACTTCCCTGTAGCCAAGAGGATTGCTGTAACGGTGCAAATAAACGTAAATTTTCATCTTCTAATAAATTGATCGTATCTTTAATATTATATTTCTTGGTTAAAACACTCGGCAATTGTATAGTTTGTCTTGCTAACGATTTTGCTTCTGGAATACTGGGGGGCGCATCTGTTCTGACTGAAACTTGCTTATTGCTGTCTTCCCAATACAGCATCCCTTCCTCAGAATAATTTACCATGATAACTTCAATCGAATCGTCCGTATCCCTTACTGCCGCTGAAACATCCGCGTCTGACGTTTTCTCACTTGCTATGCGTTTTAGCCAATCTACCAAGTTGTTTTGGTACTCAAGTGTTACAATCCTAAAAACTTTTGCTTTCTCACTCATTTTCTTTAGATTGCTTTTATGTTGCATTTCTATTTCTTTATAATTCTCGGGTAGATTCAAATCACATTGATCAAAATCATAAGTATCTTGTACCAATTGGGGTATATCGTCGGGAAGTGTTATTTGGTTAGGTAATAGCGCTATGGTTCTTTCGAGTAAACACTCTCCATAAATGTATTTGGTACCTTCCGAATATTTTTCATCTTCTGGGTGTAACACAGCCATTTCCGACTGTAGAAGATTTTTGGGACGGTTTCTATCATGTCTATGTAGGCGTCCTGCCCTTTGCAGCAACAAGTCCATAGGACATATTTCAGAAATTAATAAATCAAAATCGATGTCTAAAGATTGCTCTAGAATTTGAGTTCCTATCACAATTAATTGGTTTGGTCTATACCCATTTTTTCCTATTAGATTTAATAACTCTTCTTCTTTTTTAGCCCTATCCGATGCGATAAATGCAGAGTGTAGCAATAACACCGGATAATGCGCATCCTTTGAAATCTGATCGTGTAATCTTTGAGCTTTTTTAACAGTGTTTACAATAATGCCAATACAACCGCCATCGATCATTTTTTCTTTTAAAAACTCAGCTATGTTATCCTCTATAACATCGGTTATTTTGATGTCTTTTGTTGCGCCTTCAGCATCAACAATTTCTTGCAATACATGATTGTTATCAGTATATGTGATGAGCGGATAGCCTCGATTGACAGCCCATTCTTCCTCTTTCCTTTTTGATAAGAACTGCTTGTACTCGTCATCATACAAGTCTAAACCATGTCCTCGGTAAGCTTCGATTAATTCATAGCGTTTTTGACTTGGTAAAGTAGCAGAAAGTAGAATGACAGGCACTTTATAATAACCGAGATAACTAAGAGCGATCTCTAAATACTGACTCATGTATGCATCATAGGCGTGGACTTCATCGATTATGACAACCTTATTTGCTAAACCGACATGTCTTAACGACAAATGTTTTTGTTTCAATCCAATTAACAACAATTGGTCAATGGTGCCGACAACAAAATCAGCCAATAAGGAAGTTTTTCGACCATTAAACCATTGATGAACCATCAAATTATCGCTTGTGCCGTCATTGATATTAAAGTTATCCTGTTCTATATTTGTAGTATGAAAGTCAAATTTGTGTATGCTCGTAAACTCTTTATTAAACTGTGATTTACCATGTACGAGCTGTATAGTGTGCTCAGACAGATCGTCGAGACTATTCGTCCACTCTTTTATTCTGGGGAAAATACCGTTGCTTGTCGCTTGGGTGGGAAGAGCAAAGAAGATTCCGGAACGCTCACTTTTACCTGCAAATACTTCGGCAACAGCGAACGCCGCCTCCGTTTTACCTTGGCCCATCGGCGCTTCAATAACCATGATTCCGGGTTGATCTACATTACGAGCTATATTTAAAGCGAGACTTTGCATGGGCCTTGGATTGAAAACTAATTTTTCTTTTGTAAATCTTTCTTCATAGTAGTTTTCATTTAACCACAAACCGTCCGATGACCACATGTCTGTAAATCTCAATTTCTTCCATGCATTGTCGATTCTATTTTCCATGTCATCTAGATCTGATAATTCTGTTAAAGTCCAATTTTTTTCAATATCTATATAAGAAAAGAGTTTTTCGTTACTTGCAATCCAGTCGGCTATGATCAACAAACCGTTGTAAATGATCTGGCTACTCATGTCCGGTATTGGAATGTCGTCCAACGCATTAAAATTTGATAGATGTAAAGCAAAATTCAAAATATCTTTTTGTGCGTTTACCCATTTTTCCTCGTAGTTGCTAGAATTTTCACCTAGATAATAATCGTCTAGATTGCTCATTTTTGATGCTTTGTATAATTTACAGTCTTGTGTTGACAATGGTTTGCCATGATGCGCACCTAGAATACTTGAAATTTTTCTATTTAATTTTTCTTTCTCTAAAAGCATTTGAGTGGCCGTTGCATGTTTTATGCGTGGGATACTCATAAAAGATTCACAACTGAATTCTTCATCCAAATAGTTGTACGCACACAATTTTTGGAAAAGAATTTTATCAGCATAATGATATTTTGGCCTTATCATCAACTGGAATGCAGGTGTTGCTTTTCCTAAATCGTGAATAGCTGCTAAAAAACAAAATAAATCACCGGCCAGTTCGATGTTTGATTTATGATCAGGATTGTTGGTGATTTCTATGTTATTTGCTAGGGTTTGTTTTAAACCTTCCGAAACCCAATCACGCCATAATCGGTTTGCAATACCTGCCCTATCATATAGATGAATGGGCAAAGGCAGCCACTTTTCTTCGCCTTTTGTACTTTTTTTGCTCCAAAGAGCCATGGTAGATTCTAAAATTTTCATAATATAATAATCTTTCTAAAACAATATCTTTGGACGATTTTAAAACTAAAACTTTAGGAGATACTGATTAAACTTAAGTTATTGTGAAGTTGGTAATAATGTCAAAAAGATCGGCAAAATCAGACCGAGATCATTAAAAAGTAAGATGTTATACTTATCGATTCATAAACGATTACAATCATTGCTATTATTCTACACCAAAACTACATACAATTCCAGTAAATATAAGATCAATATTTTAATTTACAAAATATTTATAAATCGCTATATAGCTATCGCGTTGATACTTTTAAAACAATGCGCAAATGTAAAAATGGAGTACTAAGTATTGAGTTTTTTGGATTGATTTTTATTTATATGATTCTATATTTTAGACCAACATAATACGAGCTGGTTCACTTCAGTATGAACATTTTAAAAATCGATAACCGCTGTAATGTCTTTCTTTTTACTCTCATATATTTTTATTGATGCTAAAGAAACAATACGAAAATAGCTTTAACAATATATGAAATGATAAGCAAAAAAAGTTAATAAGTAAAAACCCTTTCACTTAAGTGAAAGGGTTTCAGATCATCTTTATTAATTTTAAAATAGTGGATAGTATTTTTATTCTTCTCTGATGTGCTGCTACCCATGCCACTGCCACCATAGATGAGGGTCGACAGTATCGTCCTAAAACGAGTAAGTCTATTGTAATGAACCACCGCAATGCTCCATTCTTTATTAAGAGAGAAGCACATTCAAAAACAAGTGGTGTACATCAATTGCTTTGAACAGTCGATGGGGTAGTGCCACTTCTTGATCGGAGTGTTTCTATTTTTATTTTATGTTTGTGGATCATCGCATCAACTTAAGAGAGAACAGCAGTGAGTGTCTAAGAGTTAAAACTAAAATTGTTTCTTCTTTTTCGTCGATGCATTTAGTTGTTCAAATTGTGCTTATTGGTCAAACAAGGCGGTGCTTAAATATTTTTCGCCCCTGTCCGGAAAAATAACGACGATGACGCCTTCGTCTATTTCCTTGGCCACTTCCATTGCCGCGTACATGGCAGCTCCGGAACTCATACCTACAAAAATACCTTCTTTTTTAACAATTTGACGGGCAAATTCGAAGGCTATTTCCGATTCGACCATAACGTGGCAATCAATTTCGCTGGGATCGTAAATACCCGGAACAATGGCCTCTTCCATGTTTTTCAAACCTTGAATGTAGTGGTTGCGCACTGGTTGCGCTTCAACTATTTTAATGGCCTGGTTGTAGTCTTTAAGTCCCATACCTACACCCATAATGGTACCGGAGGTGCCTAAAGCGGATACAATATGGGTGATACGTCCATCGGTTTGTTCCCAAATTTCTTTTGCAGTAGTGGTATAATGGGCAATTTTATTGTAGGTGTTGTTAAATTGATTGGGGTTAAAATACTTGTCGGGGTTTTCTTTGACAAGTTCTCTAACTTTACAGATAGCACCGTCGGTCCCCTTGTCGGGATCGGTTAGCCGAATGGATGCGCCAAAGGCCTGAATCATTTTTCTACGTTCGACGGATACAGCTTCACTCATAACGATTTCTACCTGATAGCCCAAGACAGCGCCAATCATGGCTAAGCCGATGCCGGTATTGCCGGAGGTGGGTTCAATAATAATTTTATCTTTCGTTAAATCGCCGCTTTCGATGGCTTGTTCAATCATCTTCATGGCAATACGGTCTTTGATGCTACCGGTTGGGTTAAAGCCTTCCACTTTTGCATAGAGTTCTATTCCCGGTTTGGTAGGAAAACCGTTTAATCGCACCAAAGGCGTCTTACCGATGGTTTCTAAGATATTGTCGTATATTTGATCTTGCATAAGCATTCCCTTCACTGAGAGTTTTTAATATTATAACCTAAACGAATCTTTTTTAAAATGGACTTTACGATTTGAAGCTTAGTATTCATCATTAAAAAAAAAAGATGTTCGGTATGAATACTTTATATAACGCTATCCTATTGCGTATTCATTGATCCTATCTTTTTAAAGATAGTCCATCATTTTTTAGAACATCACAAAGTGTCAACAGATTCGATGGGAGAATCCTATCCGTAAGTCAAGACAATTATAAAGATGAAGGTTTTGGTCATAAACCGATTGTTTTTTTATATTAAAAACCCTTATCTTAAAAAGAAAACGTTCTCTCTATATTTAGGATAAGATTTTCTAGTGATAGTTGACAAGCAACGGTATAATAGAAAAAGTAAAAACTAAACGAATCGGAGTTTAGAATGAATACCAAGAAAGAGAGATTGAGATGAAGCATACATCCTATAATAAAACATACGTCATCAGTGGTGATGTCAAATACACGACGATGAGTCAATTACTAAGAAGTGAAAAGTTTAATCAGCTGTTATACGATTTTGTAGAAGAATTGAGAAAAAGGCGCTCTCGCAAACTTAGAGCCATTCATCCCTTTGTCGATGATGAAGGTCAATTTGATGCTGAGATGTTTAAAGATTTTTTGATTTTACTCAATGTAAAATCCTTAAAAGATATTATAGAAGCCGAATACTTTAATATCCATGAGGATTGTCATCGTTATGCATCGGTTTTAAAAGAATTTTTAGAGAGATTGTACAATTATTGGCGCAGTATGGATCGTTTTATGGTTAAAAACGAAGTCTACGTGGAAGAGCACCATGCCCAACGCTCCAAGGCACACTCTTTAGCCGGCAATAACGAATCCTTCAGGAAATTAATTATAGAAATGTATCGAAATATTTTAAATAATGTTACGACCGAACCCACAAAGATTTACCGTCAACTGCCGGCAGGAGCCCAAGTTGCTTTTATGGTCGATCACTTCGAATACCCTGAAAACATTCGCTGCGCCAACGAATCTTTGTACCGCATACCCGTTGTGTGGCAAGCTATTTTTGAACCGCCGGTTATTTTTTATACCGGTGCCAATAAACGTATCGGTGTTTTTCCTGTCAAGGACAAGCCCGTTCTCGAAAGTTTTTACCTCAGCAAAGAGTGTTGGTATGCCATTCCAATTAAAGTTGGTTTGCAAATCATGGTGGCTTATGTCCGGGAAGAATTTTTAGAATTGGGCGCCGGTTTGTTTAACCTTTTTGAACTGGCTACTCCCAACGAATTTCTGGATAGAAAACCCGATGGTGTTGTATTTTTTGGGTTGGATTCGAACCTGTTTGAAGAAGATGAGAGCCGTGGTTTCGTCACCAAAGAAGATGGTGTCTATTACGGCTTGCTTCCCAATACAACGGAGATAGATTATTTTGGCTATATGAAAAAAATGCTCTTGACTTTGCACAATCTCATTCAGATCGATCAGAAAAAATTGCCGGTGCATGGAGCATTTGCTCGGGTGTTTATGGTCAATGAAGACAAAGTCGCCAATATTATGCTGGTGGGAGACTCCGGTGCAGGCAAATCGGAAACCTTGGAAGCCATGAACAAATTGCCGAAGGACACCCATGTGGAGGTGGATGTCATCATCGACGACATGGGATCTCTCCATTTTGATGAATCGGGCAATTTGATGGCTTTGGGAACAGAAATTGGCGCCTTTGTCCGTTTGGACGATTTGCAACCCGGTTATGCTTACAGCACCATGGACCGATCTATTTTTATGAATCCAAACTTGGTGAATGCACGCGTTATTGTACCGCAAATGACCTACGAAAGTATTTCCACCTTAACACCGGTTCATTTCTTATTTTACATCAACAACTATGAAAAAGTTGAAGAAGGGAAGCCGGCTCTGGAGTTCTTTGAGAACATGGACGAAGCTGTAAAAGTATTCAGCGAAGGTAAGCGGATGGCCAAGGGAACCACCGGAGAGTCCGGCTTTACACAAACTTATTTCGCCAATCCCTTTGGTGCTGTACAAAAGAAAGAAGAGCACGAAAAAATTGCAGAGGAATTCTTCAGAGAGATGAAGGAAAGCCATATGCCCGTGGGTATGATTCGAACCCAATTGGGTATTTCCGGGTACGAGCAACAAGGTCCATTGGAGGCAGCTGCTGCATTGGTCGATTTTATAAGTACTTTAGAGAACGCACCATCGTCCAGCAACGGCACTAAAGACTAAACAGAGTAGCTGATAATTGAGAATGATTACTAAATAACAAGAAATCTTAGCACGTCCATAAGAAAACACCTTTAATTAAGCATCGACTTAGGTTATAATTATTGATGAGGCCCAATATATTTGGCAACACTTAATAGAAAGGAAGTAAACATTTTATGGGAAGATTAAAAGGCACTGAAACGCTATTAAACTTGATGAAGGCATTTGCCGGCGAAAGTCAAGCGCGTAACCGCTACACTTTCTTTGCATCAAAAGCAAAAAAAGAAGGTTTTGTACAAATTCAAAACATATTTTTGGAAACGGCACAAAACGAAAAAGAACATGCGGAAAGATTTTATAAATACATGGTAGAGGAATTGGGAGAAGAGGAAGCAATGATGGTTAACGTCAATGCGGACTATCCCATTTCACTTGGAGACACCAAAGCCAACCTGATCAATGCTGCAGCAGGTGAAAGAGAAGAGTGGGAAGAACTCTATCCGGCTTTTGCAGATGTTGCCGAAAAAGAAGGATTCGATGACATTGCAACCACTTTCAGAGAAGTTGCTGAAGCAGAAGTTGCTCATGAAAACCGTTATTTAAAATTAGCAAAGAACGTAGAAGAAGGTACAGTCTTTAAACGTTCGGAACCCGTCCGTTGGAAATGCGGCAATTGTGGCTACATCCACGATGGAACAGAAGCTCCTGAGCTTTGCCCTGCCTGCGAACACAAACGTGAATACTTCGAGTTATTTGTAGAAACCTATTAAAAATCAAAGGGTGTCTTTATGTCGGCTGACATAGAGACACCCTTTTTAGGTTGATTTTATAGGCGATATTCGTTAAAATGAAGTCAATAGCCTTAAGGAGGAATGAAATTGAAAAAGAGATTAAGTTTGGTTTTGGCACTCATGCTATTGGTGTCCATCATTGCGGGATGCGGTGGCGGAGCAGCCGACAATAAAGACGACGGGGCAGCCAAAGACGCTGTAAAAGTTGGCTTTATTTATGTAGGCCCCAAAGATGACGGCGGTTGGTCGGAAATACACGACATTGGTCGTTTAGAAATGGAAAAAAACTTTGATGGCAAAGTCACCACAATCATCAAAGAAAGTGTACCCGAAGAAAAAAGCGAAGTTCTTTCAACAGTTCGCGACATGGTCGACCAAGGTGCAACCATCATTTTCGGTACCAGCTTTGGTTTTATGGAAGGACTGGCTGAAGGCGCTAAAGAATTCCCGGAAGTAACCTTTATGCACTGCAGTGGCTATACGGTTGCTGAAAATATGGGAACCTACTTTGGCCGTATCTATGAACCGCGCTATTTGTCCGGTATCGTCGCAGGGATGACCACAAAAACCAATAAGATTGCCTATGTGGCGGCGAACCAAATCCCTGAAGTTGTCCGCGGAATCAACGCTTTCTCGTTAGGTGTGAAAGCCGTTAATCCCGAAGCGAAAGTATACGTCGCTTGGACCAACACATGGTATGACCCGGTAAAAGAAAAAGAAGCAGCAGCTGGTTTAATTCAACAAGGTTGCGATGTGACCGCACAACATCAAGATTCGGTTGCCACCATGGAAGCAGCTAAGGAAGCGGAGATACTATCGATTGGATACGACTTAAGTGCCGTAGAATCCATGCCTGAAGTTTATATGACCGCACCGCTTTTCGATTTCGGCGAATATTACACCCAAGTCGTACAATCCGTTATGGACGGTACTTGGAAATCCGAACAATATTGGGGTGGTATGAAGGATGGCGTCGTCGCATTGGATACGATGACCGATTTAGTACCGGCGGATGTACAAGAAAAAGTTAAAGAAGAAGAAAAGAAAATCTTAGACGGTGAGCTCTTTGTCTTCTCGGGAGAAATCAAAGACAATAAAGGCGAAGTTCGCGTTGAAGAGGGTCAAAAAATGACCGATGAAGAGATGTTATCCGTCGATTGGTTTGTAGACAACGTTGTAACGAATAAATAAATGACCCGAATAAAGGGTATGTAACATTTATTTATCGGCAAATCAATGCTCATGTTAACGGATCGGGTTGATCTAGGTGGTCGACCCGATCTAATCAGACAGCATTAGAAGATTGCCCGGCGAATACTACATCGCATTTTGCGGAAGCGGGTCTTCCGCTTTTTTAGTTGAACAGATAGGATCTATTCATGACTCAAGACTAGGAAGGTGAACGTGGAAAACAAACAAATCGTCAAAATGGAGCATATCACCAAGGTATTTGGCAATGTTAAGGCTTTAAACGATGCCGGTTTTCATCTGAATAGAGGTGAAATACATGCGATCCTAGGTGAAAACGGAGCCGGAAAAAGTTCGTTAATGAATGTACTTTGCGGTATTTATACACCGGAATACGGACAGATAGAACTTGGCGGTACACCCGTGGTTCTCAGCAGCCCCGCAGATGCGCTTAAGCACGGTATCGGTATGGTGCCTCAACATTTTAAATTGGTAGAGGTGATGACAGCGGCAGAAAATATCATTGCCGGTACCAAGGGCAAATTTTGGTTGTCGGAAAAGCAAATCCTCAAGGAAATTAAAGAAAAAAGCGAAGCCTTCGGCTTTCATATCGATCTTCAAAAAAAAGTTTACGATATGTCCGTGGCTGAAAAGCAAAGTCTCGAAATTTTTAAAGTCTTACAACGGGGTGCAGAAATATTGATTTTGGACGAACCCACGGCGGTTCTGACCCCGCAGGAAATCGACAATCTCTTTCAAGTCATCGAAAACATGCGTGAAAGAGGCCATTCCATCGTCATCATCACCCATAAATTAGAAGAAGTGATGCGCGTGAGCGATCGCATTACCGTAATGCGTAAAGGGGAAACCGTCAACACCGTCAACAAAAATGAAACCAATATGAAGGAATTGGCCACCATGATGGTGGGTACCCAAAATTTTGATTTATCCGTTCCTTACTTATCGGTGCCCCGGGGTAAAAGAACTCTGGAAATCAAAAAACTGTCCGCTTACGACAACAATGGGATCAAAGTTCTGAAAAATTTGACCTTCGATTTGTATCAAGGAGAAATTTTAGGAGTGGCCGGTGTGGCCGGAAGCGGTCAAAAGGAATTGTGCGAAAGCATTACCGGTTTACATACGAAACGAGAAGGGGACATATTATTTAATGGCGAGAGCATCATCCAAGACAGTCCGGAAGAAATTATCAAAAAAGGAATCTCCCTTTCCTTTGTACCGGAAGATCGTTTAGGTATGGGTTTGGTACCCACGATGAACATTGTGGATAATGTTTTGCTCAAAGACTACAAAAAACAAGAGGGTTTACTATCGCGCTATCAATCCAAGCTAACGGCCGATGAATTGGTAGAAACGTTACATATTGTTACCCCCAGTACAGACCGTATCCCGGTATCTTTACTTTCAGGCGGCAACATCCAAAAAGTGTTGCTGGGTCGGGAAATTTCTCTAAATCCTAAGGTGATGGTGACCGCTTATGCGACGAGAGGCCTAGATGTCGGTTCCTCACAACTCATTTATAATTTATTAAATGCACAAAAAGAAAAGAAGGTAGCGATACTTTACGTTGGAGAGGACTTGGATGTGTTGATGCAACTCTCCGATCGTCTGATGGTTTTATGCGAAGGAGAAATCACCGGTATTGTGGACCCCAGAACGACAACGAAAGAGGAAATCGGCTTATTGATGTCCGGGGTATCCGGTAAAGATGGAGGGCTAAACATTGAAATTTAAACAATACGGTGTGGCAAAACGAGGGGAAACATCGGTGCAATTGAGAGTGCTGGTGACCCTTTCTGCTATTGTACTGGCTTTGTTAACGGCTTCCATCATACTCTTGGTGGCCAAATCAAACCCCATCGGCGTCTACGTGGGTATTCTTCAAGGTTGCTTTGGCTCACTGTATCGTTTTTCCGCTCTCTTGGAAAAATTAGTGCCATTGCTGATCTTATCCTTGGGGATTGTGGTCGCCTTTAAAATGAACTTTATGAATATCGGAGCCGAAGGCCAATTTTTAATGGGTGGTGTCGGCGCCACACTCATCGTACGTCTTTTACCTGGTTTACCTGCACCGGTTCTACTGCCCCTGATGGCTGTGGTGGCATTTGCCTTCGGTGCGTTGTGGTTGATTCCACCGGCTTTTTTTAAATCTAAATTTGAAACCAACGAAACCTTGTTTACATTGATGATGAATTACGTTGCAACTTATTTTGTTATGCATTTGCAGTATGAACGCTGGAAGGATCCGGCTGCCAGCGGTATGCCCAAGATTGCCAACTTTCCGGAAAATGCCCTTTTACCCCAAGTACAGGGTTTTCACTTAGGGATTGGCATTGCAATTTTGTTGGTGGGTGTCGTGTATATATTGATGAACCGTACCAAAACCGGTTATGAAATAGCGGTACTGGGCGCCAGCGAAAACACCGCCCGCTATGCCGGAATGAATGTTCATCAAACGATCCTCAAAACGGCGATTATCAGCGGTGGTATTTGCGGTTTGGTCGGTATGATACAAACTGCAGGCCCCAGTGGTACCCTGTCGGCGGAAATTACCGGCGGCTTGGGTTTTACGGCGATCATCGTCGCATGGCTGGCCGATTTAAAACCTGTGCGCGCAGCCGTAGTTTCATTTCTATTCGCCATATTGATTCAAGGCGGGTCCTACATTCAAACCGCATTTCAAATACCCGGATCGGCCGCAGCTATGATTCAAGCGATCATCCTGCTGTATATTTTGGGATCGGAGTTTTTTCTCAGATACCGAATTATTAAGTCCGGTAAGCGTGTGGAGGTGGCATAAATGGGCATAGCATCCTTTTTAAACTTAGCTGTCAAAGCCGGAACCTCTTTGCTCTTTGCGACCTTGGGAGAAATCCTTTCAGAGAAAGTAGGCCATTTGAACCTAGGGGTTGAGGGCTTGATGCAAATCGGAGCGGTGATTGGTTTTATTGTGGGTTTTCAAACCGGCCACCCGTTGCTTGCGGTTTTGTTTGCCGCCTTGGCAGGCAGTGTCGGCGCATTGATTTATGCCTTGGTTACCATTACTTTTAAAGCGAATCAAGTGGTGACGGGACTCAGCTTGACGATATTTGGTGTGGGTTTTGCCAATTTTTTCGGTTCTCGCTATGTGGGTAGAAATGTTCCACAAGAGATCGTTAACTTTTTTAAACCGGTGACGATTCCCGGTTTGGGTCAGATACCTTTTATTGGGGAAGTGTTCTTTCAACAAAGTTTTTATGTTTATTTGTCCTACCTGTGTGTCATACTCTTGGCTTTATATTTAAGAAAAACACGTTGGGGTTTAAACACCCGCTTTATCGGTGAAAATCCCGTTGCGGCGGAAGCCGGAGGGATTAATGTGACCCTATACAAATATGTCAATATTTTGGTGTCCGGATGTTTATGTGGTTTGGGCGGAGGTTTTTTATCTCTGGTGTACATGTCGGTTTATCCCATCGATGTCGTTGCAGGACAAGGGTGGATAGCTGTGGCATTGGTCATCTTCTCGATTTGGAGTGCGCCGAAGGCCATGGCCGGTGCCTACTTTTTCGGTGCCTTGCGTATCGTGGGTACGCGACTACAACATTTACACTTACCCATCAGCGTCTTTGCCTTTACGGCATTGCCCTACATCGCCACCATTGTGGTATTAATCCTCACGGCGATGAACAAAAGAAAAGAAAACAAAGCACCTGCCTGGCTCGGAATTAACTATTTCCGAGAAGACAGATAAAATGCAAAATCTAAAGAATAGCCAAATCTTGTGCTTGCACAAAAGGTTTGGCTATTTCTTTTAGATTTTATGTGGTGGCGTCTAACGACCGAACGCAACGAAGTGAAGTGAGGTGTGAGTAAGCCACCGGCATTTTATCGTTGTTAAGGCTGAACAGATAGGGTGGTGTCCGACGACCGAACGTCATGAAGTGACGTGGCAGTTCGTCGTCCCCAATCATTCTTCGCTGAAGCTCGAATTCTTGGACTCCTGTTGCACGGGTCACGCATTACAGACGTCTTCGTCCCGCAGGTCCTAAACATCTGTGCGTGTCTCCGAGGTTGGAGAAGACGCCCAATTGATTGCGAAGCAATCAATTGGAAGCACGTCACCTCAATAAAGGTTTGGCTATTTCTTTTAGATTTTATATGTTAAGCTTTCTTCGCCTTTAGGTTTCTTCAAAATCAGTGTGATATAATCTATCAATTAATCAGTGGTGGAATTTTATTCAACGATTCCCTCAAGGATACAGGGAGGTACATATGCAAACATTGAGCTGTACGACCGGTCAACCGGATCATCGGTATTTTGTTTATATAGAGAAGGGGATAACAGATCTTCTTTATGAGAGAGAAGATGTTTTTGGCGATTACGATCACTTTGTGTTGATAACAGATAAAAAAGTCGGAAAACTCCACGGCGGTAAAGTGCGTCGGCAGCTTCAATCCTTTAATAGCCCCGTAACGCAAATAACCGTAGATCAAGGAGAAAACTCAAAAAAACTTGAAAACGTCCAGAAAATTGTCGAAAAAATGGTGGACGTTGGAGCAACCCGTCGCTCTGTCATCGTTGCTTTAGGCGGTGGTGTTGTAGGAGATCTCGCCGGTTTTTGTGCCTCCATTTATATGCGGGGTATCGATGTCATTCATCTTCCTACCACTTTATTAGCCCAAGTGGATTCTTCCATCGGTGGAAAAACCGGGGTAGATTTAGAGAGTGGCAAAAACCTGGTGGGGACGTTTCATCAACCCAAAGCGGTCATCGTCGACCCTTTGTTACTGGAAACCTTACCTGACGATATTTTAGCCGACGGTATGGCGGAAGTAATCAAATATGGGTGTATTTCCTCCTCAAAATTGTTTGTACGTCTTTTGGGTTACGAATACCACGAAGACTTGCTGGAAGATATGGAAGACATCATCGCTAAATGTATCCAAATTAAAATCAATGTGGTGGAAAAAGACGAAAAGGAAGGCGGCATTCGTCGCATTTTAAACTTTGGTCACACCATCGGCCATGTGATCGAAACGTACTTTCAATATGAAAAATATACCCACGGTGAAGCCGTTGCCATCGGCATGTATCAAATTACTAAAATGAGCGTTCGAGAAGGGATTACGGATCAGTCCTCTCTTGAAAACTTAAAATTGGTGTTGGATACTTACGGTTTGCCCACAGAAATGCCGGAGATGGATTTAGATGGCATCAAAGAAGTGCTGTTTAGAGATAAAAAAATTGAAAGCGATATCTTACACCTTTGCGTGATGCCGAGAATCGGCAAAGCGGAGATCGTTAAAATGAAAAGAGAAAAAGCCATGGCCCTATTTCAGCCGGATTTGGACCCCATTCAGGAGACAACACCCAATGCTTAAAATTGTACCGAAAACATTAAAAGGTGAGGTAGCCGTTCCGCCTTCCAAATCCGTCAGTCACCGAGCGCTGATCTGCGCCAGTCTGGCAGAGGGGGTAAGCGTTTTAGACAACGTCTTGATGTCGGAAGATATTATTGCCACCAAAGAGGCGATTTGCGCCTTTGGTGCCACCGTCGAAGAGCAGGTTGTGGATGCGGAGAAGGAGATTTATCGTTTAAAAGTAAAAGGGACCGGTGGTGCTTTAAAACGACCGGAGACTACGCTGTGGTGCAATGAATCCGGGTCCACTTTAAGGTTTTTAATTCCCTTTGGCGGTCTGATAGACGGCGAAGTTCGTTTTGATGGCGGGGGCAGGTTACCCTTTCGACCATTGGACCCTTATTTTGATTTGTTCGCAGCATCGGGGATGGCCTTTCAGTTTCCGGAAGGCCGGTATTTACCTTTAACGGTCGATGGCAAATGGTCACCCGGTCTTTACGAATTACCCGGAGATGTTTCATCTCAATTTGTTACGGGATTGCTCTACGCTTTGCCGTTGTTAGAAGGTTCTTCTACCGTACATGTAACATCACCTTTGGAATCCAAGGCCTATGTGGATATGACCTTGGGCGAAATGAAGCGTTTTGGGGTGGATGTTACGGAAAAAGACGGCGACTACATCGTAACGGGTCCAAAGACATACAAGGCCTGTCGGACAGTCATAGAAGGGGATTACTCCCAAGGGGCCTTCTGGTTGGTGGCGAGCCTTTTGGGTGAAGGCATTGTCTGTTTTCAATTAAGTGAAAACTCCGCACAGGGCGACCGCGTTATGGTAGATATTATCCGCAACATGGGTGGGCATGTCGTTTATCGAGAGGGCTCTTGGCTTGCCAAACCGGGCAAAACCCGTGGCGCTGAGATCGATGTCACCCAATGCCCGGACTTGGTACCCATCTTAGCGGTTTTGGCGGCACTCAGCCAGGGGACTACTCGGATTGTCGGTGCCAAACGATTGCGTATCAAAGAGTCCGATCGCTTAAAAGCCATGGCGGAAAGCCTCAATGCAGTGGGTGGTAAAGTACAGGAAATGGCGGAAGGTTTGGTGATAGAGGGCGTCTCCCAACTAAAGGGCGGCGTGGTGGACTCCCACGGGGATCACCGAATTGCGATGGCTATGGCGATCGCATCCATGCGTTCTCAAGAGCCGATTTTCATTAAGAACCCCATGTCCGTTACCAAATCCTACCCACATTTTTATGAAGATTTTAAAGCCTTAGGAGGTGATTTGCAATGGGTTCAACCTGGGGCAACCACATTCAAATAACGCTTTTCGGAGAATCCCACGGGCCGGGCATCGGAGTGGTTTTGGACAAACTGCCCCCGGGCATTTCCTTGGATATGGATCTGATAGAAAAAGAAATGTACCGAAGAAGTGCCGTCAACAACCCCTATGCGACGCCGCGAAAAGAGAAAGATGTTGTCGAAATCTTAAGCGGTGTTTTTAATGGCGCGACCACGGGTACACCCTTGGCGGCAATTATCAAAAACGAGAACACCCGATCGAAGGATTATGCCCAACTCTTAGTTCAACCCCGTCCCGGACATGCGGACTTAACAGGGGCTGCGCGCTATTCTGGTTTTCAAGACCACCGCGGCGGGGGTCATTTTTCAGGACGCATCACCGCACCCTTGGTTTTTGCCGGTGCAGTGGCAAAGATGTATTTGAAAAGCCAAGGGTTCGAACATTTGCCCGTAGCTCGGATTTTAGCCATTGGGGGCATTGAGGATCCGTGCGAGCCGACCGTCTCGGAGCTAGAGAACCTTTCCTTTAGAGATGAGCGCTTTCCCGTTTTGCATTCGGCGACGGAAGAAAAAATGAAGGGCGCCATCCTCCGTGCGGCAGAAGATGAAGATTCTCTGGGAGGGGTGGTACAAGTTGTGACGGCATCGCCGCCGCCGGGTTTGGGAGATCCCTTTTTCGACTCGGTGGAAAGTCGCATTGCCCATTTGGTCTTTTCAGTTCCGGCGGTCAAAGGGTTGTCCTTCGGGGCCGGCTTTAAGTTGTCCGCCATGCGGGGCTCACAAGCCAACGACCCTTATCGGATCCAAAACGGAAAAATTGTAACGGAAACTAATCACAACGGCGGTTTGTTGGGGGGTATTTCCTCCGGCATGCCGGTGGTTTTCCAAGTGGCGATCAAGCCGACGGCATCTATTGGAAAAGCACAAAAAACTTTAAACCTATCATCGAAACAAGTTGAAACATTAAAAATAAAAGGCAGACACGACCCGTGCATCGTGCCGAGGGTATGTGTGGTATTGGAAGCAGTGACGGCCATTGCTTGGATGGAGTGTTGGATGGAGGCGTTGAAAAATGGATGTATTGAGAGCGCGGATTGACCAAGTAGACAAAATGATGCTGACCTTGTTCGAGGAGAGGATGTCCCTCGTCAAAGAGATTGCAGTGTATAAAAATACACACCAAATTAAAGTCGAAGACACGGATCGGGAAAGAGCCATGAAGGAAACACTGGCCACCTATTTAAAAAACGAAGACTTGGTTTATTATTATCTGACTTTTTTAGAAAATATTTTAGAAATCAGTAAGGTATACCAAAAGGAATTTGTAACTCAAGAGGCTTGACGTCCAGTGGCCGACCGTTGGAGGGTATTTACCATGGCGGTGTCCATCGCATTGCTGATCTAATAACTTGTTAGAAAACAGAAAAGATGAGTAGAATCGAAAAAAAGATTTTAGGTGTATTGAATGAATACCTCCTTTACCCATAGAGGGTGTGGACGACAGTACACCTTTCGTACTGACATCACAGCTAATTAAGTCGGAGATTGCGACAAAGAGGTCGCTATTTAAAACAAATGAAGGCGTCAAAGATCAAACAGAAAAAATATAATAGACGTGTGTGTGATGAGATGAAGACCAAAGAAAAAGATAAAATCGTTTTAATACCGGATGAATTTGTTTTAGATTATTCGTGGTCGGAGGAAGAGAGGGAGCGAAAAATAAAAGAACACAGAAAAAAAACAGAAGAGGCGTTTCGAAAGTTGTTTGGAGATGACCGGTAATAGTGCCATCCGGCCTTGCACACGATTTCTGTTTTTCTTGTAGGTTCTTTTGCGATATGTTATAATATCGAATATTTATTAGAAGGCTTATATGCAGGAATTCTGCGTGCTTTGACGCTTGCACAAGATCTAAATCAAGTCCTCACAGCCGTAGGAAGAAGTAATATTTATACATTGCAACAAGGGCTTACACATCGAGCATTTTAAATGCTACCGGACTTTCAATAAGGAGTATTGTATGAAAAAATTTAATAAAATACTGGTTGCCAACCGTGGAGAAATCGCCATCCGGATTTTCAGGGCTTGTAGAGAATTGGGAATTCAATCCGTCGCTATCTATGCGGAAGAGGATAAACTCGCACTTTTTAGAACCAAAGCAGACGAGAGTTATCTCATCACCGATGCCAACGGTCCTGTCGAAGCTTATCTGAATATGGACAAAATTATTTCCTTGGCAAAAAAGAAAGAAGTAGA
Source organism: Eubacteriaceae bacterium (assembly GCA_012522805.1). Lineage (GTDB taxonomy): Bacteria > Bacillota > Clostridia > Eubacteriales > Eubacteriaceae > JAAYJS01. The sequence goes on along the minus strand of JAAYJS010000034.1, from coordinate 59,793 downwards.
TGCGATCCATCCGGGCTACGGCTTTCTATCGGAAAATGCAGAATTTGCCCGTCGGTGCGAAGAAGAAGGCTTGGCTTTTATTGGCCCGAACCACACCATGATGGAACAAATGGGCGACAAAATTCAATCTAAATTGTTGGCGAAATCCGTCAACGTGCCCACCATTCCCGGGGTCGAAAAACCGATTTCCTCCGATAAAGAAGCCATGGAGTTTGCAAAAATTGCCGGGTATCCCATCATGCTCAAGGCGGCATCTGGTGGGGGCGGCAGAGGGATGCGAATTGTCTATGACGAGCGAAATCTACTCAAAGAATACCATTCCGCCATGTCCGAAGCGACCAAAGCCTTTGGTGACGGCACCATCTTCATCGAAAAATATTTAGAAGAACCGAAACACATCGAGGTTCAAATTTTAGGAGACGCCTATGGCAATCTCGTTCACCTTTACGAGAGGGATTGTTCCATACAAAGACGTCATCAAAAAGTTGTGGAATTTACCCCGTCCTTGGCCATCAATGATACCCAAAGAGCTGCTATTTGCGAAGACGCTATTAAATTGGGCAAGGCTGTTTCGTATCGTTCAGCCGGTACGGTGGAGTTTTTGGTCGACAAAAACGGCGATCACTTCTTTATCGAAGTGAACCCGAGAATCCAAGTAGAGCACACCGTTACCGAGTTGACCACGGGTATCGACATCGTACAGGCACAGATTCTCATCGCGCAAGGGTACGCGCTGGACTCTAAGGAAATCGACATTCCAAATCAGGAATCCGTCGTTGCCAGAGGCCATGCCATTCAATGCCGTGTTACAACGGAAAACCCTTCCAACCACTTTATGCCGGATACGGGACACTTGGACGTGTACCGAACCAGTAGTGGCCCGGGTATCCGTTTGGACGGGGGCAATGGCTTTACCGGTGCGGAAATTACACCGTATTACGACTCCCTCCTCTTAAAATCCACGGCATACTCAAGAAATTTTGATGATGCACGCAGAAAAGCCATCCGTGCGTTGAAGGAAATGACCATCGTCGGGGTAAACACCAACAAAGACTTTTTGATCAACGTTCTAGAACACGATGTTTTCAAAAAAGGAATTTGTGACACTAAATTTATCGACGAACATCAAGAACTTTTTGATATTCATGTGGAAAAAAGTGTAGCCCAAAATATCATTAAGTATTTCGGCAATATCATCGTCAACGAAACCTATGGCAATAAACCGGAGTTTGACGAAGTCGAAATTCCTCAAATCGATAGAGAAGCTCACTTGGTTGGAACCAAACAAATTTTAGATGAAAAAGGCCCTGATGGGTTGGTGGATTGGATCCGGCAACAGGACAGACTCTTGGTGTCGGATACCACCATGCGGGATGCCCATCAAAGTTTGTTGGCCACCCGCGTGCGCAGTAGAGATATGATTAAAATAGCCAGGGAGACGGCATATTTAGGACAAGGTCTGTTTTCTTTGGAGATGTGGGGCGGCGCCACCTTCGATGTTGCCTACAATTTTTTAAAGGAATCTCCTTGGAGACGTTTGGATGAGTTGAGAAAGCGTATTCCCAACATTTTATTCCAAATGTTGATTCGCGGCGCCAACACGGTCGGGTATAAAAACTATCCGGACAATGTTTGTCGAAAATTCATCAAGGAATCGTCGGAAAGCGGTATCGACATCTTTAGAATTTTCGATTCCCTCAACTGGCTCGAAAACATGAAATTATCCATCGAAGAAGTGAGAAAGAACGACAAAGTCGCCGAAGTGGCCATGTGTTACACTGGAGATATTTTGGATAAAAGCCGCACCAAGTACAATTTGGATTACTACTTGAACTTGGCAAAAGAAATCGAAAAAGCCGGCGCCCATATTTTAGCTATCAAAGATATGGCGGGCTTGTTAAAACCGGCCGCAGCAGTTAAAATGATTACCGCTCTAAAAGACACCGTCAGCATACCCATTCACCTACACACCCACGACACCTCGGGTAACGGTGTAGCTACCTGTATCTCGGCTGCGACTTCCGGCTGTGACATCATAGACGGTGCTGTTTCCGGACTTTCCGGTTTAACCAGTCAACCTTCCCTCAATGCCATTGTCGCTGCAATGGAAAATACCGAACTGCAAACCGAGATCCAATTGGAAAACTTGCAAAAATTGTCAGATTATTGGACCGGCGCACGCCAGTACTATCAAAAATTTGAATCGGGACTAACGACCGGCAGTACGGAAATTTACCGTTTGGAAATTCCCGGCGGTCAATACTCCAACCTGAAAGGTCAGGTAGAAAGCTTCGGCTTGGGACATAAGTTTAAGGAAGTCAAAGAAAAATATTACATCGCCAACCAATTGTTGGGAGACATCATCAAAGTAACCCCTTCTTCCAAGGTGGTCGGGGATTTGGCTATATTCATGGTACAAAACAATTTAGATGAAGACAATATTTATGAAAAAGGTGCCAACCTGGCTTATCCCAACTCCGTTGTAGACTTTTTCCGGGGCTATATCGGACAACCTGTAGGTGGGTTTAACACGAGACTTCAAGAAATTGTTTTAAAAGGTATAGAGCCCATTACCGTTCGTGCAGGAGAACTCCTACCGGACGAGGATTTCGATAAAATTGCAGAAGAATACAAAGAAGAATTCGATATCGATTTAAAGGAAAGAGAACTGATATCGGCAGCTCTGTATCCCAAAGTCTTTAAAGATTACGTTCAATTCTACTTAGAAAAGGGCGACTTTATGCGTATGGACAGCCATGCTTTCTTCTACGGTTTAAAAGTAGGCGAAGGTGCAGAAATAGAAGTGGACAGAGGCAAACGCTTTATGATTAAGTTGGTATCCGTCGGAACCACCAACGAAGAAGGCTTTGCACCGGTGATGTTTGAAATTGACGGCTTCAGAAGAACCATTTACGTCGAAGATAAACGAAGCCTCAGCTCCAAACAAAAGAGCACCATGTTAAAAGCGGATCCGAAAAAATCCAACGAAATCGGATCGCCCATACCGGGAACCGTCTTAAAAGTTTTGGTCAATAGAGGGGATACCATTAAGAAAAACCAACCCTTGGTTATTGTAGAAGCGATGAAAATGGAAACAGAAATTGTCGCATCGATGGACGGATCCATCGCCGAACTCTATGTGAGTGAAGGACAAAGCGTTCAAAACGGCGAGTTGATGGTGGTCATCGGTGAAGAAAAAGCTGAATAATACTTTAAAAAGAAAAAGAAGCATCGTTACGATGCTTCTTTTATGCCTTCGGTTCAATTGCGCTTGGCTCGCATCGCCTCATAAAGCCCCTTGTATCAAAGCACCGCTGGGAGCAAGCACCCACCTTGCAACGTCATGCTCTGGTTTTTGTTGTACAACAATCTATGACATGTTCTTATTCGCTATTGCCGCGATGTGCAGTCGCTCATTTCCGGACACATCAAAAAATAGCTTATAACAACACACTCTTTCGTATAAGGACGACAGTTTGTTGTTATAAGCTATTTTGCAAGACTTATCTCTACGCACAAAGAAACCGACTCCCTTTTCTATCGTTTTTTTATGCGATAGTGCTTTTAAAGGAGTCGGTTTGAACCTTTTGGTGGATCTACCATAATATCCAGTACCTTTCTTTTTATTCAACCCTGTTTTAGCGTCGTTTATTTAGTAGAATGTATTGGTGAACTTATGTTGTTCCTTTTGGTTTTAACACTTGAGCTGGTAGGTATTTTCCTATAGCCGAGTTATTAAAGCGAACCAATTGGAACAAGCCGTACGACAAACTATTGCGATAACATCTGGACCTCTAAGTATAATATCCTCCTGTCATGGTACGATTTACGATTATCGGTCCTTATTTCTTTAGAAATTGCTAACAATACTGCAGAACAGCCCGGGACATCTAATTTAACAATACAACAACAAAACAATCGATAAAATATTTATTACCTACGAACACTAAAACTTTATTGATTGTACGTATAGTATACAATAGATTTTTCAAAAAGTAAACGATCTCATCGGATAATTTTGTAAATAAATTGTAAAAAATATAAAATATGTTTTAAGTGACGGCAAGAGTAATAAAATGATGTATAATAATCATAGAATGCAAATTCAATACAAATTACATCAAAACGAGGCTAATATGGAAAATTTTATGTGGTATGTACGTTCGAGATTAACCGTAACGGGTGTCATTGAAATCGTCATCATCGCAATTGTTATTTATAAATTAATCGACTGGTTAAGAGGAACCCAAGCGGCAAGGGTCTTTAAGGGTTTAATGGTCTTGCTGTTTTTAGGTCCTGCTACTCAATGGCTGGGTTTCAGAACCATTAACTACATTATTACTTCGATGCTTACATGGGCATTTATGCTCTTTGTTATTGTGTTTCAACCGGAACTGCGTTCAGCTTTAGAAAGAATTGGAAACACGCGATACTTTAGGCATTGGGTAACCCAGATCAATGAAGATGCCATTTCAAGGCATATCCGTTCCATTACCTCCGCTGCAGTGCGTATGTCGGAGGAGAGAGTCGGGGCCTTAATCGTCATACAAAGAGAAAATAGCCTGAAAAATATTAAAGAAACCGGCATTGCTTTAAATGCGGAGATTTCACAGGAATTGATCGAAAATATTTTTACGCCCAATCGTCCCTTACACGACGGGGCATTGATTGTAGACTTAAATGCCGAAAAATTGGTGGCGGCGGCCTGTCTTTTACCTCTTTCCAACGACCATACCCTTGGAAATGAATTTGGAACGCGTCACCGCGCAGGCATCGGTATGTCTGAAAACTCCGACGCTTTTACCATTATCGTGTCGGAAGAGACGGGCATTATTTCGTTTACCGAAAAAGGGATGATGTTAAGAGGGTTGACAAAAGAAGATTTAGGTAATGTGTTGGAAAATCGATTTGTACCGGATAAGGAGAATGATATAAACCATGTATTCTGGAAGTTCTGGAAAAATAAAAAAAACAATGATGAATTACCCTCCTGACTTGGTGAATGATCGAAAACTGCCGAAAATTCTATTGGCGATCATTTTAGCGGTGGCTATCTGGATCATGCTCAACGGTAGTCCCACCGATATCAATCAACAGGAAATCAATGCGATTCCCGTTACTTTGATCAACACCGAATCTTTGAGAGAGAAAAATCTAACTATTGAAGACAATCGCAATTTTTATGTCAATCTAGGTGTTAAGGGTACCACTGCTGCGCTCATAGCCATCAACAAAGATGAAATTACAGCGGAGGTCGATTTAAAAAACATCGACAAAGCGGGTGTATACGAACCGGAGATAGAGATACGAGGCTTGTCGAATTCGGTGATTTTGGAAAAAGTCAACCCGCAAAAAATCAGAATAGTGGTAAGCGACATCATCGATTCTTCTAGAGATGTGGAAGTCATTGCACAAGGCAAACCTGCAGATGGCCTCAAGGTGATCCACGCCGAAACATCGGAAAAAATTCATATTATCGGACCGGAAGAGAGCATCGGCAAAGTTGAAAAGGCCATTGCCTTGGTATCGGTCAACGACCTTTCCTACGACTCTTTGCAATATCCGCAAGTCAAGCTCTACGATAAAAATGGCGATCAAATTGAGGGATTACAAAGCATACCCCAAGTTGTGGAAGTAGAGGTACGCATTGGTGCCATACGCAAAGTGCCGGTTAAAATTCCGCATACAATTGGACAAACGGAAGCCGGCTATCGGGTTACCAATGTTACGGTATCACCGGAGTCGCTGATGGTGGGAGCAAAACAAGAAGTGTTCGATCAATTGCCCGAAATCACAATGGATCCCATCAGCGTGTCGGCTAAAATAAGAACTTTCACTGAAAATGTACAGTTAAACCTCCCCGAAGATGCTTTTATTATAGACGGCAGCGACGAAGTAGCTGTAACGGTAGAAATAGAGGCAATCTTAGAAAAGGGCATCACCATCGACAAAATTGTCGTTGAAAATCTGGGAGAAGGTTTAAATGTGATTGAGTTGGCGGACAGTTCGGTGGTGTTGCGTATTGCCGGTGCTCCAAGTCAATTAAACGAATTGAAAAGCGATCAATTAACGGCCTACATCGATCTCAAAGATTTGGACAAGGGAGAACACGAGGTACCGATTCGCATCAGAGGACCGGCCCATATCGAAATCAAAAGATATAATCCTCAAATGACAAAGGTTATTCTTGGTGAAAACTAGAGGCTAAACGGCATTCGATTAACAAAAACAGAGCCCCATGAATCGGAAAAAAGCATGGGGCTTTCTACGTGGGCGAACTGAATTCCTAAAGAAGGGTGATAATCTTGGAAATACGGAAAAGATGGTTTAAGGTTGGCGATAGCAATCGTTGTTTTACAAACTTTTAACCATGGAGTCGGTGACTAGGGTTATAATGAGACTAAAAATAGAAGGATAAATCGAAAATGATAAAAATAAGATCGAAGGGTGGGCGAAAGATTTTAATCGGCGTCTTAGCCCTTTTATTAAGTGCCACCCTATTGGCTTTTGTATGGATCGGCAATCAATTTTACGATGGCGGCACCATCCTCAACAAAGGGGAAGAAACCATCGATAATTCAAAAAAACACTTGAAGCAAATGGGCTTTGATCAGGAAGCTTTCTTAGAAAAATATTCAGGAAAAAGTTTTACAACGGCTTCTTCATTTCACGATCACGATATCAGCGGCACTTGGTTACAGCCGGACCATACAAAAAAACGGCCAACCGTCATTATGGTACACGGTTTGGGGGGTGACCATACCACCGTTTTTCCCATTGCAACTCTTTTTTTAGAAAAAGGCTACAATGTCGTCGCCTACGACCAGAGAAATTCAGGCCACAATACGGCGAGTCGAAATGGTTTCATGCATTTGGAAAGTGACGATCTGGCGGATATTGTCGCCATGGTTCAAAAGGAAAATGCAGAACAACCCGTTGTTTTATGGGGTACTTCCTACGGCGGGGGTACGGTTGCCATCGGACTTGGAAAACACAATTTACGCAATTCGGTTTCAGGCGTCGTCTTAGATTGTCCCCTCAGTTCCATGACTTATATGATCAGACTATTTATTGCAGATATGCATTTGGATGAACGCAGCGAAGCTTTTATGATGGGAATCGGCTCGTGGATGACAAAAATAAGAATGGGCATTGGCTACAATGAGTTGGAAGTCGTGGATTATGTTCAAGAAGCGGAGTTGCCCGTGCTTATTTTCTCCTCAAAGAATGATGACGTTACTCCGCCCTTTATGGCGGAGGACATCTATCAAGCTCTTCCTGAAGGAAAGAAGACTTTGATAACGGTTGAGGACTCCAAACATATTCAAATTTTCGATGACCACCCGGAATTGTATATCAAATCTGTAGAACAATTGCTCAGTGAAATTGAACAATAAAAGTCGTTGAGAAAAGAGCGGTGTGGCGGGTATGCTGCCATGGCAATTTTTGTATACTGGAGACGATCGACGGGATGTTGCAGGGTATCTATCAACTAAAAGGTCCGGCACTCTCAAAGCGCACAACTATATGCGCTTTGAGAGCCGGACCTTTTGTTATGACAACAGCTTTGAATCTAGAAGACTGTTATTGAAAGAACATGGCCACATAGCCCATCGCAAAGATAAATAGAATTAGCCCCGGAAGGACAAAACGCAGGTATGGCTTCGTCCAAGATGGCAGTTTTTGGCCTGCTCCGGTATTGGCTTCTTTTTGAAAGCTCTCAAACCCCCATCCCTTATTGGTGACGGCAAACAGCAAATAGCCCAAGGACCCTAGGGGCAAAATATTGGCAGAGACGATAAAGTCCTCCAAATCCAAAATCGTACTGCCCGGTCCCAGAGGTTGAATGTGGCTCCACACATTAAAACCTAAAATACAAGGAAGAGAGATGATCAATAAAATGGCGCCGTTGATGAGGATACTCTTTCGCCTCGAAAAAGAAAAAATATCCATAGAACAGGAAATGATATTTTCAAAAACAGCAATCACTGTAGATAAGGCGGCAAAACTCATAAACACAAAGAAAAGGCTGCCCCACAAAGACCCCATAGACATCTGGTTAAAAATTTTCGGTATGGTTACAAAAATTAAGGAAGGTCCTTGGTCGGTATCGATACCGAAGGAAGCGGCGGCGGGAAAAATAATCAGCCCGGCCATAAAAGCCACCGTGGTATCCAATAGACCGATATGAATGGATTCACCCAGCAAACTTCTAGACTGGTCAATTCTACTGCCGAAGATCGCCATACAGGAAATACCCAAACTCAAGGTGAAGAAGGCTTGGTTCATCGCTTCAAATACAACCGTTTTCCAACCGATGGCCATAAAATTATCCACATTGGGCACCAGGTAAAACTTGAGACCTTCCACAGCATTGGGAAGGGAGAGGGAGCGCACCATCAAGACGATCATAACAACAAAAAGTAAGGACATGAGCACCGTTGTAATCCGCTCGACGCCTTTTTGAAAACCGATATAACAAACGGTAACGGTGATGGCTAAGGTTGCAAAGGCCCACCACAGCATGGTTACCGGTTGGGATAGCATGGTTCCGAAAATGGCGCCGGTATCGATATTGGCAGCCGCAAATTGACCGGAAGCCATCTTGGCGATGTAGGCCATCATCCAACCACATACGGATATATAAAAAGACAATAGAACATAGCAGCCGACGACGGCCATTTTTCCAATCACAGACCATTTTTGTCCGGGATCTTTTTGTAAGATCTTAAAGGATTGAACAGCAGTGGCTTGGCTGGCGCGTCCGACAGCAAATTCGGCGGTCATAATGGGCATTCCCAAAATAACTAAAAAAACTAAATAAATCAGTACAAATAATGCACCACCGTTTTTACCGACAATAAAAGGAAAGCGCCAAACATTGCCTAAACCGATAGCACACCCTGCCGAAACTAAAATAAATCCTATTCTTGATGAAAAATTTTCGTTTTTCATAAACAACCTCCTAATCTATTCTATTGATTATAATATAAATGAGGAGAAATTTATAGCTAAATAGTGAAGTCTCATATCCTTCTATGGTGCATAAAAAAACTTGAAGGTAGTTGAAAAATTCTCCACATCTTGTTAATTGGAGTCAAGCCAAGCTGTTCTTTGACGAGAATAAAATTGTGATGATTGAGTTTGACAATACCGCTACAAAGCTAGGCTATGAGATTTTAAGCGACTTAAAAGCATAGCATTGATCCGCTTTGTTGAAATCTAAATAAAATTGACAAAAGTATTCCGATCCGTCCCGCATCCGTACATTACGTTTATAGAGTATTGGTTTGACATGGCAGCGCCGGATTTGTTTCTTTAATATTGAGCAATCATGTCGAAGAATTTAAAAACTTTGTTTGCATCTTTTTTGATCTATGGTAAGATAGTGGCGCCTTTAAAAGCAACTGAGAAAGGAAAAGAACGATGGGAAGTATACATTTAATGGTTAATCACCAATTATTTAAACAGATCAAAAAGGATAACCGTAAACATAAAGAAGATATGATCAAAGAATACAGCAAATCGGATTTGTATTTTTTCTCAAAAAGAGTCTTTAAAAACGGCAAATTGTGCTGAGAATGGTCTGAGACTTCGAGGTGCGAAAAAGGCATCTCATATAAAGAAGTCAGATCAAGGAATCGAAAAAACGTTAAAAAGCGATAGAAATAGAAACCCGTGCATCCGTGCACGGGTTTTCTTGATAAATGCTTTAGTCTTAATGAATTTGTAATAATATAGAAGGGTAATTCGCAAATTCTGTCTGATATGATGAGTTTACAATCAAGGGGAGGTACTCAATGAATATACTGGTATGTGACGATGATCGCGACATCGTCTTTGCAATTGAACGTTATTTACATAATGAAGGTTATCGTATCTATAAAGCTTACGATGGTTACCAAGCCTTGGAAATAGTAGAGGAAGAAGATATTCAATTAATCATCATGGATATTATGATGCCCCGGTTAGACGGCATTCAAACCGTTTTTAAAATTCGGGAAACTCGTAATATACCAATTATATTTTTGAGTGCGAAAACCGAAGATCAAGACAAAATAATGGGTTTGACCGTCGGTGCCGACGATTATGTGACTAAACCCTTTAACCCATTGGAGTTGATAGCCAGGGTCAAATCTCAATTAAGGCGGTATACTTCCTTAGGAAGTTACGAAAAAAAAGAAAACTTTTATAAAACCGGAGAATTGACCTTGGACGATGGGAAAAAGGAAGTGCGCGTCGATGGCGAAGTGGTCAAATTGACACCGATTGAATATAAAATTCTTCTCTTTTTAATGAAACAACTCGGTCACGTTTTTTCGATTGAACAAATTTATGAAAATGTTTGGGATGAACCTTATTTCGGGTCAGACAACACGGTATCCGTGCATATCCGTCGCATTCGAGAAAAGATAGAAATCAATCCTAAAGAACCCAAGTATTTAAAGGTGGTGTGGGGAATTGGATACAAAGTTGAAAAAATTACTTAGACAAACGACAACAAAAACGGTACTCATCTTGGTGGTGCTGATGGCAGCAGGCGTTTTTGCCTGGCTGTTTACGCTGATTGTTGGGGACGGTTATCTTCATCAAGTCGCCAACCGCATCGAAGATGCGGCCAATGGTCGCAGTTATAAAGATAGTCATGACTTCTCTGACATGGTCACTGAGGATTATAACAACCTATTAGGGCTTTTGACTTTAGAAAATCAGAAAGAAGATTTAACAACAGACGAAAAAGAACGACTGGAAGAGAAGATGGAAGCCTACACGGTGGATCTGTACGATACTTATCGATCTGAGCGGAATCTAGATGACAACGAATCCTCCGGCTTAGCATCTGAGAAGATGACAGAAGACGAATATGATATCCCCTTTAACTTAAGATCGGAAGAAATTCTGAAAGATAAAAAGTTTATGGAGGTTCATGGCAAGACTTTAGAGGAAAAACGAAAAATACTGACAGAAGATTTCCTTGAGGAAAGGGCTTACAGCATCGATCAATATAAAAAAATGTTGTACGACAGCGTAGAGAACAATGGTTTGGCTTACCATGGACAAATTGGAGACATGGTCCTGAACTCTGCGGGGGATTTAAAACCAGAAGCCATGCTCGCTGATAAAGATCTGCACGCGGTACAAATAAAGGGCAACCAATCGGCAGGGAACGATGATGCCATGATGCGCATTTTAGAATCGTACATGGGTTATCCTTACTCCAGATATTTGAATGAGAAAGCCATTGCCCTGACCATGGGTTACTCATCTTCAGTATTAGAAGAAAAAGCTCTCAATTACGAGGCCGTCAACAATGAAATGCAAGCTTATATCGTCATCATGCTGAGTTGTTTGGCGCTTTCCTTGTTGGCAACCATTGCCTTGATGGTGGGAATCGGACGAAACCCTGCCAACGAAGCGGCTCATTTACAACCGGTCGATAAAATCCCCTTAGAAGTAACGGGCATTCTGCTTTTAGCCGTCTCTTCCTTCGCCGTGTTCACCGGCTCCAGTATTAGATTTTGGATCGGTCGCATCTGGTTTGTAGCATGGGTTCTTGCTTTGACGGCCATGCTCCTGCACACGGTATTAAAGATAACCCGATTAATCAAGGCAGAAGCGCTTGTCGACAATTTATGGACATTGCGTCTTTTGAGGTGGTGTTTTAGATTATGCCGCTCCTTCCTTCGGTTTATTCGAGAGCTGGTGCTCGTTAAAAGCAAGTTGGCTACTATGTTTATTATCGGTATCGTCGGTATTTACCTGGTGGGTATGACACAATTTCGTCCCTTTGCCTTATTGTTGATACCGATTATTGCGATCGGTGCCAGAGAACTGGCCACTTTGGACCAAGTTGTAGAAGGTGTCGCCGTGATGAAAAAAAGCGACGAAGCTTACACGATTCCCGTTATGGGAGAAGGGCGCATCTCCAAAATGGCTGAGGATATCAACAGCCTTCACCGCGATCAACTGGAGATGGTTCGGGAAGCCGTCGATAAAGAACTCAAGAGCGAACGGCTCAAAACAGAGCTCATTACCAATGTTTCCCACGATTTAAGGACGCCTTTAACTTCCATCATCACTTACATCGATTTGATGAAAAATGAAGATTTAACGGAGGACGAACGGAAAGACTATTTGAATGTACTGGAAAACAAAGCACAGCGACTGAAAAAACTTACCGATGATTTGTTTGATGCCGCAAAAGCTTCCAGTCAAAATATAGATGTGGACTTAAAAGACTTGGACTTAGTTGCATTAGTAAAACAAGGTTTGGGCGAGTTTGAAGAAAAACTTCAAAATAAAAACATTGAAATCTGTTTGGAAACCAAAACGGCCCCGGTTATGGTGCGAGCAGATGGAAACCACCTCTGGCGGGTTTTAGAAAACCTGTTGGGCAATGTGTCAAAATACGCTTTGCCGGGATCCCGCGTGTATATCGACGTCCTCAAAGACGAGCAAACAGGCAGTATCGTCATTAAAAACATATCGGAAGAGCCTCTGAATATCGATGCGGATACCTTAATGGAGCGCTTTATGAGAGGAGATGTTTCCCGTTATACCGAAGGCTCCGGTTTGGGCTTGGCCATTGCAAAAGATTTGATGCATTTGCAAAGAGGCGATTTAAACCTATTTGTAGATGGCGATTTCTTTAAAGCGACTTGTACATTGGCTCTGAGTAAAGAGACGATTGACCAAACCACCGTTGAAGAGCAAAGTGTTCAGGAAAGCCAAGAGTAAAACAAGTAATGCGAATACCATTGAGTGGGTTTAGAAAAAACAAACCGATCGAAAATCGATCGGTTTGTTTTTTTAATATTGTAACTAATCCATCAGCTTTTCTTCAAAATAAGTGTTCAACATATAAGTCGAGGTGAAGGCTGGATCGGTTGCCAGTTCAATATGTGTGGTAATGGTCGGTATGGCATCACAAATATCCGCTTCGGTTTTGGATACGAGGTACATTTGTGCACCTAAGCCGGCGCCGTTTCCGATAGAACGCACCGGTACCCCTTCAACCTTGGGAATCAGGCCGATATACTGGGCGTTATCCACATCGATGTAGTTGCCGAAGGCTCCTGCCAAAGTAATTTCTTCTAATTCTGTTGAGGCAATACCAAAACTCTCTACCAAGAGCTTACAGCCTGTATAAATCGCCGATTTAGCCAATTGAACGGAACGAATATCTTTTTGCGATATCAAGATTTCGCGCTTGCTTGAAGATTCTTCCTCCGTTACCAAAGCAAAGGCTTTGATACCGTCTTCGATGACACGCATTCTATCCTTTAGTGGATGGGCATCCAGAGCGTCGCCTTTAATGAAGTTGCCTCGCTTGGCAATGATACCTTCTCTGAACAAGACGGCGACTGCGTCCACAATACCCGATCCGCAGATGCCGACGGGTGCAACATCACCGATGACTTGAACTTTAATTTGGTTGTCTTCGCAGGTAACTTTTTCGATTGCGCCTGTGGTACCGCGCATACCCATGGTCAAGCCGGCTCCTTCTAAGGCCGGGCCACAAGCGGTAGAGGATACGAAAAAGCGTTTGTAGTTACCGACGGCAATTTCGCCGTTGGTCCCCAAGTCGATCATCAAACGGTTTTTGCCGTCTCTTGGTAAATTCATTAAAACGGCGGTGGTATCGGCTCCGACAAAACTTCCCAGTAGTGGCAAAAATGTATGTCGCCCCATGGGGTTAATTTCAATTTCCAATTCTTCTGCCGAAACGACAACCGTATCCGGAGAAAAGCTGGTGAAGGGCGAGATACCCAAGTGTTTTGGGTTGATCTTCATGAAAAGATATTGCATAGTGGAGTTACCGCAATACACGTTGTCATAAATATGTTCGCGGGCGATACCGACTCGTTTACACAGAGCATCGATAATTTTGTTGATCGTCTCCATCAAGGCAAGGTGTAGACGCTCCAATTTCTCTTCGCTGGAACCGGCGGCATCGATCCGCGAGATGACGTCGGCACCGTAGGAAATCTGCTCGTTGAGTTGAGAAGCTTTGTCCAACATGACACCGGTTTTTAAATCAAAGAGGAAACCGACAACGGTGGTTGTTCCGATATCAAAGGCAACTCCGTAAAGCGGTATCTCTTCATTGGAGGGTACAAAATCCGCAATTTGGTTTTCGTACATCACAACGTTGAGGTATTTAAAACTTTCTAAATGGTAAACCTCAGACAATTTCTTTAAACTTGTATAGCTAGGTTTATCGATCGGTTGGTCGATCAAGGTGCGTATACGGTTTAAATCGTAACCACACAAAGGGGTAACCAAGTCTTCATATAAAAGAGGATAGACTTTTGTCTTAGGTTCATGGCCGACACCCTCTAAAAGGGTTTCCAATATTTGAGAGTCGGATTTCTCCGGACTAACGAATATTTTCATACCGTCGGAAATATCCGTTACGCAACCTAAAACTTCTTTAGCCACACCGTCTTCTTCAATATTTACAACACATTTTTTGCATTTTCCCTTACCTCCACAAACGAGGTTTAAAGGGTAGCCGGCCGCATCGCAGGCTTCAGAAACCTTAGTACCTTCGGGTAGATCTAAGCCGATATCGACCAATGGAAACAATACATGCATAAAAGCTCCTTTCATCCACAAACAGTAAAAAACTATATATTCACTATTCTTTATTATAATCCGAGACCGATAAAAAGACAAGAATTTAAAACCGGCAACTCTTTACAATATTTTAGTAAATTTCATATAAAAACTGTATACGATTAAGTTCCGGATGATACAAATAAAACTATAAAAATCTGTCTTTTAAATATTGTATTAAAGATTCCTTTATAAAATGAGCGCACATGGTGCGATGTATAATGATAATCTTTACTTATTTAAAAATGCGTTGACACTTCGTTAAAAAGGTGATAACCTTTACTTATAATAATGTATATACAAGTGTGCAAAATGTTGATTGTAAATTGTATTCAGGAGGTAAGCAATGATAATAATTGGTGAAAAGTTGAATGGTGCCATTCCGGTAGTTCAAAAAGCGATTCAGGAAAAAGATGAGAATTTTATCCGTGAAAGAGCTATTGCACAAGCGGAAGCCGGAGCAACTTATATCGATGTGTGTGCGGGAACAGCTCCCGAAATTGAGTTGGAAACTTTAAAATGGATGATGGATATCGTACAAGAAGCGGTAGAAACACCCTTATGTATCGACAGTCCAGACCCAGAAATATTAAAAGCGGTTTTCTCGCATTGTAATAAACCCGGTTTGTTAAACTCTGTTTCCGGCGAAGGTAACAAACAAGAGATTTTGTTCCCCTTGTTTAAAGATGCCGATCCCGCATGGGAATGTGTCATCATGACTTGCGATGACAGTGGTATTCCTAATACAGTGGAAAAAAAGGTCGAATTGACGCAACAAATGGTTGAAAAAGGAAAAGAATACGGCTTAACACCGGATAGAATTCACATTGACCCATGTGTCATGGCTCTGTCTACAGACAACACCTCATTTTTACACTTTAGAGACGAAATTGCAGCTATTCGTGCAATTTATCCGGATATCCACATTACATCCGGTTTAAGTAATATCTCTTTTGGTTTGCCGGCACGTGCTTTGATGAACCAAAATTTCATGACATTATCCATGTATGTCGGTATGGACTCGGCAGTAATGGATCCCTTAAACAGAGATATGATGGGTGCTATCTATGCAACGGAAGCGTTAATGGGTAAAGACCGCTTGTGTCGTAAATACAGCAAAGCTTTCCGCGCAGGAAAAATTGGCCCGATTAAGAAATAATTAATTTTCATTACATTCACAACAAATTACAAGTTAGTTTAAATATTGAAGACGAGTATTATTATATCACTCGTCTTCTTTCTCAAAAATGGTTCATTATTTGTCTCAAATGAAAACGTTACGTGTTTTTCAAGTAAGACAAATCATTATATACTATGTTATAATATCAATTAAATAATTTATAATTAAATTATATAACAACCCAAATGCAATTGCTTGTTGTAAACAATTGCAAATTCATTATATTTTAAAACCTGGAGGTAGAATATGGCTTTTAAATCAGATATTGAAATTGCTCAAGAAGCGAAACCGCAAGATATTCGAGAAATAGCTGCGAAACTGGACCTAAAAGAAGAAGATTTGGATTTATACGGAAAGTATAAAGCAAAAGTAGATTACAATCTACTCAACGTTCCCACCGATAAAAAACCGAAATTGATTTTGACCACAGCAATCAACCCCACACCGGCAGGTGAAGGTAAAACCACTACCACCATCGGTGTAGCAGATGCTTTGATGAAGCTGGGCAAAAACTCTTTAGTGGCATTAAGAGAACCCTCCTTAGGACCGGTATTCGGTGTTAAAGGTGGCGCAGCCGGCGGCGGTTATGCTCAAGTTGTACCAATGGAAGACATCAACCTACACTTTACAGGCGACTTCCATGCAATCGGCGCAGCAAACAACCTGTTGGCAGCGATGATTGACAACCACATCTACCAAGGTAATGATCTTAGAATCGATCCCAAAAGAATTACATGGAGACGTTGCGTCGACATGAACGACCGTCAACTGAGAAATGTAGTAGACGGATTGGGCAAAAAGACCGATGGTGTTGTACGTGAAGATGGATTCGACATCACAGTTGCTTCCGAAATTATGGCAGCATTCTGCTTAGCATCCGATATTACAGACTTAAAAGACCGTATGGGACGTATCGTAGCAGCTTACACCTATGATGACGAACCGGTAACAGCAGGCGATTTGAAAGCCAACGGTGCCATGGCAGCATTATTAAAAGATGCTTTGAAACCGAACTTAGTTCAAACATTAGAAGGAACGCCGTCCTTTATCCACGGTGGACCTTTTGCAAACATTGCCCACGGTTGTAACTCTGTGATCGCAACCAAAATGGCTATGCACTTTGCAGAAGACTTTGTAGTGACCGAAGGTGGTTTCGGTGCAGACTTGGGTGCAGAAAAATTCATCGATATCAAGTGCCGTATGTCAGGTTTAGTGCCGGATGCAGTCATCATTGTTGCGACCATTAAAGCACTTAAATACAACGGTGGTGTACCGAAGGATCAAGTTACAGAAGAAAACTTAGAAGCTTTGGAAAAAGGTTTACCGAACCTACTCAAACACGTTGAAAACGTCACAAAAGTATTCGGTTTACCCGCAGTCGTTGCTGTGAACCGTTTCCACACCGATACCGATGCAGAATTAAAACTTGTAGAAGACAAATGTAATGAATTAGGCGTCAACATGGCAATCTCCGAAGTTTGGGGCAAAGGCGGCGAAGGTGGAGTCGACTTAGCTAAAGAAGTCATTCGTCTATGTGAAGAAGGCGAAAAAGATTTCCGCTTTGCTTATGATGACGATATGAGCCTCAAAGAAAAAGTAGAAGCCATTGCAACCAAAGTTTACGGTGCAGACGGGGCTGACTTTACTGCGGAAGCAGAAGCAGAACTGGCACGTTTGGAAAAACTAGGCTTTGGTAAATTGCCGGTATGTATGGCAAAAACCCAATACTCCTTAACCGATGATCCTACACAATTAGGTAGACCGACAGGCTTCAGAATTACGGTACGTAATGCTGTTATCTCTGCCGGTGCAGGTTTTGTCGTGTGCTTAACCGGTGCCATCATGAAGATGCCTGGTCTACCGAAAGTACCGTCAGCTGAAAAGATCAGTGTAGACGAAACCGGCGTTATTTCCGGATTATTCTAAACAATCTGTAACTAGTTTGAAAGAGGTGTCCATTGAAAATATCTGAAAAAAGATGCACCGATTTTGTTGCTCAACTGCATTCTAACGAGCCGGTCCCCGGTGGTGGCGGTGCGGCCGCTTTAGTGGGTGCTATTGGCACGGCGCTGGGCGGTATGGTTGCCAGCTTAACCACGGGAAAAAAGAAATACGCGGAATTCGAAGAAGACATTCAACGTATTTTAGGTGAAACGGAAAGATTAGAAAAGAAATTATTGGATCAGATCGATCAAGATGCCATCAACTTTGCGCCCTTGGCTAAAGCCTATGGCTTGCCGACAGGAACGGAAGAAGAAAAGGCACACAAAGCCAAGACATTGGAAGAATGCACGAAGGTCGCTTGTCAAGCGCCCATCGAAATTGTCCGTCTTTGCTACGATGCGATCTTAATCCACGAAGAATTGGTCGATAAGGGTTCTGCTCTTGCAATATCCGATGTAGCTTGTGGCGTTCAATGCTTGAAAGCGGCGTTGTATTGCGGTTGGGTCAACGTACTCATCAATATCAGCACCTTAAAAGATCAAGAATTTGTAAAAAAAGTTGAAGACGAACTTAAACCGATGATTGCCAAAGGTGCAGCGCTTTGCGATGAAATCTTTGAAAAAGTAGAAAATCAACTATCGGCTTAGAACACAGCGGAGGGGCTTCGGCTCCTCCGGATTTATAAATACGGAGGATATTTGTGGGAGAATTAATTAAAGGCGCTCCGGTTGCAGAAGCAATCAGAGAAGAAATTAAAGCAGATGTAGAAATGTTAAGAGCCAAGGGCATTGCACCTAAATTGGCTTTTATTCGCGTTGGTGCGCAAGGTCCGGACTTAGCTTACGAAAGAGGCGCTACCAAAACCATGGGTATGTGCGAAATCGATACAGAAGTAGTGGAACTACCGGAAGATATCACCGAAGAAGCTTACATCGAAAAATTAAAAGAAATAAACGCTCGGGAAGACATTCACGGTATTTTGACCTTCCGTCCTTTACCGAAACACATCAGAGAAAGTGTTGTTAAACACGTCATCGATCCTGCCAAAGACGTGGATTGCTTCAATCCCATCAACATGGCGACGGTCGTAGAAGGCGACGACAACGGCTTTTTCCCCTGTACACCGGCAGCTGTTATCGAAATTTTAGATCACTATAAAGTAGATTTGGAAGGTAAAAATGTAACGGTTATCGGTCACTCCAACGTAGTGGGTAAACCGGTATCCTTATTGCTGTTGAACAGAAACGCAACAGTTACCACTTGCCATATCTTTACGAAAGATACAGCATCCATGACCAAGGGTGCAGACATTGTCGTATCCGCAGCTGGCGTTCCTGCGCTGGTTAAACCGGAACAAGTTGACGACGGTGTAGTCGTGATCGATGTCGGCATTAACTTTGTAGACGGTAAAATGTGCGGTGACGTCGATCCTGCAGTAGCGGATAAAGCCGGCATGATGACTCCGGTACCCGGAGGTGTCGGTGCAGTCACCAACACCGTTTTGGCAAAACATGTTGTCATTGCATGTAAAAGACAAAACAATTTATAAAAACTAAAAGACTGGTTTAGGCACGGAGGCGTGCATAATCCGGTCTTTGCGATTATTCAATCAAAAACGTCGAGGTTCAACCAACTGAGGGGAAGAACCTCGACGATGATTCAAGAAGAAGGAGTATAAAAAATGATTGTTTCCCAAAAGAAACCCTTTGAAGAAGTATTAGGTTACTTAGATGATGTTGAAACCGTCGTTTTAACCGGCTGTGCAGACTGCGCTTCGCTTTGCAAAACCGGTGGAGAAGACGAAATTGCGGAATTAACCGCTGCTTTAGAAGCGGAAGGAAAAAAAGTCCTAGCATCTAAAGTATTGACCACTTCTTGCAGTTTACTTTTAAATCGAAAAGAACTGAAGGAAATTAAAGACGAAATTAAAGCAGCCGATGCGGTGATCAGTATGGCTTGTGGAGATGGTGTGCAAACCGTTGCAAAAAACGTTAAAAAAGCAACCTATCCTTCCAACGACACCATGTTTGTCGGTGAAACCGTTCGTCAAGGTGTTTTTCAAGAAATGTGTAAAACCTGTGGCGAATGCGTTTTAGGCAGAACCGCTGCCATTTGCCCCATTACACGTTGCGGTAAATCCTTATTAAACGGTGCCTGCGGTGGATCGAAGGACGGAAAATGTGAGGTTATTCCGGAAAACGAATGTGCTTGGATTGAAATCTACGAAAAACTAAAAGAAGTAGGTAAAGAAGCTGAATTAGAAGCTGTTCAACCCTTGCGTGACTACAAAGACAGAACCTATCCGCAAACCATCGATTTGAGAAAACAGGCAAAAAAAGGAGCTTAAGGTATGAAAAGTAAATTACAACAATCGCTAGAAGCCGGTAAATTTACCATTACTTCTGAAATGGCCCCCCCAAAGGGAACCGATTTCAGTCATATTTTAAGCATTGCTGAAGATATTAAAGATCGCGTCGTGGCGGCAAACGTAACCGACTTCCAATCGGCTGCTGTGAAAGCATCCTCTTTAAGTATGTGTATCGAATTGGAAAGAATCGGATTGGAATCCGTTCTTCAAATGACCGGTCGTGACCGAAACAGAATCGCCATTCAAGGTGAATTGTTATCAGCGGCTCACTTCGGCGTTAAAAACCTTTTGGCTTTAACCGGAGACCACCCCGTTGTCGGTGACAACCCTCAAGCAAAGCCTGTATTTGAATTTGACTCCGTTTCTATACTTCAAGCAGCTGTTATTTTAAACGGCGGCAAAGACTTGGCGGGCAATCCCTTAGAAGGCACCCCCAATTTCTTCTTAGGTGCTTCCGTTACACCGGTCTTCGATCCCATCGAAGTACAAATTATGAAAATGCGCAGTAAAATTGCAGCAGGTGCTAAATTCTTCCAAACCCAGGGCGTATACGACGTCGAAACGATGAGAGAATTGAAAAAGCAAACGGAAGGAATGGATTGCTACATCTTAGCAGGAATTATTCCATTAAAATCTCCCGGAATGGCACGTTATATGAACAATAACGTACCGGGTATTCGTGTACCGGAAGAAGCAATCGAACGTTTATCCAAAGCGGAAAACAAAGAAGAAGAAGGCATTCGCATTTCCGGCGAATACATTGCACAACTGAAAGACGAAGGCTTGTGTGACGGTGTTCACATTATGGCTATCGGTGCAGAAGAAAACGTACCGAAAATATTGGATGTAGCCGGGCTATAAGCCAAGGCTGCATACTGTAGCAAGCACGCTAGGGGCGCGCTACATCATCATATTGTGGGTAGCGCGTTCTAAACGGCTGATGCACAAGTGTGTTTGCAATCGTCAAGCGGGTCAGTAAAGGAGATTAAATGAAAATAGTTGTAATAGGCGGTGGACCGGGTGGCTACGAAGCGGGAATTTTGGCAGCTAAACTCGGTGCGGAAGTAACCGTCGTCGAAAAAGACGAATTGGGTGGCACTTGCTTAAACCGCGGTTGCATCCCGACCAAAGCGTTCTTAGCAACCTCGGATACCTTAGAAGCCATTCAATCGGCAAAAGAATTCGGAATCGATTTGTCCGGCGACATTACCATCGATTACCCGGCGGTTGTTGCAAGAAAAAACAATATCCGCGACACCCTGATCAAGGGCATTCATGGACTATTTAAAATGTACAAAGTCGCTTTGGCCAACGGTACCGGTAAAATTATCGATAAAAACACTGTAGAAGTGACCAAAGAAGATGGTAGCGTCGAAACCCTCAAGGCGGACAAAATCATCTTAGCCACCGGGTCCGTACCCGTAGCACCGGCTATGTTTAAATACGACGGTAAAAAGGTCATTACTTCCGACGAAGTATTGGATTTGGAAACTGTTCCGAAATCCATGATTATCGTCGGTGGTGGTGTTATTGGATGCGAAATCGGTCAATTTATGGGCAGAATGGGCTCCAAAATAACCATTGTCGAGGCCCTCAGTCAAATCCTTCCCAACGAAGACGAAGATGTGTCCAAGCAATTGGCAAGACAATTGAGAAGAGACAAAATTAAAGTCGTGGCGGGAGTAGGTGTTTCTGAAGTTACCGTTAGCGACAAAGGTGTTAAGGCAGATTTAGCCAACGGAAAATCCGTAGAAGCGGAAGTCATGTTGGTATCCATCGGAAGAAAGAGCTTCATCGACAACTTGGGCGCACAGGAAGCCGGCGTAGAGGTTGACGACAGAGGTCGTATCGTTGTCAACGATAAGATGGAAACTTCATTGGAAGGCGTTTATGCCATCGGCGATATCGTCGCAACGGCACAATTGGCCCACGTGGCCTCCAAAGAGGGATTCGTTGCAGTCGAAAATGCTTTAGGTGGAGACAAGCGTCTGTCCTATAAAGCCGTTCCCGGTTGCGTTTACACCGATCCCGAAGTGGCCAGCGTCGGTTTGACCGAAGCGGATTGTAAGAAAAAAGGTATATCCTACAAAAAAGGCGAATTTGACTTCAGAGGATTGGGTAAAGCCAAAGCCATCAACAAACTCAACGGGTTCGCTAAAGTCATCGTTGACGATCAAGATGTCATCATCGGGGCGGCAGTTGTCGGTCCCCATGCAACGGACCTCTTGGCAGAATTAACATTGGCGGTTCAACTTGGTCTTACCGCAGAGCAAGTGGGCGATGTTATCCACCCACACCCGTCCTTATCTGAATGTTTAATGGAAGCATTGCACGATGTTCACGGACGCTCAGTTCACAAGTAATTCTTGAAAAACCGTATCAATCATGCTATATTGATTATAGAGATCACACAAGGAGTTAAATGATGAATATACCACAAAATTTAGTTTACGACACAGAGCAACACCTATGGTTTGCCATTGAAGACAACGTCGCAACCATCGGTATTACCGATTTTGCACAAGACAGTTTAGGGGATATTTTATTTGTAGAGCTGCCGGATGAAGATGACGAATTCGATAGAGGCGATGAGTTCTCTGTAGTAGAATCCGCTAAAAAAGCACAATCCCTCGAAGCACCCTTCGCATTTAAAGTATTGGAATCCAACGAAGACTTGGACGACGATCCGGAAGCCATCAATGAAGATGCCTATGCGAACTGGATCATCAAAGTTCAAATTACAGACGATGACGGTGTGGATGAATTGGTTTCTGCAGACGCTTATCAAGAGGCTATTGCTGAGTAATGAAAAAAAATATCGATTGCCATGTCCACTGTGCTTTAGGTGGCGGGAATCGACTTTCTAAAAATGATTTAATTCAAGACACGCCTGACAGACGACGGTATCTTACCGCCCTTGTCGGGCGTTATTATTCTCTCGGTGTCACCCGCATACGAGACGGTGGCGACCGATACGCTTTGAGCAAAGCCATAGCGCCCATTGCCCGGGATCAGGGTATGCAGTGGCTGACGCCCCATATCGCCTTGTACAAAGAAGGGTGTTACGGAAAATTTTTGGGGCGGGCCGTGGCCAATGCGCGAGACGGTTTTAAGCGCATTCGCGAATTAAAAAAAGAGGGAGTCGATTTTATTAAATTGGTTCATTCCGGGATGATGTCCTTGGAAGAATATGGCGCCACCACTTCCATGGGCTTTGCGCCACAGGAATTGGCGGATTTAATTGCCTGTGCACAAGACAACGGTCTGCATACCATGGTTCATGTCAATTTACCCAAGGGTATCATCGAAGCGGCAAGGGCGGGAGTGACCAGTATCGAACACGGTTATGGTATCGATGAAGAGGCGATGTGGGCTATTGCGGAAAACCAATCCACTTGGGTACCGACATTGGCACCCTTTGCCAATATGTGTCAAGTCGATGACAAGCATCCCTTGGCAATGCACAGACCCTTTGCACAAAAGTACTATGAAAACCATCGCAAAGCGGTTGCCAAAGCCTACGAAATAGGTGTCAAAATTGCTGTGGGATCCGATACCGGAGCCACACAAGTTGAACATGGTACCGGAAGCTTGGACGAGTGGCAATACGTCATAGATTGCGGGTTACCGGAAGAAACCGCTTATCGCCATTCTTCAGACTTAATGGACCGCTTTCAAGGTAGTCCATAAAAAGCCATGGCTGAAGGCTATATAGTTTAGAAAAACCCGAATGTAGGCTTATACGTTTGAATCTCATACCTATCGTAGTGTATCAGTTACTGACATTGAGGTGACACATTCTCAAATACTTTGGTATTGTGGTGTGTGGCCTTGATGTCTTTTTTGATTTGGCTGGAATCGCATTGCATGCAAGACTTTACAATTTATTTGCATATCCCATAACCCATCTCAAGCCATTTGCTTCCCCAATTCAAGCAGCGCAGAATGGGTATCCAAACAGAAACCCGATGCCATTTAAGAGATTAGACTTCGACGGGATTGTATTTTTCGATTGAATGGTGAAAGAAACAAGAATACACAGGAAATGCGCAACACTTATCATGACCGGGGGGCAAGATTGTGCTATAATTTAAGTGTATTACGATGAGGAGAAAAACTATGGCTTTAGGAATCATAGGAATGAATGTTCTGGGTACCAGCATCGCAGCGGTTGCAGCTCAAAAAGGTGTCGAGGTACTGTGTACAGATCTGGATGAAGAGATTGTCAAAGGCATAGAGGAGGGCGAACTTGCGGGTTATGAGAGAGGCTTACGGGAACTTTTTAACGTTCATGTGAAGAAAGGCCTGATCACCGTCACTTCCAACTATCAAAGAAGCATCGAAAGGGCTTCTCTTCTCATTTTAACTTATGAGACCATAGAGAGAGACCAGATGCTACCGGATTTAAGGCTGGTGGAGAAGGGGATTCGCAACATCGGGCGTTTCTTAAAAAAAGATGCGGTTATCATCTTAACAGGCATCTTACCACCGGGCACGGCGGAGAAAATGGAAACACTCCTCAACAATTGTCTTGAAGAAAGAGAATCGAAGGTTAAGGCCTATGTGGTCTGTGCACCTCAACATCCCCCTTACGGGAGAATACTCGATGTGCTCATGTCAACCCATCACTACACCATCGGTAGCGATGAGCCTGTGGCGATGCAAAGACTGATGACAGAATTTGCAAAAAACGGTGTCAACCCGTCTCGAGTACGGTTCGAGAATAGAAAAGAAACGGAACTGAGCGCTTTTCTGAAAATAGCTTTGGATAAAACAATGCAGGGATGTTTATATGAAATGATTCGTCTATCAGAAAGCTTCGGTTGCGATACCAGCAAAGTGATGCGGGCTTTAGAAGAAAAATGGCAAAAGCCCAACTTCTCATACCCAGGATTTTTAACAGGTACACCGGCAGAAAACAAATTGAGGGAACTAACCAACTTTGCCCATGACAAGGGCCTGTCCTTGCCTATTGTTGAAGGCGCAACTCAAGAAAACAGAGCCCATGCTCAATGGATGGCATCGGCCATCAAAGACCTCTTAACATCAGAAGAGAATCATTTGCTCGTACTGGGCTTGACACCCTACGGCGGCACCGATCAACTGCGAGACAACCCCAGTTTGGAGGTTATCGATGCATTGGCAGACGAGAACACATTTTTGGACATCTTCTGTAAGGCAGAACGCAATCAAATGAAATGGCGCTTATTTAAAAAAAGAGACGTGACCCGATGCATAGACGATAGCAAGGATTTTAAGAAAGCCTACGATGCTTTGATTGTACTGGGATCTGTGGAGGGGATCAATATGGAAATCGTAAAAAAACTGACAGAAAACAATCCCACCATGCCGGTCATTGACCCTTATAAATTGTTTATTGCAAAGAAAGATACATTCAAAGACCGTTATCATCCCTTGTGGAACTAAAAAGGAGGATCTCATCATTTATGAAGATTAAAAAAGCAATCATACCGGCGGCGGGATTGGGCACTAGGTTTTTGCCCTTTACAAAATCTTCGCCAAAGGAAATGCTTCCCATTGTAGATAAACCGACCATTCAATACATCGTGGAGGAAATTGTCGCATCGGGAATAGAAGAAATTCTCATCATCACCGGACGCAACAAAGAGAGTATTGCCAATTTTTTTGACCACAATCCCGAATTGGAATACCGACTGGCGGAAACAGATAAAAAAGAAGAACTGACTATGATAGAGGCCATCAACAATATGGCCAAAGTCTATACGGTCAGGCAAAAAGAAGCCTTGGGTCTTGGGCATGCCGTATTGTGCGGCAGGGAATTTGTAGGGGAAGAACCTTTTGCCGTCGTCTTAGGGGACGATGTGGTTTACAACCCGCAAGATCCGGCATTGGCCCAGCTGATCAAGGTGTACGAAGAAACGGGTACCTCGGTAGTCGGCGTACAGCCCGTGCCGAAGAGTGAAGTGGATAAATATGGCATTGTTGCCGGTCAACAACTGTCGGAGACGATAATGGATGTCGTCGACATGGTAGAAAAACCACGGATCGAAGAGGCACCTTCAAATTTTGCGATTTTAGGACGGTATATTTTAACCCCCGCCATCTTTGATATTTTAGAAAAAACAGAAAATGGTGCCGGTGGCGAGATACAGTTAACCGACGGTTTAAAAACATTGCTGAGTCATGAAAAAGTCATGGCCTATGCGTTTCAAGGTAGACGTTACGATGTTGGAGATAAGCAAGGCTACTTGGAAGCGACAGTAGAGTTTGCTTTGAGAAACCCTGAACTCAAAGAGGAATTCGGGAAATACTTGAAAGAACTGGCAACCGGATTTTGAAAGGAGAAGACCGTGAACTATCAAGAAAGTTATGAACTATGGAAAAATTTTTCAGATTTAGACAAAAACCTAAAAGCACAACTGAACGAGATGACTGATCCGGCAGAAATAGAAGATGCTTTTTATGAAGACCTTCAATTTGGTACCGGCGGCATGCGTGGCAGAATAGGTGTGGGAACCAACCGGATGAACCGCTACATGGTTGCCAAGGCAACCAAGGGTCTTGGACAATTTTTAATCGGTTTAAATGAAGCCAATCAAGAAAAAGGGGTGGTCATCAGCCACGATCCCAGAAACATGTCTCCGGAATTTGCAACCTTTGCTGCTCGCGTATTGGCAGCCATGGGCATGAAGGTCTATTTATTTGAAGATTTAAGACCAACACCGGAACTCTCCTTTGCCGTGCGCTATTTAAAAGCAGCAGGCGGTATCATGATCACAGCATCCCACAATCCCAAAGAGTACAATGGCTACAAAGTCTATGGCTCCGATGGCGGTCAAATGGTGGACACCTTAGCGGAAGGTTTGGTTAAAGAGATTGCATCTATCCAAGATTATCTAAATATCCCCATGGCGGATTACGACGAATCCGTGGATAAAGGCCTCATCACCATCATCGGTGAAGAAATAGATGCTCCTTTTACCGAAGCGGTCAAAGAGATTGTCAAGCCCAACCCGGGGGTGGATTTAAAAGTCATCTATACCCCGATTCACGGTACCGGCAACATACCGGTTCGACGGGTTTTAAAAGAATTGGGCTACGCCTGTACCGTTGTACCGGAACAGGAGAAACCCGACGGCAACTTTCCCACAGTGGCCTATCCCAACCCGGAAGAAAAGGCAGTCTTTAACATCGCTATGAAAATGGCGGAAGAGCAGGATACAGATATCATCATCGGTACGGATCCCGATTGCGACAGAGTCGGTGTGGTTTACAAAGACGATCGCGGAGACTTTCAAACTCTGACCGGTAACCAAATCGGAGCGCTGTTGGTCAATTATTATTTAAAAACCAGAACGGAGCTGCCGGATAACAAAGTCGTGATTAAAACCATCGTCACCTCTGAACTGGGTGGTGTGGTGGCAAAAGCTAATGGAGCCGAGGTGATTGACGTCTTAACCGGATTTAAATACATAGGCGAATGGATGAACAAATTTGAGGAGACCGGCGAAAAAACCTTTGCTTTCGGCTATGAAGAAAGCTACGGTTACTTGGCAGGAAACTACGCCAGAGATAAAGATGCCGTATTGGCCTCCGCTTTAATTTGTGAAATGACCGCTTACTACAAACAAAAGGGCTTAACCTTGTACGATGCGCTCTTGGAACTGTATGAAGAACACGGTTACTTTATTGAAGGTATTCAATCCTTTACCATGGAAGGCATCGAAGGCAGACGTCGAATCGAAAAGATCATGGACAGTTTCAGATCTGTTTACTTTAAAGAATTTGCCGATGCCAAGTTGGTGACCTTCAAGGACTACAAGATATCGGAAAGCACGGACATGGAATCCGGAGAAAAATCCAAAATTGATTTACCTTCTTCCAATGTTCTGAAATTTATCTTCAACGAAAATTCCTGGTACGCCTTGCGCCCATCAGGGACAGAGCCGAAGCTTAAAATTTATTATTCCGTAACCGGTCGCTCAAAAGACAAAGCCCAAGAAAAGATGGAAACTTTGAAAGCAGAAGTTAACAAACTCATGGATGCTATTTGAGTGTAAACTAAAATAGACATACAACCGCTCCGGTCTATTATGAATCTTATTTTCAGAAAATACCGGAGCGATTTATCTTACAAAGCCTCTCCGCATATGTGTGAAGTTATAGCGAAAAGGCTGTCGGACATGCCGCCCTTAGTATCAAGCGCTAAAAGAATATGATTTTCTGTTAATAGAAGCGATGCGGCTAAGAGACAGATAGCGTATTCAGCAGTTGGCAATACCATTCGACTGTCGTAGATCGCTCGATTTGTAAAAGTACGGGCATCTATTTTAAATTTTGCCTTGCAATCATTTCGCGGATGTGCTAGTATAATGAAGTATTTATTGCCGAAGTGATGGAACTGGCAGACTTGACGGATTCAAAATCCGTTGGTAGCAATACCGTGTGGGTTCGAATCCCACCTTCGGCACCAGCTTTAACAAACAAACCTTGAAACCTCGATCAATAAGGGATTCAAGGTTTTTTATTTTTTGAGATTGCTGAATGAATCGCACTTTCTTTAATCGAGAACATGAATGAGCCTAAAAGAAAAATCTTATTTTATAAACCGTCATGGAACTTATCTTTTATCCATCAGCCGATATAGAATAAATCAAAATAATAAAAAAACATTATGAGGGATCGACATAACCGGGTCGATAATTTTTTTTAGTTGTAAAGATTTAAGTTCTACGTTTTACGCGCCTGTTGGTATAGGTTTAAGAATAAATCGGAAAAACCGAAAGAAAAGCCGAAAAAACTTTAATTAAGCTCTTGCTATCAGTATAATTTTATAGTTTTCAAGAAAAATTTGGTTATATGGTGTATAGTAATAAGATAAAGTATAATTTCTAGGAGGACGACTTTATGAAAATGTCTGTAATTTATCATTCTAAATCCGGTAATACCAAGAGAATGGCAGAAGTCATTGTGGAAGGAATGATGTCGGTTGAAGGGGTCGAAGCTAAAGCCTTTTCCATTGACGATGTCGATGAAACTTGGGCAAAGGAAAGCAAATGCTTGATCTTCGGTACGCCTATTTACATGGCATGTCTTTCCGAACCCATGTACAGTTGGCTCCATGGTCCCTGTGCTCAATTAGGGCTAGCAGGTAAAATTGGCGGTGCCTTTGCAACCGCTAACTTTATCCACGGTGGTGGAGACTTGGCAATACGCACGATTTTAGACCATTTGCTGACCTACGGTATGATGGCCTATTCCGGTGGGGGCTCTTTTGGACAACCGGTCATTCACATAGGTCCTGTGGCTATAGCGAAAAAGCTGGAAGAAAGCGACGAGATTTTTAAACTATACGGTCAACGCATGGCTACTAAAACAGTCGAATTATTTAAGTAAGACACTTTATACACCCTCCGCGGCTATCCAGTCGCGGAGTTTTTTATTGTAATGAATTTTTTTGAAGAAATTTTTAAGGAATCGAATAACACAAGCAATATTCATGCCAAATAATGCAACAAGGGGGCTTTTGTGATATAATACAAGCATAGAAAAGGTTGAGGTAACAAAATGAAAATAGGATTACAACTCGAAACAACTCAAAAACTTGCCTTGACCCCGGAGCTTCGACAAGGTATCGAAATTCTTCAGATGACGGCGGTAGAGCTGAATCAAACCATCAACAAAGAATTATTGGAAAACCCTTTGTTGGAATTTACCAACGGCTTCGATGAACGCTTACCCGAAACAAGTATTAATTGGGAAAGCGTATCCAGAGAGTATGATAACAGAGGGTATTAGGAAGGTTATGATTTTTCTCGCCCGGCGGATGACGATGATTTCGATTTTCAAAAATTCTATCGCGAAGATATGGATTTATATTCTTATTTGACGTTTCAATGGGGGATGTTAGAGGGAGACCTCAGCGAGACGATATTGGAAATCGGTGAAAGTCTGATCGATGCTGTAGACAGTGATGGCTATTTGCGTCAGTATTCGGATATTCTCAAACAATATGGAGAAACGGAAACCGAAAAAGCAATAGAGCTTTTGCAGACATTGGATCCCACAGGGGTAGGTGCCAGAACCATTGAAGAGTGTTTGTGGCTCCAATTAAAAGATACAACCTATAACGAGCCGGTATTCAAAGAATTGGTGTATCACTACTTGGAAGATCTTGCAGAAAATCGTATGGGAAAAATTCAGGAAGATTTAAAATTGCAGGAGGATTGCCTTTTTCGCTTTAAGCAATTTTTAATGGGATTGGAACCTAGACCCGGTCGTGTCTTCGCCTCCGGTGACAGAGTAAACTATGTGGTGCCGGACTGTTTTTTGACATGGGAGGGAGAAACACCCGTCGTGCGCATTTCTGAAAATTCGACGCCCAGGCTGAGAATATCATCACAGTATCGTTCGATTTTGCGAGATCCTTTAGCCGATGAAGCGACGAAAGACTATGTTAAGGAGCGATTAAACAAAGCCTTACTATTGATTAAAAATATTGAAAGTAGAAGGGAAACTTTAAGAAAGGTGATCACCTATATGGTGACGGTGCAAAAACAATTCTTTGAAGACGGTACCTTGGTACCCTTAACCATGCAGGAGGTTGCTGAAGGTATCGATATGCATGAGTCCACCGTGAGTCGAGCAGTACGCGGTAAGTACTTGCAAACCTCCGGAGGGAGCATCGCTCTCAAGAGCTTTTTTGTAAGAGGAATCGCCAAGGATCAAAGTCAGGTTTCGGTCGATACCGTTAAAAAAGCAATTGCTGATTTAATAAAAGAAGAAAACAAAGAAAAACCTTTGAGCGATCAAGCTATCACCCGTGCTCTAAAAGATAGAGGTGTCAGCATCGCTCGAAGAACCGTCGCAAAGTACCGAGAAGAATTGGGTTTTTTCTCCTCATCTAAAAGAAGGGTAAAAAAAAGTTAAATTTTAGGGAAGATCGCGTAAAAAAAAAACAATTGATAAAAAGTGCCATGACGGTTATAATAATATCGTCACCGTCCCGGCGGGACAATGAATGGATTGGCGAGATACCTTGGGGGATAGAATGATCGATGACAAAGTTGTTCAGATACATAGATTGGTGCTTCCTGAAATCAATCAATTAATGGCTATGCGCTATAGTCTTTTATCCACCATTGCCAGCCAAGGCCCCATCGGGCGTAGATATTTAGCGCAAACGATGGATATCAGCGAACGATATATTCGAAATGAGATAGAGTTTTTACAAAAACAGCATTTGATCAAAGTAGAACGACAGGGCGTCATCTTAACAGATCGTGGCAAGGAAATTGTTGTAGAATTGAAAGAGATGCTCTATCGCTACAATGGCCTTCAAAACTTGGAAAAAGAATTGTGTGAAAAATTGCAATTGGAAAAGGCCATGATCATCCCCGGGGATTCGGAAAGCAATCATCAAGTGCTGCAATTTATGGGCGCCGCTTGTTCTGAGTATTTAAAAAGCATCTTGCACAATGGCGATGTGATGGCTATGAGCGGTGGTGCTTCCAGTGCTGCAGTATCGGAACAAATGAAGGGCGGGTACTTTCCCGAAGTCTTTATTATTCCGGCACGGGGCGGTATTGGACGATCCCATTCCACCCAAGCCAACAATGTTGTAGCTGAAATGGCCATTAAACTTCAATCTCAATACGACCTGCTGCACTTACCCGACAATATCGATAAAGAATTGTTGGAGGCTTTAAAGAATTACCCTGAAATTAAACGAGTTTTTGATAAGATGACCATCATCGATGTGTTGGTATTCGGTATTGGACGAGCGGATGATTTGATTGAATGGAGAAATCTTACAGAAAAAGAAAAACAAAGACTCGTCGAACAAAAAGCAGTTGGAGAGGCGTTTGGTCTTTTCTTTGACATAGCAGGGGAAGTGGTTTCCCCATCGGGTAGCATTGGTATTAGTTTAGATGACTACAAGGGCATTAAACACGTCATCGCAATATCCGGTGGTGCATCCAAAGCAGAGGCGATTATTTCGATCTCGCGGATTCGAAAAAACATGGTGCTCGTTACCGACGAGAGTGCCGCCAATGCGATTTTGTCAAATCTTAACCGGTAACGGTTGTAGCATAAATAAGTTCACAATTTGTAAATCATTGTATTCTAAGGAGTTTCAATATGTCAGTAAAAGTAGCAATTAATGGATTTGGTAGAATAGGTCGTTTAGCGTTCAGACAAATGTTCGGCGTAAAAGGCTACGATATCGTAGCGATTAACGACTTAAGTAATCCAAAAATGTTAGCTCATTTGTTAAAATACGATACAGCACAGGGAAGATATCACTTAGCGGATAAAGTAGAAGTAAAAGAAAACGCTATTGTCGTAGATGGCGAAGAAATTATCATCTACGATCAAGCAGATCCTAAAGAATTGCCCTGGAAAGAACTGGAAGTCGATGTAGTTTTGGAATGTACGGGATTCTTTGCATCCAAAGAAAAAGCCGCAGCTCATATCGATGCAGGTGCAAAAAAAGTAGTGATATCCGCACCGGCAGGCAATGACCTACCCACCGTCGTTTTTGGGGTCAACGAAGATATCATTAAAGCGGAAGACACCATTATTTCGGCAGCATCTTGTACAACCAACTGTTTAGCACCGATGGCCGATACATTAAATAAATTTGCGAAAATTAAAAAAGGCTATATGACCACCATTCACGCTTACACCGGAGATCAAATGACCTTAGACGGTCCTCATAGAAAAGGCGATTTGCGAAGAGCTCGCGCTGCAGCAGAAAACATTGTACCCAATTCCACCGGGGCTGCAAAAGCGATCGGTTTGGTTATTCCGGAATTAAACGGTATCTTGGACGGAGCTGCACAAAGAGTGCCGGTTCCCACAGGTTCTTTAACAGAATTGGTTGCAGTTGTGGATGCTAAAGTCTCTGCAGAAGATGTCAACAAAGCGATGAAAGACGCAACAAACGATTCTTTCGGTTACACCGAAGAAGAATTGGTATCCAGCGATATCATCGGCATTACCTACGGTTCTCTTTTTGACGGTACACAAACGAATGTTATGGACTTGGGCGATGGGCAAACTTTAGTAAAATGTGTCTCTTGGTACGACAACGAAGCATCATATACAAGTCAAATGGTACGTGTTATTAAATACTTTGCTGAATTGGCATAAAGACAAAATCTACCTAAACAGATTTTGTAAAGGGGGAGGAGCATCCCCCTTTTTTCTTTATGAATTCAAATCATAAGCTTTGCATAAGTTAAAAAGAGAATTTTAAATCTGAATTAAAAGTCCGGTGGTATAATACAATAAAAAGGTATGAATGGAGGAAGTGATGAAAAAAACTGTTAGAGATATAGAATTAAAAAACAAAAAAGTCATCATGCGGGTGGACTTTAATGTACCCTTAAACGACCAATTGGAAATAACCGATGACAACCGTATTCAAGCGGCACTGCCAACGATTGAGTATATTTTGGAACAGGGTGGATCTTTAATCTTAATGTCTCATTTAGGAAGACCGGACAATGCGCCGGATCCAAAATTTTCTCTAAAACCCGTAGCCCAACGCCTTGGAGAACTCTTAAAGCAAGAAGTTCTTTTTAACGATGATGGTGAAGTAGTGGGAGAGATCACAAAAAAAGCGGCAGAAGCCTTAAAACCCGGCGAAGTCCTATTGTTACAAAACACCCGTTTTAGACCGGAAGAGAAGAAAAACAATCCCGAGTTTTCGAAAGCCTTGGCAGACTTAGCGGATGTCTACGTCAACGACGCCTTCGGTACCAGCCACAGAGCCCATGCCTCTACGGTAGGCATCGCCGAATACCTACCGGCAGTTTCGGGATTTTTGATGGAAAAAGAACTGGATTTTATCGGTAAAGCCTTGGAAAACCCGGAAAGGCCCTTTGTCGCCATATTAGGCGGTGCTAAAGTATCCGATAAAATCGGTGTAATCAACAATCTGCTGGACATTGTCGATACGGTCATCATCGGTGGGGGGATGATGTTTACCTTTTACAAAGCCTTAAACCGAGAAGTCGGCACTTCTTTACTGGAAGAAGACAAAATCAATTTAGCAAAAAAAACCATGGCGAAAGCAAAAGAAAAGGACGTTAAACTTCTAATACCCGTCGATGTTGTCGTATCCTCCGAATTTTCAGCAGACGGAGAACATTTTACTGTCGACGCGGACAAAATTCCGGCGGACAAAATGGGACTGGACATTGGATTAAAGACCAGCACCCTTTATGCAGAAGTGATCGAACACGCAAAAACCGTTATCTGGAACGGACCGATGGGCGTATTTGAATTTCCGGCTTATGCAAAGGGTACCTTGGCAGTGGCTAAAGCCATGGCGGAAAGCAATGCGACCACTATTATTGGTGGTGGCGATTCTGCTGCAGCTGTCAAACAATTGGGCTTTGAAAAAGGGATGAGCCATATCTCCACCGGCGGTGGAGCTTCGTTAGAATTTATGGAAGGTAAAGTGTTACCGGGCGTTGCAATATTGCAAGATAAATAAGGAGGAAGCTATGAGAAGACCAATCATCGCAGGAAACTGGAAAATGCATAAAGATGCCAAAGAAACAACAGCTCTCATTGAAGCGCTGACACCCTTGGTCAAAGATGCCAAGGCAGAGGTGGTGTTTTGCCCTACCTATGTCAACTTAAAGGATGCAGTGACACAAGCTGAAGGCACCAACATCGGTATCGGTGCACAAAACATGCATTATGAAACCCAAGGTGCATTTACCGGCGAAGTATCCGGAGAAATGCTCAAAGCGATCGGTGTTCAATACGTCGTCATCGGCCATAGTGAAAGAAGAGAATACTACAACGAAACCGACGAGGCTGTCAATCTAAAAGCCATCAAAGCCCTGTCTTTGGGGTTAACGCCCATTGTGTGTTGTGGTGAAACTTTAGAGGAAAGAGAAGCCGGCAACGCACAATCAAAGGTTGTGGGGCAAATTAAAGCGGGTTTAAAAGACATCGATGATATCGAGAAAGTCGTTGTAGCTTACGAGCCGATTTGGGCCATTGGTACAGGCAAAACCGCCAGCAAAGAAGAAGCTGACGAAGCCTGTGGCTGGGTGCGTCAAACCATTCAAGACATGTATGGGAAAGATGCGGCAGATGTTGTGCGTGTACAATACGGGGGCTCTGTGAAACCGGCTAATATCGCTGAACTCATGGCTATGGACAATATAGACGGTGCTTTAGTTGGCGGTGCCAGCTTAACCGAAGATTTTGCAAAAGTTGTTGTCTACGACTAAATTTCAGCCGATCGGAGGATAAAGCTTTGTGACGGACCAAGCCGATAATTTAAAAGTATCTAAGAGGTGCTTCCTCTTCTGAAGATACCATAAATTTTGGCTTGGCCTTCACTCCCTTGGTATTTCAACAGTCGGTATAGCGACACTCAGCATCGTCAGATCTTGAGGAAGGATTACAACACCACTTTCAAAAACAGTCAGGGACTGTAAAATAAATTTTTTTAAATGAATAAAAAGATTTACTTTACAGGGTCATAGAACTCTGATTACAAAACAATTTGCATATAAGATAGGAGAACAATTCAATGAGAGGTCAACTAACCGCTTTAATTATTTTAGATGGTTTTGGCTATACCCAACATACCGAAGGCAATGCAGTTTTCAAAGCACCCACACCTTTTATGGATTTTTTCAGAGGAACGCAGCCCACGGTTTTAATTGATGCCAGTGGGGAAGCGGTGGGCTTACCCGATGGCCAAATGGGCAACTCCGAGGTCGGTCATTTAAACTTAGGTGCTGGTCGAGTTGTTTATCAGGAATTAACCAGAATAACCAAGGCGATCGAAACCGGAGAATTTTTTGAAAATCCGGCTTTGTTACAAGCGATGTCAAACGCTCAAAAAAACAACAGTGCGCTACACCTAATGGGTTTAGTTTCCGATGGCGGTGTCCACTCTTCCATGGAACACTTGTACGGATTATTGGAGATGGCCAAACAAAATGGCTTGGAAGATGTCTATGTCCATTGCTATATGGACGGCCGCGACACCCCGCCCACATCCGGAGCAAGTTATATTGCTCAACTGGAAGCAAAAATGAAAGAAATCGGCATCGGTGAGATTGCTACCATTTCGGGACGTTACTATGCAATGGATCGAGACAATCGCTGGGAAAGAATTCAAAAAGCCTATGAAGCCTTAGTTGCCGGATTGGGTCGCGAAGCTGAAACAGCTGCCGAGGCCATGGCCATGGCCTATGCCGGCGATGAAACCGACGAATTTATTTTACCCACGGTCGTTCAAACTAAAAAACACTCCCGTATCAAAGAAAAAGATTCCATCATTTTCTTTAACTTTCGGCCGGATCGTGCACGCCAATTGACCAGAGTTTTTACCGATCAAAATTTTGACTCCTTTGATCGGATCAACGGTTATGCACCTGTCTATTATGTGACCATGACCAACTACGATGCGACTTTTACAAATGTTGCCGTAGCCTTTCCGCCACAAACCATCGACAATACCTTGGGGGAATATTTAAGCTCCTTGGGTGTTCCTCAGTTGCGCATTGCAGAGACGGAAAAATATGCCCACGTCACCTACTTTTTTAATGGTGGTGTCGAAAAAGTTTACGAGGGCGAAGAACGCATCTTAGTGCCTTCTCCTAAGGTAGCGACTTACGATCTTTTACCCGAAATGAGCGCATACGAAGTCACCGACGAGGTTTTAAAAGCCATTGCTTCGGACAAATACAAGCTGATCGTCTTAAACTTCGCCAATCCTGACATGGTGGGTCATACCGGTGTAGAAGAAGCTGCAGAGCAAGCAATCATCACAGTCGATCGCTGTACGTCCAAAGTCATAGAAGCCATATTCAAGAAGGGTGGCAATGTCATTTTGACTGCAGACCACGGTAACGCGGAAAAAATGATCGACTACGAAACGAAAAAACCATGGACAGCCCACACCACCAATCAGGTTCAATGTACGGTTGCGGGGTTGGGAGATGTGCCATTGAGAGAAGGTGGCAACCTAGCGGACATCGCACCGACTATTTTGGACTTACTGGACATAACTGTACCCGCAGAAATGACAGGAAAATCGTTAATAGAGTAAAACAAAAATAATGATCAAATAATTTTTTAGAAAATGTCCCGGGGAACTGGGACATTTCTATATTGAAATACCATAAACTCTATGATAATATTTGTATTATGAATCGATTCGGAGGTGAAAGCTTGAGCACTTTTTTTATCATTTTACTGGTTTTGTCTTCTTTTGTATTGATAATCAGTATCTTGATGTCTCAACCAAGTACCGGTGGCATGGGCGCCATCGAAGGTGGAGCACAAAGTTTATTTGGTAATCAGAGAAAGCAGGGAAAAGAGGCGATGTTGGCAAACATAACCAAAGTTTCTGCTATTGTTTTTATGTTGTCAGCATTTTTGTGCAATCTTGTATAGAAAGCTAAAGAAAGAAAGGAAAAAAGAATAAATGGAATTATATATTGCCCCCATTATCGGGGTTTTAAGTTTGCTTTTTGCCTATTACTATGCGGTAAAGGTAAACAAAGTAGACCCCGGTACCGACCGAATGAAAGAATTAGCCTCTTATATTCAAGAAGGCGCGATGGCTTTCTTAACCAGAGAGTATAAAATTCTTGTCATCTTTATGGTCGTACTGACTGTAGTTTTAATCGTTACCCCGGGTTTAGGTTGGAAAACAGCCCTATGCTTTGTTTTAGGTGGTGTTTTCTCTGTTTTAGCCGGTTACTTCGGAATGACCGTTGCAACCAGAGCAAACGTGCGTACGGCCAATGCTGCAAGAGAAGGCGGCATGAACAAAGCTCTTTCAATCGCTTTTTCCGGTGGTGCCGTTATGGGTTTAAGCGTCGTTGGTTTAGGTTTACTGGGTTTAGGTATTGTTTATTTTATTTTTAAAGACCCTGTTATAGTAACCGGATTCGGCTTGGGTGCTTCATCCATCGCATTGTTTGGCCGTGTTGGCGGCGGTATTTATACCAAAGCGGCAGACGTCGGCGCAGACTTGGTTGGTAAAGTAGAAGCCGGTATCCCCGAAGACGACCCCAGAAACCCTGCAGTTATCGCAGATAACGTTGGCGATAACGTCGGTGACGTTGCCGGTATGGGATCAGACTTATACGAATCCTATGTTGGATCGATCATCTCCGCCATAACCTTAGGTGCCGTCATTTTTACGGACAGTAAAGGGGTATTTTTCCCGTTTTTCTTAGCGGCGATCGGTATCGTTGCTTCCATTATCGGAACTTTCTTCGTAAGAGGAAAAGAAGGGGGCAACCCTCAAAAATCCCTCAATATGGGAACCTATGCTTCCAGCATCATCATGCTCATCGGAACTTATTTACTGTCTAACTACATGATGGGAAGTATTTATCCATTCGTTGCTATTTTATCCGGTTTGGTGTCGGGTTTAATTATCGGTACCATTACCGAGTACTTTACCTCCGATGCTTATAAACCGGTTCAACACATTGCACAACAATCTGAAACCGGTGCGGCAACCACTATCATTTCAGGTTTGGCAGTCGGTATGAAATCCACAGCGCTACCCATTATTGTCATTGCGATTGCAATTTTTGCCGCATATAAATCCGGTGCTGCTTACTTACCGGGTAATCCGGGTGGCGGCGGTCTCTTCGGTATCGCTCTATCTGCAGTGGGTATGTTATCCACTTGTGGTATGACGGTAGCCGTTGACGCCTACGGTCCGATTGCTGACAATGCCGGCGGTATTGCAGAAATGGCGGAATTGCCGGATAGCGTTCGAGAAATTACAGACCAATTAGACTCTGTTGGTAACACCACCGCAGCGATCGGTAAAGGCTTTGCTATCGGTTCTGCAGCTTTAACCGCCCTTGGTTTGTTTGCATCCTATGCTTCGACAGTCAAATTAACACAGATTTCATTGTTAGATCCCATGGTTATTATGGGCTTATTGATCGGCGCTATGTTGCCTTACATGTTCTCCGCAATGACAATGGAAGCTGTAGGGGATGCCGCCAACGATATGATCGAAGAAGTGCGTCGCCAATTTAGAGAAAAACCGGGTATTATGGAAGGTACCGAAAAACCGGACTATGCCCGTTGTGTTGATATTTCTACGGCAGCGGCCTTAAGAAAAATGGTTGCTCCGGGATTGATGGCGGTCATCGCACCCTTGTCCATTGGTATGATTTTAGGTGCCGAAGCCTTAGGTGGATTATTGGCCGGTGCTTTAGCAACAGGTGTATTGGTTGCTATTCAAATGTCTAACTCCGGTGGTGCTTGGGACAATGCTAAAAAATACATTGAATCCGGTGCCCATGGTGGTAAAGGCTCTGAAGCCCATATTGCAGCGGTTGTCGGCGATACCGTCGGTGACCCCTACAAAGACACCTCAGGACCTTCTATCAACATCCTAATTAAATTAATGACCATTGTATCTCTAGTCTTTGCCCCATTGTTCATGTGAGCGTAGACTAAGCCATGCAAAATCAGATAAAAGAACGCCGATGTGAGCTTGCTCATAATCGGCGTTCTTTTTTCTGATTTTATTTGGCGTGTCCGTCATTCGCACATTTGCTTTGCAAATGTGCGAATGACGGACACGCCAAACCTTTTTACGTAGTAAAAAAGGAGCATGGCTTAAGGTATATTTTTATACAGCAAAAATTTGAATGGCTTTTTACCGTTGTGCTTGAACATAAGAATCTTTAATGAGCGAAGAGCTTATAAGGCGTGACCGAGCAGTTCGTCGTTTCCAATCGTCCTACGCTATGGCTTGGACTCTTGGACTCCTATTGCACAGGTCTTGCCTTACGTTTTGTACAGTCCTTACAGTCCTCAAAAACCATCTAAAGCTATAAAAGATCGGATTTAAAAGGTCTCATCTTTTTTATTGATTGATGGTATCGTGATTCTGGTTGTATTTGTCAATTAGGTAATTGTTGTAAGAAATTGATCATGACTTCGATAAAATCTACAGGTAAATACGCATGAATATAGTGCATAGACTCAATGCCACCGATGTAAGTGCTGTTGGGTATCAGTTCGACAACACGGGCAGCGTCTTTTCGTCCATGACGGAAATTAAGATACCGTTGGCATCAGAATAAGAGGAGACAGTTTCCACACTTGGTGCCACGTGCATCACCATTACAGAGCATTGTATTTTGCTAAAGTTTCTTCTTGATCAGAATTGTTAAACCAATAAAAAGAAATAAAAAATTAGTAATTTCATGACAATGTTCTCACTTCGAATTTGACACTTTAAAGCTAAACTGTTATGATAAATAATCAATCATAATATATCAAAATAAAATTTAATGGAGGACACTATGCGGCTGATGGATATCATGGATAGTCAAGCAAAGATATATCCTGATGCAGATATAGATCAAAATAAAGAGAACCTTATTTCTGCCGATTTGTCGGTATATTCCCTCGATATAAAGAGAATTCCTAATGATATCATTTACGTAGAAAAAGACAGTCAAATAATTGGATGTGTGAATAAGAATCTCATTCAATACTTGTGTCGCTTTAAAGAAAATAAGATAAGCCATAAAATATTAAATGAAATTGAAGAAGGTGTCGTCGCAATAGATGAAACCGGTAGAATTTTTTACGCTAACAATAGTTATACAAAAATATTGGGCGTGCCGCTGCATCGCATTATTGGCAAGATGATGCAGGATGTAGAGGAAGGCGCAACGATTATTAAGTTGCTTAAAACCCATAAACCGATCTTAAAAAAAAACAACTACATTAAATCTTTAGACAAATTTGTCAACGTCAGAATTTTTCCAATCTACGATGAAAACAAATTTGTGGGTGCTTTCTCGATCTTTGATGACGTCACAAAAATAAATCATTTGAATCAGGAAGTGATCAGAGTTTCTCAAATTGCAGAGGAATACAATCGGCAATTGGAAGCGAAGAAAAAAATGAAGGAGCTCAATATTATTGGAAAATCACCGGACTATTTAAAGGTGGTAGCCAAGGCTTTGACAGTAGCAAAAACCAACGTCAACGTATTGGTATTGGGAGAGAACGGCTCTGGCAAGGATTTGATCTGCAATTTAATTCATCAAAACAGCGAACGTTCAAAAAAACCATTTATTAGTCTAAATTGCGCGGCTATTCCGGAAAATCTTATTGAGAGTGAAATGTTTGGTTACGAACCGGGCGCCTTTACTGGTGCGAGCAAAGACGGTAAGATCGGAAAATTTCAATTGGCGGATCATGGAACCTTATTTTTAGATGAAATTGCCGATATGAGTCTATCCATGCAGGCAAAATTACTCAGAGCCTTGGAGACAGGAGAAATTGAGAGAATCGGCGGCAATGAAAAAATAAAAGTTGATGTTCGCATCGTTGCCGCGACCAACAAAATCTTAGAAGAGGAGATAGAGAAAGGCAATTTTAGAGAGGATTTGTACTATCGATTGAGTGTTATTTCCCTAGAGGTACCACCCTTACGGGAAAGGGGGCACGATGTCTCTCTTTTCATACATTATTTTCTGGAATACTACAACGAGATGTATAAAAAGAATCTGACCATTTCCGATTCTGTTTTGAACCATTTGACGTCCTACACTTGGCCAGGTAATGTCAGAGAACTCAAAAATTGTATGGAGCACGCGGTGATCTTGTCCAATGAAGACATTATCACCATGGATAGGATCCCTGCAAAAGTACAAAGACATACGGCCAGATGCAGTAATCACTCCTTGGCAGAAATCATGTATTTGAAGGAAAGAAAAGCGATAGTGGATGCGCTGCAATATTATCAATTTAACATTCAGAAGACGGCAAAGGCTTTAAAAGTTAGTGAACGAACCATGTATAGAAAAATTAAAAATCATGGAATTGATTTGACAAACTTGTCAAAAGAAGCCTTGTAGCTGACAAGTTTGTCAGTCGTAAAACACCTTCATAGGCAACCTGTTTCTTAAAAGATGTGAATTTTGGGCAGAAAAGCTCGAAAGCCACATCTTTTTATTTTTGGCACGAAAGTTGCATTTAAACTAATAAATAAATGATTTCACATTTAATAAAGGAGTGATAATTTGAGTGCATTAAAAGAAATCTCAATCGGTGGCGGTCAAGGTTTTTGGGGAGATAGTCCTGATGCGGCCATTGACATGGTTCAAAATGGAAATTTAAACTATTTGGCCTGTGACTATTTGGCAGAACTGACGATGTCCATTTTGCAAAGACAAAAAAATAGAAATCCCGAAGCGGGGTATGCTAGGGATTTTGTAGACCTTTTCAGTAGAATTCTGTCAGATTGTCACAAAAACGGAATTCGCATCCTGGCAAATGCTGGCGGTGTCAATGTATTGGCTTTAGTAGAAAAACTCAAAGTAGTGGTTAAAGAAAAGGGTATTGCTAATTATAAAATTGGATATGTCCTTGGGGATGACTTAAAGGAAGACTTGCCAAGATTGATGGCTGAGGGGCATGAGTTTATCAACTCCGATAATGGCAAGAAACTCGTCGAAATTCAAGACAAAATTTTAAACGCCAATGTGTATTTTGGACGAGAGCCATTTTTACAATGCCTTCAGCAAAATGCAGACGTCATTGTTTCTGGAAGAGCATCGGACTCCAGCTTATTCCTATCTCCCCTTATGTATGAATTTGGCTGGAAGGACGATGACTACGACAACATCGCTCGGGGCATTATTGTCGGTCACCTCTTAGAATGCGGGGGACAAGGATCCGGTGGCAACTTTGAATACGGTTGGCGTGATGTTCCTGATTTGGACAGATTGGGTTTCCCCATTGCCAGAGTGAGTGAAGACAAAACGATTATTACTAAAACCGCAACTAGCGGCGGCTTGGTATCGGAAGAGAGTTGCAAAGAACAATTGATGTATGAAATTCACGATCCGGCAAATTATATTACTCCCGATGTGGTTGCCGACATCAGTGCTTCGGAATTGGAACAAATCGGTAAAGACGAAGTCCAA
The DNA here is from genome assembly GCA_012522805.1 of Eubacteriaceae bacterium. Classification (GTDB taxonomy): domain Bacteria; phylum Bacillota; class Clostridia; order Eubacteriales; family Eubacteriaceae; genus JAAYJS01. The sequence continues at coordinate 16,727 of JAAYJS010000034.1, read as the reverse complement.
TTGAAAAACGTCAAAGGTAAAAAAAGACCGGATACGCTTAAACTGTCCATTGGTTACCATGCCGGTTATAAAGTTGAGACATATTTAAATTACGCTTGGCCGGATGCTTACGAAAAAGCGCAATTCGCATCGGAAATCATCATGAAAAAGATGAAGCGCAAAAACTTAAAAGTGGAGGATATTCGCATCGATTACGTTGGTTTAAATGCACTGCATTTAGATGTGGCCAATATGGATCCGGAACACGTTAAAAATCTCAACGAAGTGCTTTTAAGAATTGCGATTCGGACGGATACCAAAGAAGAGGCCCAAAAGCTTATTCCCGAGATCAGCCCCTTGCAACTCAATGGACCTCCGGGATCCAGCTTTTTCGGAGGCAGAGCAAGAATTCAACCTGTTATCGGGCTATGGCCCACCCTTATCCCTAGGGATATGGTTCAATTATCGGCACATGTTGTGGAGGTAGACGCATGAAAAAATTGTATTTAAAGGACATCGCCCATGGTCGATCCGGAGACAAAGGCAATATCAGCAATATCTGTGTGTATCCCCGAAAAAAAGAGGATTACGCGTTTTTGAAAGACTATTTAACTCCGACGCGTGTCAAAGACCATTTTAAAAGCATGGTAAAGGGTGACGTATTGCGATACGAAGTAGACTCTTTGCAGGGACTCAATTTTGTTTTAAAGGAAGCCTTGGGTGGCGGCGCAACCTTTTCACTGCGTTTGGACTCCCTAGGTAAATCTATGTCTTCCGCTCTGATGAGGATGGAAATACCTGTAGAGGATTACGATAATTATAGAAAGGAATTGGGAAAATGAAATCGAGCAAATATTCGGGATTTTATAAATTATCCACAGAAGAACGGTTAAAGGAAGTTGTTGAATTCACAGAATTATCGGAAGAACACATCGCCTCTATTCAGGATCCAAATTCTCTATCCTTAGATGGAGCGGACAATATGGTCGAAAATGTCATAGGACGTTTTACCTTGCCCTTGGGGGTCGCTTTAAACTTTATCGTCAACGACAAAGAATATTTAATCCCCATGGTAACGGAGGAACCTTCTGTCATCGCTGCGGCCAGTAACGGCGCCAGACTCACCCGATCTTCCGGTGGATTCTATGCCATGAACACCGGTTCTATCATGATCGCTCAAATTCAAATTACAGATGTCAAAGATCCTGAAAACACCAGAATGGCTATCTACAAACATAAAGAAAAGATCCTAAACTTCTGTAACGAACAGGACCCTGTGCTTGTTCAATTGGGCGGAGGTGCTGTGGATATTGATGTACGCATTATTGAATCCGATATTATCGACACTATGGTGGTTATTCATCTAAAGGTCAACACCTTGGACGCTATGGGTGCCAATGCCGTCAACACCATGGCGGAAGCGGTAGCTCCTTTGATCGAGAGCATTACCGGTGGTGTTGTTTATTTAAGGATTTTGTCAAACTTGGCAGTGGAAAGATTGGTGCGAGCGACGACTAAAGTTAAAAAAGAAGAACTGGGTGGAGAAGAAGTCGTGGATAAAATTATCACAGCTTATGCCTTCGCCAAAGCGGATCCCTTCCGCGCAACTACCCACAACAAAGGTATTATGAACGGTATTACGGCTGGAGTCATGGCTACGGGTAATGATACCAGAGCCATCGAGTCCGGCGCTCATGCCTATGCAGCTATTAGTGGTCAGTATAGCCCTCTCACCACTTGGGAGAAGGATGCTAATGGCGATTTGGTCGGCACCATCGAGCTGCCTCTAGCCCTAGGCTTGGTCGGCGGCGCAACAAAAGTACACGCAGCAGCCCGTGCGTCTGTGGCTATTTTGGGTGTCAAATCTGCTACAGAGTTAGCAGAAGTCATCGCGTGTCTGGGTCTGGCGCAAAACTTAGCCGCCGTACGTGTCTTGGCCACAGAGGGCGTTCAAAGAGGCCATATGTCCCTACATGCAAAAAATGTCGCCATCGAAGCCGGCGCTGTGGGAGACCAAATAGAAGTTGTGGTTCAAAAAATGATTGCCGATAAAAAAATCAATGTGGAATATGCCAAAACTTTATTATAAAAGGTAGGTAAAAACGAATGTCTGAAGATTTTAAAGAAAAAGTATTCACTGAAGTGTGGGGAGATCGGGTCGATTTAAGAGAGTTGGTGATCTCCTGTGTCATTGGTGTCGTCTTGACCATGACTATGTTTTTAATAGGACAAAGAATTTTCCTAGGCATGGAAACGATCGAGACGAGTTTAGCCAACGGTTATGCCCTCTTGGTAGGGGTTGCAGGTTGTTTATTGGCTGGTTTTATTTCAGCGAGATTATTCAAGCCTAAGAGAGTTGTGGAAGAACAATTTGAATTTGAAGATATAGAAGCAGTACTTCATGCTGCCGGCATATCTGTAGAAGAAGAAATACAAGCTCTCAGTACTGCAGATTCGGATATTATTCAAGAACTTGAGGATTTAGAACTCTATGGTTTGTTGGCTTTAATTCCGGAAAGTTCACCGAATTATAAAAAAGAATACAGAGAAAAAACAGGAGAACGAGTATGAGTATCTTATTATTGATACAAGCTTTTCTAGCTTCCTTTATTGGAGGTGTTATATTTTCTATTATCGGCGTGATACCTGGGACAGATGAAACAGCAACGATGGCACCCTTAACCTTAGTTTTAGTTTTAATGGGTTTGGAACCCGTGGTTTTGTACGCTTGGTTTATTGGAATTATTGTTGCGATGCAAACTTCTCATACGGTACCTACCGCTATGGCTGCCTTACCGGGAAGCACCATGGCTGTTCCAATGGTTCGGTACAGTTCCCTAGCTAAAAGATTGGGAATTCCCCATGTTGCTATGAGAAAAATGGCAGTCGGCTCTTTGTTAGGCTCTTTTATTTCACTGCCCTTAGCGGTTGTATTTGCCTTTTTATTGGCACCCATCGGAAATAAAATTTCCCCTTACATCGGTTTAATTTTTACAATAGGTGCGATTTTAATCGCTTATATGTCCAGTGCAAAATGGGCAGCTATTGTATCACTCGTGCCGTATTCCTTTTTAATTCAAGGATTTCAGAGGCTAGCGCTTGAATCCGTAGGCAAAACCTTATTTATTTCCATTTTTATGGGCATTACCATTGGCCCTATGATTTCTGAATTATTTAACGTTTTGGTACCCAATATGAGGGAAAGGCAAAGGAAGCAAGGTCCAACAGAAATTTGGTTGGCACCAGAAGCAAAACAGAAATATTCCTATTATCCCAACCCTCTCAAACAATTAACAAAGAAGCAAAGACGGGATGTTGCCATTAGCTCTGTATTGGGTACCGCAATGTTCACATTCTCTCCGGTTGGCTCCACAGTATTATTGGGAGAATTAGTATCGGGACGAAGAAAGGAACTTTATGATAAAATTTCGTCTACGGTAGCCGTACAAGATGCTTGTAGTAATGCAACTTATATAGGCGGGTTTATTATTTCTCTATTGGCTTTCGGTATCCCTATTAGTCCTGTTGCTTTAGGACCGGCAGCACCATTGTTCAACGCACCCCCAAGGTTTACCATAGAACCTATTCATAATTTATCCAGTTTTTTAGGCGTGTCGGATTATATTGTTTTTGGGTTGATCGCCATTATTGGTGGTTCGCTTTTCGCTTATCCTTTAGCCATAAGAAAAGCAAGGTCTTGGACGGAAATGATGTTTAAATACATCAGCCATGAAGCGCTGATCGGAACATTTTTAGGTCTCATCTTTATGTTGGCTTACTATGAAGCAGGTATTATCGGTATCATCGTAGCGATGTGTATTGGATTATTCGGCGGTATCCTACACAATTTGTTTGATATACACACCGGTGTTCAATTTATGGCTTATTACGCATCCGGTTGGATCGTCACCACAATTTTAAGTTTAGCAGGTGTTGCTGCATAACCGGTATAAAAATCTAATAGCTTTAAAGTAAAAAAGACGTCTATTTAGAAGGCGTCTTTTTTCTGATTTTATTTGGCGTGTCCGGAAATGAGCATCATTTGCTTTGCAAATGTGCGAATGACGGACACGCCAAACCTTTTTACATAGTAAAAAGAAAGCATGGCTTCTTGATGTTGTACTTGTCACCGGATATTTCATCTACGGTGATCTTGTGTCGGTTTGAAAACGTTCACCCCAATTCGTTGACAAGTCATATAAATAATGCTAAAATAGCTTGGTATATATTGTGTGGTACATTGCAGCATTAGGAGACTTTACATGAAAAAAAGTGGATCGCTTATTAAATTAATTTCGAGAATCTTTCGCGCAAGCCAGGGATACATCATCCCCCGTGTTTCGCAATATGGTATTGGTAGGGGACAGTGGTATTTTTTAAATAAACTTTTATTTGAAAAAGACGGGCTTTCCCAGCAAGAATTGTCAAAAGAAATGGTTGTGGACAGTGCTCACACCGCTCGAGCGATCAAATATTTGGAAGAAAGTGGCTATGTGGCTCGTCAAAAAGACCCGGAAGATGCTAGAAAAAACAAAATTTATGTCACTAAAAAAGCGGTGTTGATTAGAGAAGACTACCACAATCTATTCAAAGATCTCAATAAAACTCTTGTCCAAGGATTTACAAAGGCAGAAAAAGAATTACTAATGTCGATGCTTGACAGAATGTGTGAGAACATCAATAAGCATTTAGAAGAAGAAGCGCTACATTAATAAAAATATAGGAAAGGCAAGTTAATGGGGAATAGCAAAGAAATAATGGTTAAGCCCATAGGCTATATCGAAACGGATTATAAAACAGTGGAGGATTTAAATATTCCACCATTTAAAGAGGAATCGCCCTATCACAATGCTGATATTACGGGGACTATCCACATGCACGATGAATATGTTGCCGGCATCAAGGATATTCAACCCGGTTCTTCGGCGATGCTTGTTTTTTATTTCAACCAATCTGAGGATTACCAATTGGTGGCGCCTTCTCCGATTTCCGAAAAGCCTATCGGTGTTTTTTCTACAAGAAGTCCACATAGACCCAATGGCATCGGTGTGACAATTGTACATATCATCCAAATTTTCGATAATAAAATTACCTTTCAAGGCGTGGATATGTTGGACGGTACGCCTTTACTGGATATCAAACCCAACGATAGAGCAAAAAAATAATCAAAAATATTGATAGGTTCCTTCGGGATTAATAGAGAATACGGTGTAAGTCCGTAGCAGCTACCGCTACTGTAAGCATGGAGCATCAACAGTATGTGCCACCGGTTGAAACCGGCAGACACGACGGTTGAAATGCAAGTCAGAAAACCTACCTATTCAATATAAAAATCATTTACGAGGGGAGGATGTTTGTTTTTTTTATACTAAATTTTTTTTGAAAAGAAAATTTCGGCAATAATATTATGAATAATTAGAGGAGAAATATAATGAGAAAAATATTCGCAATGATCCTTTGCCTTTCACTTACAATTGGTGTTATAGCTGGTTGTTCCCAAGGTGATGGTAGCAAAGGTGATTATGCCGGCACTTACGAAGGAACAGCTGAAGGCTATCATGGAGATATCCGAGTTGAGGTAACCCTTGACGATGATGGGAAAATAACTGAAATCAAAGTGGATGAAAACCACAATGAAACAAAGGGTATCGCGGAAGTGCCGATCGAAAAAATACCGAAAGCGATCTTGGATACGCAATCATTAAGCGTGGATGCTGTCAGTGGCGCCACCTTAACTGGTGACGGGATCGTCGGTGCTGTAGCAGATGCTCTGACCAAAGCCGGTTTGGATCCGGCCAAATACGATTTTACGGAGAAGAGAAGTGACAAGATAACCTATGAGTTCGATAAGGATGCGCTGCCTGAAAAAGAGCCAAAAACCGGTTCTGTTACAGTAACGGACGCTAGAGGCAGAGAGGTAGAAATCGGTTTGCCCGTTTCAACCTACGCTATGAGCACCATGGATGTCATAGACTACATCGTCCCCTTAATCGGAGAGGATGCCTTTAGCAAGTTGGTTGGTTCCGGACAAGACGGCGGTAATGGTCTTCAAGGCTATGCTGAACTCTACACACCAATCGTCGGTGAATATATGAACCACGTTGGACAGATATCAGATCACAACGCTCCCTTCGATTTGGAGATGATTTTAGCTGTAGAGCCGGATGTTATTATCGTAAACTCCGCCATGGGCGCACACAGATACGTCATGGAAGTTGAAAGCCAATTGGCAGAAGCTGGGATTCCCATTGTACTCATAGACATACCGGGTAAGGATCAGACAACATCGGTACAAGATACTTTAAAGTTGCTCGGCCAAATTTTTGAACAAGAAGACAAGGCAAAGGAAGTGGCAACTTTTATTGACGATCAATACGCACTTTTAGAATCTAAAAATCTCACAGAACGCACAGATAAGCCGACGGTTTATTATGAAAAATCCGGTTATTCGGAAATCTACGGCGTCACCAGTCCCAGTGCCTCAGGTTGGGGAACATCTATTGCCATTGCGGGTGGTGATAACATTGCCGACCCCTTATTAGCAGATACAGCGGCCAGCAAAGGTGGCGGCAGCACCATCGATCCGGAATATATTATTGAATCCGACCCTGATTTTATTATCTTAACCGGCTCCGGGCTTGGTTGGATGGACAATCACAAAGGCTCTGAACCCGGTGTGGCTAAATTTGATATTGTCAACAGGACGGGTTGGAAAGACTTAAAAGCGGTCAAAAACAACAACGTTTATGAATTTTCACATACCACCAATAGATCCCTATACGGATTTCAAGCAGCTTTAAGAATGGCTCAAATCTTTTATCCGGAGGAATTTAAGGATGTAGATGTTGATGCCATCATGAAAGAATTTTTTGACAAATACACGCTTTTAGACAGTGACGTTACCATATGGGATGTTCGCATCAATGAGGGGTCCAAATAATGGCTGTCAAAAGTTCTGTATCATACGATGACCACTCATTTTATGATAGAATTGTCAAAAGAAGAGCCGTGATCATCACGGCTCTTCTGATCTTAGCCTTGATTTTTTTTGTCCTGAACATCTACATCGGCTCTTCCGATATTTCGCTGTCCGATGTTTTTCAAGCGATCTTTTACGGCGAGGGACAGGGCAATAATGTGATGATCATCAGAAAAATACGTGCACCCATGTCTTTGATGGCTTTGGCGGTCGGTGCATCTTTGGGTATTGGCGGTTGTGAAATTCAAACCATCTTGAGAAATCCGATTGCCAGTCCCTATACTTTGGGAATTACCAATGCGGCGACGTTTGGAGCAGCATTGGGACTTATTTTAAACACAAACGTTTTGAAGGTATCGGAAGCAATTATGGTAACGACTAATGCTTTTTTCTTCGCTTTACTTGCTTCCGTGGGTATCTATATTTTCTCTTCAAGACAAGGTTCCAATAGGAACAGCATCGTTCTGTTTGGTATTGCTTTGAACTTTCTGTTTAGCGCTTTAACGATGATCCTTCAATACGTTTCGGATGATGAGGACTTAAAAAGTCTTGTGTTTTGGAATATGGGCTCTTTGCTTAAAACCAATTGGAAAAAATTAGGCATTGTCTTATGTGCCTTAGTTTTTGTTTCTGTCATCTTCTATAAAAATGCTTGGAAGTTGACAGCTATGACCTTGGATGACACCAAGGCTCAAAGTTTGGGTGTTAATCCTCAAAAACTTAGAAGAATGGTTATACTGTTGACGTCTCTCATCACGGCATTTGCGGTTTCCTTTGTAGGCTCTATTGGTTTTGTAGGGCTTATTGCACCCCATGTGGCGAGACAACTGGTAGGCGAAGACCAACGGTTTTTTATTCCGGTTTCCGCTTTGATCGGTTCTGTTGTTGTCGCCTTTGCTTTTATTGTCAGCAAACTCATCATTCCCGGGGTTATTTTACCCATAGGCCTCGTAACTGCAATCGTTGGGATTCCGGTCTTTTTAACCATTATATTCAATAAAATGGGGGATTAATGGATGTTAAAAACAAAGAACTTAACCTTTTCCTATAGATCGAAAATCAAAGAATTAGCTGTCTTCAAAGATTTGAACGTCAGCTGCAAAAAGGGGTTTAATGTGATTCTCGGTCCCAACGGAGCGGGAAAATCCACCTTATTGAAATCAATTTTCGGATTGCTCAACTACGACGGCACCATTTGGTGCGGGGAGGGCTGTGTCACAGAAATGTCGATGGATGATAAAACAAAATTCATGTCCTATCTTCCTCAAATTGACATCAGCACTTCTAGTCTATCGGTATTTGAAATGGTTTTACTCGGGCTTTTGCCCGGGTTAAGACAAAGAGTTAAAAAAGAGGATGTTCGTCAAGTTGTAAACATGTTGGAAGCTTTAAATATCGCCCACTTGACGGAGAGAAACTTCTCAGAATTAAGCGGGGGTCAGAAAAAAATGGTGTTCATTGCTCAGACCTTAGTAAGAGATCCTAAAATTATCCTTTTAGATGAGCCTGTGAACTCCTTGGATCTGCAAAGACAATTAGAACTTTGTTTTTTTCTAAAAAAGATTATAGAAGACAAAGAAATTAGCGTCATTGTTGTGCTGCACGACATCAATTTAGCCGCGCGTTTTGCCGATCATCTCATCGTTTTAAATGATCGTGGCGAGCTTTACAGCACCGGATCTCCGGAAGAAGTTGTAACAGAAACCATGCTCAAAGAAGTGTACGGCGTTGTAGCATCGATTCATCATGATGCAGAGGGTACTCCGACGGTATCGGCATTGAAATCGGTCAATAACTAGACCGATCCTAGCAGAGGCAAAGCTATAAAAAGATCAGCATTGTTGTGGTGGACACAGCGTGCTGATCTTTTTTGTGTGCCTTAGATGCGACGTTGTCGAAAAATAAAATCGTAAGGATATTCAGCGAAGAGTTTTTGCAACGCTCTTAAAGATATCTCCCATTGACAACACAGAAAGGAACCATAAAAAAGAACTAAAAATTATTTTTTCTAGGTTTAGCTTGAGTAGACCTATGTTGATGGAATCTTTAGTTCTTTAATTATTTCTTAAATTTTTTAGGCAATGGGGTATAATAAGAATGAAATAAACTTTTAAGGAGAATTTATGAACAAACCGGCAAAAAAAGGCTTAATCTTTATCGTAGCCATTCTTGCAATGGTGGGTTTGGTTTATTATTTTAATACTTTTTACATCCAATGGATTTGGTTTCACCAAATGGGCTATTTAGATATTTTTTTAAAAGAATTAACCACTAAAATTAAACTATTTGCGATGACCTTTGGGATAACCTTCATTCTCATCGCGCTTTACGGTGTGCTGCTAAAAAAGACAGCGCCGAAATTAATTGTTGAAGATACGGAGAAAAAAAACAAATGGCATCGTTGGCTCATTCCGGCGGTCGGAGCTTTTTTTTCTGCGGAACTGGTGAGCCGAACCCTTTGGTTGAAATGGTTGCGTTTCAGCAACTATACAGATTTTGGCAAGACCGACCCCTTATTTAATCAGGATATCGGCTTTTACTTTTTTAAATTAGCTTTCTACCAAGAGCTCTATGGCCTTGTTATGGGCCTGTTTGTAGTAGGAGCTTTGATGTCTATTTTATATTTGGCCTATCGCCACTATCGTTACGTCACTTCCGTTTACGACGGTGCGACGGATTTTAAAAGCGGTTTTGGTATCGGAGAAATGTCCAAACGTTTCTTTACCGCCATGTCGAAGCCCTTATCCTTTTTCGTCGGTACCTTCTTTTTATTGTTGACGGCGGGACTGATTTTAAGGCGCTTTCAATTTGTATATGGCGGTACGGGTATGGTTTACGGTGCCGGCGCAACCGATGTCAATATCGGTTTAAATCTCCTAACCGTGGTGACGGTGATAGCCTTCATTTCCAGTATTTTGACCTATGCCTCCGCTTTTTTAAAGAGAAAATTTTTATTGATTTTGGCACCTTTGGTGATGGTGGCCTTATTGTTTTCCAGTTCCGTGTTGCAAACTGCTTATCAGTATGCTTTTGTGAACCCCGACCAATTTTCGAAAGAGCAGAAGTTTTTAGAAAAAAACATCCAAGCCACCAGAGAGTCCTACGGGTTAGATCAAGTGGAGATTAAAGAATTCTCAACGACCCAAAACATCACGGCGGAAGATATTTTAGAGAACTCGGAAACCATCGAAAATATCCCCATTAATGATCGCAACCCCACCAAAGACATGTACAACTCCATTCAAGGGATCAGAAACTATTATTCCTTTGGCGATGTCGATGTCGATCGGTACCGTATTAACGACACCTACACCCAAGTTTTTTTAGGAACACGAGAAATTAATTCCGATGCCTTACCCGACGATGCGAAAACCTGGGTCAACAAACATTTAAAATACACCCATGGTTTTGGCCTTGCGATGTCGCCGGTCAACAAAACCAACGAAGTCGGGCAACCGCAACTCTTAGTCAAGGACATACCGCCGCAAACAGAGCACGGCGCCTTGGCTATCGAAGAACCGAGAATATATTTCGGTGAAGAAGACTACGAATACGTCATCGTCAATGCCAGAAGCCCGGAGTTTGATTACCCTTCGGGAGAAGATAATCAAGAAGTCTTTTACAAGGGTGAGGGCGGCATTCAGCTCAATTTGATCAATCGCTTGGCTTTTGCTTTTTATTATAGAAGTCCCGAATTGCTCTTGAGCCCTCAGGTAACCTTTGACAGTAAAATTTTGATCAATCGCAACGTCATGTCCCGGGTTCAAACCATCGCACCCTTTTTACAGTACGATGAAGATCCTTATATGACCATAGCCGACGGTAGATTGTATTGGATCATCGATGCTTTTGTGGTAGACAACCGCTATCCCTACGCCACCCCCTTTGATCAGGCGACTAAAAACAACTATATCCAAAACTCTGTTAAAGTCATTGTGGATGCTTACAACGGCGACGTTACTTTTTACAAAGTACACGACGAACCGCTGATTGAAACGTATAGTAAAATTTATCCGAAATTTGTCAAAGATATTTCTGAAATGCCCGAAGAATTGCGGGCACACATCCGTTATTCTAAAAAGTTATTTGACATTCAAACGGATATTTATAAGACCTATCATATGAAAAACCCTCAAGTGTTTTACAACTTAGAGGATCAATGGGAAACGGCCAAGCAACTCTACGGTCCGGAAAAAGAAAAGATACCGTTGGAGTCTTCCTACATCATCATGAAATTACCGGATCGAGAGACGGAATTTATGCTGATGACGGTATTTACACCTCGTAACAAAGACAATATGATTGCCTGGATGGCCGGTGTTTCCGACGGAGACGAGTACGGAAAAATGGTTCTGTATCAATTTCCCAAACAGCAATTGGTCTACGGTCCCATGCAAATTGAACAACGAGTGGATCAAAACCCGGTCATAGCCCCACAATTGACTTTGTTGGGACAACAGGGTTCTCGGGTGCTTCGGGGTAATATGATGGCCATTCCGATAGAAGATGCCATACTATACGTCGAACCGATCTATATTCAGTCCAGAACGGACGGCAACCATCTGCCGGAAGTTAAAAAAGTAGTTGTCGGCTACCGAGATCAAGTGGTGATGGCCGACTCCTTAAAAGAAGCCTTGGGAGAAATATTTACAGATTTGATCGATGACGAGACCGATGCACCGGAGGACAGCGTGCCGAAACCTTTGCCCAAACCGACCAATGGCGCCGATCGAAAACTGGTCGATGATGCCAACAAAGCTTTTGAAGAGGCAAAAAAAGCACAACAGGCGGGGGACTGGTCTACTTTTGGTGAAAAATTGAATGAATTGGAACAGCTGTTAAAGCAATTACAAGAGAAGAATTGAGTCTTCAACGCATACTGGGGTGATTGAAGGCTGACAAAAGAAACAACATCTTAAAAATTAAAAGAAATCCGCTTGACAATTTGAAAAACCAAATTTATAATAATGAACAAACCTGTGATTCAGAGTGAGTAACCTTTTAGAAATCTGATAGAGAGCTGTTGGTTGGTGGAAAATGGCAGAGGCATAGAAGGTGAATGGGCTGATGAGGGCAAGCAGAATGAAGTATGCGCGCCGGAGAAGGCACTCCGTCAACAAAGTCAGCATATGATAGTATGCGTAAGAGGGCGTCCTTTGGACACCAAGCCGGGTGGCACCGCAGGAGATTTTTATCGCTCCTGTCCCAGCATTTTTATTACTGGGACAGGGGCGTTTTTTACGTTCCATCCCAAATAAAAAGGAGTGGACCTATGAAGAATCCAACAATCCCCAATCGTTTAATGCTTGAAGAAGATATGATTCCAAAGCAATGGTATAACATTCGAGCAGATATGAAAAAAAAGCCGGCACCCATCGTGATGCCCCAAACCGGAAAACCGGCAACACAGCAGGATTTAGAGCCGGTCTTTTGTAAAGAACTGGTTAAGCAGGAACTCAACAACACCGATGCCTTTATCGATATTCCCGAAGAGGTGTATGCGTATTTCAAAACCTTTCGGCCGTCACCGGTGGTTCGAGCCTATCGATTGGAAAAAGCCTTGGGAACACCGGCAAAAATTTATTACAAATTCGAGGGGAACAACACCTCCGGTAGTCATAAATTGAACTCCGCTATTGCCCAAGCCTATTATGCCAAAGCTCAAGGTTTAAAAGGACTGACCACCGAAACCGGAGCGGGACAATGGGGGACAGCACTGGCCATGGCTTGTGCACACTTCGATTTGGAGTGTCACGTCTATATGGTTAAGGCGTCCTTCGAACAAAAACCCTATCGACGAGAAGTCATGCGCACTTACGGTGCTCAGGTAACACCGTCACCTTCTATGACTACCAGCATCGGCAAAGCTATCTTGGAAAAACATCCCGGAACCGGCGGATCTTTGGGGTGTGCCATTTCCGAAGCTGTCGAAACCGCCATAAGCAACGAAGGCTATCGTTACTCCTTGGGGTCGGTTTTAAACCAAGTGGTCTTACACCAATCCATCATCGGGCTAGAATCCAAAGCGGTGATGGACGCCTATGACATCGTGCCGGATATCATCGTCGGTTGCGCCGGTGGCGGCTCCAACTTAGCAGGGCTTATCGCACCCTTTGTAGGCGAAACCCTGCGCGGAGAAAGGGACTATCGGTTGATTGCCGTTGAGCCGGCATCCTGCCCTTCCATGACCCGTGGAGAATATCGTTACGATTACAGCGATACCGGCAATATCTGCCCCATGGTCAAGATGTACACCTTGGGCTCTCACTTTATTCCGTCTCCGGATCATGCCGGCGGTTTGCGTTACCATGGCATGAACCCCATTCTATCCGAATTGTATCAAGACGGCATCTTAGAAGCCCGTTCTTATCTGCAAAGCGAAGTATTTAAAGCGGGACAAACCTTTGCCCGTGTAGAAGGGTTGTTGCCGGCACCGGAAAGCAGCCATGCTATTTTAGGCGCCATGGCAGAAGCCCTGCACTGCAAAGAAACCGGTGAAGCCAAAACCATTTTGTTCGGTTTAACCGGTACCGGCTATTTCGATATGAAGGCTTATCAAAAATACAATGATGGCGACATCGTGGACTTTGTTCCCAGCGATGAGGCCATTCGACAGTCCTTAGATAGATTACCGAAAATTGATCTCTAAAAGAAAGTTGAGAAATGAAATGAAGAAAAAAAGTTTATTGTTGGTGGTTGGTCTTTTGGTCTTGTCTTTGTTAGCAGGTTGCGGTGGCGGCAGTACCACAACAGACAACGAAGAAGATAAAACCTCCGGTGTTCCCACCGTTGGTGTCATTCAATATGCCCCCCATCCCTCTTTGGACAATTGCTACAAAGGTTTTTTGGAAGGTCTGGCAGAGGGTGGATTCGACAAAGACGCTGTTCAAATTGACTTTCAAAACGCTCAAGGCGATGCCGCCAATAGCGATATGATGGCAAAAAACATGGTCTCCAACAATGTGGATATGATAGTCGGTATCGCGACACCGGCGGCCATGTCGGCCTATTCCGCCTCTAAAGGTCAGGACATTCCCGTTGTGTTTACGGCAGTCTCCGATCCCTTGGCAGCGGGTATCGTCCAAGACATGGCAAAATCCGGAACCAATGCTGTGGGCTCCGCAGATGTGTTGCCCTTGGAACAACAAATGAAAATGATCCGAGCATTCCTACCGGAAGGTAAAAAAATCGGTATTTTGTATACCACCAGCGAACCGAACTCCGTCTCTCACTTAGAAAAATTCAAAGAATTGGCTCCGACATACGATTTTGAAATTGTAGAAGTCGGCGTCACCAATGCTTCCGAAGTCGCCAGCGGTGCAGAAGCCTTGGTTGCTAAAGAAGTCGATTGTATCAACAACTTCACCGACAACAATGTGGTCAACAATTTGAGTTCCGTGTTGCAAGCGGCAGAAAAAGCGAAGATTCCCGTTTTCGGCAGCGAAATCGAACAAGTTAAAAACGGTTGTATGGCTTCTGAAAGTATCGACTACCTTGCCCTAGGGCGAGAAACCGGACGCATGGCGGCCAAAATCTTAAAAGGCGAGGCAAAACCTCAAGATTTGGCAGTCTTTGAAGTGGAAGAGAGCACGCCGGTTTACAACGAAGAAGTCATGAAAAAATTAGGCATCGCGTTGCCGGAAGCGCTGAAAGATGCGCAAGTAGTTAAATAGTACAGTAAGGAAATGAATATGGGAGTTTTAGGCAATCTGGCCATCAATGTATTTGAAGAAGGGTTTATTTATGGGATTATGGCCTTAGGGGTCTACATCACCTATGCGGTTTTGTCTTTCCCGGACTTATCCGTGGACGGAACCTTCCCCATGGGGATGTGCTTTGCAGCGATGTGTATCACTGCAGGGGTCAACCCTTGGCTGACTTGTCTATTGGCCTTTTTGGTCGGTTGCCTTGCCGGTGCTGTCACCGGCTTTCTGCACGTCAAGCTGAAAATCACGGATCTGCTCTCCGGTATTTTGGTCATGACGGGGCTTTGGAGTATCAACCTCGTCTTGACCGGCGGTGCGGCCGTCTTGCCTTACTACAATATGCCGACTATTTTTAATTCCGGCCTTGGAAGTCTGTTGCCTTTACGCTACCGGGTGGTGGTCGTCGCTTTTTTAATCGTCTTTGCGGTTAAATTAGCCATCGACGGTTTTTTAAAAAGCAAGGCGGGGCTTTTACTTCGGGCAACGGGAGACAATAACCGCTTCGTTATATCCCTAGCGGAAAATCCGGGCAAAATGAAAATCATCGGTTTGATGATCGGCAATGGTTGCACCGCCTTAGCCGGTTGTGTGCTGTCCCAGCAAACCGAATCCGCCAATGTCACCAGCGGTACCGGTATGGTGGTCATGTCTTTGGCGTCGGTCATCATCGGCACCAATTTATTTGGCAGGCTTTCCTTTTTACAGGCAACTACAGCTGTCGTTTGTGGGGCGGTTACGTACAAAGCGTGTTTATCCATTGTTATGCAAATCGGCTTGCCCACCAACTATTTAAAATTGTTGATGGCGGTTCTCTTTACCCTTGCTCTGGTTTCCAGTAGAGTTTACAGAAAGGAAGACCATTGATGACAAAACAACCCATCGTTCGCATGGAGGGTATCGACAAAACCTTTAATGCCAACACCGTCAACGAGCTGCTTCTTTTCAAGGACTTTAATTTGGAAGTCGGCAGGGGCGAATTTGTTTCCGTCGTGGGCAGCAACGGCTCCGGAAAAACCACCATGCTCAATATTTTATGCGGATCCACCAAGCCCGATGCGGGAAATATTTTTGTTAACGATAAAAATATAACCGGTATGACGGAATACCAACACTCCAAATTCATCGGACGGGTTTACCAAGACCCGGCCATGGGTACCTGCCCCTCCATGACCATTTTGGAGAATATGTCCTTGGCGGATAACAAGGGCAAGGCTTATACCTTAGCCCCGGGTGTCAACAGAAAGCGATTGGATTTTTATAAAAGCCAATTGGAACTCTTAAAACTGGGACTGGAAAACCACATGGACACACCGGTTAAAAACCTTTCCGGCGGACAGCGACAAGCCCTCTCCCTATTAATTGCCACCATGACTCAAATAGACTTGCTAATTTTAGACGAACATACCGCAGCCCTAGATCCGAAATCCAGCGAAAATGTTATGGCTCTGACCCATCGTTTTGTTCGAGAAAAAAGAATTACTACCCTGATGGTGACCCATAACCTGCGCTTTGCCGTCAACTACGGTGACCGGCTGATCATGATGCATCGCGGCAACATCGTCATGGATTTAAATGAAGAAGACAAACAACACGTACAAATCTGTGACTTAACCGGAAAATTCAATGAAATCAGTATAGAAGATGGGTGCTAGCTAAGCCATGCAAACCACTCCATTCAGCAAAAGCCCCTTGTGCTCGCACATAAGGGGCTTTTGTTGAATGGAGTGGTTTATAAGGTGTGCACATAAATGAGCGATTCGACCAAAGGGAGAAAAGCGAATGGGTGCACGCCGAAGATTTTTATAAAATAAAAATCCATAGCATGGCTTAAAAATTGTTAACTTAGATCCCGTGCTCTTTTGTGTGCCCTATGGCGTGTCCGTAAATGAGCGATTCGACCGACGGGAGAAAAGCGAATGGGTGCACACCGAAGATTTTTATAAAATAAAAATCCATAGCATGGCTTAAAAGTGTTAACTTAGATTCCGTGCTCTTTTGAGTGCCCTATGGTGCGGCCGCGACATGAGCGATTCGACCAAAGGGAGAAAAGCGAATGGGTGCAC
>JAAYJS010000006.1 GCA_012522805.1 Eubacteriaceae bacterium | reverse complement strand
CCTTTTCGATATGCTCTATAGGGCGTGGCCGTAAATGAGCGATACGACCCCCCTGACCCCCTCTTCACTTTCCGTGTAGGTGGCTGGGCATGGGCACGCTCTAATGCCCGATAGAGAACACCCATCTGTAAAGAAGTTTACAGATGGGTGTTGACGTCTCATTATGTATGCCTCATACAATTAATATTTTTTAGTAGTTTTCAGACAATAATTTGAAATAATCTTGTGGTTTTTTACAAACCGGACAGCATTTAACGGGTTTTTCGTTTTCGCATACAAAGCCGCAACGCATGCATTGCCAGAATACCGGTTGGTCTTTTGCAAATACTTTTTCTTTTTCTACGTTATCCAATAATTTTAAGTAACGTTTTTCGTGGCGGTTTTCAATTTTGGCTACGGCGTCAAATAAAAATGCGATTTTGTCGAAACCTTCTTCTCTCGCTTCTTCCGCAAAATTTTTGTACATTTCTGTCCATTCGTAGTTTTCGCCTTCTGCTGCTGCTTTTAAATTCGCTGCGGTGTCTTCCAATTCACCACCGCTTGCAAGGGTAAACCATAGCTTGGCATGTTCGTATTCGTTTAATGCCGTTTCTTCAAATAATTCCGCAACTTGTTGATAACCATCTTTTCGTGCAACCTCAGCATAAAAAGTGTATTTGTTGCGTGCCATGGATTCCCCAGCAAATGCTTCCATTAAATTCTTTTCTGTTTTACTACCTTTCAGTTCCATCATGTACCTCATTTCATGTTTTTTAAATTAGAATGATTACTAACTGCTGTATTTAATATATCAAACCTGACAATTTTTGTCAAGTTTGTATTTTTTTAGGATTTTCAATTTAAGAAAGAAATCCCGTATCAGTAGCATCAATCAAATAGAGCGTTGTAGTGTTTTGTTTCTGACGAGATAAAGCTTTGTTCAATCAACCATCGGTTGCTGCGATAATGGGAGAGTTCCGGTAAGTTATCTCTTTTAAAAAAGCGAGCATCGGCCGTTTCGATATTTTCTTTGAAGACACCGCCCTCGTATCGGCACAGCATGCATATTTTGTAAATAGCAAAGGGTGTCTGGATATTGGTCACTTTAATCCAATCGAAGACTCCGACCAATTTATACGGTGTCACAATGGCGCCGGCTTCTTCCCGGGCTTCTTTCGCAACGTTTTCGACAATGGAATAACCGATATCCGCCCAGCCTCCGGGCATACACCATTTATTGTCGACGGTTTCCTTGACCAGCATGATTTCGTCTCCATGTATAATAGCAGCACGAACATCGACCTTCGGTGTTTGATAGCCTTTTTCAGATGCAAACAAACCGGTGATCTCTTCGTGATCCAAGTCGCAATGTTTTTCTAAAATATCAACGGAAATTTCTCTTAATTCTTCGTAGCGTTCCACATCAAAAGGATTTTCTGTATAGGTCATACCGCTTTGGGCAATGGCTTGAATGCGTTTTGCCCATTTTAACCATAGTTTTTCCATAATGTCCCCCTTTATGTCACTCAACCTATTATATAGAAGGTTCCTTATTTTTGCATAGAAAACAGTTAAAATTTTCGGAATATTTCCTACTTAATAAACTATTCAAATAAGTATGTTATAATTAATACATCAACTAATACCATAGGAGGCTATTATGTTCCAACCAAAATTTTATTTTTGTAAAAAATGCGGCAATTTGGCCAGCATGCTTATTGACTCGAAAGTAGTACCGGTTTGCTGTAACGAACCGATGGTTGAATTAAAGGCAAACACCGAAGATGCAGCTGTAGAAAAACACGTACCGGTTATTGAAGTAGAAGGCAACATTGTAACCGTCACAGTCGGCAGCACGATTCATCCCAGTACAGAAGAACACCACATCAATTTCATTTACCTGTTAACCGATAGAGGTGCACAGCGTAAAAACCCGGTTGTCGGAGAAGATCCTATCGCAACTTTCGCTATTGAAGACGGCGAAAAAGTTGTCGCAGCTTACGAATATTGTAACTTACACGGACTTTGGAAAAAAGAACTGTAAGACAGAAACAGTGCCCCAAGGGGCACTTTTCTTTTTTAAATAAAAATGAGGTGTTGACATGACCTATGCGACGAGTTACCCTTCCCCCATGGGAACCATTACCTTGGCTTGCGATGAAGCCGGTGCCCACATTGTCGGTTTATGGCTGGAAGGACAAAAATATGGCGAGGAAACCATGCCGGAAAAAATGACGGAGCGCCATGACTTGCCCATTTTTGAGGATACCAAAGCATGGCTGGATCGGTACTTTGCCGGTGACAACCCCGATTTATCCGACATACCCATTGCACCTGCGGGTTCCCATTTTCGACAACAGGTTTGGGATATTTTATGCGAGATCCCCTACGGCGAAGTGATCACCTACGGTGCCATCGCAAAAATGATCGCAAAAAAAAGAAACTTAAAGCGTATGTCCGCTCAAGCCGGTGGTGGTGCTGTGGGGCACAACCCGATTTCTATTATCATTCCCTGCCATCGTGTGGTGGGAGCCCATGGCAATTTAACCGGTTATGGCGGCGGCATCCATAAGAAAATCCAGTTGCTGGAATTGGAAGGCGTAGACACCTCCCGGTTTTTTATTCCCAAAAAGGGAACAGCACTTTAAATCGAAACATGATCAAACGCCCACCCTTGAGGACACTTTGATGTCCTCAAGGGTGGGCGTTTGATTATTCTCGCAGTGACAACACGAGCTTCTTCTTTATATTTAGAAGTGACCCGTCACCCCACATCAAAACTAAGCGGCTCAGCCAAATGTAGGCTATTTTCAATTACAAAGCCTCGGTTTTAATGTGAGTGCGATTTTTCATTTACTTTATCCTATTACCGGAGTGCTTGTCTTCTCCATTGGTATCAAAGAATACTTGCCATACAACCTTTACCACGACAGACAGAAAGCCGCCTACAAGTGCCCCGATGGGGCCCAAGGCAAAGGTTGAGAGTAAGGTCATACCCAAAACCAACAGTGGCGATAGTTTGATGCTTTTGCCGATTAAAACCGGTTCCAGTACAAACCGTATGATGGTCAAAACAATGTACAAAATGGCGATCTGTGCGCCTACTTCGACGGAGCCCATTAACCCTCGGATGATTGCCCAGGGGATCATAATCAAGCCGCTGCCCAATACGGGAACAAAGTCTACTAAGGCAATACCAAATGCTTTTAATCCCCACAACTCCAAGCCGATCCAATAGAAACCCGCAGATAAAATAACGAATACGGTTAAAGAGAGGACCAGCTGCGCTTTAAAGAAAATCAAGGTATTGATTTTCAATTCTTCTAAAAATATTTTTATTTTATTCATATCCATGTGTTACCTTCCGTTATGCATAAGGTTTGAAACAACCCATTGCCTAACTTTATTGCACGAAACAGCTTACCTGTCTCTTGCAACACCATCAACGACGTACTTCTCCGGAAACCGCATGGTGATCTTACGACGGTAATTGATGATCAAATAGATCACGGAAAAAATTTCTGCAATCAGAAAACTAAACCAGACCAATTGTAAGCCACCGATTTGCGCTAACAGATAAGCGGCGGGCAATAATAAGATCATCTGTCTGAAAAAAGATGCGATCATGGTGACGTAGGATTTGCCCGTAGCCAAAAATGCCGAGGATAGGATAATCGAAACGCCGACCAAGGGAAAACTGATGCTGATGGCACGCAATGCGTGGGGCCCGATCTCCAACATCGTTTCGCTGGCATTGAAAATCCCAAACAATTGGTTCGGAAACAACTGAAAGATAGCCAGTCCCACCACCATAAAAAGGGAGGCGATTTTCATCGCAAATTGAATCGTTTCGCTAAAGCGTTCTTGATTGCCGGCCCCATAATTGTAGCCTAAAATGGGCATGGCCCCTTGGTTTAATCCGAATACCGGCATAAAGATAAAGGATTGAATTTTAAAATAGACACCGAATACCGCAATGGCCGTTAAACCGAAGGGTGTTAGGATCATATTAAAACCCGTCACCATTAAAGAGCCGATGGACTGCATGACCGAGGAGGGCAACCCGACCCGGACGATGTCTTTTAAAATGGCCTTGTCCAAACGAAAATGTCTGAATTCCGGTTGCAGCACATTGTTTCTTCTGACGAAGACGGTAAATAAAATATAAGTCATGGCGCAGACTTGCCCGATGACCGTGGCAATGGCGGCGCCGGTGACACCCATTCTCGGAAAGCCCAACAGGCCGAAAATCATAATGGGGTCTAAAATGATATTGGTAATGGCACCGATGAGCTGTGAGATCATGGGTTTGATCATATCGCCGGTGGCCTGTAAAGCGCTGGCGCCGGCTTGGGTGATAAAGACACCGAAACTAAAAACCATCACAATGCTGAGGTAATTGCGTCCATCGGATACAATTCCGGGGTGATCGGTAAACAAGCGAAAAAACTTTTCGGCAAATAGGATACCAAAGATACCCAACATGGTCGCTAAGAACAAGGCGATGATAAAGCCGTGTTCCATGACCCGTTGCGCTTCCTCTTTTTTTTGTTGTCCCAAACGTCTTGAAATACCGGAGTTGATGCCCACACCCATTCCCGCAAAGAGGGACACCTCTATCATTTGAGCCGGGAATGCCAAAGATACCGCTGTGAGGGCGGACTCTCCCAGTTGTGCAACGAAAATGCTGTCCACCACATTGTAAAATGCTTGTGTAAACATGGAGAGCATTGCCGGCAAGGCCATACCGATCAGCAAAGCAGGAATTGGCTTTGTTCCCAATTTCAATTGTTTATCTGCGTACATATTCCTCCTCGATTCTTCAGTCTCGATTTTTTTGCTATTTTCTTTTGACTATTTTCTTTTTTTAGATATCTCTGCGCGAATGCGTTTGCCCTTGAGGCTTGCCTTGTTTAAGCCACGGGATACTTTTTTGGAGACGCTTTCGTCGATATCCACAAAGGTAAATTTATTGTACATGTCGATGGCGCCGACCAAAGCGGAGGATATGCCCGCTTCTCCACAAATAGCCCCCAAGATATCTCGCTTTCTTGCGCCGTCTTTTTCGCCGATGTTCAAATAAAAACGTACTTTTTTACCCGAACCGCCGTCGGCAAATTTTGATTTGCGGCCTTTTCTGCGAAAGTCTTTGTCCGATCGATTCCGGCTTTTTCTGCGATCTCCGACGATATTGATATCGTCGCCCTCGTCTAGGGGTAAAATTCTTTGAATTAAAGTGGCAGCCACCAACTCCGGTGACAACCCTCTGGATTTTAAATCTTCCACGATGGCGTAATAACGGCTGTCAATTTCGTCTTTTCCTTCGCTTCTTTCAAAGTTGCTCTGCATTTTTTCTTTAAATCTGGAAATATTGATCTCGTTGATGACTTCCCCTGTGGGGATTAAGTCCTTCTCGATACCTTCCTTTGTATAGTCCGCAATTTTTCTGAGTCTGTAGTGGTCTCTGGAACGGGCCAAGGTCAAAGATAAGCCTTGCTTGCCCGCACGACCTGTCCGACCGATGCGGTGGACATAGTACTCTTCGTTGTCCGGTACGTCGTAATTAAAGACGATATCGATATCCTCAACATCGATACCCCTGGCGGCAACGTCGGTGGCAACGAGAATGTTTAAACTCCCCTCAGAAAAGCGTTCCAACACCGTTAAGCGAGCGGATTGACGCATATCACCATGAATTTTATCCGCATGGTAACCGGCTCTTTGTAATTTTCGCGTCAGTTCATCCACATAAACCTTTGTGTTGCAAAAAATCAGGGCACGTCTAGGTTTGTGGACGTCAATTAAACGACGTAAGGCTTCGAACTTATCGCCGTCGCTGATCTGATAGTACTTTTGTTCGATGCTCTCCGCCACCATTTGTTTCGGCGATATTTCGATGCGCTCCGGTTGACGTAAAAATGTCTTGGCGATGTCCAAGATACCTTGGGGCATGGTTGCGGAAAATAAGGCAATTTGCCTTTCCGTCGGGACATCTTTTAAAATCACTTCGATGTCTTCCCTAAAGCCCATGTTGAGCATTTCGTCGGCTTCGTCTAAAACCACCATGCGTAAATCGTCCAATCGCAGCGTTCTTCTACGCATATGGTCCATCACACGCCCCGGTGTTCCGACAACAATTTGCGCACCGCCCTTGAGTTCTCGGATCTGATTGTCGATGGAAGCGCCACCGTACACCGCAGAGACTTTATAACCATGGGTGTATTTTAAGAGTTTTCTGAATTCTTCTGCCACTTGAAGTGCCAATTCCCGAGTGGGCAATAAAACCAATATTTGCGGTTTTCTCAATTGGGGATCGAGGTTCTCCACAGCCGGTATGGCAAAAGCCATGGTTTTACCCGTACCTGTCTGGGATTTTCCAATTAAGTCTTTGCCTTCCATTAAGATGGGAATTGCCTGTTCTTGAATATCGGTCATTGCCTCAAAGCCCATGCTGTCGATAGCGCGCAATAGACTTTCTTGTATTTCTAGTTCGTTAAATTTCATATTTACCTTTCTCAGTGGATTTCTTTTAAGACAAGAGCCTGTATAGACCTTCAGAATAACAAGTGGTTTTTGCTCTTAAAAGAAAAAACGGCAAATGCCGTTTTAATGCCACGGGATGACCATCCCATGACCATCATTTTAATATATATTTTTCAATGGCTTGCGCCACACCGTTTTCATCGTTACTGCCAACCACGGCATCGCTGAGTTCTTTTAAATAACTTGGAGCATGGCCCATGGCAACGGAAAAACCTGCGGTCTTTAACAACTCGCAGTCGTTGACTGAGTCCCCTATGGCCATGGTGGCTTGGAGGGGTATGTTCAAATAATCGCACACCTGTCTGAGTGCAACCCCTTTATCGATCTCCGCCGGAATGGTTTCCAGACAATAGATCATGGTGCGCAGAGTTGACAATTTGTCTTCTGTTTTCAGATTTTCCGTAATGGCATCCAAATCCTTCGGGTCGGAAGAAGACATCACCACTTTGTGTACCGGTAAATTTTCTTCCTTTAAAAAGGAGGCGACATCTTCGACAGGTATCTGTGTGTGATAAAAATCCGCAAGGTGGTTTTTGCTCCAACCTGCGCGTTTCATAACCGGGTGGTTTTGACGATCCACCACGCAGCCAATCCGAGTGTGATATTGCACAAAAACTTCCGGGTTCGTCTCGGTGACAGAGGTGACGTAGGTTACCAAATCCGGTTGCAAATGTTTTTCTAAGATGATGACATCCCTTTGGTAGTCCTTGACCATGGCGCCGTTATCGGTGATCATGATGTGGTGGGCACCCACCGTTTCTGCATGCGGTTGGGCCTCCACATGGTTTCTACCCGTTGCCACCGCTGCCAATACCCCGATGTCTTGAATTTTTTTAAACGCTTGGATGGTTTGGGGCGTCACCTCGTCTTTGGAGTTGAGCAAGGTGCCGTCCATATCCACCACCAGTAATTTGATGTCCATATCTACTTTCTATCAAAAATCTTTTGCCGATTTTAATCCGTATAAATTTTCCGCTTTGCCAACACCCCGTAAAATGGCTTCTGCCGTAACACGGGCCGCCAAAGTTCCGACGATGTTGACATCCGCCGACACCTCGCCCACGGACATCGCGTAGAGTGTATCGCCATCGGCCCCGGTGTGAACCGGTGAAATGGTCCGAGCCATGCCATTGTGGGCCATGCCGGCAATCTTTTGCAGGCTAACTTTATCAAAGGCTGCGTTGGTGACGATCACCCCGATGGTTGTATTGGTGGGGTTCTTTGTAAAAAGGCTGTCCACAGCTGAATAGTCTTTGTACATTTCCCCTTCCGTGGATACCAAGCTTTGGCCGTCTTCCGATAGCAAACCGGCTATTTGTTGTCCGGTTTGAGGATCTAAAATATCTCCCAAAGCGTTGACCACCACGACAGCACCGACCTGTAATTCGCCGATTTGCACGGCATAGGTACCGATACCGGATTTCATCATCCTAGTCAAACCTTTGTATTTTCCGACGGTGGCACCCATTCCCGCACCGACATTGCCTTCCCGTAAAACACGACGTTTGGCGTCCAAACAGGCGTTATAAGCCATGTTGGCATCGGGATAGGCGTCGACAGAGCCCACGACCAAGTCGAAGATGGCCGATTGACAGACCAAGGGTACTTTTTTGATGCCCGTATCAAAGCCGATATCCTTCTCGGCTAAATATTTCACGACACCGTCCGCCGCTCCTAAGGAGAAGGCGGAACCTCCGGAAAGTAAAACCCCGTGGATGGCAGTGGCCGCTGCCATGGGTTGTAATAATTGGGTTTCCCGTGATGCAGGGCCACCACCCCGTACGTCGACGCCGGTGGGAGCGCCTTTCTCACAAAGGATGACGGAACAACCTGTTCCGTCATCCTGATTGTCAGCATGACCAATCCAAATATTGTCAATGGATGTCAATGCAATTTCTTTCATAAATTCCTCGTGCTTAACCTTTTCTTTTTTGGTACATCAACAAAGGTTTGACCACCGCTACGCTTACGACCACCCCTGCTAAAAGCTCCAATGTGCCGTTAACAGAAATAATAATAAAGATCACTTCTTTTAAAGGAAAAGCGGAGAACAATACCGCCAAACAAGACAGCACCAATGCCGAATGGGCAATGGAACCGACCGTTGCGGAAAGTCCGATAGCCAATACATCCTTTGTTTTAGGTTCCAAGCTTTTGTACAGAACACCTGTGATGACGCCCAGCAAAATGCGAGGTACCAACACCATGATGATGGACTGAATGGGATAACCGCTGGCAAAGGGTGAAAACATTAAATCGATCGGTGAGACCCCCATAAAGGTTGCCCGTACCATACTGATTAAGCCAAAAACTAAACCGAGAATACCTCCCTCTTTGGGTCCCATAACCATTGCCCCGATCATAACCGGTATGTGCATGATGGTGATGGAAACCGGTGGAATTTGAATGAATCCCAAGGGTGTGAAACCAAGTACCGCCATGATGGCAATTAACAGGGTTAATTGCGTCATCTGTGCAGTCTTTACACGACTTTCTACCATTTTCCAATATCTCCTAACTGCCGCTCTCTTCGGATGCAGCGTTTTGATGATTGATGTAAAAAAACATCAACTTATCATAACAAAACTATTCACAGATATCAAGTATTCATCTGCGCATTTACTCAGATCTTAATATAAGAATGGGCGACGTTAAATCTGAAAACCGTTTAACACATCGCATATAAAAGACGCTCCCAACAGGTATTTTGCGTTACCTATTCGGGAGCGTCTTAAAATTCTATTTGGAGGTGCTACCCGGATTTGAACCGGGGGTGGAGGTGTTGCAGACCTTTGCCTTACCACTTGGCTATAGCACCAAATAAAATGGAGCGGAAGACGAGATTCGAACTCGCGACCCTCGCCTTGGCAAGGCGATGCTCTACCACTGAGCCACTTCCGCTTTCGATGGTGCCCAGAGGCGGAATCGAACCACCGACACGAAGATTTTCAGTCTTCTGCTCTACCGACTGAGCTATCTGGGCATGTATGGCGACCAGGAAGAGACTCGAACTCTCGACCTCCAGCGTGACAGGCTGGCATTCTAACCATCTGAACTACCAGGCCGCATGTATGG
>JAAYJS010000033.1 GCA_012522805.1 Eubacteriaceae bacterium | reverse complement strand
ACGTGGCTTGTCTGCGGAAACATATCCACCCCTTTTACCTTTTCAACTTGATATCCTTTCTCCGTTAGAATGCCCAAGTCTCTAGCCAAGGTAGCCGGGTTGCATGAGATATATAACAGCGTCGGACACTGACTTTCGGCGATAGCATCCAATAAAATGGGGTCACAGCCTTTTCTGGGCGGGTCTAAGACCACCACATCGTTTTCGATATCCTTGTCCTTGATGATTGCCGGAAAAACTATTTCAGCTTTACCTAAGATGTATGTGGCATTTTGAACATTGTTGCACCTTGCATTCTCTGCGGCATGTTCCACCGCTTGCGGTACAACCTCGATCCCCACCACTCTTTCGACATTTTCGGATAGAAAAATTCCGATACTGCCCACACCGCAATAACAATCGTATAAGGTGTCGATTTGACGTTCGGCAAGCATATCCCGTGCAATTGTGTAGAGCCTTTCCGTTTGGTTTCTATTGACTTGAAAAAAGGAAGTCGGACCTAAGTGAAAGGTAAAGGGTCCAATTTTATCTGTAAAATCCTTTACGCCCCAAATATGCTCGGATTTATTTCCCAATAGCGCGTTGGATTGACCAGGATTGTAATTGTAATAAGCTGAGGTAATTTCAGGGACGTCGCTCAAGTACCCTTCAATCGCTTTAGAAAACCCTAAGTTTTTTTTACCATTGACGACAAAAATCGCCATCAACTCTCCTCTCCAATTGCTTCGAAAATGAAGCCCTCGAAAATATCCTTGATGCGTTTTTTCATTATAAAAACTGATCTCTTTCGTTCCAAAATGTTTTTGGTAGGATTTTATTAAGTGTTCGGTTTCAAATTCCTGCAAAGGGCATTCTTGAATGCTGACCAATCGGTGTGAATTTTCTGCATAAAAACCAAGGCCCTGTTTACTGACCTTAAATTGCGATTTGTTTCGGTACCGGCTTGGGGTTGCCATGCCCTGCATCGGCATAAAATGTATGCCGTCGGTTTGAATGGTTTTGTGTAGTTCTGCACGAATGCGTTTTTCTTTTAAATGCAATTGGGTGGGATAGTCGATGTGTTGTAATTGGCAACCGCCGCAAGTTCCAAAATATGGGCAAAAGGGTTCGGTTCGATTGACCGAAGGCTCGATTAATTCCTCCATGACGCCCACCATGTATTTCTTTTTCTCTTGGATGATGACGACTTTTGCCAGATCTCCCGGGACGGTTCGGTCGACAAAAACAACTTTGTTGTCGATACGGCCGACACCTTGCCCTCGGGTATTGATATCTGTTATGTGAATAGTGGTATGTTTCATATTTCTTCCGTAAGTAAAAAGCAGCTTTTGCAGCTGCTTGTTCTTTATTTTTGATTATGTTTTGTCATAAATTTTTTCATGTTTTCGAAGGTTTCATCACTGATAACGTGCTCAATGCAACAAGCATCATTTTCAGCAATATCCGGTGATACGTCTAACACCGTCTCCAAAAACTCTTTGATCTTACAATGCTTTTCATAAATTTCTTCAGCCTTGGCGATCCCTATTTCTGTCAGATAAATTTGGCCATACTTTTCGTGATCGACGTAACCCATGGCATTGAGTTTTTTAACTGCATCGTTGGCGCTGGCTTTGCTGACATCCATCGCTAAAGCTAAGTCTGTAATGCGAACACCTCTTTTGTCTTTCATATAGTCCAAGTAAATTTTTTCGATATAATCTTCAATGGATTCAGTTAATTTTCTATTCATTTCTTCTTCCTTCCGCGTTTATTTTTTGGTGATTTCCTTCTGGAATAAGGAGGGATCAATGCATTGACTCCCCTACCGATTAAATCTTCTCTTCCTGCTTTTTTTAATGCTTGCAGGATCGTAGCATAATTTCTGGGATTGTTAAATTGTATACACGCTCTTTGCCATTGTTTTTCTTTACCTTTTGCCACATAGACCGGTTTTAAGGTGTTGGGATCTAAACCAGTGTAGTACATCGCTGTCGCTAAGGTGCCGGGTGTGGGGTAAAAGTCTTGAACCTGCTTCGGAATCATGCGATTCTTTTTCAAATACAAGGATAGAGCTATGGCATCTTCCAGCGTTGAACCGGGGTGACCGGATATAAAATAAGGGATGATGTATTGCTTTTTGCCGGTTTCTTGGTTGATTTGATCAAATTTGTTTTTAAATTGATTGTAAACACCAATCGGTGGTTTACCCATGAGTCGCAAAACACTGTCCGAAACGTGCTCCGGCGCAACATGCAATTGTCCGCTGACGTGATGACGGACTAACCGATTTAAAAAAGTAGGATCTTGATCTAATAGTACATAATCATAACGGATTCCGGAACGGATGAACACTTTCTTTACCTTGGGCAGATCCTCTAAAGCCGACAGTATTTTAAGATAATAGCTGTGATCGACCTTCAGATTGGGACAGGGCTTCGGAAAGAGACATTCCCTATCTCTGCAAACGCCTTGAATCTTCTGTTTTTCGCAAGAAGGCTCCAAGAAGTTTGCTGTCGGTCCGCCGACATCGTGAATATAGCCTTTAAAGTCCTTTTCAGCACACAATAGTTTTGCTTCTTCTACGACGGATTCGACGCTTCTAGATTGTATGTAACGCCCTTGATGTAGAGCAATCGCACAAAAAGAGCAATTGCCGATACACCCGCGATTAATAGTCATACTGAATTTCAGCTCCGGATAGGAGGGTATTTCCTCTCGATAATGGGGCGCCGGTTTAAAACTATAGGGCAAGGCGTAGACCTTATCCAGTTCTGCTTTTGTTAAAGGTAGTTGCGGTGGGTTTTGAACCATCCACCGATGTTGACACTTTTGAATGTAGGGTTTCTCATAAAACGGGTCGTTTGCAGTTTGCAACATTGCTGCCATTTGTGCATACTTGCGTTTGCTTTGAGAGACCTCTTCAAAGGAGGGTAACTCCTCAACGTCCTGATATCCTTCGGCAGATAGATACCCGGTTCCTCGAATATAGGTCAAATCTTTTACGGAAATGCCCGCTTTTAGGGCTTCTGCAATTTCGACGACGGCCTTTTCGCCCATGCCGAAGACGAGAAGATCGCCTCGACAGTCGTATAAAATGGGCCGTCTGATGCTGTCGTCCCAATAGTCGTAGTGGGCAAAACGCCTTAAACTGGTTTCGATACCACCGATAATAATGGGGCTATCGGGGTAATTCTCTTTCACTAACCCGGAATAAACGATGACCGCTCTATCGGGTCGCTTGCCGGTTTTCCCGCCGGGGGTATAATAATCCTTGCGCCGTCTTCTCCGATTGACCGTATAATTTGAGACCATGGAGTCCATATTGCCCGAAGTTATTAGAAATCCCAATTTGGGTTTCCCGTACATGCAGACCGATTGTCTATCGGTCCAATCCGGTTGAGAGATGATGGCCACTGAATAGCCGGCATCATCCAGTACTCTGGATATCACAGCAGCTCCATAGGAGGGATGGTCTATATAACCGTCCCCGGTGATCAATACAAAATCCGGCCTTTTAAGCATTTTTTGATCTTGTTCTGTTTTTGATGAGGGTAATGGTTTGTTTGAACGCCTGTACATTGTTTTATTATACCCTATTTTTTTTAAATGTCTAGAAACTAGCTGCTAATAACAGAAATACGGCTTGCATGAGTTCGATCGTAAAACCGATGACATCGCCGGTCATGCCGCCAATTTTTGCTTTGATGTACCAAGCCGATAATAAACCGATGATGACGGAAATGGTTGTCGGCAGTAATATATTGATTTTAAAATAGAATTGCAAAGATCCGGCTAAGGTCATCAACGCTACCAAATAGATGAGCACATGTTTCATTTCTGTGATCTCGGTGATTCTTTTGCCAAGTCCCCCACCGCCTTGGGCGTAAGGGAGTAAATGACAACTTTGAAGGGCACAGTATCGCCCTACTACCGGCGCCACGACAAGAAAAATCGGCTCCATGCCACTTGCCAAACAAGTCCAAATGGTCATAAACAAAAGGATAAGACCCATGGCGCCAAATGCGCCGAGTCGCGAGTCTTTCATGATCTGCATCATTTTTTCTCGATTTCTCGATGAGAAAATACCGTCGAGGGTATCACAAAAACCATCTATGTGTAACCCTCCGGATAGCCATACATAAAACATTAAGATGAGTATCGCTTTGATGCCTATGGGTGTTCTGAACAGATGAATGAACTCGGCAAAAATAAACAAAAAAGAGCCAATCATTAATCCGACGATTGGCATCAATAACATCGATTCGTAGAACTCGTCATCGCTGACATCGTCCACTTTAAAAGGTATTCTGGTAAAGAAAGAGATTGCTATGAGTAATTTTCGCATGGTTGTCTGTTAATAGCGTAAAGGTATATCTTTTATCCCTTTACGCTTCGCCTCCTAAACCAAAATCGGAGTCTAATAATTCAACGATGGAATTCATCGCTGCTTCTTCATCATCTCCGGATATTTCTAAGAGAATTTCATCTCCTAGGTCTACTGACAGAATAATAACACCCATGATGCTTTTGGCATTGACACGCCTTTGACCCTTGGTGATAAATATTTCAGATTGAAAACGATTAGCTTCGTTCACAAATAAAGAGGCTCTTTTTGAATGTAAGCCTACAGGATTGTCTATCTTTATTTTTTTTGATATCAAATAATAGTACCTCGCTTTGCACCGATTAGTTTTAATTATACATTTCTCATACAAAAATATCAAGTATACACCCCGGGTTTCTGATAAAGCTAATTCTAACACCTTGTCCTTCTCTATTTTTATGTTAATATTGCTATGAAGTGTTGCTTGACGACCACTTTAAAAAAATCAAGGTTCTCGCTATAAACAGGCAGATATCGGAAGGAGTTGGGCTGATTGTTCCCAAAAAAATTTACCCCCAAAATTTTAGCACGTTACGGTCTCATTACCGGTCTGTATGTCGCATTGACTTGGGCATTACCCGAATTCAGTTACGGTGTAGTTCAATTCAGAGTATCGGAAATTTTAAATTTGTTGGCTTTTTACAACCCCATCTATGTGATTCCCATTACTCTGGGTTGTGGGATTGCCAATCTTTTTAGTCCTTTTGGCATCATAGATGTCATCGTCGGATCCGCACACACCTTTGTGTCTCTATACTGTATGACAAAGATTAAAAAAGACATCCTTGCTGCTTTATTCCCTGCATTGTTCAGTTTTATGATCGGCTTGGAAGTGATGTTTTTAAGTGACGCCTCTCTTAACTTTTTCCTGATTACGGGACAGGTGATGCTTTCTGAGTTGGTCATTGTCGGTTTGATTTCCGTACCGTTTTATCGCATATTATCTCGAAATCACGAAGTGATGCGCATTCTTTCCGAGAAATAAAACAAAATCCGACCAAATCGATGGACATATCGATTTGATCGGATTTATTTTTTCTTTTAAGAACATCATAAGGAATTGTTCTTTTATACACAATCTTTTCATGATGATTTCAACTTGCTTTATAAAATTGACCGCTGCCGGTCGTGTCTGGCATCAACCACTCAAAATAAAAACCCGAAAGTTTATTGTGTTACGCCTTCCGTGCTGTTTGTTTTAAGTTGAAATCCTCAGAGGCTCATTTTATTTTTTTCGAACCACTTCAATTTTGTAGCCGTCGGGATCGGTCATAAAGTAATAACTTTTGACATCCTTCTCCAAGCCGCTTAAATTGGCAACATCCAAGCCCAAGCTTTTGTGAAACGCGTGGGAAGCTTCCAGATCTTCTACTTCTATGGCCAGATGACCATAGCCGGTTCCCAATTCGTAGGGTTTTTCCGGATCGTAGTTATAGGTTAGTTCTAGAGTAAAATCGATTGTCTCGTTGCCTAAATAAACTAAAGTAAATTTGCCTTCCGGCTTATCTTTTCTGCGAATTTCTTTAAATCCGAAAGCTTTTTCATAAAACTCGATGGATTTTTCTAAGTCAAAAACGCGTATCATCATATGGGCCATTCTATAAGTTTGCATCGGTATTCTCCTTAAATAATTCTAAATACATCTGATAGGATCGTATTGTTTTATTAAGATAGTCTGATAGGTAAGCATTCATTAAGATAAACGCTTCTTGCATGATTGTTTCATCCACAGGCTCATGCGCCTTTGCCATATTGAGGGGTTCGCGTAAAAACCGGTGGAGAAGTCTTCGTGCCTCTGTTGAAATTTTTCGACTATAGCCCTTTTGGTCACGACAATTATTACAAAAGACCCCTCCGGCTTCATGGGAGAAGTAAAAAATATTCTCTTCGCTTCCGCAATTGGAACAGCCATCGAACTTTGGATGAATTCCGTTTAAGATACTCAGTTTGAGCTGAAGGGATACCAAGATACCCAACAAGTTTCCTTTCTGACATTCATCCAAATAGTATAAGGCGTGAATGATGAGGCGCAACGTTTGGGCATCCCCTTGGTACCATTCATACAACAAATCGACCAATTCCAAGATATAGGAACCCAAAGTCATTTTTTTTAAATCGTCCCTCAATTTATAAAAAGAATGAATGCTGTCTGCGTTGTTGATATTGGCGAAGTTCTTTCCTTTATAGTAGTTGAAGTTGCTATAAGCAAAGAGCTGTGTGGATTCTGCCAATTGGCTACGGACACCTTTGGCATTGTGAGCGATGGCATTAACTTTGCCTTCCTTTTCAGTGAAAATGGTCAGCATCTTCCCTTGTTCGCGATAAGGTCTTTCTCTGATAACCAGCCCCTTTGTTTTAACAAGCGCCATGGTTAGTCATGGTATCCCAGATCTTTTAAATCGTAGGATTTATCTCGCCAATCGGGGCGCACTTTAACCCAAAGTTGCAAATTAACGGGTTGCTTTAAGAAAAACTCCAAATCCTTGCGCGCATCGGTCCCTATTTTTTTAAGCATCCCGCCTTTTTTGCCGATGACAATCCCTTTATGGCTTTTCTTTTCGCAAAAAATGGTCGCTTCGATATCGTACAATTCGCTGTCTTCCCTCACTTTCATTGAAGTGACTTCGACAGCGATGCCGTGGGGAATTTCGTCCCTCAAGGTACGCAACAGCTTTTCTCGGATTAATTCCTGTACGATAAAACGCTCGGATTGATCGATAATCATATCCTCCGGGAAATATTTTGGACCTTGTGGCATCTTTTCTTTCAGGATATCCAGCAAAAGATCGACACCGTCGCCATTGGCTGCAGATATCGGTATAATTTCATCAAAAATATCGTCTTGGCTATAGTTTTCAATGACGGATAAAAGTTGTTCCTTGGGGTATTGATCGATTTTGTTGATGACCAATATTTTAGGTGTATCGATGGTTTTTAGTTTTTCCATGATGTAGCGGTCCCCGGGGCCTATTTTTTCTTCCGGTTCGACCATATAGACAATCCCATCGACTTCTCTTAAGGTATTTTCCGCCGAATTGGACATATAAGTGCCGAGCTTTGTTTTCGGTTTGTGAATACCCGGCGTATCCAAGAATATCAATTGCATTTCGTCATCTGTATAGATGAGACGAATGGTGTTTCGAGTCGTTTGCGGTTTGGAGGAGGTGATCAGAAGTTTTTCTTTTAATATATTGTTGATGAGGGTGGATTTCCCTACATTTGGACGTCCGATTATGGTGACAAAACCGGATTTAAAATTTTGATTAGTGTTCATTCTTCCCTTCTTTATCGTCATCATTGGCAAATGGCGATGTGCTCATGATTGTTTTTTCCATTTGACACATGGGCAATTTATCCTCTTCTCGAAGATGATCGTAACCCAATAGGTGTAAAACAGAGTGTACCGTTAGGTAGTAGAGTTCTCTTTCCAAGGAATGTCCGTATTGACGGGCTTGTTCCCCTGCCCTTTCTAAAGAAAGCACAATATCGCCCAATATGGCGGGTTGCTCTTGTGGCGCATTCTGCAAGGCTTCGATACTTGCATACATGGGAAAGGAAAGCACGTCGGTTTCTTCCGGTATGCCACGATAATCCGCATTCAGCGTTTTGATTTCTTTCGGTTGCACAATGGAAACGGAGACCTCCATGGCCCTCGTCAAGGATAAGGTGTTTAGGGTGTGAGCAACTGCATCTTGAATTATTTGTAAAATGTTCTGATGGATTTGTGTATCCGTACGGTTGTCGATATCTATTTGAAGGTTGTTATTTCTCTTCATGCTCTTTAGCTTTTTCCATCTCTTGGTCTTTCTTTTTTCGAAATTTGTCAAATTTATCGTAGGCATCGATGATCTGTTCTACTAAACGGTGGCGAACCACATCGCTTTTATCAAAGTAGGTAAAGGTAATCCCTTCAATATTTTTGAGTATGCCCATCACTTGCTTGAGCCCGGATTGTTTGCCGTAAGGCAAATCGATTTGGGTAATGTCGCCGGTAACAATCACTTTAGAGCCGCTTCCGAAACGTGTTAAAAACATTTTCATTTGTTCCGGCGTGGTATTTTGAGCTTCATCTAAAATGATATAAGCTCTTTCCAATGTTCGCCCTCTCATATAAGCCAGAGGTGCTACTTCAATTAAGCCTTTGTCCAAATTGCGCTGAAAGGTATCGGATCCCATTATTTCGAACAAGGCATCGTAGAGCGGTCTTAAATAAGGGTCAACCTTGTCTTGTAAGTCTCCGGGTAAAAAGCCCAGCTTTTCGCCGGCTTCCACCGCCGGTCGTGTCAAAATTAAACGATCGACCTCGCCGTTTTTAAAGGCGGTAATGGCCATGGCCATGGCCAAATAAGTTTTGCCCGTCCCTGCGGGACCGATGCCGAAAATCACGTCATTATTTTTGATCGCCTGGATGTATCTTTGTTGCCCGAGTGTTTTGGGTTTGATGGGTTTGCCCTTAACCGTATAACAGATGACTGTGGAATCGAGGGATTGATACCTTTCCTCTTTGCCCTTTTGGCTCAGCGATATGATGTACTCTGTTTTATCTTTTGTAACGACACCCTTCTTGCTGATGATTTTTAGTATTTCTTGGAGCACGTTGAGACTTTTTTCGACGGCTTCTTCCTCTCCTTTAATTGAAAGGAAACCGTCTCCGCTGTCAATTTCAACGCCCAATTGTTGTTCGATGGTCGTAATGTTTTCGTCATATTTTCCATAAATTCTTGCAATATCTTCCGAATGTGTAACTTGAAATTCTTTTGAAATGATTGTCAATGAGCACCTCTTTATTCCTCTGTGTAATCCGGTAAATACAAACGTCTTAAAATACCGTATCCGTCGATGGTGTCCACTTCTGCAATAGAACCCAGCGCGACGTCAAAATGCCATTTTTTATCTAATTCGATGTCTAATAAGTTGGTTAAAAGGCTGTGGATAGCCCCGGCATGGGATACAATGAGAATTCTCGCCTTTTGGCCGGCATGGTTACGATGCAATTCTTTTAAAAAACCGGCTTGGCGTTTGTGGTATTCCATGTAATTGTCCCCCTCCGGGAGGGTTACGTTGTTGGGGTCGTGCATCCAAGACTCCCAAAGCGGTTCATCGATTTGTCTCGCTTCTGCTTCACTCAAGCCGTCAAAAATACCGAAGTGGTATTCTCTGAGGACCTTTTGAGTTTGAACTTGTAAACCCACAGTGGAAGAAAAGGCTTCCGCAATTTTAAACGCTCTGAGAGTGGGGCTTGTGTAAACATGGGTGATGGGACTTTTCTGATGCATATCCACCAACTCATCGATAAGCTGAATTTTCATTCGCTCTCCCCTTGGGGTATATGGGGATTCGGTGTGCCCGTTTAAACGCCTTTCCACATTGCCGTAGGTCTCTACGTGTCTGACTAAAATTATTTTCATTTTGATTTAAAAGAAGACCTCCTCTGTTTATCAAGAAGGTCTTTGTCCTTATGCTTCTTTTATTTCTTCGACCGATTCCATTCTTTCATCGACGATCGGTTTATCTAAGGCATTTCTTTGGACGGATACAATGCGTTCTACCTCTTCCATTCCGGATAGGACGCGACCGAAGGCCGCATATTGACCATCCAAGTGGGGAGCATCTTCTACCATAATAAAGAATTGGCTGCCCGCGGAGTCAGGATCCATTGACCGAGCCATGGACAAAACCCCTTTGGTGTGCTTCAAATTGTTTTCAAAACCATTTTCTTTAAATTCTCCATTGATGCTGTAACCGGGACCACCGCGACCGGTGCATTTCGGGCAACCGCCCTGAATCATAAAACCGGGAATAACACGGTGGAAGATTAAGCCGTCATAAAAGTGATTATTAACCAATTTTAAAAAGTTCTCTACGGTGACTGGAGCGACTTCCGGATATAATTCTACGATAATTTCCGCATCGTTTTCCATGGTTATTTTTACTTTTGGATTATTGGACATATGTAACTCCTTAATATTTTTTTTATTATATCACAAGGTTTTTTAAGTGTATAGGACCCCATTGGGTTCCATCGAAAAAACATGGCGATTTTGGTCGAAGAATACCAACCAAGATCCGCATTGGGCTATTTGATTGAGTTCGCAGACCAAAGCCATGGTCTCGTAGGAAAGAGGTAATACTTTGATCTTCTTAACCAGCTCTTTAGGTTTAAAACCCTCCATGGGTGGTGGCAACACGTTGCCGGCATCGATGCTTTGATGCAACCATTCAAAGAGTTGGTGAGAAACGATCAATTCTTTTTCCAAATAAGCGGGTACTTTGTTCTCACCGCTCTGCAATAGATCCACTGCCAATACTTCTTGCAAAGCTTTTTTCTGGTTTGACGTAAATGGATAGTGGGCTACGAGATACGTGTAAAAAAGTAAAAATAATTCTCTTTTGCCCACGCCTCTGGTATCGTAGTTTTGGTTGACCCACCAATCTCCCAGTTTCTGATAAAAATTATAGAAATCACCCAGTATATTTTCTTGTTTCAAAAAATACAAGGTGGTGGCAAATAATCCGGAATTATAAATGCGTTCCAACACCAATTCCACTCGGCGCAATGCGTTGAGTTCCTGTGCCGTCATGGCACCGTTCGAAATAATTTCGTAGGGCGTAAAGGAGTTGTATACCAATTGGTAATCGTCCCTTTGTTGATACAAAGGCGTTCCGCTCAAAACTTTTAAAAAACCCAATTGCAACATATGGGGTTGCAGGCCCATCGTCCAATTGAATCCGGCAACAAAGGATGCCATGGTTTCTTCGGGAAGTCCGGCAATTAAGTCCAAGTGAATGTGACAATGACCCATGGACACCAATCTTCGTATATGTTTTGCTACTTTTTCTAAATCGTTTTTCCGATGAATGGCTTTTAAGGTCGCCGGATGGATGCTTTGCAACCCTATTTCAAATTGTAAAATGCCCTTGGGTGCGGAGGCGATGATTTCGAACATTTCTTCGTCAAAGTTTTCCGGTGTCATTTCGAAGTGAAAATTGGTGTGACCCTCGCAGTTTAGTATCATTCGGAAAATCTGCTTTGCCCGTGTCATATCGGTATTAAAGGTTCTGTCTACAAGCTTTACCTGAGGAACCCCGGCTTGGATAAAGCCTTCGATATCCTTCTTGACTTCTGTTAAAGGTTTGTAGCGCACCCTTTTGTCAATAGCGGACAAACAATAGGCGCATTGGTAAGGGCAACCCCGACTGCTTTCGTAATAAATAATGCGATTGTGCCATTTTTCCGATTGCCAATTGTCAGCATAAATGTCCGGCACCGACTCGAAATCCGAGTTTTGAACCTGTAGGTTTTCATAAATTCTTGTCTCCGAGTGATAAATTAAACCCGGAATGTTTTGATAAGACGTAAGGTCTCCAAAGGAAAGGAGCAATCTTTCAAAGGATACTTCCCCTTCCCCCGATATGACGAAATCTATATCAGGATTGTTTTTGAGCAAACTTGCTGCGCGGTAGGAGACCTCCGGTCCGCCCAGTAAAATTTTAGCTTGGGGTAAGCTCTTTTTAATGCCTTCGCTACATTTGAGAATCGTCTCGATGTTCCAGATATAACAGCTAAAAGCGTAGAGATCCCCTTGCCTTTCCACCAGTCGCCTCAAGGTCACTGCAAAAATATCGTTGATGGTGGTTTCTATTTTTTCAATATGCCATTTGGTATCGCACTTTTGGGCTACATCATATAAATAATGAAGCGCCAAATTGGAGTGGATATATTTGGCATTCAAACCGACTAATACTAAACGGTTGCGGGTATCCGCTGCCCTACACATTGAAACGAAAATAGGTGACGTCGCCATCTTGCATGACGTAGTCCTTCCCTTCAATGCGGACAATACCCAATTCTTTTGCTTTTTGTTCCGAACCTGCTGCGA
This sequence comes from Eubacteriaceae bacterium, assembly GCA_012522805.1. Lineage (GTDB taxonomy): Bacteria > Bacillota > Clostridia > Eubacteriales > Eubacteriaceae > JAAYJS01. The sequence goes on along the minus strand of JAAYJS010000033.1, from coordinate 79,151 downwards.
TCAATTCTTCGTATCCGATGACCTCAGCGCGAATAAAACCGCGTTCCATATCGCTATGTATTTTTCCGGCTGCACCGGGTGCTTTGGTTCCTTCTTTTACCGTCCATGCCCGACATTCTTTAGGGCCTACGGTTAGATAAGAAATCAACCCCAATAAATCATAGGCGGCTCTTGCTACAGTTTCCATGCCGGAATGTTCCAAACCCAGTTCCAAAAGGAAGGCTTCCTTTTCTTCGGGATCTAATTCTGAAATTTCTTCTTCAATTTCTGCGGATATGGTGATGACACGCTGATCCGTATTTTCCCCGACCTTTTCTATTAATTGTTGAACGTAAACATTCTCTTGATTTAAGTCGTCCTCCGAAACATTGGCAACGTAAAGAATGGGCTTGACGGTAATCAAGTTTAAGCTTTTAACGTAGTGCCATTGCTCCTTGGAGAAATCACTTTTCTGTGGATGTTGTTCATCTTCTAATAACACCTTGAGCTTTTCCAAGGTCGATAAATTTTCTTTTTCTATGGGATCGTGTTTCGCCAGTTTTTTTGTTCTTTCAACACGTCGTTCCAGCATTTCCAAGTCGGATAAAAAGAGTTCCGTATTGACGGTTTCCATATCGTCGATTGGATCGATTTTACCTGAAACGTGCACCACATTTTCGTCATCAAAACAACGAATAACATGGGCAATGGCATCTACTTCCCGTATGTTGCCTAAAAACTTGTTCCCTAAACCTTCCCCTTTACTGGCCCCTTTAACCAAACCGGCGATGTCAACAAACTCAATCGTTGTGGGGATTATTTTTTTCGACTGATAGATGTCTGCCACTACCGGTAAGCGCGCATCCGGCACGGTAACCACACCGATATTGGGTTCTATGGTGCAGAAGGGATAATTTGCCATTTCTGCTTTTGCTTTTGTGATCGCATTAAAAAGTGTACTTTTACCCACGTTGGGTAAGCCGACTATACCTATTTTCATTATTACCTCATTTTATTGTTTACTTCTATTATTCAGTGAACATAATATCATAAAACTTTAAAATCCTTCAAGAAGATTTCAATCGTCTCTTAAAACCTCTCTTTATGTTGTTTGATGACTTGTTCGTTAAATTCAAAATACAGCATTGCCCATAACACAACGATAACCCAAGGTGTTCAGGGTCTTGCTTCGCAACGCTCAGCGATACCTTATAACCTTGGGTTGGTATTTTTTTTCGTGAAGTGTCCATCACATAACGATGCAACCTTCACAGAAAAAATATTTGGTTGTATTTGCTATTTTATCCGAATCGGCTGTTACTTCTATCTAAAATTTACGGTTCTACGCTGGGAGCACCGGCGCCACCTTGAAGTTGAGAATAAAATCTTTGCAGGCCCATGGTCATAGCAATGGAGATCGCCATGGATATGAGATGTAAAACGACAACCGGTATGGCAGCCTTTTTATAGGGCATTTCATTGTCAATGGCAAAACCAACAACTAAAAGAAAGAGTTCCCAAATAACAAACAGATTAAAATGGTCTTTGATAATGCTGATAAAAGTTAGAGACTGCTGCACAGCTGTGATATCGATTTTCGGCGGAAAAAAGACCGAGAGTATCATCAAGAAAATGCCTGTTACAGCTGCCGTCCCGGTTATGTATAAGGTCCTTTTAAAGTTACCGTGACCTCCCATTTTTTTCAGAATGACGTTGTAAATTGCAGATTTGATAACCCAAATAATCGCGATACCAATCATACCGGTTACACCGCCAATCACTGCTCCGATTAAAGCCGTTTTGGAATCTATGGCGATGTTCGCACCTTCAACTGCTGGCGTGGTCATGGTCATGGAGGTCCGATAACCGACAAACATCGTCAAGACACCCATGATGACGATGATTATGATTGGCAAGAGTAATTGAACCTCTTCTTTTTCTTTAAAGTCTCTATAGAATTGAAACGGATTGATGATCAAGTTGATTAAATTTTTCATGTTTTTCTCCTAACTATTCCGATCTGATGGCATCCAATGCGCTCAGATTTGCTGCTTTTGCTGCGGGTCTAAAACCTGCCAACATGCCGATAACGGTTGAAAATACGAGGGCAAACAAAGCCAACCCCGGTGTAATCAGGGATATTTTTGCGACCGATGCCTGACCTCCCATCGCCATTCCACCTATCACGTTGATTAAACCCGAGGTGATATAAGAAAATATAATGCCGACCAACCCGCCAATACAGCCGATAATGGTTGATTCAACTATAAACATTTGCTTGATATCGTTAACGGAAGCACCGATTACTTTCATGATTCCGATTTCCCTCGTTCGTTCGTAAATGGACATGGTCATGGTGTTGACGATGCCGATACTGGCTACCAACAAAGCCACACCACCGATACCGCCTAGGATCAATTGCAGAATTTGGAACACTGAATTTAAAGAATTGAGCATGGCTTTGAGAGAAAATACCTGAAAACCCATCTCTTTGATTTGATTGGTTACAGTTTCGACGTTTTCGGTATCGTCAACGATCACTTTTAAGTTATCGTATTCCTTTTTAGCACCCGTAGGTTCTTTTCTCATTTGCCAATTCGTCATTTCTTCTGCTTTGCTTTGACTCATGGTTACTGCGTGGTCTTCCTGGTCCCCTGTTGGACTGAGAACCCCGACGACACGTACTTTGACAGGATAGCTTTCCATTTTAGTCTCGCTCTTAGCAGGATTGCTCTGCTCCGACGAGTCCTTCTTAACAGGAGGTTGCGTCGTTAGGCTTGGTTGAGAAGATACTTCCGGTACCTGTGCCTCGTCGTCCATTGTCGGTGTGATGACATTGGCATCATTTTCTGTGGGTGTCAACCCATCGCTTTCCGTCGGCGTGATGACATGGCCCTCCGCTTCGGGTGGTGTTTCCGTCGATTCACTTTCCTCCAAGGCTTCCGGTGTCTTGTTTTCCGATAGGGTTGGTGGTGTGTTTGCAACTGTTGGAATGGTGGGTTGTCCATTGCTCTCCACCGCTCTTTGAACGACTAAGGTAATGTTTTTGCCAACCAAATCCTTCGGGTTGATATCCCCCTCCACCATGGTTCCAAAACCACTCTCGCCCAAATCAAACTTGGTGAAAACGGAAGGGCCGATCAACACGGCGTTCTCTTCACTGCTGCGGGGCAATCGACCGCTTTCCAATTTATAGTGCATGTTTTCGATTTCTTTATAATCGATCCCCATTGTGGACACGTTGTAATCCTCACGTTTATGTGTCAACACTGCACCGCCGCCGGAAATAACCGGTGTCACTGCAGATACGTGCTCCATATTGGAAATATCCGAAATAGTGGAATCGGTTATTTTCTTTTTCTTTTCGCCGGTGGTGGATATCCCCATCATGGATTCCATTTGTCCGGAAGTGTAGACGGAGATCGTGGTAACGGATGGGGAATTTGTCAATTCCCCGGTAATGCTTTGTTTTGCACCGTTTCCGATGGAAATCATGATGATGATTGCCGCCGTACCGATCACCACACCGATAATTGTCAGGATCGTTCGAAACTTCATGCGCCATAAGTTTTCCCACGACAACATGACAAGTTCTTTTTTATCCATGGCAAACCTACGCTAAGCCGAATAATGCTTTGATCAATTCGATGAATGGGTTGGAACTCGTCGTTTTTTCCGATTTGATTTCAGATACGTTTTCTGCATGAACTTCTATTTCTTTTTCGATTGAACGTTGGTTGTTGTAGGAATCTACGTAATGCAAGGTCGCCTTCACTTTATAGTCTCCGGGTTCCTTGGCATTGATGGACGTCACAAAGGTATCCGTATTATTTTTTTCGTAGGTTCCGTAATATTCTTCGGTGTTGGAAATATCCACCTCGGGGTTGTCGCTGGATAGTTTTAAGTGAACCCCTCGGACAACATTGGAGCCGAAATTTGAAATCTCAATTTTGAGATTATCTTTGACATCTTCTCCTTCAATCATCAATTTATCTAAAGAGATGAGGGACATCGAGTTGCTTTCATTGACGGGAATACCGACGGTTTCAGGGAATTTATATTGTTGGTCGTTGCCATCCGCAGTGCGAATTTCTAAATCCAAGTTGTAGTTTTTAGCTTCGGCATTGGGTGCGACCATCATCGGTATATCGATGACTTCCGTACTGCCGGCATTGATGCGTCCCAGATAGAAGTGGTTACCGGAGCCGGTCATCGAAAACACGCCCAAATCTTGAGCGCCCGACAAGTTCTTCACATCGATCGTCGTATTGTATGCGTTGTACTCTCCGTGATTGACTAATACGACGCTCATGACAAAATTAGATCCGGGAGTAACGGATTCCGTATTGAATCGAACTTCACTGATCAGTAATAATGGGTAGTCTGGTGCCGCTATAACTGGCGTGGACATCAAAATTAATAGAATGACAACCACGATACTTATTGTTTTTTTCATAAATCCTCCATGTGCTCATGATTTTTTAAGATATATTTTCAATGATACCGTCTCGCATATGAATCGTTCTGGAACAATACTCTGCGGCTTCGGGATCATGGGTGACGATGACAAAGGTCTTTGAACTGGTAGCTGAAAGATCCTCGATGATGTTCATAATGTCTGTACTTGTTTTGGTATCCAAATTTCCTGTAGGTTCATCTGCCAGTATCAAATCGGGGTCATTGATCAAAGCTCTTGCAATGCTGACTCTTTGTTGCTGTCCCCCGGACATTTCTTGAGGTTTGTGGTGTATTCTATCGCCTAATCCTACTAATGTTAAGGCGGTTTCTGCCCGCTGTTCCCTCTCTTCTCGCTTGACTCCGGAAAATGTTAAGGTCAACGCGACATTCTCTAAGGCTGTCATGGTTGGAATCAAATTATATGACTGAAAGACAAATCCCAGTTTTTTTCTTCTAAAAAGACACAATTGGTTTTCATTCATCTTGTGAAGAGGTTCCCCACCGATATAAACTTCCCCGGAAGTGACAGGTAAGAGACCTCCCAAAATATTGAGAAAGGTTGACTTACCACAACCGGAAGGGCCGAGTAACGCGATCATTTCGCCTTCTTTTACTTTTAAATCAATACCCTTTAATACCGGAATTTCTGTCTTTCCAAGTTTAAAACTTTTTCTTAGATTTATCGTTTCAATCATTAATTTTGAGTCCATATCTATTCAGGGCGTGCCCCTTCCTTCCATAAGCGTTCTATATTGTAAAATGCTCTTTCCTCTTTGTGGAAAATATGCACAATGATATCGTAGTAATCCAGTAAAATCCATCGGGCGGTTCTTTCGCCTTCTATACCTTTAGGGCGAAGCTCCAGTTTCGAAGCTTCTGCTTGGATATGGTCGGAGATCGCTTTGACCTGTCTTTCATTGTTACCGCTAGCGATGATAAAGATGTCAGCTAATAAGGTTTTGCCTTTGACATCTATCGCTTCGATATCCTCTCCACCTTTTGCATCAATCCACTCGACAATTTGATCTTTTAATTCATTGGTATTCATAGTTATCCTTTTGTTGGTTGTTCTCTTTTCTATTCTTTCTCTTTTGTATTAAATCGTTTCTCGCTATAATTGTATTGGTATGAATCATTTTATGACGATCGATCAAGAAAATGATGGTCTGCTCAAAAGCTAACAGAACGGCCGCGTCTAAATCTTTAAATGCTGCTTTTCGCAGTGCATCAACCCCGGGGAAATCTCTGGATACCTCTATATAGTCTGCTAGGTATACGATTTTCTCCAACCGGCTCATGCCGGCACGTCCCGTCGTGTGGTAGGCAATGGCATTTAAGATATCCCGGTCTTCTATACCGTATTGCTCTTGTGCCACCCTTGCCCCCACCAAGCCGTGGAGTAATTGCGGATCCGATCTGTAGATCGGGTCGATGGTTAGTTGATAGGCTTCCGCTTTTTTTAACATGGTGGCTGCATCGTAGGGTTTTGCTAAATCGTGTAACAAACCCGCTAGGTACGCGCTTTCTTCGTCTGCTCCGTATTTCTTTGCTAATTGTTTTGCCGCATCCGAAACATTTAAAATGTGCTGAAAGCGACGGGGTTTCTGAACCGACCTTAAGTCTTCAATGATTGTTGCGACTTTATTTTTCATGATTGCTACAATACAATTGGTTTTTTCGGATATAGTCTTCTACCTTAGTGGGAAGCAAGTAGTGATTGGTCATCCCTTTTCTAATGCGGTCGCGTATTTCTGAGGACGAAATGTCCAACTCCGGTGTATGAAAAAGATGTATTTTTGCTTGATAGTTTCTGGTTAAGAAATCTATCTGCAATTCAAGGTCTTTGTCTGCATAACCCGGTCTGACCGCTGTGACAATCTCGATGGATTCCATCAACGTTTTGGCTTCCTTCCAAAGGTTGATTTGAAACATTAAATCCGATCCGGTAATAAAATAAAGTTTGTATTCCGGAAATTTTTCCATAAAATAATGAATCGTATCGATGGTGTAAGTGTTGCCACTTTTGTTGATTTCAACATCGGATATATCGAAATAGGGGTTCGACTCTATCCCCAATTGAACCATTTGGTAGCGGTGGTGCCGCTCTTCCTCGGTTTCATGTGTTTTGTAGGGGTTTTTACCGGCGGGGATGTAAATAACCTTTTCTAATTGAAAGGCATCTCTGGTGGATTCTGCTATCCACAAATGGCCGATATGAATCGGATTAAAGCTTCCGCCAAACAATCCTACTTTTTTCATGGTTTCCTCTTTGGGATGACTACTTTGGGATTTTGTGGGTTTCGTTTGTACAAAACAAAAGTATTACCCATGGTGTGGACAATATCTGCTTTAGATTCTTCGCTTAATATCTGTGCAGCTTCTTGTACGCTGATAGGTGCGTTTTGTTGTACCTTTCCCTTAATCAATTCCCTTGCTTTCAATGCGTCCTTCGTTTGTACGATGACTTCATAGTTGACGCCGTCTTTTCCAATATAAACAATACTCGTGAGTGTTTGAGCTAATTTTCTTAAATGGTTTCGTTGATAACTGGTTAACATAATATTTTTTGTACTACTGTATTATCTGACTAATACAATAGTACAACCTTTCTCCTTTGTCAATAGATTTTAATATTCTTCACAAAAATTTAAATAATTTTTTAATTAAATGTCATTTATCGATTAATGAAAATATTCAAATTCAAATTCATTTAAGGAAACGACATCACCATCTTGCACCCCGAGCTTTTCCAACTTCTTGAAAACGCCTTTATCCTTCAGCATACGTTGAAAGTAGCCGACAGAGTCGTAATCGTCAAAATTGACGGATTGTAACAGCCTTTCAATAAATTCGCCGGTTACAAAGTATTTACCATCTTCTTGATACACTTCAATGACTTGTGCTCTGTCTTCTTCAACATCCTGCTCTTCCGGTTCAATGTCAAAGATGGGTTCCACCTCTCCAATCTCTTTCAGCAAGGTAACGGTTTTGGACATTAAGGCTTGCAGTCCCTCTCCTGTTGCTGCGGAAATCGGAAACACGTCGTAACCCTTCTCTTCGAAGTAAGTTTTAAGTTCTTGGACATGGGCTTCGTCGCACAAATCTATTTTATTTAAGGCGACAATTTGAACTCTGGCTGCTAAGCGTTCATTGTAGGCCCGTAACTCTTGGTTGATGGTGTCAAAATCCGCCTTTGGATCTCTTCCTTCCATCCCGGAGGCATCTAATAGATGGATCAACAATTTGGTACGTTCGATATGTCTTAAAAACTGATACCCCAATCCGGCACCCTGGTGTGCCCCTTCAATGATACCCGGTATATCCGCAATGATAAAAGGGTCGTAGTCTTGATAGGCCACCACACCTAAATTCGGTTCGATGGTGGTAAAATGATAGTTGGCAATTTTGGGTTTTGCCGCCGTTGTTCTGGATAAAAGGGTCGATTTTCCAACGTTGGGAAAACCTAAGAGACCGACATCCGCTAAGAGTTTTAATTCTAAAATCAGGGACTTTTCTTGGCCCTTCATGCCGCCTTGAGCAAATCTGGGTGCCTGTCTGGTGGCCGTAGCATAATTCATATTGCCTTGTCCGCCTCTGCCACCTTCGGCAGCCAAGAACTGCTGGCCATCTTCTTTTAGATCAAAGATAATGCGTTCGGTTTTTTCGTTTTTGATGATCGTTCCCACGGGAACTTTGATGATCAAATCTTTCCCGGAGCGACCGGTGCAGCGGCTGCCGGATCCGTTTTGACCGTTTTCCCCTTTGTATTTTCGTTTGTATTTAAAAGCTAATAACGTTCGTAAATCTTTATCGGCTTCTAAGATGATATTGCCTCCCTTGCCGCCATTACCGCCGTCCGGACCGCCATTGGGCACATATTTTTCTCTTCGGAAACTCATGCCACCATGTCCGCCATCCCCGGCTTTTACAAAGATCCTTGCCTGATCGACAAACATAATTTGAACTCCTCCTAACAAAAAAACCTCTTATTTCGGCCGAAATAAGAGGTTGACAATTCATTACGTTGTTAAGCCGTTGCTTCTTCTGGATTGATACAGACTTGTTTTTTATCTCTACCTTTACGCTCGAAAGATACAACACCGTCCACCAAGGCAAACAAGGTGTCGTCTTTACCGCGACCAACGTTTTTTCCGGGATGTATAGATGTTCCCCGTTGTCTTACTAAAATATTACCTGCCAATACAAATTGGCCATCCGCTCTTTTAACGCCAAGGCGTTTAGATTCAGAGTCACGTCCGTTACGTGAGCTACCGACACCCTTTTTATGAGCGAAAATCTGAAGGTCCATTTTAATCATTTTCTTTACCTCCTTATTTCTTTAACACTGACAAATCCTTTGTTGTCCGCTTCCAGATTTTCCAAAGCTAGCACCATGGTTTCTAAGAGCACTTGGACTTGTCCCTCTTTCATTTTATCTTTTATAATAGGTATGTGAACTTGAATCAGTCCATCGCCAACAATGAGATGTTTCTCTCTAATTTTAATACCGATCACTTCGGTGATACCGTTAATGGTGGCAACACTTAAAGCAGAAATCGCTGCACAAACAATGTCGTCCCCCGGTGAAAAGTGTGAATGACCAACACTGCGGAAGGCCACAATACGACCACCGGTATCTCGAATATAGGACACCCTTGTCATTATGCGTTAATGGAAGTAATTTTTACTTTCATATAAGGTTGTCTATGACCTTGTTTTCTGCGATAATCTTTTTTAGCTTTGTATTTAAAGATAACGACTTTTTTACCTTTACCGGATTCAACGATATCCGCTTTGACATTGGCACCTTCAACGAAGGGCGTTCCCAACGTCATGGCACCGTCTTGCTGAATTGCCAAAACCTCATCAAATACAACTTCTTTATCATCGGTTTTTAATTTCTCGATGGTAATTTCGTCATCAACAGCAACGCGGTATTGTTTACCACCTGTTTTAATGATTGCATACATTATTTTTACCTCCTCTTACCAGACTCGCCATCTTAGGTGCTACGCTTAAAACCTAAGCTGTGCGGCTACATGACTAAGGTATGATATCAAAATAAGAGCTAATTGTCAAACACTTTCTACAAAAAACCATAACGTTTAATTTTTTTTTAGATTGAACCTGCGCAAACTATTAATACGAAAATATGTTTTAAGTGCTACAGTATTGTTATCATTTAAATGTGAAAGGATTTTATATGATAATTTCTACGATCGACTACGCCAATCGCAAACACTGGCTTACTTATCCCACACGTACCCCCGCCGAAACAGACATCTTTTATTTTTTACCCACCGGGTACACCGCAGGTCCAGAGGATCCGTTTTTTTGCGATACCCAACACCCTGAAATGCAAAGTAAAGCCAAATCTCATCTGCAGTACAAAGCTTCATTGTTTGAGGATGTCGGTAATTTATATATCCCCTATTACGAGCAAATGAGTATCGACAGCTTACAAAAGACAACGACCGACGATCATATGCAATCGCTTTTTGTTGAGCACACTTATATGTCCATGGTTGCGGCTCTGGAGTATTATTTAAAAACAGAAAACCTCCGGCGACCCTTCATCCTTGCGGCGCATTCCCAAGGTTCCTTGTTATTGTTGATGTTGTTGAGCCAATATATGAAGGATAAACCACAGGTATTGGACCGTATGGTGTGTGCTTACGCCATCGGATTTTCCGTCACAGAGGATTACTTGCAGCAAAACCCTCATTTAAAATTTGCAACCGGGGAAACCGATACCGGCTGCATTATTTCGTACAATACGGAAATGAAAGGTTATGACGGTCCCAATCTAACTGTATTTGAAAATAGTATCGCTATTAACCCCGTTAATTGGCGCTTGGATGACCGCTACGCTTCCAATTCCGAGAGTTTAGGCTCTAGGATTCCTGTGTTTCACCCATCGGGAGAGCTGAAAGAGGTTTTGGAATTACCTCACTATGCCGATGCTCAAATCGATCTGAAAAGAGGAACGGTGCGCTGCTCCACAGCAGACCCTTATCTTTGTTTTCGCAAAGATAGAGAAGCCCACTTTCCCTTGGGGGTGCTGCATTCTATAGATTTAAACCTTTATTATTATGACCTCAAAGAAAATGCCCGGAAAAGAGCAGCTCATTTTTTAAAGCGTTCAAATTAATCAATGCCGATGATGTTTCATGACATTCAACTATTGAAAAGTTCATTGTATTTTAAGTTCTTGTTTTTTAACTTCGGGCATACACAAAATTTTGCATTGATAAAAAGCGGTTTCTTATTTAAATAAGAAACCGCTTTTGCTTTAAAAAATCAATCACAAACTAGAGCGTTTAACCTCTGATTACTTGTCATTAATTGCCGCTTGTGCTGCCGCTAAAGCTGCTAGAGGCACTCTAAAGGGTGAACAAGATACATAAGTTAAGTCGCAATCGTAGAAGAATTGTACGGATGCGGGGTCTCCTCCGTGCTCACCACAAACACCAACTTTTAAGTTCGGTTTGGTTTTTCTGCCTCGTTCCACACCAATTCTTACCAATTGTCCCACGCCTTCTTGGTCAATGCTGGCAAAGGGATCGCTGGTTAAGATTTCTTTTTCGGTATAATCCTCGATGTATTTTGCTGCATCGTCTCTGGAAAATCCATAGGTCATTTGCGTCAAATCGTTGGTACCAAAGGAGAAGAACTCTGCAGTTTCAGCAATTTTATCCGCAACTAAGGTTGCTCTCGGTATTTCGATCATCGTACCAATATGGTAGTTTAATGTCGCTTGCTTTTCTGAAATCACTTTTTCTGCGGTTTCTTTAATGACATTGTAGACATAATCCATTTCAGGTTTCATGGAAATTAATGGAATCATAATTTCCGGTACAATATCGACACCTGTTTTTTTAGTGACTTCAATAGCGGCTTCTATAATAGCCCGGGTTTGCATCACTGCAATTTCCGGATAAGTAACGGCTAAACGGCAACCTCTATGGCCCAGCATCGGGTTGAATTCCTCCAGATCGCGTATATAGGATTCCAATTGATCGATGGTGTAACCCATGTCCGCTGCTAATTGTTCGATATCGCTTGCTTTTGTCGGTAAGAACTCGTGCAATGGCGGGTCTAATAACCGGACAGTAACCGGACGGTGCAACATGATCTCAAAAATCCCGACAAAGTCTTCTCTTTGCATGGGAAGTAGTTCTGCCAAATAGTTTTCTCTTTGCTCCACAGTTTGGGACAAAATCATCCGGCGCATACTGGATATTCTGTCTTCGTCGAAAAACATATGTTCTGTACGACATAACCCGATGCCTTCTGCACCAAATTCTAAAGCCGTGGCAGCGTCATGTGGTGTATCGGCGTTAGCATAAACACCCATGGTTTTGTACTTGACTGCCCATTTCATCAATTCTCCAAAATCTTCAGAAAGTACAGGGTCTTGCGTCTTAATACTGCCTTGGAAGACATCGCCGGTGGTACCGTGAAGGGAAATATCATCGCCTTCTTTGATCACAATGTCTCCAACTTGAAAGTACTTTTTATCTTCGAAAACTTTTGCGTCCTCACAACCGGCAACACAACAAATACCTGCACCTCTGGCTACGACCGCAGCGTGGGAGGTCATGCCACCCGTAGAGGTTAAGATACCTTTAGCTGCATACATCCCCTCGATATCCTCAGGAGATGTTTCTTTACGCACTAATATAACGTCTTCTCCTTTGTCTGCAGCATTTTTCGCATCTTCTGCGTTGAAATAGACGCGTCCTTTTGCTGCCCCCGGAGAAGCAGGTAAGCCGGTAGCCAAGATCTCTTTTTCTTCTAAGGCTTTTGGATCGAAGGTGGGATGCAGCAACTGATCTAAGCTTGTCGGTTCTATTCTGGTCAATGCCTCCTCTTCGGTGATCAAGCCTTCCTTTACCATATCAACTGCAATTTTAATTGCCGCTTCCGCTGTTCGTTTACCACTGCGGGTTTGCAGCATGTACAATTTGTTCTTCTCTATGGTAAATTCCACGTCTTGCATTTCTCGATAGTGTTTTTCTAACAATTCGGACGTCTCGTGGAATTCTTTGTAAACATCGGGCATTTCATCTTTTAATTCTTCGATATCCTTTGGTGTGCGGATACCGGCAACAACGTCTTCACCTTGTGCATTGATTAAAAACTCGCCAAAAAGTTTATTTTCTCCGGTTGCAGGGTTGCGCGTAAATGCAACACCGGTTCCGGAATCGTTGCCCATATTTCCAAATACCATCGCTTGAACGTTTACAGCGGTTCCGATATCGTGGGGAATATTATTCTTTTCACGATAAACTCTTGCGCGGTTGTTGTTCCAAGACTTGAAAACCGCTTCCACAGCCATCAACAATTGTTCGTTGGGATCTTGCGGAAACTCATTTCCGGTTTCTTGCAAATAGATTTCCTTGTAACGCTGAACAACTTCTTTTAGATTTTCTACTGTCAATTGCGTCTCATCTTCGTAACCTTCTCGATTTTTAATCTCATCCAATACATCTTCAAATTTTGCATGCTCTATTTCTAAAACAACATCTCCAAACATTTGAATGAATCGACGATAGGCATCTAAAGCGAAACGCTCGTTTTGTGTATTGGCAACGACACCTCGGACGGAAACATCGTTCAAACCTAAGTTTAGAATGGTATCCATCATACCAGGCATCGAAAATTTAGCACCGGATCGTACCGATACCAACAATGGATCTTGAGGGTCACCGAATTTTTTATTGCAGATTTCCTCTAACGTTTTCATGTTTGCATCAATTTGGCTGATCATACCATCAGTTAATTGGGTATCTTTGAGATACTCTATGCATGCTTCGGTCGTCACAGTATAACCTTGAGGTACCGGCAAACCTATTTTAGTCATTTCAGCTAAATTTGATCCTTTACCTCCTAGCAAGTTACGCATGGTGGTGTCGCCCTCGCTAAACATATAAACCCATTTTTTATCCATATCTACCCTCCTTAATGAATATAAATATGAAACATTGATTCATGTCAAGCTGCTACTAAACATCAAGCTATTACAATTTGATGTTTAATACTTTTTTTCAAGATCAATCATACATTATTTTAACATATTTCTAGAATATTTTGTACTTTTTTAATAAAAAATATAATCTTTTAAATTTTCCAACATTTTTTCCCCAATTTTATCGACATTTTTCAGTTGGTCGATTTGTGTAAAGCTTCCATTTTTATTTCGATAGTCGAGGATATTTTGCGCTATGACATCTCCAACACCGGGCAAGGTTTTTAATGTCTCTTTATCTGCAGTGTTGATATTCACTTTTCCAGAAGGGCCACCGGTAACAGGTGATGTCTGAAGAGCTTCTTCCCGAGTCGGTACGTGTATTTTGCTTTCGTCTTTTACTTTCTGAGACAAATTGAGATGATCGGTTACAGCATCTTCCGTAACGCCCCCTGCTGTTTCCAGAACTTCAACTAATCTTTTTTCTTCACTAAATTCATAAACACCGGGATTGTGGACAGCTCCGGTAATATGGACAAAAATTTCCGTTCCCTGTACGGTATCAACTTCTGATTGCACCAACTCCTCTGCTATCGCTTCATATCTCTTTTCTTCTTCTTTGTTTTTCCAAACCCAACCTGAAAAAAGTAACAATAAAATGAGCGCATAGGGTAAATATTTTTGATACATAGAACGGTTCATAAGCACCCCTAAAGTGGCATTTCTATCCATTGATCCTTTTCAAAAACCATGATTTTACGACAGCCATTCAGTTTTAAATAGCGCGCAACTGTATTGTAACCATCGCATATATGGTCGATATCGTGAGAATCACCATTGACGGTAATAGGAATTTTCAGATTGATGACTTCGTTTACAATCCACAATGAAGGATAGAGTCCCGCCATTCCAAATTGATGGATCTTTCCTGTATTGATTTCCAATATGGAGCCACTCCGTTGAATCTCTCTCAGCGTTTCCATGACTAAATCACGATACCAATCGCTCTCTTCATCAAAAAAATGATACTGATGGTTGTGTTTTTTAATGAGATCCAAATGTCCTAAAATATCAGGTTTGATTTTCTGCGCCATTCTCGCATAGCGATGATAATAGTCTTCTACCAGTCTTTTAGGATCCCTTTGGTACAATTCCTCTAAAACGCGTTCGAAATTATCGTAATCGCCATCGTAGTAACCCATTTCAGAAGAATTAGGAAAAAAATCTACGCAATGCAGGGAGCATATGTAGTAATCCAGTCGATGGAGTATGGACTTGCTTTGTTCACTGATGTCATCTAAATATGGAAAGTAGTCAATTTCTAAGCCGGTATAAATTTGGATCTGATCGCCGTATGCTTTTTGAGCATCGGTTATATCTTGCAGGTAGTTTTCTAAATGTTCTTCCCTTATCGTCCAGTCGTTGGGAAAGGGTAAAGTCATATGTCCGGAAAGACCAATTCTTTTTAGACCTGCTCGGATCGCGGACAATACCATTTCTTCTACAGTGTTTTTACCATCACAATACTTTGTATGTGTATGGTAATTACTAAAAATCATATTTTTCTCCTTTTTTCTTTTGCCGGAATATGATCGCTTTCATCTATATTTTATCATAGTAAAGCATTCGTTTCTAGCATCAAATCCGGATGTTTTGTATCATAAACAAAAGCACCCATTTCTTTCATCAAGGGTGCTTTTAATAAAAACTCTCTTTTCAAATTTTAGTTGATTCTATTTAAAAAGTTTTGAGTCCTCTCTTCTTTCGGATTTAGGATGACGTCTTCCGGGGGGCCTTCTTCACAAATGACACCGTCGTCCATAAAAATAACTCTGTCTGCCAAATCTCTGGCGAAACTGATCTCATGGGTGACAATGATCATCGTCATACCTTCTTGAGCTAAAGCTTTAATGGTGTCCAACACCTCTCCCACCAGCTCGGGATCTAACGCCGATGTCGGCTCATCAAACAGCATAATTTGAGGATCCATTGCCAAGGCCCTGGCAATCGCAACACGTTGCTGTTGCCCACCGGATAACCGTATGGGGTATTCGTTGGCTTTGTCTACTAAACCGACCATTTTAAGCAAATTCATCGCTTTTTGATCGATGGCTGTCTTGTCTGCATTCTTTACGACTCGTGGCGCAATGGTTATATTATCCAGAACTGTTAAATGAGGAAATAAATTAAAATTCTGAAAAACCATACCCAAATCGTTGCGCAAATCGCTATTGCCTTTTTCGACATCTTTATTGTTAGCGCGTTTAACCACCAAGGTGTCTTCTATATGTATTTCACCTTCTGTGATTTGCTCTAAATTGTTAATGCAACGCAACATGGTGCTTTTACCTGAACCACTGGGGCCAATCACACAAACCACTTCGCCTTTTTCAATTTCCAGGTCTATTCCCTTTAGCACCTCCAGTGTACCGAAGGATTTTTTGATGTTTACCAATTTAACCATGCTCATTTCTTACCTCTCTTCATAGACGCCGAAACGTACTTCTAATTTATCAAAAACAATTTGGAAGATGGTTGTTAAGAATAAATAGATCACAGCGGCATAAATGTAGTAAACCCAATCTCCAGTAGCGGAGGCCATGGTTTTGACCGTTCGCAACAAATCGAACAGCGCAATTGTCGATACCAAAGAGGTGTCTTTAATCAGCATAATCAACTCGTTGCCGATAGGCGCCATCAATCTTTTATAGGTTTGAGGGATAATAATTCGCGTCATGGCTTGTCTATAATTCATACCCAACGCCTTGGCAGCTTCCATTTGTCCGTGATCGATCGATTCGATAGCGGCACGAATAATTTCTGCCGAATATGCAGCACAGTTCAGCGAAAAAGCTAAGTAAGCACTGAGCATCGGGTTCATCTCAACACCCGAGCCCGTCATTTCGATGCGAATGATGGGATAAGCATAAAAAATAATAAACAATTGTAATAATAAGGGCGTTCCCCTAAAAAACCAAACATAAAACCACGAGAAGCTTTTAATCACTTTGTTTTTTGACATACGACCCAAAGCGATTAAAGTTCCAAAAATCAAACCGAAAAATAATGCGACAAAAGCAACCTTAATCGTCAACACGGATCCGTCGAATATTGCCCTCATCTGTATTTGATTAATCACAATCGACTCCTTTTACTCCATAAACATAAAACTTATATTTATACATTTTATCATTCACTTCTTCTTTTGTCACTATTTATCAGGAGTATTTTATGTCTAGAGAGTATTGCACTTTGATCGCTACAATCAGGTAGTAAAATGAGATCATTTTGTCAATTAGTGTACTTGAGAAGAACACTCTAAAACCGCATTCAATCATTGACTAGAGAGTATAAAAAGCCGTTGCCCGGCAAAGTGCGTGGGCAACGGCTTTTTTAAAAGTGTAGTCAAAAACAAGCTGGATTTAGCCTTGAAATAAATGTAAAACAACGATATTAAAAAGTTGGTCGACCATTTCCGGCGGTAATTCAGGGTGTCTTTTTTTGATCTCTTCATTAAGTTCGCTAATTTTAATGGATTCCATGATTCTCCTCCTAAAATTTTCCATTGATGTGAATATATTCATTGGCTGCCGCTAAATTTTCAATTTTTGCATCTTTTTTGCTAATCAAAGATACATTAGTGGTAAAAATGTATTTGCCACCGGGTGCGTAATCATCCAGACATTTTTTTGCCGCATCGATCGCTTCCTGTTTGGTACCGTGTTTGAGAACTTCCGCCGGCATGCCGCCAACAAAGGTTCCTCTGTTTTTAATTTTTTCACAGATATATTTTAAATCACCTTTTTCAAACATATAGGCATTTTTGCCTTCCGGTAAGTCTTGAAGGATATCCATGTAAGCGGTCCAGTCGCGCTCGCAATAGTATAAAACGCGGTAATCGAGTTTGTTTAACTCTTCGGTGACGCTCTTCATCCATGGGAAATAAAATTTTTCGAAATCCTTCGGTTTTAAATAAGTGGGCAAATGCAGTGGGATAAATACAATTCCGGAGTCATCGGGGTTCGGCCACATCGCTTGAATCGAAGCCGGTATGGTTTGGTTAATGACCTCGCATGCTGCCAAAACATCTTTTGGTTGTCTGCGAATATCCAGTAGTGTCGCCACGAAATACCTTAAAAAGTTAACGATATAATCTGTCGGCAATAAGGTGATGCCTTTCATAATGACGGGCAATCCCAATGTTTCTTCCATATAAGCATCGATCTCTGCACTTTTTTTCAGGAAATCCGCACATTCTAAGATGCCTTTATAAAACAGTTCGGAAAGTTCTTCCACACTTCCGTTTTGTAAAACAGGGTATTTTCTGGGCAATAAAACGTTCGTTGTAAAATCGCTGGGATTCTTCATAAAGTCCGCGTATTCATTCGCTTCCATTAAAGGTTTTTCCCCGCCGCTTTTTCGGAAGCCTTCGTCGTCAAAAATAAATCTGCCTTCTCCAAAAAGTAAAATCAACTCAAAGGGATGACCTAAACCACTGCTCCACTGGGCGTCCATATAAACGCGATCTGTATAAAATTTATAGGCTTCTTTTAAATTGAGAATGTTTTTTACATAAGCCTCTTCAAAAGTAAAACCGGCATTGGTTGCTACCCACCCATCCGCAATCGATAACACCGGTACTTCTTTTGGGTTATCGTCGTTTAAAACTGCATTGAATCGATTTAACCTTTCGTGATACAAGGGGTTGCTAATCGCCATAATTTTCTCCTCCAAATTATTTGATAATTCTATCATTACTATTATTATAACAGTGATGGGGGTTCGAGTCAATATTTATTTGAAGATCTTCATATTTTACGATTTTTTATTCATAGGTCGTAAATAGAACCTAAAAATTTAAAACCACCTTCAATCGTGTTGAAGGTGGTTTGTTCTGAGCCGATAAACGCATTGTTCATACTGACTTATAATTTATTTGTGGGACAGTATTTTTTCGATCAACTTGCTATTGCTTTCCGAGTTGGTAAACACAGTGATCATTTTGTCCATGAGTTCGACAGAACTCTCCAAGGTGTAGGACTTTCTAATTCTGTAGTTGACTTCTCTTTCGGCTTGCGTAAACAACAATTCATCTCTCCTGGTTCCTGATTTCAACAAGTTAATGGCAGGATAAATTCTTCTCTCTGCGAGTTTACTGTCTAAGTGTAGCTCCATGTTACCGGTCCCTTTAAATTCTTCAAAGATCAAATCGTCCATGCGACTGCCGGTATCGATGAGTGCGGTGGCGATGATCGTTAAACTACCGCCTTTCTCGATGTTTCTGGCTGCTCCAAAAAACTTTTTAGGAAAATACAAAGCTTCCGGATCAATCCCCCCGGAAAGCGTTCTGCCCGAAGGCTCGATCACTAAGTTGTTGGCACGGGCTAAACGGGTGAGGCTGTCTACAAGAATCACAACATTTTTGCCTTCCTCAACTAAACGCTTGCCTCGTTCCAAGACCAATTCCGCAACTTTAATGTGATTGTCCGGTGGTAGGTCAAAGGTAGAGAAAACAATTTCCGCATCGATGGAACGGGAGATATCCGTAACTTCCTCGGGACGTTCATCTATGAGCAATACGATCAGTTCGAGGTCGGGGTGGTTGGCCGTTACACCCAAAGCGATTTCTTTGAGAATGGTTGTTTTGCCGACCTTTGGGGATGCGACAATCATCCCCCTTTGTCCCCTGCCCATGGGTGTAAATAAATCGATGATACGTGTGGAGATCGTATCTTTTTTTGTTTCTAAATTAATTTTTTCCTTGGGGAAAATCGGAATCAATTCTTCGAATTTGGGGCGATTGACCGATTTTTCAGGAATATTGTCATTGACTTTTTCTATGTAGAGCAGAGCATCAAATTTTTCACCTTCATTGGACATTCTGATTTTACCGGTAACCCTGTCGCCGGTTCGCAGATTGTAACGTCTGATTTGATTGGCTGCGACATAAATATCGTTGTCCCCTTGGGTATAATTGCTGACACGTAAAAAACCGAAGCCATCGGGATTGATGTCCAAAATACCGGAATGAGATACTTTATAGCGCTCTGATGTATCCCGATCCCCGGATTGCATCAAACTTTTGGTTCGTTTCATGATGTCGACGGTGCTTTCGCCGTTGACGACTTCTAAAAAGAGCAATGCTGCGTATTTTTCGCCGGGTTTCGCTTCACGAACTTTACCGCCGATGATATCCCCGGTAACCAATCTGAACTTTTGTATTTGGGAGCTGGAAACATAAATCGGATCGGACTTGTCGTCTTTTTTGATTAAACCAAAACCTTCGGGCAACACTTCCAAGGGTCCTTCTGTCTCCACGGTGTCTTCGATATTGTCTTTGATCTTTGCATAACGGCTTGGAATTTCTTTGCTTTGAAAGTTTTGTTTTCTTGTTTTGGAAGTTTCTTGTTTCTCACGCTCCGGTGCAGGCCGTTTTTCGTCGCTGTCGTCCATTTGTTCTGAAGTCCCTTGTTGATCTACGATTGCTTGAATCAAATCGCTTTTTTTGTATTTGGTGGGGCTCTTGATGCCCAATTCTTTGGCTAATTCTCTTAATTCTTTTACTGTTTTTTCTTGGAGTTTTTTTATCGTCACAACCCTGTCCCCTTACGAATCTAACTTCAAGACGGCCATAAAAGCTTCTTGCGGTACTTCTACACTGCCGACCTGACGCATTCTTTTCTTACCCTCTTTTTGTTTTTCCAACAATTTTCTTTTACGGGTAATGTCGCCACCGTAACACTTGGCTAGAACGTCTTTGCGCAGGGCACTGATGGTTTCTCGCGCTATGATTTTACTGCCAATTGCAGCTTGTATGGGAATCTCAAACATTTGTCTCGGGATGGACTCTTTTAGTTTTTTTGCAATCGCACGACCCCGTGTGGCTGCTTTCTCTCTGTGTACGATAAAGGACAGGGCATCGACCGCTTCTCCTTTTAACAGGATATCCAGCTTGACTAGATCCGAAGGTCTGTATTCCTTCAGTTCATAATCTAAGGAAGCATACCCTCTGGTTCGGGATTTTAAAGCGTCATAAAAATCATAAATAATTTCATTGAGGGGCAATAAGTAGTGGAGGGAAACGCGGTTGGCTTCGATGTATTCCATGTTGATGTATTCACCGCGTCGTTCTTGACATAATTCCATGACTGCACCTAGATAATCCGAGGGGAGCATTAAGGTAGCCAACACAATGGGTTCTTTCATCTCTTTGATTTCAGTAACATCCGGTAGGTTGGTGGGGTTATCGACCTCCATTTGAGTCCCGTCCACCTTGACGATTTGATAAATAACACTGGGTGCGGTGGTCACCAAATCTAAATTAAATTCTCTCTCTAAACGTTCCTGAACAATTTCCATATGTAAAAGACCTAAAAACCCACAACGAAAGCCGAAGCCTAAGGCAACGGAGGTTTCCTGCTCGTATAAAAGAGCGGCATCGTTGAGTTGCAATTTTGCCAAGGCTTCTTTTAAGTCTTCATAACGGGCACCGTCTGCCGGATAGATACCACAATAAACCATAGGGGTTACTTGTTTATAGCCCGGTAGCGGTTCCGATGCCGGGTTTTCAGAGGAGGTAATCGTATCGCCAACGCGACTGTCCCGTACGTTTTTAATTCCGGCATTGATATAACCGACTTCCCCTGCTCTGAGTTCCTGAGTGGGCATTAAGCCGTGTTCGAAGTGGCCGACTTCGTCGACTTCAAAGTCTTCGCCTACGGACATCATGCGGATGCCCATGCCTGCTTTTACGC
Organism: Eubacteriaceae bacterium; assembly: GCA_012522805.1. Classification (GTDB taxonomy): domain Bacteria; phylum Bacillota; class Clostridia; order Eubacteriales; family Eubacteriaceae; genus JAAYJS01. Next base: position 57,989 of record JAAYJS010000033.1, on the reverse strand, counting down.
TGCCTTCAACAATACGCACCGATGCGATGACCCCTCTGTATTGGTCGTAGTAGGAGTCAAAGATCAGAGCTTTGAGGGGAGCCTTTTCATCTCCCGTCGGAGCGGGAACTTGATGGACAATGGCTTCCAACACATCGACAATGTTGATGTTTTCTTTTGCGGAAATAAGAGGGGCTTCCTGGGCATCGATACCAATGATATTTTCGATTTCTTCTTTAACAGCATCGGGGGATGCACTGGGCAAATCAATTTTGTTGATAACAGGAACAATTTCCAAGTCGTTTTCCAAAGCCAGATAAACATTGGCGATGGTTTGCGCCTCGATACCTTGAGAAGCATCGACCACGAGAATGGCGCCCTCACAAGCAGCTAAGCTTCTGGAAACTTCGTAATTAAAGTCTACATGTCCGGGTGTATCGATCAGATTGAGGATATATTCTTCGCCGTCTTTTGCAACGTAATTGAGTCGCACCGCCTGAAGTTTGATGGTGATGCCTCTCTCTTTCTCTATATCCATGTTGTCCAACATTTGTTCCGTCAGATCCCGCTTGCTGATTAAACCCGTTGTCTCTATCAGACGATCTGCAAGTGTGGATTTACCGTGATCGATATGTGCAATGATAGAGAAGTTTCGAATATTCTCTTTTTTTATCAAAGTTTCCTCCTATATGAAATGATGTTGATAATCTATATAAAACAATTGAGAAGTTAAATACGATTGAAAAGTTATTTTTTACTGTGAACATGCGTATAACTGTACATGATTATTTATTTTACCACAAAAAATATGAATCAACCAACTTAAATTACTTGTTTCTTTATTTTCTTTGTGATAGACTTGATACGTTAAAGAATAAAGGAGGTACTCATGGCTAATCTTAAATCATCTATTAAAAGGGCTAAGACTAACGAAAAGGCACGTTTGCGCAATAAAAAAGTCAAAAGCAATGTCAGAACAAGCATTCGTAACGTACAAGGAGCTATTGAAGCCGGTTCTAAAGACGAAGCGACAGAGCTTTTCAGAATTGCGACAAAACGTATCGATATGGCTGTAACCAAAGGTGTTATACACAAAAATACAGCAGCCCGTAAAAAGAGCTCTTTAGCAAGATCATTGAATTCAATGTCAGAGTAGCCTCATTGTTTATTCCCAAACCCGTGTCTCAAGGGTTCAGCGCACTTCGGTGCGCTTTTTGTTTTTGACTAAGCAATGCAAATACCGAGTTACAACAAAGCGTTGGGAGCTTGCTCACATAAGCTAGTTGTGACGAAGGGATTTGATGGCATTGGTTTGACAAGTTTGCAGCAAGCCTTCTCGCGGCCCTATCGATCTCTTTTCATATTTAAGAGTGCCCATTCGATGCCTTTCTCCGCTTCGATACCTCCGGTTTTCATTTTGATATCCAACTCCTGTACAAAGAAATAATTCTTTAAAAAAAGTGACAACGGACGATCTGCACACGCTCGGCGATTTTTTTCTGCGACAAATTGCGGTACACCGGTGGTTTTAGCGATATTGGCAAGTGTGGCGCCTTCCTTAAGCAATAGCTTCGTCATCAATAATAAACGAATCTGCCGCACGATGAGACCCAACATACCAAAGGGCGATTCTCCCTTAGACATCAACTCTCTGGATATGGCAATTGCTTCTGCAATCCTGCCTTGAAGACTGAAATCAAGCATTTTAAAGATATTTTCTTCAATTCCCATAGGGATGATCGTTTCTACATCTTCAACGGTTATTTCGCCCTCGTCCCCTACGTAGTTGACCAATTGTTGAACTTCGTTGTCCACAGCGGTGATGGTCATTTCTTTGTTTTCCAAGTATCGCAGGTGATGAATCAACTTCTTTAAGGCCACTCTTTGAATAGTTTTGTTTTCTTTTTTGATTCTAGCTGCGATCCAACTCGTTAGGTCCCTTTCGTTTAATTTATCCAATTCCACCAAAACGCTTTTTGAAGCGATGGTTTGATAAATTTTCCTTCTTTTATCCCCTTTAACAAGTGTAAAGATCAGGACTGTACTGGGAGAAGGGTCTTTTAAATATGCGGACAGTTCTTGAATGTCCGCCTCTGCGTGACGCTCAAAAATTCCCACTTCTTCCTTGACCACCACAATGCGTTTCGCACTGCCCAGGGGCATGGTGTTGCAAGTTTGAACAATTTCCTTGGCAGTGATCTCTCGGTCTTTCAGGAGATTGTAATTAAAAACTTCAAATCCCGGCGAAATCATTTTGTCGATCACATTGTCGATTAACAATTCTCCGATAAACATCTCTACACCGTAAAAGAGATAAACCGGAGCAAAATTTTCAGTTTTGATGGTTTTCATAAAGTCTTTGTAGTTCATTGGATATAAGGCCTTACATGATAATGATCGTTGTACATTTCTATGAGGATACAACCGTTTTCGTCCGTTCGATAGGTTTGAACACCTGCTGTTTTGAGTCGTTGAAGTATTTCCGGATTGGGTAACCGATACAGGTTTCCCCTACCCACAGAAATAACTGCAATTTTTGGATCGCAATGTTGTAACATCTCTTCTCCCGTCGATGTTTTGGAACAGTGATGGCCCACTCGCAAAATATCTGTTTCGCCTAGGACCCCCATCAGCGCCGCTTCAGTTTGAACATCGGTGTCCGACATCATCATCAGCGTATGGTTGCCGTAGCGAAGTCGCAAAACCATAGAGTAATGATTTTGTTGGTTATCCCCAAGGGCTTCTACGGGCAGCATTGGCCATATACAGTCGATAGTCAGGCCATCGGGTGTTCGGATCGATTGGCCTGCAGCCAAAGTATGTACTTCAATCAGTTCCATTTGCTGCAAAGATGGGTGATTATTTTTAGTGGAAAGATACACTCTTTGCACTGGAAAGGACAATAACAGCTCTTCAACACCTTGGCTATGGTCTTCATGGTTATGGGTGATCAGGGCCGAATCAACGCGATGCGCCCCTGTGGCATATAGGGCGGGTATCAAAACCGACTCTGAAATGGGTTGAGGTTGGATTTGTTTAAAGGCCAATGTCTTCTGAGGGTAACCGCCACCGTCAATCAGATAGGTATACCCCTTGGGTGTGCGAATGAGCGTTGCATCTCCTTGGCCGACATCTAAAAAGTATATCTTTAAAGCACGCTCTGTCAAGGGCAATGTTCTATAATCGACAAAAGAAATAAGCACCAAGGCTGTCAGAAGGGCGATGGAGACCTTTTTCTTAGGCCGCCAATAACCGGCGCCAAAGAATACGAGAGTCAACAAAAAGAGCGCGAGAACAATGGGTGCACCGGCACCTTTATAACTAAAGCCGGAAACAGCTCCGAGCATCTCAGCAATCCACAAAATAAATTGCCCCAAAAACTCAGCCAATCGAAATAAAAGCGCACCCACTATAGAAGAGATGAACCCGATTGGTAAAAGGATCATGGTGTAGATAAACAAGATACCGATCAACGGGACGACAACAATATTTCCCAAAAACGACAATAAATTCAACCGATGAAAATAAAACAATACGATGGGAAAGGTCGTGGCATATGCGCTTAAGGTTAGGAGCAGACTTTCCACAACATAGGAGGTCCTTCTCAGATGGCGACCAATGCGATAACGCAAGGGTTGGTAAAAGAAGATGATACCCAAAGTTGCCATAAAGGAGAGTTGAAAACTTAGGGAGAATAACTGCATCGGATTGATCATCAACACGATAATAGCCGTCGCCAGAAGCGCTGAAAAGGCATCCTTCACTTGTCTGAAGGCGACCCCACAGTGGTAAATGGACAGCATTAAAACTGCCCGTACAACTGAAACGGGCAACGCAACCAGCAACGCATAAATGAATAAAAACGGGACGGTCAGCAAACGCGCATTTTTTTCAGGAATCTTTAAAATTTTGAAAAACTTTAAGAGTGCAAGGGATAAAAAACCCACATGCATTCCCGATATGGCTAAAATATGGGAAATGCCAAGATTTCTAAAATGCTCTTCTATATGTGTATCCGGAGATTTTTCACCCAAAAGCAAGGTGGATATCAAACCCGTTACTTTCCGATTGTCTGAAAGCGTCTCGAGCCGATCAACCAAAGTACGGCGAATACCCAAAAGTTTAAATGCAAAGCGATCCTGCTGTCCGATGCTGTCCACTTCTTTTGCAGAAAGGACCATTCGACCAACTATTCCCTTGGAGCGATAATAAAGCTTCTCATTAAAACCGCCGGGGTTTCTTTTAGGGGATAATTCCCTCAGGGTACCCTTAAAAGACAGCAGGGTTCCGGGCTGAATATCACTTTCTTTGGGCACATCGTAGGATTGCAAAATGATTTTCCCTTTAAGCGGCCGACCCTCTCCCCTTATCAATTGGAGGGTGCAAGTGCCGCGATCTTTCTGCATCAGGGGTTCGTCCAGTACAAGGGCTTCGTAATGCCTCTCTTCATCGTAAAAAGGTAGCAGCTGTCCCCCAACCAATTGAGACATCCGGAACATCGTCCATAAAAAGATGATAACCAGAGTGATGATCTGACTTGGGTTGTCCAATGGTAAGAAAAAAGGCAGGCACAAGAGCAATGCAAATAGGATGATGATCGTATAATACGGGGCATGAAAATAAAATAAAACAATGCCTGCAATTGAAAAAAGAATTGAGATCAGCAATAGCCTTTTCATAAAAACCCTACCATAACTTTCTGCTTGTGATTTTTATTATAGCACGAATCTTCACTTCATCACAAAAAATGAAGTCTATTTTAATGTTGCTGACCTACAATAACCCAAAGAGGTAAAATATGAATTTTAATCGAAAAATTAACCGTCAACAGACACAGTCCGTTAAATACGATTTCATTGAGACTTTAAACAAACCCGAGGACACCATACCCATGTGGGTTGCCGATATGGATTTTTCTGCCCCACCCCAAGTCATCAAGGCTTTGGTGGAAAGAGCCGAACACGGCGTTTTTGGCTATTCGGAAATAGATGAACGCTACTGTCAAGCTGTCAACAATTGGTTTCAAACGCATTTTAATTGGCAAATTGATCCCGACACCTTGGTGACCACACCGGGCATTGTGTACGCTATCAACACCGCTATCCGAGCTTTGACAAAAAAGGGCGACGCCATTCTCATTCAAGAACCGGTTTACAACCCTTTTAAATGTGCTATTGAAAACAACAAACGCCAAACCATTGTGAACCCCTTGGTTTTTAAGGAAAATCGTTATCACATCGATTTCGACGATTTTGAAAATAAAATTAAATCTGAAAACGTTGTGGCTTTTATTTTATGTACACCCCATAACCCGGTGGGCAGAGTGTGGCAAGAGGAGGAATTAAAGAGAATCAAAGAAATCTGTCAGCGATACGATGTCCTGATCCTCTCTGACGAAATTCATTGTGATTTTGTCTATCCATCCAACGAACACCGGATGTTTGAAACCGTCAATCCGGACTACGCACATCGCACCATCACCATGACGTCTCCATCTAAAACTTTTAATTTAGCCGGCTTACAGGGATCCAATATCATCATCCCCGATCAAGCATTGCGAAGCGCTTTTAAAAAAGAAATGGAAAAGCAAGGGTCGGCCCATTTAAACGCCATGAGCATCACAGCCACCATTGCGGCCTACGAAGAAGGTGCCCCTTGGTTAGAAGATCTTCTCAAATACTTGCAAGAGAATATCGCGTTGACCCAAAGATTTTTAGAAAAAGAGTTGCCGGAAATTCAGCTCATACCACCGGAGGGTACTTATCTGCTCTGGCTCGATTTTAAAGGTTTAGGCCTATCCGATCAGGAAATATCAGAAAGATTGGAAAAGCGTTGTCGCATATGGCTCAATGCCGGTAGTCAATACGGTGTCGGTGGCGAGGGGCATTGGAGGCTGAACGTGGCCACCACTCGTGCCAATTTGAAAGAAGCACTGCGACGACTGAAAAAGATAAGATGAAAGATAACATTAAATTGACCGGTCTATCGGCTATTTTGTTTGTGGTGATTGTCCTTTTAGGTTTAACCGGCAATATCCAAATACCCGTTGCCAATACCCACAACCTCCATTATCCTAAAATAGAGCAGAGCAAACCCGTACATTTGGTAGATGGCGACTATATCGTACAAACCAAGTACTATACACCGGAGGGCTACCGCCCGCGGATGAAAATGTCCGTGCGCAACGGTTTGATTACTCATATTCAATACGAGGAACGCACACCGATGGGCACCGAAATACGAGACAACGATGCGTACATTCAATCTTTAAAGACTACTGTAGAAAAATACAATGAATTCAGGTGGCAGAATATTACCAGCATCATTATGCATCAAAATCCCTACGTGTTGCCACGGGTATCTCAAGAGCCGATGCATGAAAGCCTTTTTAGAAGCTTAGCTATCACCTGTTTTAAAAATGCTGAAATTGGAAAAAAGGAAAACACGGAAATCAATGATTTTGTTTGGACATATCGTGCAAGATCCGACGAACCCAATATTGAAAACCATTTTTTAGAACTCAACGCGACTTTTAATGGCGATACCTTAATCAAACTGCAAACCGCTACCTATGATGCCACTCATCACAAAACCACCAATGGATTCGACTTCGGTCCATTGATCGCCCATCATGTCAGTCAACAGAATCTCGATTACTTGGACCCCGTCCACTTTCCGGATGTGGAACCTGAATTTCTCGCACAATACAACGACGTATTAGTACGCATCAACAATTTAAGAAACGGTATCCCGAACTAAAATACGGTAAAACCTAAAAAACCGGACCGCCAAAAGTTATCAAACCTTTGGCGGTCCGGTTGTGTTTTTCCTTAAATTTGAATGTTCCTTTTATTTGAGGAGAATTCTATTTTCTCCCAACCATAAAGCGGCGTACCGGCTTTGCAACCTTTGCAGCTCTTTGGTATCTCCATCTTCTTGATTCGTAAGAACGATGGGTTTGCCGCTTAAATACCGCAAAAAGCTTTCCAATATCTCCGGTTCTTTACATTGCAATACCACAGCTTTTTTTAAGATGGGCGGTTGTTCATTGAAGACAGTCGTTAATTTTTCCAAGACAGATTGCTCGGTCCCATCCAAATCAAAATAAACGACTTCCTCACCGCTGATCGTTTTTCTAATGGTCTTGTTCATCGTTCGTTGAAAGTTTCCGGGAGTTGATAAAACTCTTTCCGATGTGGGCAGCTCTACAGTAACAGCCGTCAGTTTTTCTTGGTCCTCGAGTACTGAACTCGTAAAATGTGTTCCATAGGTGTCGACTTTTTCCGGCATCTCCCGATTGGGAGAAACCTTTTTTACCAATTCCATCAACATACGGATATGCGCCGGTGTCGTACCGCAACACCCGCCCACAGCGGCTATGTTTAAGTCCAGCAGGCTTTTCATTTCCTCGGCGAAAGCTTGAGGGGTCACATCGTACAGGTTTTCTCCATCTACCAACTTCGGCATGCCGGCATTGGGTTTGACAAAAATCGGCAAAGATGTGGAAGATCGATAATCTTTTACAATAGAAACCATGTTTTCAGGACCTGTGGAACAATTTACCCCGATACCTTGAACACCCAAGCCCTCCAACACCATGGCACAGGCTGTGGGGTCGGAACCGGTCAGGGTTTTGTGTTGGCTATCATAGGTCATGGAAACGACAATAGGCAGTTCCGGGTGGGTGGCTTTTGCTGCCAATACCGCAACCTTTGCTTCGTTTAAATCCGCCATGGTTTCGATGAACAATCCGTCGATCTGTGTCGGATCCAGTTTTTCTAAGATATTGAGATATCCGCGATAGGCCTCCTCGAAGGACAGATCCACACCCAATAATTTTCCTAAGGTGGTCATGTCGTAAAGGACATAAGACGCCCCCGATGCTCGGGCATTTTCGATGGCTTTTGGGATGATCTCCCTTATTTTTTCATCGGTCATACCCTTTTTAAAGGGATTGGTATTGAAAGTATTGGTCAAAACCACATCTGCACCGGCTTCGACATATTCCCGATGAATGGCAACGATGGTTTCCGGATTTGTCAAATTTAAAAAATCCGGTGGTCCGCTGTAACTTTTTAATCGGTTTTGTACTTGAGACCCCATTGCACCGTCTAAACAAAGAACTTTTTCTTTTAAGGCTGTTAAAAATGTCATAGTACACCTACGATTTCACTTGCTGCTGCAAATATGCATTGATGAACGGATCAATATCTCCGTCCATGACAGATTGGATATTACCTATTTCTTCGTTTGTGCGATGATCTTTAACCATGGTGTAAGGGTGAAAAACATAGGATCGTATTTGAGAGCCCCAAGCAATTTGGGAATAATCGCCGACGATATCGTCCAGCTTTTCCTTGTTTTCCTGCTCCATGACTTCGATTAATTTACTTTTCAGCATGTTCATGGCAACGTCCCTGTTTTGATGTTGAGATCGCTCATTTTGACATTGGACAACAATTCCCGTCGGTAGATGGGTAATGCGCACAGCTGAGGATGTCTTGTTGACGTGTTGCCCCCCGGCTCCACTGGCTCGATAGGTGTCGATGCGCAGATCGTCGGGGTTGATGTCAATTTCTACGGTGTCGTCCACTTCCGGAATAACATCCAAGGAAGCAAAGGATGTATGACGCCTGCCGGAAGAATCGAAGGGTGAAATACGCACCAATCGGTGCACACCTCTTTCCGTTTTCAGGTAACCGTAGGCATTGACGCCCTCTACCAAAATGGTCGCACTTTTAACACCGGCGACATCGCCGGGTTGCAAGTCCAAGGTTTTGAGATGGTATCCTTTTTTTTCCGCCCAACGGGTAAACATGCGCAGGAGCATTTCAGCCCAGTCTTGGGATTCGGTACCACCGGCACCGGAATGTATCGCAATAATAGCGTTATTGCCATCGTATTCGCCGGATAACAGGGTTTCCAGCTTGAAACTTTCCAGCTCTTCACGATAAGACCCCAGCTGCTGATCTATATTCCCGACTTCTTCGCCCATTTCCAATAATTCCAACATAATTTTCAAGTCGTCTAAATCATCAACCAGATGATCGTACTGATCGACCTTGTATTTTATTTGTTTTAATCTTTTTAAAATATTTTGGGCTTTATCGCTATCGTTCCAAAAATCCGGTTGTTCCGTTCTCTTCGTATAGGTTTGTATTTCACTTTTTAAATTGGGTAAGTCAAAGTGAATCACCAAGCTTTATCAGTAATTCGTCCATTTGTTCAATATCTTGTTTGATTTCATAAACATCGATCACACAATCACATCCTTTCATATGAAATTTTTAATTTCTGCCACAACATCTCTTATATTTTTTTCCACTACCACAGGGACAGGGCTCGTTTCTTCCAACTTTTTTATCTTTAACGACGGTTTTAGGAGGTGCGTCCCCTTGTATATCTCCACGGTTGGTTTGTACCTGATCAAGATTTTGCTGTGCCTGCATAGTTGTTGGCAATCTTGTAACATCGACATTGTGGATGTACTTGACCGTATCTTCCTGAATGCGGTAAGTCATTTCTTCAAACATATCAAAACCTTCTTTGGTGTATTCATCCACCGGGTTGGTTTGTCCGTAAGCTCGAAGCCCAATACCTTGTTTCAGTTGATCCATATTGTCGATATGCTCCATCCATGCGGCATCTACCGTTGTGAGTAAGATTGCCCGCTCCAAATTTTCTAAATTTTCATCGGACAACACTTCTCGTTTTTCATTATACAACATTTCAAAGGCTTGGAGAATTCGTTCTTCTATTTCTTCGACACTGAGATCGGTATCGGACAAATCCAGTGAGCCCTTGGGTAAAAAACCGCTTTCGAAAAAGTTTACCAAGGAGGGAATGTCCCAATCTTCGTAGTATTCTCCTCGATTCGTGTACATTCGAACGTAGTGTGACACCATATCCGAAGTCATTTTATTGATTTGCTCGTGCATATTTTCGCCATCGAGCACTTGTTGTCTTTGACCGTAGATGATTTCTCTCTGTCGGTTCATGACGTTATCGTATTGGAGAACATTTTTTCTGATGTTAAAATTTCGGCTCTCCACTTTTTTCTGAGCGTTTTCGATTCCTCTGGTTAAGAGTTTGTTTTCTATCGGCGTATCGTCATCTAAACCGGCATTATCTACAAAATCTTTGATGCGATCGGAGCCGAAAATGCGCATCAAATCGTCTTCCAAGGAAATGTAAAATTGTGATGAACCCGGATCTCCTTGCCGCCCGGAACGACCCCTGAGCTGATTGTCGATTCTTCGGCTTTCGTGCCGTTCTGTCCCTAAAATGTGTAGACCGCCCAGTTCTTGAACGCCCTCTCCCAAAACAATGTCCGTACCTCGACCCGCCATATTGGTGGAAATGGTCACAGCATTTTTTTGGCCTGCCATGGAAATGATGTCCGCTTCTTTTTCTAAGTATTTTGCATTCAAAACGTTGTGGGGAATGCCCTCTCTTTTGAGATGTTTACTTAAAAGTTCAGACTTTTCAATGGATATGGTACCGATGAGCACCGGCTGACCGATCCGATGCCGTTCTTTTACATCGGATACAATGGCCTTAAATTTTTTAGCCTCCGTCGGATAAACCAAGTCGTTTAAATCCGTTCTCGGCACCCCGGTTTGGGACATCTCGCTATTGGTCGGAATCGTGATGACATTTAAGTTGTAGAGGGAGACAAATTCCTCTTCCTCTGTTTTAGCCGTACCGGTCATACCGGCCAATTTTTTAAACATCCGGAAGTAATTTTGAAAGGTAACCGTCGCTAAAGTTTTGGATTCTCTGTTGACCGTCACCCCTTCCTTAGCTTCGATCGCTTGGTGTAAACCGTTGGAATAACGACGTCCCGGCATCGGCCTTCCGGTAAACTCGTCGACGATAATCACTTCGCCATCTTTAACCATATAGTCGATATCCTTTGTCATGAGGATATGGGCGTGCAAGGCTTGGTTGATGTTATGGGAAATACCCATATTCTCGACATCCGCCAAATTGTCTAAGCCGAAAAAGCTTTCCGCTTTTTCGATACCCTCTTCCGTCAAAACAACCGTCTTTGCTTCTTCGTCTTTTACGTAGTGTTGAGGTTTTAAAGAACGGATAAAGGTGTTGGCAACCGAATACAGTTTGGTGCTTTCCTCACCGCTTCCGGATATGATGAGAGGTGTTCTGGCTTCGTCGATGAGCACGCTATCGACCTCATCGATGATCGCATAATTCAACATTCGTTGAACTTGTTGGCTTTTGTCGATGACCATGTTGTCTCTTAAGTAGTCGAATCCGAATTCGTTATTGGTACCATAGGTGATATCCGCTTCATAGGCCACTTTTTTCTCTTCATAGGATAATCCATGAACCACCAAACCGACGCTTAAACCTAAAAATTTGTAGATGCTCCCCATCCACTCGGAGTCGCGCTTTGCCAAATAGTCGTTCACAGTAACAATGTAAACACCCCTACCTGTCAAGGCATTGAGATAAGCCGGCAGCGTGGCCACTAAGGTTTTACCTTCGCCTGTTTTCATTTCCGCGATATCCCCTTGGTGCAACACCATACCACCGATTAATTGTACCGGATAATGGGTCATCCCCAATACTCTCGTAGAGACTTCTCGAACGGTTGCGAAAGCTTCTATCAAGATATCGTCTAAGGTTTCCCCTTGGGCCAGCCGTTCTTTAAAAATTTGTGTTTTATTTTTTAATTCTTCGTCTGAATAATTGCGATAAACCTGTTCTAAGTCGAGTATTTTGTCCGCTATTTTATTGAGTTTTTTTATTTGCCTTTTACTATGGTCAAAGAAACTGCTGAAGAATCCCATATATATCTCCTTAATTCATTGTTCTGAAAAATTATCTCATTTTATGATAGGCATTACAAGACGTTTAAGTTTGTAAGGCCTTCTTTTTATGGTAGGACAATCTATCCAATGCGAACGGTGTCGGGTTTTCTCAAATTGCCGATGTGCTTTTTTTGCCATCCACGATCCGTTATTTTACATAAAAAAACACGTGAACCACGTGTTTTTAAATACTCTTGCATCCTTAGATTTTTTTCCAATAAGAAATCTCTTTTCCATCGATGGTAACATGTACTTTTTCGTACCCGGCTCTCTCGCGATTTTCATCATCGGTCGTTGCATGAGCTGTTGTATCTTCTACAACACTGTGCGGTTTGGTAACGGAAAAAGCGCGTTCGTCGATGGTTTGATCCATTAGATCTTGTTTCTGAACATCAGAGATTTTTTCAGAACTGACGGGTTTTGTAAAGAATTTTCTTTCATCCGTACTTTTCGGCGTTTCTTCAATGACGTAACCTCTACCTCTTTGTTTGAGCTTTTGGTTTTCTTTGGCTACATTTTGCCATACGTTACGCATTTCGTCTTCATTAAGACCGGTTTTTTTCTTGGATTGACTCATTTTTCTACTTCTACCTCTGCCACTTCCACTGCCACCAGTAGCAACAATGATGGGTTTTTGTTTGCGAACTGGCGACTCTTCCGTTTTTGCTTCCACTTTAGTTTCAGCCGATTCCGTTTCTTTAAAGAACGAATCTTCCGTGCTGATTCTCTCTTTATTCATCACTTCTAAAATTGAAGGTCCAAGAAAATCTGTATCCGTTGTGGCTTTGCGTGCTGTATCACTCTTATGGTCGATGGCTTCATCTTTTTGGATCTCATCTTCTTCGATATTTTTTTCGAAGAGAGGTTCATCCATTTTTTCCTCAGATGGTTTTGCTCCCGCTTCCTTGTGGATACTCTTTTCTTTTTCAGCATAAAAGTTTTGTGTGAAGAAACCCTGCGGCCTTTCACTTTGCTTCTCTTCTTTTTCTACCACCGGTGTGGTGTAGAGTAAGGTATCCGATGCCGTATCGATAGTTTGTGTTTTTAGGCTATCTTTTTCAGTTTTCAAGGGCATAATTGGCAATTCCGGTTCGGTTTCCAGTTCTTCCAAGCGATCGACTGCATTGCCCTTTTCGAGATTCGCGACTTGAATGGTGTCTTGTGTCACCGGTTGCGGGGTCTCTTCTTGAGCTTTCGGTATTTCAACTGCATCGGTTTCAGATTTGCGAACCATTGCGAATTGTATCCAACCGATGAGGCCAATTAATAACAAAATCGTACCGATGCTGATGCCGGGAACGGCACCGTACATTGGTGAAATATGTTCAAAGAATGGTACTTTGATGTTGATACCTAAAAACCATAACTTTGTGGTTTGTAAATCTATTTGGGTAAAAATACTTAAATTTTCTATTAAACCGCCGGACAAATTGTTCTGTGCGAGAATGGATTGTCCTAATGCTGATTGGTCGATGGATGCTACAATATTGGCAGCTACAGGCATTTTAGCCGCATTCATAAATGTTACGACAAAATTAGCCATGGTTCCGACAACCATCATAACGTTCCAAACCTCATCCAAGTTGAAGGTCAGCATCACCAAGATGAAGACGTAGGAAACCAAGTTGAGTACCGGTATCACCATATCTAAAGAACTCGCCGATGGAACATATACCAAAAAATGCAGCGCAATTTGTACCACAATGCCCACCAACCCCAAAGGTAAGAGGGACAGCGATGTTGCTCTTATATTCGATATAGTTCCTTTTCTTAATGTTCCTATGATGATGCCAATTAAAATGGCGAGTAAAAAAAACATATGTGAGACCTCATTTACAATACTGATAATATCCTTTAAACTTATTGATATATTTTAAATCAATTTAATATTGTTGTCAAACAAAACACCCGTTTTTACAACGGGTGTTTGCTCAAATAATTTAAAATATGGGTTCAATAAGCCCGTAATTTCCGTCTTTTCTCATGTAAACGACATTGACATCATCGGTTTCACCGTTCAAAAACACGAAAAAGTCATGCCCTAACAATTCCATTTGCATCGTCGCTTCGTCAACAGTCATCGGTTTGACTGCAAATTTTTTTGTACGTACGACTTGGGGTCCATCGTCCTCCTCTTCAACACTCTCAATAGCGTCAAAATTGTACTTTAAAGACTCTCCGGCGTATTGTTTCTTAAGCTTTGTTTTGTGTTTCCTCAATTGTCCTTCTAATTTGTCCACAACCGCTTCAATAGAACCGACCATGTCTTCTGTTATTTGTTCTGCACGTAAAATGGTTCTCCCCATTGGTATCGTTACTTCCAAAACATTATGATTCTTTTCTCTGCTAAAGGTAGCGTATACTTCTGTTTCTCTATCAAAGTAACGATCAAATTTTTCAAACTTTTTTCTTAAAGTTTCCTTTAAACCTTCCGATACATGCATGTTTTTCCCATAAATGGTAAACTTCATTACTGCTACTCCTTTCAAGTGTCGTTGATTTCTGCTAAATGAACGGCTTGATGTAACATGATTATAGCATGTTTATTTACAAAAAGCATTATTTTGCCCTGTTGTCATCGACTATTAAGTGAGTCTTCAAACTTCATCGAATCCCAAGAAAGCCCCTGCACCCGATAACAGGATGTTAACATACGCAAAACACCAACGATGTGCAAACGTTCTTAATTAAAAGTAGCCATATTCAACTGCATCAGGGTTGCATATTGAATATGGCTACTCGTCTCCTGACTGACCTGGTCTTTAACCCCACACCCGCCAGCTGGGAATTTAGCTGTACACGAATCTTCCTCTCGACAATGTCGGCTGGACTTACTTCTAAGCCGCACTATGCTCAGCTTGAGTATTTTTTTATAAGCCTTACGTGGATCATTTCGCCTGCGACTAGCATTGACTTTCAACCACAGACCCAGGAGATGTTCAGTATAAACTTTAAAGTTTATACTTGTCAATGTTCTTCACTCTTAATAATTTGAAGAGTCAAAGCGTTTTCGACTCGCTTTTTTTCTATTTCACAGGCGACATCGTAGGGTTTTAAAAGTGTTTGATTAAAATTGTATGCGTTGGCATGGCAGCCGCCACCACAAAAATATTTACACCAACATTTTTGACAATCTTCTTTTTCCAATAGATTGGCTTTTTTAAATGCGACCGACATTTCCTTTTGCTCTAAGCCTGTATCCAAAGTGCCGAGTTTAAATCTCTCTTCCCCCACAAACTGGTGACAAGGGTACAAATCTCCTTCCGGTGTAACCGCTAAGTAGTCGTTCCCCGCACCGCAGCCGGATAAGCGTTTGTAAACACATGGGCCATTGCTCAAATCCAAGAGATAGTGAAAAAAACGGTAGGACCCCTCCGGTTGTTCTCGGTAATCCGCAATCATTTTATCCAATAAAATATCGTATTCTTCTAATATTCTTGGTAAATCTTCTTTTAGGATGGCGTAGTCCTGATCTTTTTTAGCGACGACGGGTTCGATGGATATTTCCCGAATACCTTGTTCTGCCAAAAAGGTGACGTCTTCTGAAAAATCCATATTGTACTTGGTATAAGTCCCACGGACATAGTATTCTTTGTCCCCTCGTTCTTTGACCATCGCAAGAATATTCTCAGAAATGACATCGTAAGATCCTTTGTCATTGAGTGTTTTGCGAACACGGTCATGGACTTCTTTTCGTCCGTCTAAACTCAAAACAACGTTTTGCATGGTGTCGTTGAGGTAATCCCGCTTTTCTTGATCCAATAAAACACCGTTGGTGGTCATGGTAAAATTAAATCGTTTGCCCGTTTCTTTTTCTCGTTTTCGTGCATAGTCTACGATGCCTTTAACCACATCGAAATTCATTAAGGGTTCGCCGCCGAAGAAATCTATCTCAATATTTTTGCGATGTTTGGAAGCCTCGATAACAAAGTCAATTGCTTTTTTTCCCACTTCCAAAGACATCAGCGAGCGTTCGCCTTTAAAATCTCCTTGGGAGGCAAAACAATAATCGCATTTTAAGTTGCAGTCGTGGGCAATATGCAAACATAAAGCTTTGACACCGTCGTGGCCATGATAAAAAGCCGGGTCGTATCGATGGTCTGTAAACAAGAGTTGCTTGTCGATCATGGTCTGTATTTCAACTATGGCATCCTTTACTTGCTGTTCTCCATATCGCGGTGCATATCGAGCGATCAATGCATTTTGATCGAACTGAAGGAAGTCTTCAATGAGATGATAGGTCATTTCGTCTACGGTCATGAGCGTCGACGTGTCCACATCTAAAACGATATAGTGACCTTTTTTATAAAACTGATGAATCACGGTATTCTCCTTCAAACCTTATTGTTAAATAATTTTATTCAGTAAATTAAAAAAGCAGTTGCTCACTGCTTTTTGTATCATTTCATGATCTGTTCTATTTACTTTGTTGGCATTGTTGATTGCCGACCGTACAAGAAGTTTTGCAAGCTGATTGACAAGAGGTTTGACACTCTCCACAACCTTTGTTTTTGATGTCTGAAAGGTTGCCTTGATTGATAATTCTGATATGTTTCATTTGCTTCTCCTTAGTTACTTAAATCTTCGTAATCGGCATCTTCTACGATAGCGTCGTTGTACTCTGTTGTCACCTGATCGTCAGCGTCTTCTACTATGGTGTTTTCTGCTGCCGATTGACCCGGATTGTCACTGACTGTAGCATCGCCTTTAATGTCATCGGAAGTGATGATTTTTGAGATTGCAGCTTTTGAAATCATCAATTTTGTAAAGTCGGGTAACATTTCCAGAACAACATTTTCATCGTCGATTGCGTAGATGATACCGTAAAAACCACTGTAAGTTTGCACCTCGTCCCCTACGGAAAGGGCTGCGTGCATGTCCTCTATTTGTTTTCTTTGTTTGGATTGGGGTCTAATGATAAAAAAGTAAAAGAACAACCCCATCAGTATAATCGGTAAAAAACCCATGATACTATTACCTGATAGATTTCCCATATAACACTCCTTAGTCTTTTTTTATTCCATATTTTTGAAAAAAGTCGACTTTATACTCCGAAAAACGGTTTTCGGCAA
Source organism: Eubacteriaceae bacterium (assembly GCA_012522805.1). Lineage (GTDB taxonomy): Bacteria > Bacillota > Clostridia > Eubacteriales > Eubacteriaceae > JAAYJS01. The sequence continues at coordinate 41,104 of JAAYJS010000033.1, read as the reverse complement.
TCGCTTGCCTGATGTTCTCCATGATCTTAAGTGTAAAATATAAATTATGATATGTCAACAAGCGGGCAGCCAAAATTTCATTACATTTGATTAAGTGTCGAATATAGGCCTTGGTGTGATTTTGGCAGACAAAGCAGTCGCAATTTTCATCTAATGGCGAGAAATCATCTTTGTATGTTGCGTTCCGTATTGTTTTTTGCCCGGTACTGGTCAATGCACTACCGTTACGCGCTATTCTTGTCTGCAACACGCAATCGAACATGTCGATACCTCGGGCGACACCTTCAAACAAAGCGTCTAAGGAGCCGACTCCCATCAGATAACGCGGTTTGTTTTTGGGCAAAAAAGGTACGGTATGGTCCAGCATGCGATACATAAGGGGTTTCGGCTCTCCCACCGACAAACCTCCGATGGAGTAGCCGGGAAAGTCCATCTCTACAAGACTTTTGGCGCAAGTTTGTCTCAAATCTTCATACATACCGCCCTGTACAATACCGAATAAAGCTTGGGTGTCGGGTTTTTGATGGGCCTTTTTGCAACGCTCCGCCCAACGCAAGGTCATTTCCATGGATTTTTTTGCATACTCATAATCCACTTGGCCCGGCGTGCATTCGTCAAAACTCATAATGATATCCGCCCCGATGATGTTTTGTATTTCTATAGATTTCTCCGGACTTAAAAAGTGTTTGGAGCCATCGAGGTGGGAGCTGAAGGCGACACCTTCTTCTGTGATTTTTCTTAAAGGTCCTAGGGAAAACACCTGAAAACCGCCACTATCCGTTAAGATTGGATGTTTCCAATTCATGAATTTGTGTAGCCCACCGGCTTGAGCGATGATATCCATACCCGGACGCAAATATAAATGGTAGGTATTGCCCAGAATAATCTGTGCTTTCATTTTTTCCAGATCTTGGTTGGTCATACTTTTAACCGTACCCAAGGTGCCCACAGGCATAAATATCGGTGTATCGATTTCTCCGCGAAGGGTGGTTATTTTTCCCAGTCTCGCGGAAGTCTTTTGGTCTTCTTTTAGTAGTTGATAATTTAGCATTTACTCCTCATTGAATGAACATCCCATCGCCAAAACTAAAAAAGCGGTATCTTTTTTCCACGGCATGTCGATACGCTTTTAACACTTCTTCTCTATCATAAAAAGCGGCCACCAACATTAAGAGTGTGGATTTTGGTAAGTGAAAATTGGTAACCAAAGCATCGACTACCTGCCAGCGATAGCCGGGCGTAATAAAAATGTCCGTCTCGCCGCTGTCCGCCACAATTCGGCCATTGTTTTTGGAGGCAATGCTTTCTAATGTACGAACAGAGGTGGTACCGACCGCAACGATACGCCCGCCTCTCTGCCTTTGTTCTTCAATTTTTTTTGCGGTTTGTGCATCGATCCGGTAACTTTCGCTGTGCATCTGGTGTTTTGAGATGTACTCCTCTTTCACCGGACGAAAAGTGCCAATGCCGACGTGAAGTGTAATTTCGGCGCGGTCGATGTTCTTTTCCTGAAGTTTTTTAAAAATATCCTCAGTAAAATGCAAACCGGCCGTAGGGGCTGCAACAGAACCGTTATACTTAGCGTATACGGTTTGGTAGCGTTGCTGCTCCACGAGGGTTTCCTGAATGTAAGGGGGCAAGGGCATGGTCCCTATTTCTTCTAAAATTTCTTCAAAAATACCGGAATAGTCGAAACGCATTTCGCGCAGACCGTCGGGTCGAAGCGCCAGCACCTTTCCTTCCAGTTTTTCTGAAAACTGAATCCGTGTGCCGACTTTTGCCCGTCTTCCGGGTTTGACCATCACTTCCCATGTATTTTCCGTCAATTTCTTGTGAAGAAGAATTTCAATCTTCCCGCCGGTATCTCTTTTTTTTCCATAAATTCTGGCCGGCAATACCTTGGTGTTGTTGAGAACCAGCAAGTCCCCCGGCTTTAAAAGGTCGGGTAAATCGGAAAACAGCCGATCTTGAATGGTTTTTTCTTTTCTGTTTAAAACCATTAAACGGGAGGTATCTCTCTTTTCGATGGGTCGTTGAGCGATGAGCTCTTCGGGCAAATTGTAATTAAAATCATCGGTTTTTAGCGGTTTCAATGGTGTCTTCTAACTCCTCTAAGCTCATTTGTTCTTCCTTTTGATTGAGTGGCGAAACCCCGATATGGCTACAGCCCTTGGAGGTGATGATACGGCCTCTGGGCGTCCTCGCCAGGTAACCCCTTTGAATTAAATAGGGTTCGTACACTTCTTCGATGGTATCCCGCTCTTCTCCTAAGGCGGCTGCGAGGGTATCCAACCCCACAGGGCCTCCGTCAAAATGGTCATAAATCATGTAGAGCATGGCGCGGTCGGTTTCATCCAAGCCGTATTCATCAATTTCAAAAAGACACAGGGCTTTGTTGGCCGTGTCTAAATCAATGCGGCCTTGGGTCTTAACCTCTGCGTAATCCCGAACTCTTTTCAGCAATCTATTGGATATTCTGGGTGTCCCTCTGGAGCGCTTAGCCAGTTCCATGGTTCCGGCGTCATCGATCTTTACTTTTAATATATCCGCAGAGCGTTTGACAATTTCGCATAGGCTCTCTTCATTGTAGAGATCTAAACGCAAAACGACTCCAAAACGATCCCGCAAGGGAGCTGTCAACAGCCCGATGCGTGTGGTCGCCCCTACCAAGGTGAAATGTGCCAAATCTATGCGAATGGCTTTTGCACCCGGTCCCTTTCCAATCACAATATCCAGGCGGTGGTCCTCCATGGCCGGGTATAACACCTCCTCGATGGTTCTTTGCAGGCGATGTATTTCGTCGATAAATAAAACATCACCCTCTTTTAGACCGGTTAAAATGGCGGCTAAATCTCCGGGTTTTTCGATGGCCGGTCCCGAAGTGGTTTTGATATTGGTTCCCATCTCATTGGCTATAATGGCAGCCAGGGTTGTTTTTCCGAGGCCCGGTGGCCCGTACAATAATACGTGGTCTAAGGGTTCTTCCCTCTTTAAAGCAGCTTGAATAAAAATATTCAATTGGTTTTTTACTTTATCCTGTCCAATGTATTCAGCCATATACTGTGGACGGAGCCCCTTTTCGATTTCGATATCCGCTTCGGTAAATTCAGTTGTGATAAATCTTTTTTTCATATTCTTTTATTGTGCTAAACGAATCAAACATTCCTTGATCATCTCTTCCAATGCAATGTCTTCTCGGTAAACTTTTTTTGCCACTGCATTGGCTTCAGAGTAAGCATAACCCAAAGAGGTCAATGCTTCAACTGCTTCGTCGACGATACCCTTGGTGACGATTTGAGTTTCCACAGGTCCCATGGTTTTCTCATCCAGGGCCTTTTGGAACTGATCCTTTAATTCGAAGACCAAGCGTTCCGCCGTTTTCTTGCCGATGCCGGGGGCTTTGCTCAAAGCTTTAATATCTTCGTTGACGATATTGAGTATCAGAGTGTCGATCGAAAAGAAAGATAAAATCGCTAGACCAACCTTGGTACCGATGCCGGATACTGTGGTTAGAGTTTTTAACATCTCTCTTTCTTCCAAATGAAGGAAGCCGTATAGGGCAACATTGTCATCCCTGAAGACAGGGTATAGGTAGAGGGTCACTTCCCGGTGATTTTCGGGTATTTCCGAAGCTGTTTTCATATTGATATTGATCAAATAACCCAAGCCGTTGATGTCGACGACGACAGCATCCTCTCGTTGATGGGCTATTTTACCTTTGATATAGTCAAACATATGTTCCTTTCCAGTAGGCAATATTGTTTTCCGGTAACTCTTGTTTATGATAAACGCCGTGCTATCGAGGATTTGCTTGCCAAATCCTCGATAGCACGGCGTATGTGCTCAATACCAAGGTGCCGTCTCTCATTATTGACGCCCTAGCGGTTGACTAGGTGAGTACCCTATTGCTTTCTTCTGCCGTCCACTTATAGAGGCATGACATCCAAAAACAATCGCGGGTTCTCGTATTAATGTTGTAGGTTCAAAAATAGTCGATAACGCACACCCCAGTACATGCATTATAGCATAGGCTTGCTTTTATGTATAGTTTTTGTAAAATAGGGATTAATTCTTTAAGCCTCACTCATGATGACCTCTAAAGCTTCGGCCAGTGTTGAAACCGGAAACAGCGTGAGCGCCTCTTCTTGTACTTCTTTGACATTCTGTTTTGGCAAAATACACCGTTTCATACCGAACTTCAATCCTTCTTTGAGCTTTTGGCGAGCATATTGGATAGACCGTACCTCTCCGGTTAACCCCACTTCTCCAACGATCATTAAATCCGTCGGGATCGGTCGATCTCTCAAGCTGGAATACAAAACAGCTATGACGGCAAGATCTACCGAGGGTTCGTGAATTTTAAAACCGCCCACCACATTGATATAGGCATCGAAATTTTGCATGTCAATGTCCATGCGTTTTTCCATCACCGCGATCAACAATACCAATCGGTTGTAGTCAAACCCTGTGGACATTCGGCGCGGGGTCCCAAAGCCGGTTGCAGTCATTAAGCCTTGTATCTCGATCAACAACGGCCGCGATCCCTCCATGGTCGGTACAATCGCCGTTCCGCTGCTGCCTTCCGGACGACTGTTTAACACCCATTCTGAAGGGTTTTCCACAGTAATCAACCCCTTTTGGGTCATATCAAAGATACCAATTTCGTTGGTTGAGCCAAAGCGGTTTTTTGTTCCTCTTAAAATTCTGAAACTGTGGTTCTTTTCACCTTCAAAGTACAAAACCGTGTCCACCATATGTTCTAAAACCCGAGGCCCCGCAATGGCCCCATCCTTCGTTACATGTCCCACTAAAATCGTAGCGATATTATTTTTCTTGGCTACTTGCATCAGAATGGACGTGTTGTCCCGTATTTGACTGACGGAACCGGGTGGTGAATCCAATTGGGGGTTTTGCACCGTCTGTATGGAATCTATCACCAAAATTCTCGGCTTTATTTTTCCAATCCAATGGAGCATTTGAAGAATATCGGTCTCACCCAAAAAAAAGACATTTTCGGACTGAATATTCAAACGCATGGCGCGCATTTTAAGTTGTTGCTCCGATTCTTCACCGGATATATACAGCAGCCCGATTTCTTTCTGCCCTAATGCTTGCACCGTTTGCATCAATAAGGTGGATTTTCCGATGCCCGGATTGCCGCTTAGCAAGAGCATGGAACCGGGTACGATGCCACCACCGAGTACTCTATCCAATTCCCGAATACCGGTTCGAATTCTATATTCCTTTTCTAGTTGAATGTCTTTGAGTTTTTTAGGTTGTGCATCCTTTTTTTGAATTTCCGACACCACAGGCGTTCTTTTATTGACCGGTGTTTCGATTTCCTCCACAAAGGTGTTCCACTCACTGCAAGAGGTGCAACGACCCAACCATTTCGTAGATTCAAAGCCACAATTTTGACAGACATATTTCTTCTTGATTTTTGCCATAACACACCTATCGAATCCAACGGTAGAGGCCATAACCGATTAAACCACCGACGGTATTCAGCAAAATATCGTCGATATCCGCTGAACGACCGGCGATGAACAAGTATTGCACCACTTCTATCAAACCTGTTGTCAGGATAATTTTAAGCATCGCTGACATAAAATGGTCTCTTTTAGAAGTTAAAGGATAGAGCAGACCTAAGGGTACAAACAATGCGATGTTGCCAAATAAATTCCTAAAGGAATAACGGGTTGCTTCGTAAAAGAAACCGGAAGGTCCAACCTCAGGTGAGCGCAAATAATCCCAATGAATGACGCCGTTATGCACAATATCGTAAACATAATCGTCAATATTGGTCATTGGGATTAAGTTATTATGAATTTGATTATCCATCTCCACTGCCGGTACCAAGGTAATCGAAGCGACGATTGCAAGGTATATGATTAAAAGAGCTTTTAATAACACCGCTCTTCGTGTCTGTTTAGTCATGGCATACTCCTAAGTTTAAATGAGTACTCATTATAAAGTTCTAAACTTAAGACTAGCAAAATGAGTTTTAGGTATTCTCTAAAGACATATCGCCATCCGCAATCCAACCCATGCGATACACGATTAAGTAGATAAGATACGTAACAACAGCCGGTAAAAGAATCTGCAAAATCCCAATACTGGCTGCGATCTGCAAGGTGCTTTTACCTTCGCCGGACATGGATATGACCGTTCCGACTTGACCGACAAAACCGCAGGTGCCCATTCCGGCGGAAACAGGTGTATTCGTCATCTGAAAAACGGTGGTCGCTAAAGGTCCGAGAAGAGCGGAAGCCAATGTTGGCGGAATCCAAATACGCCAGTTTTTGACAATATTGGGAATTTGAATCATGGACGTTCCCAAAAACTGTGCTACAAATCCACCGATATCGTTGTCTTTATGACTTTGTACCGCAAAGCCTACCATTTGACAACAACAGCCGACGGTTGCCGCACCGGCAGCAATTCCGGATAAATTGAGCATAATGCATAGGGCCGCAGAGGATATCGGTAAAGTCAAGACCATACCGACTATAACAGAGATGACAATACCCATGATGACAGGACGTTGCACCGTTGCCCACATGATGACTTCGCCCAAGCCGGTCATCAACAAACCGATGGGTTTACCCACAACCATAGCGACAAGAGTACTGGCTAACATGGTGACAAAGGGCGTCACCAATAAATCGACCTTTGTTTCGCCTGCCACCGCTTTACCCAATTCTGCACCGATTAAGGCTGCTACAAAAGAACCGGCCGGACCACCCAGCGAATTACCGATAAAACCGCCTACCGTACAGGAAAGTATGACCAAGGGCGGCGCATGTAAACTATAGGCTACAGCCACCGCAATGGCGGGCCCGGTCATTTGTTGTGCTGCAGGCCACATCACATCTGTTAAAAATGTAATACCGAAAATAAATCCGATTTGATTTAAAATACTTCCCATCAACAGGGTGGAAAACAAACCAAAAGACATAAATTTCATCGCATCGATAATATATCGTTGCACCGAAATTTCAATATCCTTTCTTTTTAAAAATGCTGAAAACCGATTTTCCTTTTTCATATTCCTTTCGATCCCTCCTTGAATTCGATCAGTGTACAAAAAACAATAAAAAAATACAATATTGTATGCTGTACACCGCTGCCACGGATATAAGACCCCATTATAGGAGCAAGTGTGTCATACATTATTGTATTCTTGTTTCTATTATATGATATGTTTATTCTCGTATAGTATACGCTTTTCATTCTTAGAATGCAAGCTGCAAATTTAAACTTCTTTGGCTTCTATATTGGAATTGAAGTAAACCAAACCCAATACCTCCAAACATCCCGGTAAACTCATGTTGGCTGCCGTTTGTAGCCAATCCATCAGCGTCTCTATATGAACCGGCAACCATTTCTGATCCGAATCCAAGCCTTTTTCTGCTTCAAACAAGCAATAGGGTTCGCCGAGCTCTATACCCTTCTCCAGCCACCTTTTCGCCTTGATTTTGACAGCTTTGCCAACTGTAAATTGGTCGTAATAGCGAAATAAATAATAAGTGGCGGTTGTTTCGCCCATAGCATAGGCGCGGGCATAGACTTTTTCGACGTCTTCACAGGCTCTGAGACCAAATTGTCGATAAGCCATAGACTCCATAGCCATACCCAAAGCCATTAGGGCTTTGCTGTCGTTGGACTGAGAAGCTTTTCTAAACCATGAATAGCCCTCTTTGGCCGACACATTGGTCCCCCAACCTAAAAAGTAGTACTTGCCCAGATCAATCTGTGCTTTAATATCTCCTTCAATCGCTCTATTCAGGTTTTCTTTAAAAACAACTTCCCCATAGGTGTTTAAGCACGCTTGGATACGCTTGTTGACGTAGTCGTCCCAAATGTTGATATTTCCTTTAAAATCACCATTCAATTGGTTTTCATGAAAAAGTCTGAGGGCCTTTTTATATCGTTTTTTATAGGATATGGACAATTGCATATACTGCTTTTTCAGCCATTGTGCTGATCTTTTGCGCCCTTGAGGATACTCTGCCATCAGTTGCAGTTCACTCTGATTCTTTAGCAGATATGTATGGTTGACGATTTGTTTCTGCTGTGTCAATGAATCGGCATTGACACGAAAAGGGATAGCCGTGTATGCAATCATGCGTAAATACATCTGTTTTAACGCTTCTTCGTACAGTTCTACCTCTTTGTATTTTGATGTTTCAATAAAGTTCATCCATTTTCTCCAATTCAATCCGAGGAACGGCTTTTAAAGATTTCCGAATGTGACAATAAGAAGTTTTTGTAGATGCCGACTTTTATTCTACGAGCAGACTGATAAATACTTGGGATAAAACCGTCCTTTTCAAAATGATAAACCATGACGATTCTCTTTTTCGGCTCAATGATCCACAACTCCCGCACACCTTGTTGTGCGTACAGCAAGGGTTTTACAAAATAGGTTAGATGAGGGTTGTCCTCGTCAACCAATTCTACGACCCATATAACCTGCTCTTCTCGGCCTTCGGTAATGGATAATTGAGGTAACAAAACCGTTTCTTTATCAGTATCTGTACCTTCTGTATCTATAGGAAAAGGTGTGTAGGGCTGTCTTATTTTATTTAAGGGTTTTCTAGTTAAATGGTATTTATCGATTTGGCCGTACAAATAAGTCAATATATCCATGTTTAGACCGGTAATTTCCTGCCTTTCATAGACTTTACCCGCTACAACCTCTTTGTAAGTTTTCTTTTTTTCCGGCTCATTGCTTGTTATAATCTGCATTTTTTCTTCCATCTTCATTCTCCTCGTACTTCGTATAATACTGTCCTTGAAAGTTACCTTGTCTCATCATCTGTGCTTCTAAGTTATCCCGTACTTTCCACCAGCTTTTGTGCCAATTGGCAACGACCGAAAATTCTTCCGGAACTCTCCCAACAAGTCTTTGTATCGCGGTATCGGGGTTGAGATGCGTCAAAAACAAGATGCAGCGATGGATAAACTCCGATTCGTCCAACAAGGGTACCTCTTGATTGGCGTACATTTCATGAAGACGCGACTCCTTTACAATATATAAGGAGTGACATTTTGCAAAATCGCTTTGCACCTTGTTTAAAACTTGCGCTGTTTTCAGAACATCTTCTCGATTGTCCCAGGGCAAGTCCAAGATGACGTGGGTACACAACCGCAGCCCCGCCTCTTTGACCCTTCTTGCGCTTAAACAAAAATCCGCACACTGATGACCCCTGTTTAAGATTTTTAAAGTATCGTCGTTAGCAGTTTGCAAACCTAATTCTATCGTAATGTCTTTGTGTCTTTGAGTTTGCACTTCTTCTAGATAACGGAGTTGTTCGTCGGTGATGGTATCCGGTCTGGTGGCGATAGAAAGTCCGACAATGTCCGGACCAACCAAACTTTCGTCCACAGCTTTTATGAAATCTGCCAGGGGCAGGTATGTATTGGTATGACTTTGAAAGTATGGAATAAACTTTTTTGCATTATAGCGTTTGCCGATATACCTTTTGTTTGTGTCGATTTGTTCTCTGATCGAAGTTTTTGAAGATAAAGTCTCGTGACCGCCGCCTTGTTCGCCACAGAAAATACAGCCACCAAAACCAAGGGTGCCGTCTCTGTTGGGACAAGTCACCGGCAGATTAACCGGCAGTTTATATACTTTTTCTCCATAATGCCTTTTCAGCCATAATGAATAAGGGTAATAATTCAAATCCATGTCCTTTTGTCGATACGCTCTATTAAATAAAGCCGATTGCAGCGCAATCGGCAGTCATAGATTGAATGAGCTTACATATATTTCTTTAGGTTCTCAGGTAAATTGTCCTCTTCGCAACTAACACTGAGAACGAATTTAACATCTTGTTGTTTATTCAGCTTATCAAGTCTCTCTAACGTTCCCTCTAACTGTTCAGGGCCGTCTGCATTTAATATTCTTAGTAAATTGTCCAGATAAACCGTACTGACATCATAATTGCTGGCCAAAACGCCGCTAATAAATCCGTATAGTTGATCCTCTCCTTTTATGCCAAATTCTTCCGTATTGATAAAGCGTATTTTTGTGTCCACTGTTACTCTGTATCTATCTCTATCGTTAATAAATAAAATATCGCCTTTCGTGGTTATCAATTCGTCATTTGCCATGTCGATCATTTTCTTCGTTTTACCGCTACCTTTGGCACCAACAACAAATTCAATCATTTGAGACACCTCTTTCTACGTTGTTAAATCTATTATACAGACCAAGACCTCAATTATCAATTATTTTTATTTTCATCCATCGTGCAACAACGCTTTCACTTGTAACGATGGGTCCTAAACCAACTGTTTCTTACATACATTATACGAAGAAAGTAAACTGATCTTTAAGTCTTTTCAATACTATATCAAATTCAAGCTAAGATTCACTTAAAATAGATTAAAATAGCCGATACACGATTGAATTTTTTATAACATTCCTCACAATTCTTTTTTCAAATAGAAAAAAATCGAACTGCGAATAGAAACGACTAAAACAATCAGATAGACGACTCCTACAAAGCTGATGATGGAAATGGGATCAATGGCTTCTAGATTCATTTTCTTGAGATAATCTCCAAAGTATCCCATCACAATTGCTGTTAGAATCACTACCAACATCATGGGCATGATGGTCAATATTTTTCCCTTTGCATAGCCGAATTTAAAAAATAAAGGGAATTGTAACAAAGATATGCCGGTGGACACCAAAAATATTGAGAGAAAACCGGCCGACAATGATATCCAACCCTCCAATTGTACGGGTTGCTTCAATGCCAGATTTATCATTAAAAACATGATAATACCCATGAGGATCGCGCATAAGTTCATCAGATACATAAAGATGTATCGACCAAAGACGACGGATTTTGCCTGGATTCCAAAAATTTTGTATAGAGCATCAATTCCGGATTCATCCCCAACGAAATACGGATAGGATGAATACAGTACAGCTGCAAAACTCAAGGTATAAAGTACCGTAATCGGTGTTTTGCTGATCAAGCCGTAGAGCATCGCGAAAACAAAATAAATTGCAAAATTTTTAAATGTCAAATAGGATTGGATCGCTAAAAAATCCAAGATAATGATTTTCTTGATGTTTTTCAATTGTTTCCCCTTTTGTGAAAGACCATGATTTGATCGATGGTCGGCTTTTCTACAATCCAATGATCCGAAATTTTCGGCAAGTCTTCTCTCAGAATCATAGCCTCGAAACGGGTGTGATATTGGCGAGAACCGATAATGGCAGATGCTTCGATGGTATCGGCCTCGTCTAAGCCGGCTTTTACAATCACATACCTGTTTAAAAAATCATCCACAGATCCCGTAAAATAAATCTTTCCACCTTGTATAAAAACAATATAGTCGGCAATGGCTTCTAAATCTTGGGTAATATGCGTCGAAAATAAAACCGTATGTTCCTCATCTTCCACGTATGCTTGTAAAATCTCTCTGAATTCATCTCGAATGATGGGATCCAAGCCGGAGGTGGGTTCGTCCAGAATTAATGTTTTTGCCTGATGTGAAAAAGCAATGGCCAACATCAACTTGGTGTTCATCCCCCTAGAGAGTTCCTTCACCTTGAGTGTCTGATCAATTTCAAAAACTTTTAAATAGTCTTCAAATTGGTGTTGATCCCAATTGGAATAACCGACGGACATGGCACGTTCAACATTTTTGATTGTCCAGTCCTTCGCTAAGAAAGTGGAATCCATCACAATGCCGATATCTTCCACATAACTTTTGTTCTCCCCACAGATATCTTGGCCGTTGTAGAGAATGGTACCCTTATATTGATGAATCAGAGATAAAATACTTTTGATGGTTGTGGTTTTACCGGAACCGTTGGGCCCGATAAAACCGGTAATGTAACCCTTGGGTACCTTGAAAGATACATCATCTAAAAAAAAGGTTTCGTAGTGTTTGGTCAATTTTTTTATTTCAATCCTATTGTTCATTGTTCTCACTCTCGTAGATATAATCCAACAATTCAAACATTTCCGTTTTAGAAACATCAAATTGCCGGGCAATTGAAACTGCTTTGATGAGATGCGCTTCCAATTCTTTTTGTCGCTCTTCCCGTTCCAATTCTAAGTTTTTAGGGGCAACAAAGGAGCCCAGCCCCTGACGGCTGACGAGGTATCCCTCAGCTTCCAATGCATCGTAGGCTTTTTTAACCGTTAGGATTGCAACTTTTAATTCCTTAGCCATGGCACGGATAGAAGGTAACTTTTCGTCTTCTTTTAAATCTCCGGATAGTATTGCCTCTCTCATCGCGTTTTTGATCTGTTCATATAAAGGGATGCTGCTATGATTGCTGATCAAAATCTTCATAAGAACTCCTTATTGAATCATGTATCATACATTATGCATAACAGTATAGTACAGTTGATAACAGTTGTCAATTGAAATAAAAAAACCCGATTGCTCGGGTTTTTTTGTAGGATTGTGAACTTTACTCGATATCTTCTTTTATGGCCAATTCTTTTTCCATTAATTCTGTCAATTTGGGAACGATCTCATTTAAATCACCGACGATGCCAAGATCTGCAACATCGAAAATTGGTGCTTTTTCGTCTTTGTTTACAGCTATGATTAAATCAGATTCTTCCATACCGGCTAAATGCTGAACGGCTCCTGAAATACCGATAGCAAAATACACTTCCGGTCTAACCGTTTTACCTGTTTGACCGACCTGTCTATCTTTCGCAATCCAATCGGAGTCAACAACAGCTCTGGATGAGGATACTTCTGCATCTATCACTTGTGCAAAACTTTCTAGAGGTTTTAAACCTTCGGGACCGCCGATACCACGACCGGCAGATACGAGAATACGAGCTTCCGTTATGTCTTTTTTCTTGCTTTCTGTCTTAATGACTTCTTCGATCTCTACATTCACGTCTTCTTGGGAAAAGGTCATTTCTTCAATGAAAATCTCGCCGGTTCTCTTCTCGTCTTTTGCCATAGATTCCATAACACCTGGGCGTACCGTTGCCATCTGAGGTCTATGATTTTCGCAAAGGATTGTTGCCATCAAGTTACCACCAAAGGCCGGTCTGGTCATCATTAGAAGACCGGTTTCAGGGTCTATTTCTAATTTAGTACAATCAGCTGTCAAGCCGGTATGGACACGAGCCGCCAACCTCGGTGCTAAGTCTCTCCCGATGGAGGTGGCACCGAAGAGCATAATTTCCGGTTTGTAGGTTTCAATAATATGATAAACTGCTTTTGTATAGGGTTCAGTCATATATTCTTTTAAAATAGGATCTTCTACAACCACCACTTTATCCGCACCATGTTTGATCAGCGTGTCGCAGTAGTTCTGAACCTTCTCTCCTACCAGTACGGCCACAACGTATTGTTTTCGTTCATCAGCCAGTTCTCTTGCTTTTCCAAGCAATTCGATACCTACTTTGCTAAGTAGATTATCTCTTTGTTCTATGAATACAAATACATCTTTGTACATTTCTGTGTCACCTCCTTATATGATATATTTTTCTTTTAATTTTTCGATGATTTTTTGTGCCGCTTCATCGGATGTCAGATCATCGTATTTTTCTCCGACACCCTTTCCGCTTTTGGGGAAAGATTTTTTAACTCTGGTGGGTGAGCCTTTTAATCCTAGATTGGCTTTATCGAGTTTGTCTTCGATATCTGCTAATCCCCAAATGGTAATTTCTTTTTCATAAGCGTCTCTAATTTTACCAATCGACATGTATCTTGGTTCTGACAATTCGGTAAGCGTCGTGATTAAGCAAGGTAATTGTACTTTTAAGATGTGATATCTATCCTCAAATTGTCTTCTAACTCGAATGTAATCCTCTCCCGGTTCCACATTTTCTACATAGGAAACCTGTGGCAGTTTAAGATGTTCGGCTATTTGTGGTCCAACTTGAGCCGTATCGCCGTCGATAGCTTGTCTACCAGTAATAATTAAGTCATAATTTAAATTTCTTAAAGCACCTGCAATGGTATTAGAGGTGGCCCATGTGTCGGCACCACCAAAAGCTCTATCGGTGAGTAAGATCGCATGATCCGCGCCCATAGCCAAAGCTTCTCTCAAAGCTTCCTCAGCTTGAGGTGGCCCCATGGTCAATACTGTGACTTCAATTTCTTCAGGATTAGTATCTTTGATTTGAAGAGCCGCTTCTAAACCCGCTTTATCATCCGGGTTAATGATGCTCGGCACACCCTCTCTGATAAGCGTGTTTGTAACAGGATCTAATCTTACAACATTTGTATCTGGTACTTGTTTAATACATACTACTATTTTCATCGGTTGCCTCCTATTTCAATAGCTGTCCAGCGATAACTATTTGTTGAATTTGAGAGGTACCTTCGTAAATGGTCAATACTCTAGCATCTCTATACAGCCTTTCAACTTTATAATCTTTGATAAATCCATAGCCGCCATGGATTTGTACCGCTTTTCCACAGATGTCATTGCATACTTCCGAGGCATAATATTTTGCCATCGAGGCTATTTTTGATGTGTCCATGCCTGCATCTTTTTGTCTTGCCGCTTCATAAGTTAGTAGTCTTGCCGCTTCTAATTTTGTCGCCATTTCAGCAAGCATGAATTTAATACCTTGGAATGAAGCGATTGAAGTACCAAATTGTTTTCTGTCCTTTGCGTAGTCGATGCTTTCTTCTAAGGCAGCCGCTGCAATACCGATGGATTGTGCCGCAATACCAATGCGACCTGTATCCAAGGCTTTCATAGCGTTGGTAAAACCTCTGCCTTCTCTGCCCAATAAGTTTTCCTTCGGTACTTTGACATTTTCAAAAATAATATCCGAAGTCGCACAACCGATTAAACCCATTTTATCTTCTGGTTTTCCAAAGCTGACCCCTTCTGAGTGAAGATCCACAATAAATGCGGAAATACCTCTAGAACCTAAGGAGCGATCGGTTTTGGCATATATAACACCATAATCAGACAATGGAGCGGCGGTGATAAAGGTTTTACGTCCATTAATAATATAGTGGTCTCCGTCTAACACTGCAAAAGACGTCATGCTCCCTGCATCTGATCCTGCACCGGGTTCTGTTAAACCAAAACACATCAAGGATTCTCCCTTTGCCAATATTCTCAAATATTTTTGTTTTTGTTCTTCTGTTCCGGACATCAAAATAGGTGTCCCTACTAGAGAGTTCGGACCAGAAACATAAATACTGGCTACACCGCTTGCTTTGGCAATTTCCTCCATAACAATAACGTAGGCCACATGATCGGAACCAGATCCACCGTATTTTTTAGGTGTCTTAATACCGAAAAATCCACAATCTGCCATTTTTTTGATAACATCTTCAGAAAATTCTCCAGTCTCTTCAACTTCTTCCAGAAATTCTTTTGTCAATTCTTTCTCTGCGAACTCTCTGGCAAGATTTCTGATCATATCATGTTCTTTAGAAAAATTCATCTAAACCTCCTGACTATTTTGCTTTCATCATAATTGTCCAAGGCGCTTCCGTTACTAATACTCCATCTTGATTGACCAATTTTGTAAGGAATTTGACAATGCCTCTACCGGGTTTTGAACTGGGGATGTATTCTTCCGGAACAATTTCTAAATGAATCGTATCTCCGATTTTTAAAGGACTTTTATAGCGTATAGTCAATTCAAGAAAAGCGATAGTGGTGCCATCAAAAAGACCCATTTGGTTGGATAAACCGGTCATTATGGATGCACCCAACATGCCGTGGGCAATACGCCCTTTAAACACACCTTTTTTTGCTACTTCTTCATTAGTGTGCAAAACATTAAAATCTCCGGACAATCCCGCAAAATTAACCACATCTGTTTCTGTAATTGTTCTTCCTTGGCTTGTATAAGTTTTTCCAATTTCAAATTCTTCGGCGTACAAGCCTTTAGCTTCCGTTGACATATTTCACCTCATTATATTATTCAAAATTTGGCTTTCTTTTTTCTCTGAAAGCCGCCATGCCTTCGATTTGATCTTTGGTTCCGAAGGCGTTTGCCATTAAACCCGTTTCAATTTCTAAGGCAGAGTCGATTGGTGCTTCCATTCCTAAGTTTACAGCGGTTAAGATTTTTTCCACCGCTTGCTTAGAACTTTTTGCAATACGTTTTGCCAAAAGTATGGTCGCATCCATTAACTCCTCCGATGTATGTATCTCAGTAACAAGATTGTGATCTAAAGCTGCTTGGGCATCGATAGTCGCTCCGGTTAACATTAAGTACAGTGCATAGGATTTGCCGACTACTCTCGGCAATCTTTGTGTTCCGGAAAAACCGGGAATAATGCCTAAAGTCGCTTCCGGCAGTCCGAATTTTGCTTTTTCCGAAGCAATTCTGAGGGTGCAGCTCAATGCGAATTCGACACCGCCACCAAAGGCATAACCGTTAATCGCCGCAATGGTAGGAATCGTTAACATTTCTATTTTTCTAAAAAGATCTCTACCTTTCTTTGAAAAATTCCTAATTTCATCCCCTCGTAAACATTCCATCTCTTTGATATCCGCACCTGCGATAAAAGCTTTACCTGCGCCTGTAAAGACTACGACTTTCACAGAATTGTCGCTTTCGATGGTTTCAATTGCTTTCGACAACGCATCAATAACTTCTGAGTTTAAAGCATTCATGGCATCGGGGCGGTCGAAAACAACCGTCGCAATACCTTCATTGATTGTAAGTTTAATCATGCATATTTCCTTTGCAAAACTTTACACGACACCCATGGTGGCGAGTATCGTGGCTAAGGTTACCGTTATAAGCGGAATCACGCAAGTTATTACAAAGACCGGATAATAACCTTCAGCATAGGTTAGTTTTGTAACATTTAAAATGGTAATATTGGGACCTGCATGGGGTAGCGAATCCAAGCAACCAGCTGCTATGGAAGAGATTCTGTGGAATACTTGTATGTTGATGTTTTCCGCCATGAATTTTTCTGCCATCGTGTTATAGAAAATTGTTAAACCACCACTAGAAGAACCGGTGATACCAGCAACGATATTTACACCTAAGATCATGGATACAATCGGTGAAAAAGGCAAGCCCGCTGCCATGTTAACAAAGCTTTCGAAAGCCGGCGCAACCTTAACGATACCGCCAAACCCAACAATAGCTGCCGTGTTGACTAAAGCCATAATAGCACCTTGGGAACCCTTGGTAACCATGCCTTTAACATCTGTGTATCTGTTTCTAAAAACAAGATAACAGTAAAAAACTGCTAAAAGCAATCCTAAAGAGACTGAAAAGTTTGCATTTAAACCTAAGAATATCGGACCGCTGACATTGGTAATAAAAATAATCAAGATCGGTAACACTGACAATGCAAAACTCGGCAATGTTTTTCTTTCTTCCTCAGAAACGGATCCAACGACTTCGCCTTCTCCGGGTACAAAGCCCAATCCTCTGCCCTTTAACCTTCTCGCTTCCCAAGTTAAATAAAACATACCCAAAGTAAACATAGTAATACCGCAAATGATGCCCAGAACTGGAGCGGCCGTAGTCGTCGTTCCTAAGTATTGGGTAGGGATCACGTTGGTCAATGCCGGTGTTCCAGGTAAGCACGTCATGGTAAAGGTACCACCACCGAGGTTTACACAACCGGGAATCAGTCGCTTCGGAATTTCCGCTTCTTTAAATAGATAAAGAGCAATGGGGTAAACGGAGAAAATGACGACAAAAACGGAAACACCACCGTAAGTTAAAACTGCTGTCACTAGAACTAAGATGAGTATAGCTCTAGATTTACCAAAAATGTCGATAACTTTGTAAGCAATGGCTTTTGCCGCACCGCTTTCCGACATAAATTGACCTAAAATTGCTCCGAAAAGGAACATGAATAAAAATGACTGAACAAAACCGGCCATACTGGTCAAGTAACCTTCTGTTAACGCCATAACGGCATTGATTCTATTTGTCAAAATGACAATGGCGCCCCCGGTTAAGGAACCCACAAAAATATGGTGTCCCCTAAAGGTTAAGACGATCATGACCGCAATACCAATAATTAATCCAATTGCTGCTACAAATTCCATGTTTTTTCCTCTGTTCTTTATTTGTTATTTGCTAAGCCCATCAAAGCATTTTTAAATAGTCTTTCGTCCATCGTCTCTACATTGTCCGCTATAATGGGTTTGAAGTCCATTTGATCGATAATATCTTTTTGAATATCGATACCCGGTGCTACTTCCACCAATACCAAACCTTTTTCGCTAGGTTTAAACACACATCTTTCAGTTATAAATAGTACATTTTGTCCGTTTTCTAAGCCGAATTCCGCACTATAGGTTACTTGCTCGATGGTCGGCAAGAATTTTTTTCTACGTCCTTCTTGGATAATTTTCAGTTTTCCGTCTTCAACAGCGACTTCCAATCCACCCGCAGTTAAAGTTCCACAAAACACAATATTTTTTGTGCTTTGAGTGATATCGATAAAACCGCCACAACCGGCAATTCTCGATCCAAAACGGCTGACATTGATATCCCCCATGGGGTTAACTTCCGCAAAACCTAAGAAGGTAATATCCAATCCACCATGGTTATAATAGTCAAATTGAGAGGTCATCGGCAAACCAGCCCATGAATTGACTGCTGAACCGAAGTCAAACCCACCTAATGGAAAACCGCCAATTAACCCACTCTCAATGGTTAATACCATACCGCTGAGACCTTCCTCATTGGCTACCGATGCCACACCTTCGGGAATACCAATACCTAAATTGACCACGATATCTTCTTTACACTCCATAGCAGCACGTCGTGCAATGACTTTTCTAGCATCCAAATTCATATCTTTAAAAGAAAATAAATCGGACTTATAATGACCCGCTATTAAAGGATCGTAAAAAGAACCCGGCGTTTGTCTGTGGTATTCTTCAGGATTCGTAGTTTGTACAACTGCATCTACAAAAACACCTGGAACAACTACTTGTTGACGATCGATGGAAGACGAGGACACAATATTTTTTACTTGAGCGATGACTTTACCACCACTGGCTTTCGCTGCCATTGCGATGTCTAAAGCATCGATATAGGCAGATTCTTCTTCCATTGTAATGTTTCCAAATTCATCGCTGGTGGTCCCTCTGATAATACCGACATCGATCATAGGCGCTTTATATTTCAAATACTCTTTACCGTCTATCTCGATCAATTCAACCAAATCTTCGGTGGTTTTTTCATTCATCTTTCCACCGGATAATCTAGGATCACAATATGTTTTTAAACCAATTTGAGTAATTTCAAAGTCCTTCCCTCCGGCTCTTTGACGATATAAATGGGAAATAACACCTTGAGGAAAGTTATAACTTTCGACTTCGTTATTATTGACCATTTCAATCATTCGCTGATTATTTGCATAATGACCAGTAACATATCGCTTGATAGCCCCTTTAAAAGAGTATTCATAGGTTCCTTGGTCTTTATTATTGCCAATACCAGCACCTTGATAAACCGTTAAATCCTTCGGATGGCCGGTTTCTTGGAAAGATTCGCCAATATTTACCATCATCTCTCTTGCAACTGTTGCCAGCATAAATCCAGAGGCCGCTATGGTATCTCCGTCTTTAATTAAACCGACTGCTTCTTCAAATGTAATTAATTTTTTCATAATTTTACCTCCGTCAAATATACTAGCAACTTTTATGCCAAGTTTTCATCATCTCAATCTTAAGTAAAATTGTGATTTCTTTAACAGTTTGAGTTTTAATTCTTCTTTTTAAGATTAAATTGTATTTATTATGAGACAATGTCTTTATCTTGCAACAGAAAGGGACCATGATGATACAGTACTTTGACATTGACAATGAATTATTTAGAATCGCCATTACCCAGTCACCGATATTAATTTTTATTACGGATCATGTCGGTAAGGCGATCTATGCTAATCAACCCTCTTTGGCTATGATGGGTGGAACAGAATCCGAAGTTATCGGAAAGAATATTGCCGATATTATGGTTGAAAGGAATTACAGTACTTCAACTATTCTAAAAGCAATCGAAACAAAGCAAGTAGTACAAGATATCGTTATTTTTAAGGGACTGCGCACCTGTCTATCAACGACGATACCTTATTTTGATGATCAAGATAATCTAAAATATACGATGACCTACACGTATAGTGCCGAGCAAATCGAGTTCTTTAATGACATGTTGATGACCACACTAAGGAAAAAAGAATTATCAGAAGAAGTTACCAAGTATCTATTACATAGAAGCCAACCTTTGTATTACGAATGTCAATCCATGAATGAATTAATTCTGTCTTGCAACCATGTTGCCATGACAGACACCACCGTTTTACTTCTTGGTGAAACCGGCACCGGAAAGGAAGCCATTGCCCACCACATTCATTTTTCCAGTCGTAGAAAGGACGGTCCATTTATTCCGATTAATTGCACTGCTATTCCGAAGGAACTTTTTGAATCGGAATTATTCGGATATGAAAAAGGCTCCTTTACCGGCGCAAATACCAAAGGTAAAAGAGGTATTATTGAACTTTCTAATCATGGCACCTTATTTTTAGACGAAATTGGCGAGTTGTCTTTGTCGATGCAAACAAAATTGTTGCGTGTCATTGAAACAAAAAAATACAGCCTATCGGTGGGGCTGAGGAAAAACCTGTAGACATGCGCATTATTGCTGCTACCAATAAAGATCTTAAAAAAATGGTTCTTGAAGGTAATTTTAGAGAGGATCTGTATTATCGCCTCAACATTATACCTCTAACCATTCCACCCTTGAGAGAAAGAGGAGATGATTTACGTCTGATCGCTCAAAAATATGTGGATTCCTATAACGATAAGTATGCATATCAACGTAGACTTTCCAAACGTGCGTTTAAAGTATTAGAACGCTACCCATGGCCGGGCAATGTGCGAGAATTGCGGAATATTATTGAAAGAGGGGTGTTAATGGCTAAATCCGATTTGTTGACCCACGAATTTGACTTTTTAATACAAGAAGAGCCCAAAACATTTTTCCCCGAAGATGCAACATCAAAAGAAATTGTACCGCTGAAGGAATGGCTATCCGAAAAAGAAAAAGACTATCTTAAACAGGCATTGGCTCAATGCTCAGGTAATGTAGCCCAACTAGCAAAAAAATTAAATATCCATCGAAGTACTTGTTATCGAAAACTTGTAGAGTATTCTCTCTTGGTTGAAAAAGAATGAAGGATTGTCTTTAATAAAAATAAAGAGCCCTCGGCTGAATAAATTTTCAGCTGTGGGCTCTTGTTGAATAAACGATTGTTTGAATCTCTTAACGTTATTATCTTTTGTTTAAAGGTTTGTAATCGTTACGTTGAGAAACATTTAAATAAGCCGGACGAATAATTTTACCAACATTGATTAATTCTTCCAAACGGTGGGCGCTCCACCCCGGTATACGTGCAATGGCAAAGATCGGCGTATACAATTCCTTTGGTAAACCCAGCATATGATAAACAAAACCACTGTAAAAGTCCACATTGGCGGAAACACCTTTGTAGATTCTTCGTTTTTTGGTGATAACCTCAGGTGCTAATCGCTCAATTTTTTCGTAGAGCTGATATTCTTTGTACATATTCTTTTCCTTTGCCAATTGCTCAACAAAGCCTTTTAGGACGTGTGCTCTTGGATCGGATACGGAATAGATGGCATGCCCCATTCCATAAATTAACTTTTGCTTATCAAAAACCTCTCCTGCCAATAATCTGTTCAAGTAATCGACGATTTCGTCTTCATCTTGCCAATCGTTAATATGGGTTTTTATATCCTCGAACATTTCAACAACTTTGATATTGGCGCCGCCGTGTTTAGGCCCCTTTAATGAACCCAATGCTGCGGCAATGGAGGAATAGGTATCGGTCCCGGAGGTGGTCACCACACGGCAGGTAAAGGTTGAGTTGTTGCCCCCACCATGTTCTGCATGAACAATCAGCGCCAGGTCCAAGATCAGAGCTTCCAATTCCGAATATTTTTTGTCCGGTCGCAAGGTCATGAGAATGTTTTCCGCTGTCGACAAATTGCTATCCGGTTGGTGAATAAATAAAGAATCGCCATGTTCGTAGTGACGGTAAGCCTGATACCCGTAAACTGCAAGCAAGGGAAATAAAGCGATCAACTGTAAGCATTGTCGCAATACGTTGGATATGGAGGTGTTGCTGGCACAATCGTCATATGAAAATAAGGTCAAGACACTCCTTGCCAAGGTATTCATCATATCTTTACTGGGTGCTTTTAATATAATATCCCGAACAAAAGAAGTCGGTAAATTTCTGTAAACGGATAATAAATTTTCAAATTCCTGTAGTTGGTCTTTTGTGGGCAATTTCCCGAACAATAACAAGTAAACCGTCTCCTCGAAACCGAAGCGATTGTCGTTGATCGTACCTTGAACAATATCTTTAACGTTGATACCTCTGTAGTAAAGCTGACCGTCACAATGAATTTTTTGATCGCCGTCTTGCACATAGGATACAATTTCCGATATTTCCGTTAACCCTGTCAAAACCCCGTTGCCGTGTATATCCCTTAAACCAATATTGACATGGTGAGATTCGTATAATTCCTTATCGATAACAAAATCTTTTTTTATTTGTTCTGCGTAGTTAAATATTAATGGAGCCGTTTCTGAAAAAACACTTGTCATGATTACTTTCTCCCTTCTATACTGAGTATGTTCAAATTGAATTCCTAATTTTGCATCTTTACATACTACCATAGTTTCGCCAAGATTTAAATTAAATCTTAATTTTCTGAATTTCTTTAATGCATCTGCATCATTTTCTATGGAATCACTTCTTAATACCATACTTTTTCTCTTCTTATCGGCTCTATGGTTTACGAAACACGATTGGTTTGTTATAATTTCTATCAAAACATTAAAGGAACAAACCATGAGTCATATAAAAACCAAAACCGTTGTCTTAGGCATTACCGGGTCCATCGCTGCTTACAAAATGGCCAATGTTGCCAGCGATTTGACTAAAAACGGAGTGGATACCCACGTCATCATGACGCCGAATGCAACGGAAATCATCAGTCCATTAACTTTTTCTACCCTTACGGGGAATACTTGTATTGTCGATACCTTCGACAAGCATATCAACTACAACGTCGCCCATGTCTCCTTGGCTAAACGGGCAGATGTGTTTATGATCGCTCCCGCCACGGCCAATGTCATCGGAAAACTTGCCCATGGTATTGCCGACGATATGCTAACCACCACCGCCATGGCCATGCATTGTAAGAAATTTATCGCACCGGCTATGAATACCCACATGTATGAAAACCCTGCCTTGCAACGCAATTTAGAAATACTGAAAAGAGATTCTTACGAAATCATCGAGCCGGATTTCGGTATCTTAGCCTGCAAAGATGAAGGCAAAGGCAAGCTGGTTAAGGAAAATGTTCTGTTAGATTATCTGTACCGGGAAGTGGCCTTTGATCAGGATTATGCCGGAAAAAAAGTATTGATTACCGCCGGTCCGACCCAAGAAGTCATCGACCCTGTGCGCTTTATCTCCAATCATTCTTCCGGAAAAATGGGCTATGCCTTGGCTAAAATTGCCATGCAAAGAGGGGCCGATGTCACCTTGGTTTCCGGTCCGACCACTTTGCCCCTACCCGCCTTTGTCCGCCATATCCCTATACGCTCATCTAAAGACATGTTCAACGCTGTTAAAGAGGTGTTTTCTGAGCAAGACATCGTGATTAAAGCGGCAGCAGTTGCCGACTACACCCCTAAAACTTACCATGAAAATAAAATAAAAAAAGATAAAAGTGAAAGTGTTCTAGCCTTGGAACTTAAAAGAACGGACGATATTTTGTCTTATTTATCGGCTCATAAAAAACCTTCCCAATTTATTTGCGGATTTTCTATGGAGACGGAAAACTTGGTGAAAAACTCCAGAAAGAAATTGATCAAAAAAAATTTAGACATGATTATTGCCAATAATTTATTTGTTAAAGGCTCCGGGTTTCAAACGGATACCAACGTCGTAACCGTGATTACCCCTCAGGACACGGTTCCCTTGCCCATTATGTCTAAAGAAGAAGTCGCTAAAGCTATTTTAGATACCATTCTCGCTCAGGTGGAACCATAGAATGACCATAATCGATATTTTAAATTTGGGGATGTCCATCGGCTTTTTGCTATTAGAAAACGGTGCCGAAGTTTACCGTGTGGAAGAATCCGTTCGGCGCGTATGTCAAGCCTACGGGTACGAGGATGCGGTTTTATTTGTGGTACCAACCATCATCACCATAACCGTTACAGGTCACGATGGCACACCTTATTCCAAAACAAAAAGAGTTTATTATCGTAAAACGGATTTACACAAAGTCAAGTTGGTGAACACCCTCTGTCGAAATATAACCGACAAGGGGGTTTCTTACGAGGAAGCGATCAGGGAAATCGACCGCATTCATCATGCTGCCCACTACTCCTTCTTGTTTCAAATGGTGAGTTTGGGTGTCGGTGCCTTCTTCTTTTCCTTGTTTTTTAATGCAACCTTGGGCGATGCGATATTTTCTTTTTTTATTGGTTGTTTACTCAGATGGGTCATATCATTTACAGGGTTAACCAAGACCAACGTCTTTTTTGAGAGCATTATTGGCGGAATGACCGTTTCCATTCTCGTCACCATCCTGTCAAAATTTGGTTTCATAATGCACCCTGACCGTATTCTGATGGGTTCTATTATGACATTGACCCCGGGGCTTGCCATGACAAACGCCATGCGGGATATCATGGCAGGGGATCTGCTGGCAGGCTTGACGAAGTCCACTGAGACCATTTTGATTGCTGCAGGCATTGCTCTGGGCGTTGCTTTACCCATTATCTTGATCAAACCCTTAGGAGGCATTTTATGACAAATTACTTGCTCCCATGTTTTTTTGCTTTTGCCTCCACCATTGCCTTTGCTTTTGTCTTTAATATTCACGGATTTAAATTGATCCTATTATGTGGCATCGGCGGGGCTTTGGGTTGGTGTGTCTTTCTTTCTTTGAACGGTGTTTTTATCAGCAACGTGCTGCAGTATTTTTTAGCAGCCATCATCGTTTCAATTTATTGCGAAATCATGTCTCGATGGAACAAAGTACCCGCCACCCTTTTTTTTAGTGCTTCTATGATACCTCTTTTTCCCGGAAGAGCTCTGTATGAAATGATGAATTATCTTGTCAACGGGCAAACAGATTTGGGGTTATCCAAAGGGCTTTACGGTTTGGCAGTGGCAGGCGCGTTAGCCATGGGCATCGTGATCGTTTCCTCAACTTTCCGATTCGGTCAAAATATTTCTTCAGCTTACCAAAGAATATTGATAGGAATCAAAAAATCGAAAAAAAAAGAAAAATCATAACAAGGGTTAGTTTTCATCAAATCGAAGGATCTAGAACTTCAAACTAAAACTACAAAAGCCTTTTTTATCATCTCATCGCAAGCAATTGCTTTCCGCCGATAAAAAAGGCTTTTGATTTTGTTAGAATATTTTAAGACCGCCATATGCTTATATTTTTTTTAGAAGTCTTCCACGATCAATCTCTTGGACATCGTGGCGAATCTGGGCAAACAAATCCTCAATATGTTCGAATTTCATTTCCCCTCTAATTTTTTCTTTAAAAACCAATTTGACTTTTTTTCCGTAAATGTTGCGGTTAAAATCGTAGATATAGGTTTCAATGCTATAAGGATGGTTTTTAAAGGTTGGGTTGATGCCTAAATTGGTTGCACCATCATACCATTTGCCATCAACTTCTATTTGCGTATAATAAACACCGGAGCTTGGTAAAACCAGGTTGGTGGTCATTTTTAAATTAGCTGTCGGCAATTGAAAGCGGCTACCCAATTGTTTGCCCACGACGACAACCCCGCGGATAAAATGATCTCCGCCTAGGTATTTTGAAACAGCCCGAACCTTACCCACGCCTATCAATTGTCGGATCAGCGAAGAGCTGACCGAGGCGCCACCTATTTTAAGCTCATCCACTACGGTTACACCGAATCCATAATAGCGACCCATTTTTTTGAGTAAACTGGTGTCTCCGGATGCTTTGTAACCAAAGGTATAATCAAAACCCACAACCAAATGTGCTAAGTTGAATTTTTTGAGCAGGTAGTCGACCACAAATTCCTTTGGGGACAAACTCATTACTTTCTGATCAAAATTTTCCAGGTGTACTTCATCGATACCATAGGTTTTGCATTTTTCAATTTTATCTTCGTTGGACATGATCAATGTCGGTGCATAAGTAGGAAAAATGTAAGTCAACGGATGATCTTTAAAAGTTAAAACTCCACTGATGCATTGCTCTAATTGTGCTTGATGGATTGCTTTTTTGATCAGCTCTTGATGACCGAGATGGACACCGTCAAAAAAGCCCAAAGCGAGTACGATTTTTTTCATTCCCATTTTTTATAAAATCCTTTTTGGTTGTATATAGGTTTTTTCTGCATTCTCCTTGATTTCTCCGATGCCGATCAATCGATCGGATGTACAGAGCAAAAGAATGTCGCCCTTTTGATAGTCTTTGATATTTTCGACAATATTGTGCCCCAGCAAAGGGTTTCCGGACAGCAAGTAACGGTCCGCTTCCGGTTTCGTGTGAACAGACGGATACCCCTTCATGGCCTCTTCCATCGAGGTCACGTATTTTTCTAGGAAAGAAGGCGTATCCCATTGTTTTTCCAGCTCTTCCAAAGTGATGGCATGGGACAAGTCAAAGTTACCGACTTTTGTGCGCTTTAAATCTCCCATGGCTGCATAGGTCTGTAATGAACGTCCGATATCGCGGCATAGTGCACGTACATAGGTTCCCTTCGAACATTCTACCAAAAAGCGCGCCTTGTGGGGTAAATCCTTCATATCCAAGGCTTCGATGCGGTAAATATGGATCGGCCTTGCAGGTAAGGTGTGAAAAATACCTTTTCTGGCCTCTTCATACATCTTTTTACCTTTAACTTTTAAAGCTGAATATGCCGGAGGCACTTGGGTTCCGGAACCGAGAAAACTTTCTAAGGTTTGTGTCAAGCTTTTTGCGTCTACCGATGGGGCATCGTCTGTGCGAAGCACCTTTCCCGTAATATCGTCCGTATCCCTTTCTTCGCCGAAATGAATGTCCGCTTCATAGGTTTTATCATTTAAGGTCAAGTAATTGGAAAGTTTGGTGGCATTGCCCACACAAAGCACTAAAACTCCTGTTGCGTTGGGGTCCAGCGTTCCGGTATGACCTATTTTTTTATTGCGTAAAATGCGACGTGCCCGATAAACCACATCGTGGGAAGTCATCCCCTTTTCTTTATAAATGTTCACAAAGCCGTGTATTTCATTTTTCATTCAAGGACCTCGTCTGATAAAAAGCATACACTTGCTTTTTTAAGTCCTCAATAGAGTCTCGATAATCAAAACCCGCTGCTTGAAGATGTCCACCGCCACCGTGTTTTTTAGCAAATTCTGCGACATTCAAGCCGCTTTTGCTGCCGGTTCTTAAGGAGACTTTGTACCAACCCGGTTCTTTTTCTTTGAGTGTCACTGCTAACACGCAGTCCCTCACATTGGAACCGATGTTGGCAATATCATCGGTGATATTGACATAGCCGCCAAAGGTTTCGATCGTTTCGTAATCCAACACGACATAAGCAATGAGGCCCTCTTCTTCTAATCTGAGACTGTGAATTGCCTCACCTAAAAGCTTCATTTGGTTGTAGCTCTTTACTAGATGAAGTCTTTTAGCTAAGTGGGAGAAATCCGACTTTTTTTCATAAAGATGGGCAACCGAATAATGGGTGTTGGCCCCGACATTGCTGAATTGAAAGCTGCCCGTATCTGTAGAGATCGCCGTGTAGAGTGCATCTAAAATTTCTTCGTCGGGTTCCACCCCCAACTTGGATAAATAGCCTTCGATCAACTCTCCTGTGGCGGACAGGTGTCGAATATCATTGGCATCTCCGTAACCACTGTTGCTGATGTGGTGATCAATGACTAGAATAGGTATCTTTTCATCAAAATTTGGAGGTTTGTGGGCGTAATCCAAAGTCGAACAATCTAAAGATACGTAAACGTCCGGCGCCTTCCCGGAAAGTTTGTTAAAAAAGTTCGATTCTTCAAAAAAATCCAACCGTTCTTCTAAGGGTAAGTCCAAATAGTATTCGACCTCTTTGCCACATTGCTTTAGTATTTTACCCAAAGCAATGGTTGAACCCACTGCATCGCCATCGGGCTTGCGGTGGGAGATCAACAAAAACCGTTGGTTTTTGTCGATCATCTCCAACACATCACTGGGAATCACTCTCTTCATCTTTCTTCAATTTTTCCTTTTTTAAATCGTCCAATATTTTTTCTATATGAAGGCTATATTCTACGGAATCGTCCAGTACAAAGCTTAAGGCAGGGACAGAGTGATAGGTTAACACCTTGCCAAGAGCTGAGCGAAGAAAACCCTTCGCTTTTTCGAGAATTTCCACAGCTTGTGACCCTTCTTCTTTGGTACCGATTTGACTGATATACACCGTCGCCATTTTTAAATCCGGTGTGGTCTTGACTTTGGTCACGGACAACCCTTCTTTTTTAAGGCGATTGTCCTTCATTTTACTTTGAATAATCAAACTCAATTCTCTTTGAATTTGTTCATTAATTCTTTCAATACGATAGGATGCCATAATCAAACACCCCTTTCTATCTATATTTTAAAGCAGGCGATCGATTGCTTCCATTTTAAAGGATTCAATGACGTCTCCAACTTTAATATCGTTAAATTTCTCTACACCGATACCGCACTCATAACCCGATGCCACTTCTCGGACATCGTCTTTAAAGCGTCTTAAAGAGGCAATTTGCCCTTCGTAGACAACGATACCGTCTCGAATAATACGTACTTCTTCGGATCTTCCGATTTTTCCGTCGGTCACATAGCAGCCGGCAACCGTCGCTCCGGATGGCAATCTAAAGGTATCTCGAACATCCGCATTGCCTGTCACGACTTCTTTGTATTCCGGTTCCAATAAGCCTTCCATGGCCTTGGTCACGTCATTAATTGCATCGTAAATAACGCGGTACAAGCGAATATCGATATCTTCCTCTTCTGCTGCGGTTACGGCGTTTTTATCCGGTCGGACGTTGAAGCCAATGATAATCGCATTGGAGGTGGAGGCCAACATAACATCGGTTTCGTTGACAGCGCCAACAGCTGTATGGATGATATTAACTCGGACTTCGTCCGTGCTGAGCTGTTGTAAGGACTGACTGATGGCTTCGATGGAACCTTGAACGTCTGCTTTGATGATGATGTTGACATCGGCCACTTCGCCTTCTTGAATCTGACTGAATAAATCGTCTAGGGATACTCTGGCTTTCGCCTGTCGTGCGTCCTTTTCCATTTCTCGACGTTGCATCGCCAATTGACGGGCTTCTTTTTCGTCTTTGATCACAATAAAGTCGTCCCCGGCTACCGGTATTTCCGATAATCCCGATACTTCTACAGGCATCGAGGGACCGGCTCTTCGAATGCGTTTGCCCTTATCGTCAATCATCAAACGGATTTTACCATAGGTGGTACCGGTTAAAATGGTGTCACCTAAGTAAATGCTTCCCTGTTGTACCAATAATGATGCCGTGGCACCTTTACCTTTTTTTACTTCCGCTTCGATGACGGTTCCTCTGGCTTCGCGATTGGGGTCTGCCTTTAACTCCTGCATTTCCGCCACTAAGAGGATCATCTCCAATAAGGTATCGATGTTGGTTCCTTGTTTTGCGGAGACCGGCACGGCGATCACATCGCCACCCCACTCTTCCACCACCAAGCCGTATTCCGTTAGCTCTTGTTTGACTCTTTCGGGGTTGGCCGTTTCTTTATCGATTTTATTAATCGCTACGATAATGGGTACCTCAGCTGCCTTGGCATGGTTGATCGCTTCAACGGTTTGGGGCATCACGCCGTCATCTGCAGCGACGACCAAAATAGCCACGTCGGTAATTTGCGCTCCTCTGGATCGCATAGCCGTAAAAGCCTCGTGCCCGGGTGTGTCTATAAAGGTAATGGTTTGGTCATTAACTTTAACGGTATACGCACCGATGTGCTGAGTAATACCCCCGGCTTCACCGGCAGTAACATGGGCAGAACGTATTTTATCCAATAAAGATGTTTTACCATGGTCGACATGTCCCATAACGGTAACAACCGGCGGTCTGGTAATTTCTTCTCCGGTTTCCTGATCATCATACTCTTCAAAGATTTGGCTTACTAAATCTTCTACTTCTATTTTTTCGACTTCAAAACCCAGTTCGTCGGCAACAATTTCTGCGGTTTCGTAATCGATGCTTTCGTTGATGGTGGCCATGGTACCTGCCATCATTAATATTTTGATGATTTCCGTTGCAGCGACATCCAAAGTTTCTGCTAATTCACCAACAGTTATATTTTCCGGTATTTCGTAGACTTGACTCTTCAATCTTTCGGATTTAATTTCCGCTTTTTGTTTCTTATAAACCGAGCGAGATACTCTTTCCTTCTTTGAATAATCTCGAACTTTTAAATTTTGCGGTCGCTGTTGTGTTCGGGTGTCTTTTTTGCGACGTGTTTTTTTGTTCTTGCCTTGTTCTTGTCGATTTTTTCCTGTCTCTTCGCGAGGTTTTTTAGACTTGATCGTTTCTTTTTTTACAGTATCTTCTTCATCTCGAATAGGTTTGGACCTTTTCGGTTTTTTAGGTTTACTTTGAGCGTCTTTTCTCTGGGGTTGACCGGTCTCTTCTCTCTGTTTTTGAGATTGTTGCTTTGCTTTTGGTTTTTGTTTCTGTTGGCTTGAAGCTCGCGGTTCCGATTTTTTTCGAGGTTTTTCTTCCGCCGGTTTTTGCGGTGCCTCCCCGGGTTTATAAACAGCTTTAAATTCTGCAATTTGTTCGCCGGTTAAAGCGCTCATATGGTTTTTTACAGGAATATTATATTGATTTAAGATTTTCACAAAATCTTTACTTGCCATTTCGTATTCTCTAGCCAATTGGTAGACTCTTTTTTTTGACATAGGATTCCTCCTTAAAATTCTATTGATTCATATTCTTCTCCAAAACATTATTTGTTGTTAGTGTTTCCACAATGCTTTGTTTCACAGCTTTTGTTTTTTCCGGATCGATGCTTTTTTTGAAAGTTCTCTCTAATAGATTTTTTTCTAAAAAAGTATCGATGCAGGTTTTTTTCTTACATATATAAGCACCGCGTCCGTTTTTCTTTCCAGTCGGATCGTAAAAAAGATCGCCGTCTTTTGTGCTGACAATTCTCAATAAGTCGCGTTTGTCGAATTTTTCATGACAAACGACACAGGTTCTTAAAGGTTGTTTTTTCATTTTTCTAAATCGTCATCATCGGTGTCTGTCACCAATAAATCATCCAGCACTTCGTCTAAGAAGTCGTCTTCTTTGATCGATAGGTCTTCCTGATCATCGCTGATGTCGATGTTTAAGACGTCGTCAAGACTCATGCCTTCAGGCGTTAGCCCGGAATCGAAGGATTCGTCCAATCCTTGATACTCTTCATCAAAATTCGGATTTTCAGCAATCAAGCGATCGTAATCGCTTTTGCTTTTGATATCTATTTTCCAACCGGTGAGTTTCGCAGCCAATCGCACATTTTGTCCCTCTTTACCGATTGCCAAGGACAATTGCATGTCGTCCGCCACGGCAATAGCCGTCTTTTCGTTATTGTTGGGAATGATCTTGATGACTTTTGCAGGACTCAGTGCATTGGCCAAATATTCTTCGATATCTTCGGAATATTTGATGATGTCGATCTTCTCTCCGTTTAATTCGGAAATAACATTCTGTACACGAATGCCTCTGGGACCGACACAAGCTCCGACAGCATCGATATTTGGGTCGTTTTCCTTGACAGACATTTTGGTTCTGGATCCCGCTTCCCTTGCTATGGATACGATATCTGCCAAGCCTTCGTAAATTTCCGGTACTTCCGACTCAAAGAGCCGTTTGACCATTCCGGGATGCGTTCGTGATACATTGATGTGAGGACCTTTGGTGGTTTTCTTAACCATGAGCAAGTAAACCTTGAGGCGTTGCCCCGGTTCATAGACCTCTCCCGGTGATTGTTCGGAGGGCATCAAGACGGCTTCACTGTTGCCCACATCGATGTACACCAACCCCTTGTTCACCCGTGTCACAATACCGTTTAGAATTTCATCTTGGCTTTCTAGAAATTCTTTATAAATAATGTTTCTTTCTGCTTCTTTGATACGCTGGACGATGAGTTGTTTCGCATTTTGTGCCGCGATGCGTCCAAAATCTTTAGGGGTTACTTTTTCTTGTAAGTAATCTCCTACATTGATGGTGGGGTTGATTTCCCGTGCCTTGTCCAGCAAAATTTCTTCCAAAGGATCTTCCACTTCTTCAACAACTATTTTAGAAGAGTAGACCGATATTTCTCCGTCTTCTCTATCTATTTCCACCAATACGTTTTGTTGGTTGCCGTAATTCTTTTTATACGCCGATTCTATCGAAATTTCTATAGCTTCGATGAGTTCTTCCTTATCTATGTTTTTTTCTTTCTCCAACACATTTAAGGCTGTAATAAACTCATTCATCACACATGCCTCCTTAAAATTCTATTTCCGGGATTACCGAAGCGATTTCCTCTACGGTTAAGCGTATTTCTTCCCCGTCCTCCAATGTAAAGGTCGCAACCCCATCTTGATAATCGCTGAGTGTTGAGGAAAACTCTTTTCTGTTTTCCTTTGCCGCATAGAGTTTCACAAATACCTTACGGTCAATGTTTCTTACAAAATCCGTCTCCGTTTTAAAGGGTCTATCCAATCCCGGAGAGGAGACTTCCAATATATAACTTTGCTCAATAGGATCCTTCTCATCCAAAAATTCTGAAAGTTTCCGACTGACCTTCTCGCAATCTTCTAGATTCACGCCACCTTTTTTATCGATATAGGCTGTTAATATCCAGTTTTTACCTTTTTTTTCGAAGGTCACATCGACACATTGATAGCCGGCTTTCGAAATTTCAGGTTCCAACATCACCTCGTAGGGTGATTTTCTTGTTTTTAATTTCATAATATCCTTTCTCATAAATACACAAGAGTGGGTTTCCCCACTCTTGTGAAAAAAAGACTATTCACATTCTAGACTTCTAAAATCTCCGCTTCCTTTTCCTTCAATAAAAGATCCACACTGTCTGTTCCGTCATCTGTCAACTTTTGGATATCCTTCTCGTAGCTGTGTAATTGATCTTCGGAAATTTCCGAATTCTTTTCCAACTCTTTGAGGTCGGATACAGCTTTTCGTCGAATGTTGCGAATGGATATCTTGCCTTCTTCTCCGTACTTTCTAGCTACTTTAACCAGCTCTTTTCTTCGCTCTTCCGTCAATGGCGGAACTTGTAATCGTACAATTTTGCCATCGTTTGATGGGTTAAAGCCCAAATCCGATGTCATGATTGCCTTTTCGATCGCCTTGATCGTCGATGGATCGAAGGGTTGAATCGTAATCAATCGGGCTTCCGGTACATTGACGGTAGCCATTTGATTGAGTGGCGTTTCGACACCATAGTACTCTACAAGGATCTTATCTAGCAAGTGAGGATTGGCGCGTCCTGCTCTCATGCCCTGTAGTGTATCTTTTAAACTATTGAGAGATTTTTCAATCCTCTCTTCTGTATCCTTAATAATCGCTTCACTCATGTTACTTTTCCTCTCCTTTATCGATAATCGTCCCTATTTTTTCGCCTTGTACAGCTCTTAAGATATTTCTGGGATCCTCTAACCCAAACACCCAAATCGGAATTTGATTGTCCATACACAATGTAATAGCCGTGGTATCCATAACCTTTAATCCTTGGTTGATGACTTCTATATAGGTTAGATTTGAATAGCATACGGCTTCAGGATTAATTTTAGGGTCAGAATCATAAACAGCGTCGATATTTTTTGCCAATAAAATGACTTCGGCTTCTATTTCAGCTGCTCTTAAAGCGGCGGTGGTATCGGTTGTGAAAAATGGATTGCCGGTACCTGCTGCAAAGATCACAATGCGATCTTTCTCCAAATGGCGTATGGCTTTTCGACGGATATAGGGCTCGGCAACTTCTTTCATTTCGATTGCTGTTTGTACCCTGACCGGTACGTCCATATCTTCAAGCATATCCTGTAATGCCAATGCATTTAATACGGTGGATAACATCCCCATATAATCCGCAGTGGCTTTATCCATCCCTTCGCCGTAACGACCTCTCCAAAAGTTGCCGCCACCTACAACGATGGCAATTTCCGTTTCTGTTTGATAAACTTCCTTAATCGCTTCGCAGATGCGATGTACTGTTGGAGGATCAATGCCAAAACCGATTGGACCTGCTAAGGCTTCTCCACTTAACTTGATGACGATGCGTTTGAATTTTATATCCATTTTCACCTCCCACATCTTTAAAATTATACCTCAAAACGGGTAGTTTTTCAAGTATTGCCCATTTCAAGCATAAAACATTCAGAACTAAAGGAATTTTTAATGCATGTAAAAAACCGACCTAGGATCACTTGTCATAGGCCGGTCTATTCTCTTTTATTTAAAATCTAATTAGTTGCCCATTTGTGCAGCTACTTCAGCGGCAAAGTCTTCGGTTCTTTTTTCCAGACCTTCTCCAACTTCGTAGCGAACAAAGGCTTCTAAAACGATGTCTTTTCCAAGTGCTTTTGCAGCATTGGCAATAACTTGTGCTACGGTCAAGTCGCCATCTTTGACAAAGGGTTGTTCCAACAAAACAACTTCTTTGAGTTCTTTTTGCAAACGACCTTCTACCATTTTTTCGATAATGTGTTCCGGTTTGCCTTTTTTGCCTGCTTTGATCTCTTCTTCGTTTTCGTTTTGAGCTTGGCTTAAAAGGATTTCTTTTTCATGGTCGATGTAGCTTTGTTCCACATCGTCTTTAGAAATGTATTTCGGATTCATTGAAGCGACTTGCATAGCAAGGTCTTTACCTAATACTTCTAAGTCCTCAGCGCTGGCATCGGATTTTAAACTGACCACTACGGCGATTCTACCGCCACCGTGAACATAACCGACTAAAGCACCTTCCGGTTGTTCCATGTAAGCTGCCCTTCTAAAAGAGATGTTTTCGCCAATGGTACTAACTTTTTCTTTGACGGCTTCTTCGACTGTAGCACTGCCGAAGGGTGCAGCGTTAATAGCTGCCATATCGCCGGTTTTTTGCTCCAGTACAACCTGAGCCATCTCTTGAACAAAGTCTTGGAAATCTTTGTTCTTGGCAACAAAGTCGGTCTCGGAATTAACCTCTACCATCGAAGCGCTTTTAGCGTCTTCTGTAATGATTAAATTGACAAGACCTTCCGCTGTGACGCGATCTGCCTTTTTAATGGCTTTTGCTTCGCCCTTTTCTCTTAAAATATCGACGGCTTTATCGATATCGCCATCGGCTTCTACAAGCGCCTTTTTGCAATCCATCATACCGGCGCCGGTCATATCTCTTAATTTTTTGACTAATTTTGCATCCATATTATGCTCTCCTCGTAGGAATTAATTTTCGACTTCTGTCGAATCGGCTTCTGTGGGGATTATTTCTTCCTCAGCTTCATCTTGCATAGCAACATTGCCTTGTTTACCTTCAATGATAGCGTCGGACAATAAGTTTAAGATCAATGCAACTGCTCTGATCGCATCGTCATTCCCGGGGATGACGTAATCGACTTCGTCGGGATCACAGTTGGTGTCCACGATCGAAATAATTGGAATACCCAGTTTGCGGGCTTCCGCTAGAGCAATGCGTTCTTTTTTAGTATCGATGATGATCATCGCTGCGGGCATTTCGTGCATTTCTTCGATGCCGCCTAAGAATTTTTGTAGTTTTTCTCTTTCTCTTTGTAGATCAAGAACTTCTTTTTTCGGCAACAAATCAAACGTACCGTCGGTTTCCATCGCTTTCAGTTCTTTTAAACGCTGAATTCTTTTTGAGATGGTAATGAAGTTTGTTAAGGTACCACCCAACCAGCGTTGGTTCACATAAAAACTGCCACTTCTCTTTGCTTCTCTTTCAAGACTTGCTTGGGCTTGTTTTTTAGTACCTACGAATAAAATTTCACGGCCGTCTGCTGCTAAATCTCTAACAAATTCACAGGCAGTATCGATCATTTTTACCGTTTGTTGCAAGTCGATGATGTAAATGCCATTTCTTTCGGTAAAAATATAGGGTGCCATTTTAGGGTTCCATCTTCTGGTTTGGTGACCGAAGTGTACACCCGCTTCCAATAATTGCTTCATTGTTACACGTGCCATATTATGCCTCCTTGGTTTTTTCCTCCACCCTTATCATTGGTTTTTCCGAGCCGTAGCCACCAAGAAACCCTCAAAGGATGTGTGTAATAATTTGCGTACTTTATAAGAATATCATAAATAGCAAAAGGAATCAAGAATCTTTTTTTCTCTTCCCTCATAGTTATCCATCAATTTATTATAACCTGTGTTTTGGAATGAAACAAGACGGTTATTTAAATAAACTTTATACCTTATTTGTACAGTACCATTGTTACTGGTAGCTGTTGGTGACTTGCTATCATTGGCAATTCAAGCAATGTATCCTCAATATTGCTGACCTTGAACGGAAGCTTTTTTCATTTTTTATGCATATTGAATGATCGGTATGATTCCGATTAGCATGACTATCGTGTACAAATTGTGCGTAAATCCAATAAAAAAAGAGCAGGCACTTGATGTACACTGCTCTTTTTCTCAGCAACAAAGCATTGCCTATTAGGCGAACCGATTTTAATTCAGATCGCTATATTTTAGTTCCTTTAATTGCTGGGTGCCATTTTTTCCGTCTTAGCTGCCAACATGGCATCCGGACGTTGCATATTTAAGTCATCCACAATTTTTTCTTTTAAAAGTTCTGCAATATCTAAATGTTGGGGGCACACTTCCTCACACAGGCCGCATTCAATGCATTCATCCGCCGGTGTTCGATGCTCTATCAAACTACCGTACGTTAACGCTTGGGTGTTCACATCGTTAGGGGAAGTACTCTCCGGTGTGCGGAAATATTCGTTATACAGCATAAAGTAATCACCTGCCGGAATATCTTTAGGACAAGCTTCTTCACAGTATTTGCAATTGGTACAGGCGATAGCTGTTTTCGCATTGATAATTTCTACCACTTTACTGATAATGGCCTGTTCTTCCTCATTTAAGGGTTTGAAATCATCGAATGTTTTCATATTGTCTTCCAAAAATTCCATTTTAGGCATCCCTGCAGCAACAACACGAACTCCGGGAAGAGACCCGACCCAACGATAGGCCCAAGAAGCAAAGGACGCTTCCGGATTATAATCTCGCATCAATTTTGCTGCTTCTTCCGGTGGGTTTGCTAAGGTCCCCCCTTTGCAGGGTTCCATAACCACAATTGGCTTTTCGTATTTCATGGCAACTTCATACAGTTCTCTCGAACGAATTGCGGGAGAATCCCAGTCCAGATAGTTGATTTGGAGCATGACAAAATCTATTTCCGGATGTTTGCTTAAAACCTTTTCTAAAAATTCCGGTGTCTCGTGAATGGAAATACCAAACTCTCTAAATTTTCCTTCTTCTCTCTTTTTCTGCAAAAATTCAAACATGCCGAGCTTGCTCCATTTTTCATAAGTTTCATGGGAAAGGGCATGTATTAAATAAAAATCAAAATAATCGACTTGACATTTTTTAAGCTGTTCATTGAAGATGGTCTCCATTTCAGAGGCCTTCTTCATGAACTTGACAGGCATTTTATCTGAAATGATAAAAGAGTCTCTTGGGTATTTAGCAGCTACACATTGACCAATGGCTCTCTCAGAGTTTCCATTATGATAGAACCACGATGTATCAAAGTAATTATACCCATTAGCCATACCTTTATCTACGATTGTTTGCCAATAGGCTATATCAACTTCAGAATCATCTCTAAATCCGGGAGCAATTTCCCCTTTATCTATAATAGGCAACCTTAAACAGCCGTAAGCTAATCTTTTACCAAAATCTATTTCTTTTTTCATATCATGGGTATCCTTCCTATACATTATATCACTGCGAATCCGGGATAAAATTCAGAAGGTTTCGTACTGGCAGGCTCTACGACCGCAACGAAAGCCGCCATCGCAGCAGCTCCTTCTCCCTCCGGTGAGATATGTTCTTGAAAATCTTCTGCTGTTTCCCACATCTCAACGATGACGAGCAGATCATCTCTTTCATCCGGCTTGACAACGTTATATGCAAGGTTCCCACGCTGCATACGAGTTTCCTTTGCCAGTTTCCGTGCAGCTTCTAGAACTTCATCAATTTTTTTAGGGTCTAGGTGTGCCAAAGTAATACATTGATACATCATATGCCTCCTCTATTCAATTCTATTTCTAATAATACCGAAAAGTACCCTTATTTCTCAGTTGCTGATATGAACACCACCATCAATCACTAAATTGGTGCCCGTCACGAAGGAGGACTCATCGGATCCCAGATAGACTGCACCGTAGGCAATATCTTCCGGTTCACCTAGTCTACCCAGCATGCATACGGTATCGATCATTTGTTGTTGTGCTTCTTTGCTGTTTTTGATTGCATCCGGTGTCATACCGGTGTTGATGGGTCCCGGAAGTATACAATTAATGCGAATACCTTTTCTTGCAAATTCCTTTGCTACATTCATCGATAGATTGGTGACAGCTGCCTTCATAGCTCCGTAAAAATAGGAATTTAATTCCGGCCAAAAAGAGGATATGGAAGCCACATTGATGATATTTCCTTTACCGGCTTTTTCCATTTCCGGTAAAAAAGCTTGCATCGTCCACACATATGCACGATAGTTAGTTTCCATAATCAGATTGAAATCCTCATCATTTTGCTCTAAAAATGGTTTATGCACCAAGACACCCGCTGAATTAAAGAGGATATCCACTTTGTGAAATGCTTGATAAGCGGCATTTTTTAATTGTTCAATGGATTCTTTGTTTCGCAAATCAGCCCGAACAAAAATTCCCTCGCCGCCCATGGCTTGTATTTTTTCTAACAGTGCATTCCCCCTCTCTTCATTTCTACCTGTGGTTACAACTTTTGCCCCTTCTTTAACGTACATCAAAGCAACCGCCTCGCCAATTCCGGAGGTTGCCCCTGTAATAACCGCTACTTTGTTGTTTAAACGTCCCATACGTTGCCTCCCTTTAGATTGAAAACATTTACATGATTATATAATATTATGGTAGCAAAGAATGTACCTTCCAGCATCATGCTTGGAGTACAGTTTATTGGTCATCTTTTCATACTATGAGTCGGACTATTTAAATGTATGAAAACAATGGAAAAGTGAGGGTGATTGAGTCACCAAAAATCACCGGTGGGTTAGATAAGACAATGTTAGGGAGATTCTAAAACACCTCTGTCAATTTAAAAAAACGCCTAGATTTCATGACTCAGGCGTTCATTTTATTGTAATTTTGTCGAAAAATATTTGTTAACAATATTTACCATAACAGAGAATACAAGGATCTTTTCGCTTTTTCTCATTATCGCTTAAATCTTAGATGGGAACTTTTTAATATGTTTGGTGTATAGAATAATTTCACATGATAGAATGACTAGCTGTCGAAGATTGCCGTTATCCAAATCGACAAAAGCGATATCTTGAGCTTTTTTTAGCCGATAGCCTAGGGTTGATTTATGAATGTTCAGCTTTTTAGAAGCTTGTTCTAAACTTTTCCCATAAATCAAGTAGTAATAGACGCTCTCTGCCAATTCATTTTGAGTCTGAACATCATAGCGATAGAGTGCCCATATTTGTGGTAAGCATAAGTGACGAATTTCTATCTGCTCGTCTAATATGGAAACCCGGTGATACAACGCATAATTTTCATACAAATAAACGAATTGATTGGGATCTTTTTGTCTTCCCAATTTCACAGCAGCTATTGCAAATAAGTACTGTTGATACAAATCTTCCCAAGCATAGAACTTCATGCTGCATCCGCATCGGATTGTTTGAAATTTTTTATTTTTTGTGAGTAAATTCAATTGTTCGCGTTCGTTATGACCGCATGGATGTATGAGGACGGTTCCCTTTTCAGTAGAAATGCTGAATTGTCTTTCTATCATTAACTCTTGACAAAGCGCTTGCTCAATTTCTTGCTCAATTTCAATGATCTCTTCATATCTAAAATCTTGAAGTAATAAGACTACCGCACCCTCTTCGATGTCGTATGGAAAACCCTGCATCGCTCTGTTCATTGTCTCTTTACTGAACCACTTTCCTTTTAACAAATCAGAAATGATCATTTGTTTTCTGGTATAGTCCTTATTGTGTTCGAATTCCTTTTCCTCAACACGAAAAGCTAAAATTTTAGCAACCTGACACAACAGATCGCCATCTGCCTGAGAAATATCCTTGTAAACCGGAAATAAAGAGACACTACCCACCTTGGTTTCCTTCACAAACAGATTGCACGTCATGTAAGGCTTTGTCCCATCTTCCAAATCGATCAATAATGACGTCTTTGCGTCTTTCAATGTTTCAATAATTCTTTTTTCTTTTAGGTGCGTTATCAGCTCTTCACTCACAAATTGTAAGGTGTTCGCTTCCCTCCAAAAACGGTTGGGCGATATTCCGGAATCCAGCCCGCTGCTCTTACCCAGTAAACGAAGGTTTTCGTTGAATAAGCCCAAGGGATTTTCAATCATCTCCTCACAAATATCTAAGATATCTTCCAAAGGCTGCTTGTTCATAAATGCGTCAATCAGTTTCTCTTCTTTTTTCTCATAATCATTGAGAATATCTGATAGGATATTAAACCAAACTTGATCTGAATAAATATTTTCAAGAAACAACACACTCACATCGTCACTGATTTTTTGTATATTTTTATGTATTGTAGATTCTTTTACCCTTGGGAAAATGCAGACAATCTGTAACGGCAACACCTTTTCTTCTTGTATTGCTTTGTAAAACAATGATGAGGTTAATATATAAATCTGATCATTGTCAATTTTTTCGGCTCCATGTTCCCAAATGCGCAATCCTCGACATAGTTTCATGGAAGGACAATACCGCCCATGTAAAATATTTTGATTTGCTATCTTATTCTCGATCATTCTCAAATTATATTTCATGAAAACACCTGATAGATTT
>JAAYJS010000032.1 GCA_012522805.1 Eubacteriaceae bacterium | reverse complement strand
GAGCGAATGGGTGCACACCGAAGATTTTTATAAAATAAAAATCCATAGCATGGCTTAAAAGTGTTAACTTAGATTCCGTGCTCTTTTGAGTATTCTATGGTGCGGCCGCGACATGAGCGATTCGACCAAAGAGAGAAAAGCGAATAGGCTGCGCTGCATTTCTTATGAAAACGACGAGTGACAGCCCGGCTACTCTGAATCAAGTGACTCGTCCGTGAACGCCTGCTGTGTAAACGCGAATGGGTGCACACCGAAGATTTTTATAAAATAAAAACCCATAGCATGGCTTAAAGTACGTTCTTGAAAGTTGGAAAAGGTGATGACCATTTATCTTAACAAAAAAGTCTCGCTATGTTGCGAGACTTTTTAAATGGGTGCTTATGCTTGTACGATTTTAGTAGGCTCAGGTAAAAGTTTTGCTTTTGGTAATAACGGGGTTGCGCTGTAGGCGCCAATGGCAATGGTGGAGGTGTTGTGCAACCATGCGGAAGTCGCCGGGGTAATTGTTCTGGCAATACCGAGGACCAACAGACCGGTGTTAAAGACGACAATGCGTCTGTAATTACTTTTAATACGACTTAATAATTTCCTGCTTAGGTGGCGCAAGGTCGCTAATCCTTCCAAA
This sequence comes from Eubacteriaceae bacterium, assembly GCA_012522805.1. Taxonomy (GTDB): domain Bacteria; phylum Bacillota; class Clostridia; order Eubacteriales; family Eubacteriaceae; genus JAAYJS01. The sequence goes on along the minus strand of JAAYJS010000032.1, from coordinate 61,210 downwards.
TGGGAAGACTGTAAAAGAATATCGGCACTTTCTTTAGCCAAATCCGAAGCGTCTTTCATAGCAACCGAGACATTGGCCATGGCCAATGCGGGAGAGTCGTTAATGCCGTCACCCACCATCACAATGCGATGTCCTTTATCTTTCATATCGGAGACAATTTGCGATTTGTCTTCGGGTAAAACTTCGGCATAAAAAGTATCGATTCCTAAAGTTTTGCATACCGATTTAGCAGAGGAAGCATTGTCGCCCGTGAGCATGATAATGTGTTTAAAACCGAGGTCTCGTAACTCTGCAATGACCGCTTTTGCCTCCGGCCGGGGAGGGTCTTCAATGCAGATGACACCGATAAGCTTTCCGTCCATGGCAACATAAATAGGGGAACGGTGTTGCAGTTCGTCGTTTAAAACGGTTTGTTGTGCTTCGCTTAAAATAACACCTTCGTCCTCAAATATAAAGTGGGCAGAACCGACAATGGTGCGCAGTCCGTTGTAGGCTGAGACAATACCGTGGGCCACCACGTATTCGACTTCTGTGTGGTCTTCGGGGTGGCATAGACCCTTTCTATCCGCCTCTGCAACAATGGCTTTGGCCACAGGATGGGGAAAGTGTTCTTCCAAGCAGGCGGCGATACGCAAAACTCCGTCCGCAGTCATATCGTCCAGAGGGATAATTTTAGTGACTTTCGGTACGGCAGCCGTTAAGGTACCGGTTTTATCAAAGACCAGGGTATCCGCATTGGCAAATTGCTCCAGATGCTTGCCGCCTTTTACAAAAATGTCGTGGGTAGCCGCTTCTTTCATGGCAGCCATGATGGAAATAGGGGTGGCTAGTTTAATAGCACAGGAATAATCGACCATGAGTACCGACAAGGCTTGGTTCAGTTTTTGTGTATAGAGTAAAACGCCGAAAAAGGATAAAAAGCTGAAGGGCACAATGGCATCTGCCAGGCGCTCCGCGTTGCTTTGTATTTCAGCTTTTAACATTTCCGAGCGTTTGACCAGATTAATGATTTGTTGCAAACGGGTTTCTTGCGGCAAAGCCTTAACCTGAATGTACAAAGTCCCTTCGGACATTACAGTGCCGGCATAAACGGTGGCACCGACTCTCTTTTCCACGGCCATGGATTCCCCCGTCATGGCGGCTTCGTTAACGGTTCCGTAACCGTCGGTGACCGTGCCGTCGACGGGAATCATGGCGCCGGTTCTGGTAATGACAATATCGCCATTATCCAGTTTAGAGATTGGGATACGGATTTCCGTGTCACCTTCTTTTTTCCAAATCCAGTCCAAGTTTAAAACGATGGAGTGTTTAAGGGCATCTCGTGCCTTTTCTTTGGTGTATTCGGAGAGATCTTCGGAAATATCGAGTAGAAACATGATGGATGCTGCATTGATAAAGTCGCCTTGAATCATAGCGGCGGTAACCGAGGCGGCATCTAATACATCGACATTGAGATTTCCATTTTTTAGTGCTTTTAAACCGTTGGCAATAAAATCTTTGGCTTTAAGAATCGATAAGATGGCTCTCACGGTAGACGGGACAAAAAGGCGCACAAAAATTCTGGTTAATATTTTTGAGATGATCTGATCTTTAAAGGATTGCGTAATTTGCCATGAAGCCTGGGATTCGTGGCAGTCGTCTTGGGGAAGACCGTTGACATCCAAGGTAGCGACATAGTCTAGAATACGTTGTCTACTTTTTCCGAAGTGGGATATTAAAATACTGCCGTTAATGGGATTGGTATAAACGGTTTCGACTCCGGTAATTCTGCGCAAACCTGCGGCAATACCGTAACCCTGTTCCCGAGTAAAGGTGTTTTGTCCGCAACGCAGACGAATTCTTTCGCCGTTATCATAAATGATACGGTACTTCATGAAATCCTCCTATGGTTGAATTGATATTATAATAAAAAAAGAACCCGAAATGAAGGTAACCAGCTATCCTTTGAGATGTTTCGGCGAGAAAAACAACATTTCGGGTATGGTATTCTTTTTTAAAAGCATACGGTTAAATTGACATTACTTTAAAGTGACAAGATTTTAAGATGTACTCATAAGTTCGACATACGTGGATATTATTCCCCGTTGATTTCCAGTCTTGCATCGTGGTAAATATCCTCCGCATCTTCCTTGATGTTTTGGAAAGCCACTTCTACTTCATTTTTGAACTTCATACCTTTAGCGACACCTTTAACGGCTAATTCGCGGGCTTTTGGACTGGCCATAATCGCTTTTACGACACTGGGTGCTGCGACACCACTCAAAAAAAGTAATACTTTGCTGGGTTTAATAAAATCTGACATACTTACCTCCGTGCATTGATATTGCTAATATTGTTGAATAAGTATAACAAAGTTATAAGATTCTGTCAATCAAAGATAAGGGTAGTTTTATGATGGTATTTCGAGGCATTAAAAACCGAGGTTGCACACAGTATCTTTGTTTCAATCTGTGTACAGACCTCGGTTTAAAAACTCTATTTTGTATACATATAACGAGAATGTTAAGGCATCACCTTTTAGGTTTAGGGCACAATAGCCACTTCGATTTCCTTAGATGCGGCGCGTTCATGTCCGCCTTCATCCTTGACCACTTGTGTGACGGTAATCTTGGTGTTACCGGGCTCATTGGCTGTTATGACGGCAGTGTTACCTTGGGGTTCCAATTTTGCCAAGGCATCGTGAATAGCAAATTGGGTCGCTTCGTTGTTGGGGCCTTCTACCGTTAAGGTAATGGCTTGTCCGACTTTTAAATCCAGTTTTTTGTTAAGGGGCTGCCCATCTACAAAAATCTTTAAGGTGTCGGATAGCCCGGAATCGATGGGCGAAGCGTGTAAGGGACAGGTGTAACCTTCCGGCGGTGCCAAAATGGGCACTTCGTCCGGCGTTACATAGTTCGGATCTATGGGGGTGATCCCCTGGGGGAAACGGTTGGTGGGCTTTTTGAGCCGCACAACGTTTTTAACCAATTCTTTGGGGCAAAAAGTGCTGGGGTAGGCATTGGTCGAGATATCTAGGTTGACAGCGATATGCCAATCGTCTCTGGTTGCGGGTACGGTTCCGTCTATAAACATTTCCGAGATAACCATCGAACCTCTGGGATCCTGTGCGGTTAAATCCGTTGCCAACTTACCCGAGATGCGGTCGATATCAGCCGTGACCAAACCGCCGGGACTTTGGGGAAAGTCTTCCGCTGGCAAGGGTGCCGAAACGTCGGTCATCACAGCTTGGAACATCCCTGCCGGTCCGGGCATGGAACCGCCGGCCACATCGATATTTAAGTAGTAGGTCTGATCGCCCACTTCAACGACGTTGTTGTCATAACCGTACCAAACCCCCATGGTGTATTGGGGGGTGTAGCCACAAAACCAAGCGTGTCGGTAGTCGTCGGTGGTACCGGTTTTACCCGCTACCGGTTGGTTGGGAATAGCGATGTTAGTGGTGCCCCCTTGTACCACTTGTTTGAGAACATCGGTGATTAAAAATGCGGTTTGAGGTTTGTAAACCGGAATTTTTTTCTGTTTCTTTTCTAAAATGATATTACCGTTTCTGTCCACAACTTTGGTATAGAAAGTCGGCTCGATGCGATTTCCTTGATTGGGGAAGGTCGAAAAGGCGGAAGTCATGGCCAGACTGCTCTGACCGTGGGTATAACCACCTAAAGCAAAAGCCGCAGGGGTTAAATCCGTGTTGTCCTGCTCGTCTTTTTCGACAACCTCTAAACCGAGTTTCTCTGCGTATTCTGCAGCGGTATTGACACCCGTAACCACACAGGCTTGGACAGCGACGATATTTTTAGATTGGGCTAAGCCGGCACGCACGGTGGTCGGTCCGGCGTAGCCGCCGTCGGCATTGCCCGGTTGCCAACCTTGATAATCGATGGGGATATCTTCAAAAGTAGTCCCTAAGGTAATGGCGCCGGTATCGATACCCGGTCCATAGGTCGTTAACGGTTTGGTGGCGGACCCGGGTTGGAAAAGGCGAGTCGCCCGGTTCATGGATAAATTGGTTTTTTCCTCTCGACCGCCGACGATGCCGGAGACATAACCGGTCTCGTTGTTGATGACCGTCATCCCGACTTGTGGAATGTAGTTGACCGGCTGCCCAGTTTCGCCACTTTTTGCTTGAGAGGCTTCAGCGGCAGTTGCACTTTGCGCCGGGTACAACCCTTCGTCTCTGGATTTTTCCTCCATAATCGTTTGAATGCGTGGGTCGACCGTGGAAAAAATCTCTAAGGAGCCGTTGAGCAATAAATCCGAGGCTTCTTCGTCGGTATAATGATAGGTACTTTTTAAATCTGCCAACACTTGACTATAAACCGAATCGGTGAAATAGGAGTAGTTGTGTTGGGGTGGGTTGTAAACCAAGCCGATGTTACCTGTAGCAACCTCTTCCTTGGCCTGATCGAATTGGCCTTGATCGATGTACTCCAATTCCAACATTTTGTCCAACACTAAGAAAGCCCGTTCCTTATTGTTTTCGTTGTAAACCGGCTGTCCATCCTCGTGCAGTTGCATTTCAGGGTTGTCCCCTTCCGTATAGGAGTAGGGGGTGTAATAGGAAGGCAAGCGCGGCATGGCTGCCAAGACGGCTCCCTGGGCGACGGTTATTTCTGAAACGTTTTTATTAAAATAAACCCTGGATGCGGCCTCGATGCCCCAAGCTTGAGAAAAATTAATTTTATTGAGATAGGCTTCTAGAATCTGATTCTTATCGTAGATATTTTCTAATTTATTGGCTAGGACCATTTCTTGAAATTTTCTGGAAATGGTTTTGTCATCGGTTAGATGGGTTAATTTAATCAGCTGCTGGGTAATGGTGGAGCCGCCCGGTCCTTCTAAACTTCTGGAGGTGAGGGTTTCCAAAACCGCACGACCGAAACGCAGGGCGTCGACGCCGTGGTGTTTGCGAAAGCGTTGATCTTCTATAGAAATAAAAGCGTTTTGCACATGCTCGGGGATTTGATCCAATGAGACATTTTCACGCAGCTCTCTACTTTGAAGTTCTTGATAAAACTCGCCGTTGATATCATATATCTTGGCGTTTTCAGAATAGATAAAGTTGTCCGGATTTAATTCTGGAACTTCTTTCAGCATGGTCGCAAAGAGGACCATACTGGCAATGCCGACTAAGGCTATTAGAATAATAAGACTTAATAGAATCCGTTGGCTGAGTTTTAGCTTTTTTCGCGTTGGCTGATGATTCACATTATCCATGATTTTCTCCTTTATTGTATGTTTTTTATTATACCAAAAAGCGCACATAAAGCAACGAAAAACCGATAATTGCAAGAGAATTGCCCTGTGTTTGCCGCCTATGGGTGTATTAAAGCAAGCACGGGTTACAATCTTTTAATGAAGATGCGATTAAAAATCAAGAATCTCTTAAAACAATGGTTCCCATAGGTTCTCCGTGATATACTAAACGAGGAGATATGCGATGAAAGATTATTACACAATTTTAGAAACAATGGAAACGGAAGACGACATTAAAAAATCGCGGTTTATCGCAAGGATTTACCCTGTCAGCACAGAGGAAGAAGTGGCCGAACGGGTTGCGGAGAACCGTAAAGAACACTATAAAGCTACCCATGTGTGTTACGCTTATGTTTTAAATACCGATCCTGTGCGTCAAAAAGCCAATGACGACGGCGAACCTTCGGGAACAGCCGGCAACCCGATTTTAGAAGTGATACATCAATTTCATCTCACGGACGTATTGGTGGTGGTGATCCGTTATTTCGGCGGGACGAAACTAGGTGCCGGTGGTTTGATACGCGCCTATTCCGGAGTGGCCACCCAGGTTATTGAAAGCACGCCAATTGTAAAGATGCAAGTATCCACCCATGTGCGGGTGCGGCTGCATTACAATTTATACGGCAGTTACAGCTTTTATTTGTCCGGCGCGGGTTACACACCCTTTGAAGAAATCTTTGAAGAAGACGTCTGTTTAGCTTTGCAAATACCCAGCGATCGGCTGGAAGACTTCATCGCACAGACCGTCGATGAAACCAGTGGGCAAGCTGAAATAGAAGAACTGGAAGAAAGCTACGTAGCCGTAGCCCTATCTTGAATCCGGAAAAACTTGTGGTATAATAAAATGTCAGTAATTCAAAAATAAACTTGATAGCGAGGAGGAAGGCATGGCAGGGCATTCTAAATGGAGCAACATTAAAAACAGAAAAGCCAAACAAGACGCGGCTAGGGGAAAAATATTTACTAAAATGGGAAAACTATTGGCGGTTGCGGCGAGGGAAGGCGGCACAGATCCGGAAATGAACGCGAAACTCAGAGACGCCATCACCAAGGCCAAGGCAGCCAATATGCCCAACGACAACATCGAGCGAGCCATTAAAAAGGGCAGCGGCGAGTTGGGCAATGCCGTCTACGAAGAAATTACCTACGAAGGCTATGGGCCATCGGGGGTCGCTGTCATCGTACAGACTTTAACGGAAAACAAAAACCGCACAGCGGGAGAGGTACGCCACGCTTTCGATAAAAACGGCGGAAATTTAGGTACCAGCGGCTGTGTCAGTTTTATGTTTAACCGTCAGGGCTCTATTTATATTGAAAAATCCGAGGATGTCGACGAGGAGTCCGTGATGATGGTAGCCTTAGATGCCGGTGCCGAGGATATGGTTACGGAAGAAGAAGGTTACGAGATCATCACCACACCGGAGTTATTTCCCGATGTCTTGGAAGCCCTACAAGCCGACTACCAGGTGCTGAGTGGCGAAGTGGCCATGGTACCCTCCACAACCACCGAACTGTCTGAAAAAGATGCAGAAAAAATGGAAAAAATGTTGGCGATGTTCGACGATATGGACGACGTGCAGGAAGTTTGGCACAATTGGGAAGAGGAAGACGCCGATGAAGAATAAAAACGACAAGAAAAGTCGTAGAGAAAAAAAGCAAAGGGTTAAAAAACATCGTTCCTTGGGCTTTAGAGACTATTTTGTTTATATCTTGGTTTCTTCGGTGATGGTATTTTTGACGGCGTCCTTTGTTGTAGAAGATGTTTACAACAGAGCGGATCGCGTACAATTGACCCCGGATAGCATCAAACACATTTATTCTGTCAATGTCCGGCGCAACGAAGCCGAAAGTTTGAAAGAACTGCCGGCAATCCCGACGGAAAAATAAAAAACTGGGAGTAAGGGCGGACCTTACTTCTTTTTTTTCAATCCTTTTGTATTTTAGATCAAGGAGCAAAGATGAACATCGTTACACCCGAACAAATGGCGCAAATGGATCGCGATACGATCGCGTCCGGCATTCCGGGAATCGATTTAATGGAAAAAGCCGGAGAGGCCTGCACTGAAGCGATTTTAAAATGTGCAAACCGCGATGAAAAAGTTCTCATTTTGTGTGGCAGCGGCAACAACGGTGGTGATGGACTGGTCATCGCCCGGTTGCTAAAGGAAAAAAGAATGGACTGTGCCCTGTGGATCATCGGCGACGGAACAAATGTATCCGAGGACAATGCCCTCAATCAAAAAAGATACGAGGCCGTCGGCGGCACCATCGGCTTGGGGCTTGAAAAACAAGAAGACCTATGGTCCGATATTTTGGATCGTTGTACTATGATCGTCGACTGTGTTTTCGGCACCGGCTTAAAGGAGCGCCCCCTTCCGGAAGCAATCCTAAAATTGTTCAAAACGATCAACCGCAGCCGGCGACGCGTCATTGCCGTGGACATACCTTCCGGTTTACACGGTGAAAAGGGTTTTTGTTTAGGTACAGCCCTCCTTGCCGAACGCACCTTGGCGATACAAAACATCAAGACCGGCCATTTGTTGGGGGATGGCCCCGACGTTTGCGGCGAAATGGAGGTGCTGGACATCGGTATTCTACAAGAGACCGTCCAACACCGGCGGTTGATGACCACAAAAGCCGATTTGGTCTTTCCTCAAACAAGGAGAAAAAACACCCACAAATACCATTACGGCTCCATAGCCGTCGTAGCCGGAAGTTCGGGGATGTTGGGAGCCGGTTTGCTAGCGGCAGCGGCTGCTCTTAAAACCGGAGCCGGTTTGGTGACCCTATACGTGCCCCAAACCGTTGTCGACCCAGTGATGATCAAAGCACGACCTGAGATCATGGTGGAAGCTTACGAGACGGCCCCAAGTGTGGCCATGCTCAAACCGAAAACAAGCACGGTTTTATTTGGACCGGGCATTGGAAGAAATCGAGACGATCGTATTTTTTTAGAAGAATTGACGGATTTTACCGGAGAGGTCATCATCGATGCCGACGGTCTCATCCCTTATCAAAAAACCGCATCGCGCTTTACACAGAAAAATAAAGTGCCGATTTTAACCCCCCATCTTGGAGAATTGGCAACCTTAACCGGCTATTCTGCCGAGGCCTGTCGGAGAGACACCTTGGCCATTGCCGAAGAATGGGCACAGAAGCACAAGGCGCTGATGGTGGTGAAGGGTTACAGAAGTTTAACCCTTGGGCCGGAAGGTCTCGTATACTTTAACCCCACGGGCAACCCGGGCATGGCTACCGCCGGTAGCGGCGATGTTTTGGCGGGAATGATTGCCGCCGTTGTCGCCCAAAGGGGGGCGACGACTGCTGCCGTTGCCACCGCCGTGTATCATCACGGAAAAGCCGGCGACCTCTATGCGAAAAAATACGGTGAAACCGGCTTAACCGCCGGGGATCTCATTGAAAACTTAGAATGGAGAATAAGGACCGATTAACCGTCCTTGGATATAGATGGAAAAAACCTATAAGATTATGACCTTTGGCTGTCAAATGAACGCCAACGACTCGGAAAAATTGTCCGGGTTATTAAAACAAATGGGCTACGTGCCCACGGAAGATACGGAAAGTGCCGATGTGGTAATCATCAATACCTGTTCAGTTCGGGAAAATGCGGATGTTCGGGTTTATGGAAACTTGGGTGCTTTTAAAGCCATCAAACGCAAAAAACCCGACATGGTGTTGGCGGTATGCGGCTGCATGATGCAACAGCCGGAAATAGTCGATGCTATCCGCAAACGTTACAAGCAAGTGGATCTGGTCTTCGGCACCCACAACTTACACCGATTTCCCCAATTGTTGATGAACTATCTGCAAAGCAATGAGCGCCTGATCGAGGTATGGGACGACAACCCGGAGGTCATCGAAGGCCTACCGGTGGATCATAAATACGATTTTAAATCCTACGTGACCATTATGAACGGTTGCAACAATTTTTGCACCTATTGCATTGTACCCTACACCAGAGGGCGGGAAGTGAGCCGGGAGCCCGAGGCCATCATCGACGAAGTAACGGCCTTGGCGCAAAAAGGATGCTTGGAAGTAACGCTTTTAGGTCAAAACGTCAACTCCTACGGGATGAATCTCAAACAGACTTACCGCTTTGCCGACTTGCTTCGGGATTTAAACGAGGTGGCAGGCTTGCGTCGCATCCGTTTCATGACCTCTCACCCCAAGGACATCAGCGATGAGGTCATCGACGCCATCGCTCGATGCGATAAGGTATGTCCCTCTATCCATTTAGCCATTCAATCCGGAAGTACCGCGATTTTAAAAGCCATGAACCGCCGCTATACCAAGGAATACATCATGGACTTGGTGGATAAAATTCGCGCTAAAATTCCCGATGTGGTCATCACCACGGATATCATCGTCGGTTTTCCCGGAGAGACGGAAAGCGATTTTCAGGACACCTTGGAGGTCATCGAGCACTGTCGCTTCGATGCCGCCTTTACCTTTATGTACTCCAAGCGAAGCGGGACGCCGGCGGCCACCATGGATAATCAAATCGAGGACGCCATCAAACACGACCGCCTCAACCGTTTAATGGCCACCATCAACGCCATCAGTTGGGATATCAATCAAGCCTATCGGGATCGCGTTGTGGAGGTTTTGGTTGAGGAGCAAAGCAAAAACAACCCCGACCGTTTAACCGGGAGGACTTTTAACGGGAAATTGGTCAACTTCACGGCGGGTGTTCAGTCCATCGGGGAAATTATTCCCGTTAAAATTCTGGAAACCAATAGTTTTTCACTTAAGGGAGAAGCGGTTTAAACCACCGACGGAAAGGAGGAAACCATGGGTTTGACACCGATGATGCAACAATATCTGGAAATTCATGAAAAAGTACCCGATGCGATTTTATTTTTTCGTCTTGGAGATTTTTATGAAATGTTCTTCGACGATGCCATTAAAGCGGCAAAGGTATTGGAAATTGCCCTGACCGGCAGAGACTGCGGTTTAGAAGAACGGGCACCCATGTGCGGCGTTCCTCACCATGCTGCCGAGTCCTATATCGCCAAACTCATCGAAAAGGGCTATAAAGTGGCGATTTGCGAACAAATGGAAGACCCTTCGGAAGCCAAAGGCATCGTGAAACGGGATATCGTTCGCGTGCTTTCCCCCGGTACCATCACCGACGAAAAGGCGTTAAACGCTAGGGAAAACAACTACCTCATGAGTCTACATTTGGGTAAAAACCAATTGGGGATCGCTTATGTGGATTTATCCACCGGTGAGTTTTATACGACGGAAATCACCGGATCACAGGTTTTAACCAGAGGCTTGGATGAAATCGGTAAAATATCTCCTGCGGAACTTTTGGTCAATGCACCACTGTACCAAGAAAAAGCTTGGGTGAATACGGTGGAAGAACAATGGGGCGCCATGATCAACGTCTATCCTTCCCATTACTTTGAAGTGAAAAAAAGTGAAAAACGCCTGTGTCAACAATTCGATGTCTTTACCGTAGATGCCTTGGGACTGAGAGACCACGAAGGCGCTTTGCGGGCATCCGGCGCTTTGTTGGCTTATTTAGACGAAACGCAAAAGCGCGCCCTGGACCACTTCAACCACTTGCGCTACTACAAAGCGGAAGAGTATATGCTTTTGGACAGGGCAACGCGTCGCAACTTGGAATTATCGGAAACCCTGCGTCGTGGCGACAAAAAAGGATCGCTTTTATGGGTTCTGGACCATACGGCAACCGCCATGGGCGCCAGAATGCTGCGCCGGTGGATAGAAGCCCCTCTTTTGGATTTATCGGAAATACAAAACAGACAACTGCAGATCGAAGAGTTGACGGAACACAGCACCGCTTTAGATGATTTGCGCAAACAATTGTTAAAAGTCTATGATCTGGAGCGCATTGGCGCCAAGCTGGCCATCGGCCATGCTAACCCCAAGGATTTGTTGGCCTTAAAACAATCTTTGCAAACCATACCGAAGATTAAAAGCTTCCTGATGACTCTCAATGCACCGCATCTGCAAAACCAATTGCAGGACAAACCCTCTTTGAATACAATTGCCGACTTAATCGAAAGAGGGATTGATGACCAAGCCCCCTTTGTTTTAAAAGACGGCAATGTCATTGCCGATGGTTTCCACGAAGAAATCGATGATATCCGTTCCTTCAATAAGGGTGGTAAAAATCGATTGCAAGCCTTGGAAGAATCAGAGCGAAATCGAACCGGCATTAAAACTTTAAAAATAAAATACAATCGGGTTTTTGGCTACTTCATTGAGGTCACAAAGTCTTATATGGATCAAGTCCCTGAGGACTATATCCGCAAACAAACCCTAGTCAATGCGGAGCGTTACTTTATCCCGGAGCTGAAGGAACTGGAAGGCAAAATTTTAGGCTCGGAGGAGCGACTGATTCGTTTAGAGGCCGAGATTTTTGCAAATATTCGGGAACAGGTCTTAAAGGAGTTGGAGGACATCCAAAATGCAGCCACGGAAATTGCAGAGCTGGACACGCTGTACGCTTTGTCCAAGGCTGCTATTCTCGGTAACTATGTGAAACCCGAAGTGACCAAGAACGATGTGCTGTTCATCGAAAGAGGCAGACACCCCGTGGTGGAAAAACTCCTCGGTCAAGGTAATTTTATTACCAACGATACGAACTTAGATGTGGAGCAATGCCGTGTGATGCTCATTACCGGACCCAATATGGCGGGTAAGTCCACCTATATTCGCCAAGTGGCCCTCATCACCTTAATGGCCCAGATCGGCAGCTTTGTTCCGGCTGACAGTGCCCTTATCGGCTTAACCGATCGCATTTTTACCCGAGTGGGTGCCTCCGACGACCTGTCTACGGGACAGTCCACGTTCATGGTGGAAATGAACGAGGTCTCCAATATTTTAAAAAATGCAACCGAGCGTTCTCTGGTTATTTTAGATGAAATCGGTCGGGGGACCAGCACCTTCGACGGCATCAGCATTGCTTGGGCGGTGGTGGAATACCTGTGGGACAAAAAAACGGTAGGTGCCAAAACGCTTTTTGCGACCCACTACCACGAATTGACCGAATTGGAAAACACCAAACCCGGTGTTGTCAATTACAGCATCCGCGTTCAAGAAACCGCCGAGGGTGTGCTCTTTTTAAGGAAATTGATCAAGGGTTCGGCGGATAAAAGCTACGGAATCGAAGTGGCCCGTTTGGCCGGTTTTCCTAAAAGCGTTACCGATCGGGCGGAGGACATCCTTTCGGTTTTGGATGAGAGCGAGAGCGCCTATCGAGAAGGGGTTCTGGCGGTGGAAAAGCCGGATTTTATCGACGATCAAATGAATATTTTCAATATAATTCCCCCTCGCAGCGACGAGGAAAGCCAAGTGTTGGAGCGTTTAAGGGATTTATCCATCGAGGAGATGACCCCGATGGAAGCGATGAACTCCCTATATTATTTGCAAAAAACATTAAAGGTCGAAAGCGACGAGTAAAGACTGGAAAAAGAAATAGAATAGCGGCAATCAGGGTTTTGACTTCTGATGGGCCAGCGACACCTGAGGTGATGCAGTTTAGAATGAAAACACCCGATGAACACACAGCTTGAAACTTTGAAAAAGACAGATTCGTTAGGAATGAGCCTTGAAGAATCTGTCTTACTTTTTTTGTGCGCTGCTTTGGTTTAACTCTGTCTTTATTGAAAAAGTAATGATCCAAGGCAGATTTGGAGTACACTGCAAGTTTCAGATGAGTTATGAAGAGATCCCCACGATGGACTGATCGATACAGTCTATTTGCAATTTCAAAAAAAAGTTATTGACATATGCCATAAAAGCGTTAGAATAAAGTAAATGGCATATGCCGATAACTTGAGGAGGATAAGATGGCGAGGCCCATAAAATGGCGTAAAGTTTGTTGCTTGCCCGAGAGCAGTCAATTTGGACCTTTAGACACACCAACATCTAGCGAAAATCATGTCAACATGACCGTAGACGAATACGAAACCATCCGGTTGATCGATTTAGAAGGTTTTACACAAGAGGCCTGTGCTCAAAAAATGCACATAGCTCGGAGTACCGTTCAAGGCATCTACTTTGAAGCCAGAAAAAAACTGGCGGAATCCTTGGTAAACGGAAAGGTTTTGTCCATAAAGGGCGGTGAGTACCGCCTGTGTGAGGAATTTGGAAAGGGATGCGGCCATGGTTGCCACAGACGCAAAAAACAAATTTGCGAAAAAAAGGAAGATTAAGGCAAAAGAGTTGCGAAAATATCGATAGATAGCCATGGCATCAACGAAATATTGCTGTGTTGCCACACATCGAGACGTGGCGGCGTGTCGCTCCCAATTAAAGCGAATGCATGATCTGTCTAGATGAGAGTTGATTACGAGAAGGAGAAATACAATGAAATTAGCAATACCTGTGGACGAAAAAAACATAGAGGCTCCTGTCAGCGAGTCCTTTGGACGCGCACCTTTTTTTTTGATCTACAACACGGATACACAAGAAAATACATTTGTGGATAACGCGGCGGCCGCCAGTTCCGGCGGTGCCGGCATTAAAGCGGTACAAATCATTGTGGACTATGCAATCCACGCTTTGCTGACACCCCGATGTGGTCAAAATGCGGCGGATGTCTTGAAGGCTGCGGATATTCAAATTTATCAAAGTATGCCCGGTTCGGCAAAGGCCAATATCGAAGCTTTTGAAGACAACCGATTGCCAATCTTAGATGAAATCCACGCAGGGTTTCACGGAGGTCATTAAATGAAAATAGCTGTGCTCAGCGGTAAGGGTGGCACAGGGAAAACACTGGTATCGGTTAATTTGGCGGCTGTGGCAAAAACGGCAACCTACATCGATTGCGATGTGGAGGAACCCAACGGTTATTTGTTTTTCAAGCCGAAAAACACTCAAAAGCAGCCGGTAGCGGTTAAAATTCCGAAATGGAACGCCGAGCTTTGTAACGGTTGTCGAGAATGCGTTGAGTTTTGTAAATTTAACGCCCTTGCCTACATCAAAGACAAATTATTTATTTTTGATGAGGTTTGTCATTCCTGCGGCGGATGCAGCTTGTTGTGCCCGCAAAAAGCCTTGACCGAGGAAAACAAAGTCATCGGCAATATCGAAAAGGGAAGCTCCGACGGGGTAACGGTACACACCGGTATCTTAAACATCGGCGAAGTCTCAGGTATACCGATTATCAAACTATTGCTGTCAAACAATCCGACTCAGAAAGAGGATTGGACGTTGATCGACTGCCCACCCGGCAGTGCTTGTTCAGTTATGGAAAGCATACAAGGTGCGGATTATTGCGTTTTGGTAGCAGAGCCGACTTTGTTCGGTGTTCACAACCTTCAGATGGTTTACGAGCTGGTGCAATTATTGGATGTCCCATATGGGGTGGTCATCAATAAGAGCATTGATTCGGAAAACCCGGCGGAAACATTTTGTCGAGACAAGAAGATCAAAATATTAAGCCGCATTCCCTTTGACCATATTTTGGCAGAGCTCAACTCCAATGGTGAAATTGCCGTTCGAACAGATGAGACATACCGCGCGATGTTTTCAGATTTGTTGAAAACAATTCAAAAGGAGGTGCATAGTGAAACAATTGCTCATTCTGAGCGGTAAGGGCGGCACCGGTAAAACCACCGTGGCAAGTGCATTTATCAAACTGGCAAAGGCCGAGGCGTATGCCGATTGCGATGTCGATGCCCCTAATTTGCACCTCGTTGCCGGGTGGCAATCCGAGCCCGAAAAAACGGACTATTATGGAATGCCCCATGCCAAAATAAACCCTGAAAAGTGTACCGGCTGCGACCGGTGCAGAGAACATTGTCGCTTCGATGCCATCGTTCAAGGAGAAACCCACAGTGTCAACCGCTATGCTTGCGAAGGTTGTGGGGTTTGCGTCGCTGTCTGTCCGGAAAAGGCAGTTGCATTGGTGCCGGCGGTAGCCGGCGAATTGATGCTGTACAAAGACAAACACAAGACGTTTTCAAGCGCACAACTTAAAATGGGTAGCGGTACCTCCGGTAAGCTGGTAACGGAGGTTAAAAAACAAATAAGGCGTGCAGCAGGCGATGTGCCCTTGGCCATCATCGACGGTTCTCCCGGTATCGGCTGTCCGGTTATCGCATCGGTGAGCGGTGTGAGCCTAGTGTTAATCGTAGCGGAACCGACTGCATCGGGGTTTAGCGACATGATGCGTATTGTCAACACGGCGGCAAAGTTTGGAACCAAAATCGCCATTTGTGTCAATAAATACGACATCAACCCAAAGCACACAGAAAAAATTGAAAAGTTCTGCGAAGAGTCGGGATTGCCCTTTGTCGGTAAAATCCCCTACGATACCGAAGCTGTTAAGGCGATCAACAACGGCCGGCTGATCGTAGACGTCGATTGTATTTCCGGAAGGGCGGTACGGGAAGTTTATCAAAAAACGATGGGACTTCTCTTAGGGAAAGGATATGTAAAAAATGTTGATCAAAGCTTTAGTTGAAAATACGTCGGACTCGGAAATGTACGGGTGCGAACACGGTTTAAGCCTATATATAGAAATGCAAAAGCATCGATTGTTGTTTGATGTGGGAGCCAGCCCATTGTTCTTTGAGAATGCTGAAAAGATGGGTGTTTCGATCTCGGATATCGATTATCTCGTCATCTCCCACGGTCATTACGATCACGGTGGGGGCTTAAGGACATTCTTAGAGGAAAATTCCAAAGCAAAGATCTATATACGCCGGCAAGCCTTTGAAAAACACTACGCTCTCAGGCAATCCGGTGGAAAATACGAAGTCGGTCTCGATGAAGGCTTCGACAACCATCCCCAGATGGTTTTTACATCCAACCGGGATTCTATCGATGATGGACTTTGGTTATTTGCCGAAGTTCCGCAGAAAAAGCCGCAACAACCATCGGGCTTGGTGGTCGAGCGCCAGGGACAAATAGTGGAAGATGACTTTGTCCACGAACAAAATTTGGTCATCGAGGAAAATGGCAAAATAGTATTAATAACCGGTTGTGCCCATCAGGGCATTGTCAATATCCTCGAGCATTACAGCGAGCTGAAGGGCAGCATGCCCGACGCTGTGATTGGCGGTTTTCATTTATCCAATCTCAGCGGTACCGCAGAAGGTAACAAGGTCATTGATACCATCGGAGAATACCTCCTCGATACGAAAGCAAAGTATTACACCGGTCATTGTACAGGCCTTGAACCCTATAAAAGACTCAAGGCCATCATGGGTGAGGCGATCGACTATATTTCAACAGGTCAAGAAATAAGATTGTAACAAAAGAAAGTCAATAGGAGTCATAAGTTGTAGGCTTTTCGGACACTATGAGGATAGAAAAGAAAAACAGCAGAAAACTCTATAAAAATTTATGAAATGCGCAACGTTTTAAAAATATCGACGTTGCCAACGATAAGAGAGATATCAAAAAAATGAAGGAGAAAGATATGAAAAAAATTGCAGTAGCCAGTGAAAACGGTATGGTGGCGGGACACTTTGGACATTGCGAAAGCTTTATGATTTTTGAGACCGAAAACAACAAAGTTTCCGGTAGCGAAACCATTGAGAATCCCGGACACAGACCCGGTTTCTTGCCGAACTTTCTAAACGATCGAGGTGCTGACGTCATCATAGCCGGTGGCATGGGTGCCGGTGCGATCAATATTTTTAATGAAAAAGGCATCGAGGTGATTGTCGGCGCAAGCGGAGACGCACAAACAGCGGTGGAAGCCTACCTACAAGGGACATTGGAATCGACGGGATCCGTCTGCAACAGACATCAACATCGCGGTGAATGCGGCGGGCATTAAACCGTTCACAACGATCAAACACAGTACTTACACAAACGTGTGTAGGTACTTTTTTATTTGCAGAAAGGTTGATTTTTGGTGATTTGTGGCTTTATTTAGTGTAAAATATTAGCAAGAAGGGTTAAGAGCCTCACTGATGTGGAGTTTTAAATAAAGTTTGTCTGCTTGTTTTACAGATGATACCAAATGGTATCCGTAGTAGGGATGCAGTAAAGAATAAAGAAAATTTTAGATAAAAAAAGGAAAGATGTCATTGATTTGCACTTCGTTATTTATCGCTTTAATCGCATTAATGCTGTCGCCATTCATCGGCGTTATACGATTGATTTAACCTGCAATCATCCTTCTGATCTGAGGGAATTGCCGGTTTTGAGAACATTATCCTTTATCAAGAAATAAGACAGATGTATGTTCATCTTATATCTTTGTTTTTTGGTTATGGGTGACGTTTGCTGTATTGGCTTAAAAGAGAGTAAATGAAGCATTTTTAGACTTGCTTAAGATACTTTCTTGAAAGTTGGAAATACTAAAATGAGAGTTTTGTAAGGAGTTTGATGATGGAAAACGAAATTAAAAAAGAAACGGGTATGCTCAATGAAAAAAATAAAATGGTTGAAGTGTTGGACGATTTATTAATCTCGCCTTTATCGATAGAAGAGAACCCATGTGAAGAGGGATATAAAAGTTTACCGTTAGAAAACGTGGCATCTTTGGGTATCGCATTTGAACCGGTAATGGACTTGTTTCAAAATCTAATCAATGGCGGTGAGTCTGTAAGTGATATTTACAGAGTAACCATACCAAAGGGTGGGAAACTAGCCCAATTTAAGGACGGTTCTGGTTATATGGGTGCAGTTTTAATACCGAAACCGAATGGATCAGTAGGACTAGCTCAAGCAAGGCTCAATCCGATAGAAAAACTACCTGTATCAATTGATCCTGTTAAGTTATTTATGGCCGTTGCACTCTCTAATATTGAGAATAAATTAGATGATGTACTCGAATTACAACAGGAGATTCTTAATTTTTTAATTGAAAAAGAGCGCTCAGAGTTAATGGGGGATTTGAAATTCTTAGACGAAGTCTATAGTAATTATAAACTAAATTGGGACAATGAAAAATATAAAACTATTACCCATATAAAAGTGCTGGACATCAAACAAGATTCCGTAAGAAAAATTGACTTTATTAGAAAACAGATAAAAAGAAAAATGGGAAAGAAAAAAATAATTCATATTGATCGAGATGTAAAAAAGCAACTCGAGCAAGTGGAATTAGACTTTAAAGATTATCAAATAGCTTTATATCTTTATGCTTACTCTTCTTTCTTAGAAGTAATGTTGTTAGAGAATTATGAAAAAGATTATCTCGATAGCATTATTCAGAAAATGGAAAATTATAATCATCAATATCGATTTTTGTATGGGTCATGCTATGAAAAATTAGAAGGAGCTACACAAACTTCAGTACAAGCACATTTTCTGAAAGGCTTATCTGGAGCGAATAAAATTGTTGGTGAAACAATAGCAAAGGTACCGATTGTTAGCAAAGGCACACTCGATGAGCAATTGATAGAATCGGCAGAAAAACTTGGTGATTATGGACAAAAGCGTACGGAAACAACTTTGAAAAGTTTTATTAAAAAGCAAAATGCATATATAAAACCATTTATAGAGAATATTCAGACAATTAATAATCTCTATAATCAACCCTTTGAGATTTTAATAGACCGTAAAAATTTATATCTAGTTGCTTAGTTATTGGAATATTTTTGGATAGCAATTGAGACTATTTGTTCCAATAAATTTGTATTAATTATTATGATTATTTTTTCTGTTATGGGTGCGTGTTCTTGTGTTGACAACGAATTAATTATTCTCTTATGGAAATCAATAAATAAAACAAACCACCGAGCCAATCTTCTATAAAAGTATTTATTTATTTAATGCGGTATGATTGAAAAACTGATATCAAAATGATATCATATACATATCAAAACAAATGAGAGGTTGGCTATGCAAGAAAAAACTTTAAACGCAAGAAACGGAATGGGGATGCTCATCTTATTAAGTGGGCTTTATCTATTGGCAATCGGTTTGATCGTAATAGGTGCAAATCTATTAACTTGGACCATCATTGGGCCTGTCCTATTTACTTTAGGCCTTATCTGGGTCTGTATCGGTTGGGTGCCTTTCTTAGGCTTAAAAATGATTAACCCACAGGAGGCACTGGTCTTAACTTTATTCGGGAAATATACGGGAACACTCAAAGAACCCGGTTTTTATTACGTTCATCCCTTTTCATTGGCCATCAACCCGGCGGCAAAAACAAAATTGGGACAAAGCTCCGATGTCGACAGCAAAAGTAAGGGTGGTACACAGGTTGATTTAGACGATCTGAAACGCCCTACTAAAAAAGTGTCCTTAAAGGTGATGACTTTGAGCAATAGCCGGCAAAAAGTCAACGATGTCTTGGGTAATCCCGTCGAGATCAGCATTGCTGTGATGTGGCGTGTGGTGGACTCGGCCAAAGCGGTGTTCAATGTGGACAACTACAAAGAATATTTGTCCTTACAATGCGACTCCGCCGTGCGCAACATCGTTCGCATCTACCCCTATGATGTGGCGAAAAACATCGATACCACCGGCGATGGCGAACCGGACGAAGGCAGCCTCAGAGGGTCTTCTATGATTGTTGCCGAAAGAATTAAAGAGGAAATTCAAAGCAAAGTTGAAGATGCCGGTTTGGAAATTATTGAAGCACGCATTACATACTTAGCTTATGCACCGGAAATTGCGGCGGCTATGTTGCAGCGTCAACAGGCCACCGCCATTGTAGATGCCCGTAAAATGATTGTAGACGGAGCCGTCGGCATGGTTGAAATGGCCTTAGACAAACTCAATGAAAATGACATCATCGCGTTGGACGAAGAACGAAAAGCGGCGATGGTCTCCAATCTGCTGGTTGTCCTTTGCGGCAATAAAGACGCACAGCCAATCGTTAACAGCGGTAGCCTGTACTGATGTCGTCGGTAAAAAAGCAAGTACCCTTGAGGTTGTCCACCAAGTTGTACGAGCAGATTGCGGCTTGGGCAGAAGACGACTTCCGGTCCATCAACGGACAAATTGAGTATCTGTTGACTCAATGTGTCCGACAAAGAAAGAAAAACGGCAAACCGGTGCCTCATAACTTGGACGAAGGTATCGAACTGGATATTCAATGATGCCATAGTCACTGTTGGCTGAACCTTGTTGGGAATTTGCCTAACTATTTGTCAATACAACATGCCAACGACCAAGTTGGCTTCGCTTCGCTGCGCTCAGAGGCATAGCAGATAGCCGCCGGTAAAGAGTTGATCTCAATAATAGATTCCCACATTAAATTTGTCATAGATCTCATTGAATTAAATTATAAAATATTTTATGACCTCTTTGACAGTAAAAGGAGTAAAATGAAAAAGATCATTATAATCGTGATGATAACCCTGCTGATTGCAGCTCTGGTGGGCTGTCAAAATAGCGTTGACAAGAAGAAAGAAGGCGACAAGGGGGTTGTCTGGTCTCAAGGGGAAGGTGGGCAAATGGTCCTGCTGCTCGTAAAAGGATCGAAGGCGACGGCTCTTGAAACCTTTGACAACATTTTGGAGCATCCGGCAACGGTTGGGGATGTCTACGAGATCGCTTACGATTCGAAAGATTCAGACGATAATACCCAACTTAAGGAGATGACGCTGTTTGCAACGGCAGCGGAAAATAAAGAGATTTATACGTGGGACATCAACCGTGGGGAGCCTATCAAAAAAGAAAACCCCGATGTTTATTTGCTCGATGTTCGGACAGAAGCGGAGTACCGTCAATGTCATTTGGAGGGTTCTCTCCTACTGCCCGTCGATGAGTTGAAGGAAAGGGCATATCAAGAATTGCCGAACAAAAAAACACCGGTTCTATTGTATTGCCGATCGGGTAATCGCTCTGCACAGGCTGCAGTGATTTTAAAAGAGCAAGGTTATAACTTGGTTATAGATCTAGGTGGTATCCAAGGCTATCGGGGCAATTTGATAAAGTAAAAAATATAAAAATCAAGCGACACCCGAGTTATGTCGAAAGGCTCGGGTGTCGTTTTCTGTTTAAGCGTAATGGGCTTGGATAAAAGCGCGATATGTATTGTGAAGTTTTTTGGTAATTTCGCCGAAAACAAGGGGCCTGTCGTCGATGGCTTTAACCGGCATAATCCCCATCAAACTATTGGTGATGAAAAACTCTTCAGCCGCCATGACATCGTCGTGGGTGAGCATTTTCACCTGCACATCGGCATTGTCCAAGACCCACTGCCTGAGGATGCCCGGCAGCAGCCCGGCGGAGACCGGTGGTGTCAAAATCTCTCCCTCACTAACCATAAATATATTGGCGATGGCGGTTTCGCAGAGTTGGGTCGATTCGTTGTAAAACAACATATCGTCGTAACCTTGTTCCAATGCGCTTCGATGTTCGCGTATATTTTCCAAATACCCCACCGTTTTATACAAGGCAACTTCCGAAGAGGCATTGCGCCGAATGGCGGAGGTTTTAAGGGAAAATCCTTTTTCATAGGTTTCAGGGGTGTAGGTGAGGGCTCGGGTACTGACCACTAAGTTTGCATCGCTGACCACCAGTTTGACCGCTTGGTTTTTCAAATTTTTTTCCTGCATTAAACCGGCTAAGGCTTGCTTTTCGGTTTCGGTAAAGGCGAGGATATCCAGTTTTTTCATGGCGTCGGTCATTCGCTTTAGGTGTGCTCCCAATAAAACCGGTTGCTCCAACCACAAAATGGTTTCGAAAACAGCTTTACCGAAATAAAAGCCCTCATCCGCTGAGATGATTTTTGGATTGATTTCTATTTTTCGCATGATAAGACCTCCATTAAAGCTCGCCCTTTATCGATGGTTTCTTCCCATTCGCTCTCCGGGTCGGATTCCCAAGTAATACCGCCGCCAATTCCAAAGGAGGCTTTGCCGTTCTTCTTTAAGATGGTTCGGATAATGATATTAAAGTCGGCATTGCCCCTTAAATCGAAATACCCCATGGATCCGGTGTAAAGGTTGCGGGAGGTGCCCTCCAGCTCGTCGATGATTTCCATCGTCCGGATTTTGGGTGTGCCGGTGATGGACCCGCCGGGATAACAGGCGCGCACTGCCATGACCGGAGAGATACCCGGTTTCAAAGTGCCGGTAATGGCACAAACCAGATGGTGGACGGTGGCATAACTCTCTATTTGAAAAAGCTCCGTGACCTCCACGGTGTGGGGCGCACACACTTTGCTTAAGTCGTTGCGCTCCAAATCCACGACCATCAACAATTCCGAATGGTCTTTTTCCGAATTTTTTAAAAGGTCCCTATAGTACCGGTCTTCCTCTGCAGTCGCACCTCTCGGTGTCGTCCCCTTAATGGGTCGGGTCTCAACTTTTCTGTCAACAATCCTTAAAAAAGCTTCGGGAGAGGAGGATAAAATCTCAAAATCTTCGGCATGGAGATAGCCACCGAAGGGTGCACCGTTTTTTTCACGCAATTGGCGGTAAAGGGTAAAGCCGTCCTCCGGGCTGTCACACCATACCTGGCGGGTCATGTTGGCGATGTAGGTGTCTCCCTCCTCCATGTAGTGGCGCATCTTGTCAACCGCCTCGATGTACGTTTCCCGGTCAAAATTGGAGTGAAACACCTTAGGGTTTTCCGGCAAAATAACCGGAGGGGAAGGTGTCACTTTTTCTAAAACAGCACGGATATTTTTCAACGAAGTCTCCGC
Source organism: Eubacteriaceae bacterium (assembly GCA_012522805.1). GTDB lineage: Bacteria > Bacillota > Clostridia > Eubacteriales > Eubacteriaceae > JAAYJS01. The sequence goes on along the minus strand of JAAYJS010000032.1, from coordinate 38,391 downwards.
ATCTTCGAAATGACCAAGGGCGGTCAGATGGATTTGCTTGTTTTTCAAATCAAAAATAATCAAATTGTCGTAAAGCACGAAGTAGGCATCCGGCACCGTGACGGGATGGGTAACGGTATCCGGCAGTTCCTCCAATTGTTTAGCCGCTTCGTAGGAAAAAAAGCCCATGGCACCGGCCACAAAGGGCAGTGGACTTTTAAAGTTTAGGGGCATGTCGGAAAGCAAGGCATCTAAAGCTTCAAAGCAATCGCCCGGGTGTTGCAAAGGCTTTCCGTTTAGCTTGTGTTGGCCTTTATTCGATACAAACCGCCAAATCGGACGAACGCCGATAAAGGTGTATTCCGATTTGGGCGAATCGGCTTGAGCGGAGTCTAAGAAAATGCTGTCCGTCTCATGGGCAAAAAGGGCGGCCACATCCACCGGGTTGACGTAATGGTCTAAAGTGATGAGTTTAAACTGCATAGGTTTGACAAATCTCCAAAAAGTTTTTTAATAGGGCATGGCCCTCTTCTGTTAAAGCTGCTTCGGGGTGAAATTGAAGGGAATGAACGGGGTAGTTTTTATGGCACATGCCCATCACCACGTTGTCTTCGGTAAGGGCGGTGACTTCCAATTCTTCCGGTAAGTTTTCCACCACTAGGGAATGGTAGCGGGTTACAGCAATGGGCAGGGCAATGTCTTTAAAAAGTCCGGTCCCTTTGTGGGAAATTTCCGTAACCTTGCCGTGGTACGGTCGACGACCCTTGACCACCGATGCGCCGAAGACATGGCCGATGCATTGGTGACCGAGGCAAATGCCCAAAATGGGAACTCGTCCCTTATAGCGTTGAATCACATCCAGGCAAAAACCGGCCTCTGTGGGGGACTTGGGACCCGGCGAGATGACGAGACCGTCGTACCCGCTGAGGTCTTTGTTCTGCAAATCCGGGTGGTCGTTTCGCAGGATGTCCATGGCAATGCCCAACTCCTCAAAATAACGAACCAAGTTGTAAACGAAGGAATCGTAGTTATCGATCATCAATAATTTCAGCGAATTCATTTATCGGAGTGCCTCCAAGGTTTTTCTCAAAAAGTGGTAGGTTCTGTAAAAAGACGGCAGGTGCAGTCGCTCTTTGGCTGAATGAATCGCCTCCATATCCGGGCCGATGGAGATGCAGTCCAAATGGGGGAGTTTTTGCAATAAGATCCCACATTCCAAACCGGCATGGATGGTGGTGATCTGAGGCGTTATATCGAAAAGATTTTGATAGACTTCAGTCATCAAGTTTCTTAAAGTGGAGTCCTCCCGGTAGGCCCATCCCGGAGAGCAACCTAAAACTTCATCCTCAATACCGAGATAGTCGGCTAAGTTTTGCATCTTTTGGATCAGCGCGTCTTTTTCTACGCTCTGTGAGAAACGGGGGTGGTAATGCCACAGCACGCGGTCTGCTTCGGTTTTTGTAATGCCTAAGTTTAGGGAGGTATCCACCATTCCCGGTATGGACGCGTTCATTTTTTGAACGCCGTTGGGGGCGTGGGTCGTAAAGAAGGCTAGGCGTTTGGCGTCTTCTTGGGGTAGTACAGCAAAGCGGCCTTCCTCTAAAATCTTCAAGTCAAATTTTAAATCCGGATCTCTGGTAGTGTACAGCGCTTGCATACTTTTTTCCAAACTCTGAACCTCCTCTTGAAATGCAGAGAGGTCCTTTGGTTGGATGACCAATTCGGCCAGCGCCTCGGTGGTGATCACGTTGTCTTTTGTACCGCCATTGATGCTGATGAGGTGATAGGGTGTTTTTAAAAGACTCAAGACTGTAGCCGTTAAAATAGAGGCATTGGCACCTTGGTGGTGTATTTCTAGCCCGGAATGGCCTCCGGTTAAACCGCTGACTTCCAATTGAAGGTGTAAGCCTTGGGCTTCGGTGCGCACAAAGGGTAAAGAAAATTTGAGAGCGACGCTTCCCGCACATCCGGTAATAAAAACGCCTTCCTCTCCTGAATCTAAATTGATCAGCATGGTGGCATCTTGAGCCGGGCTCAGGTCGATGCCCAATGCACCCTCCATGCCGACTTCTTCCTCCGTGGTAAAGACCAGATAAACCTTTGGGTGCAACGCCGACGGGTCCTTTAACAGTGCAAGCCCCATGGCAATGGCGCCGCCGTTGTCCGCACCCAAGGTGGTGTTATCCGCGTGTAGCCAATCGCCATCAAAGATCAAGGTGATACCGTCTTTTAAAAAATCATGTTCGCTGTCCGGTGTTTTTTCGCAGACCATATCCAAATGACCTTGTAAAATAACGGGGCTGGATGTTTCATAGCCCGGGGATGGCGGTATGGTGATGATGAGATTGTTAAGCGCATCCTGGTACACTTCAGCCCCCGCTTGTTTCGCTACGTCCTTACAATAATCGGAAATGGCTTTTGTATTGTAAGACCCTCTGGGTATCGAGGCAATGGCTTTAAATTCTTCCAACAAGAGTGCGTTTTTTTCTTCGTAGGTGTTCATTATTTCTCCTATCGCAATGTTCGATCTATAAAATAGTTGTGGTCGCTGAACGCGCGTTTGCAACCTACAAGTTCTCTTTATGATACACTATTTGTCCAATAATAGTTAAGGATTTCAAGCAAGTCCTATAATTTTATGGTTTTTACACGCAAAAGGGTATATAATTAAGTGTATACTGAGAAAGAGGCAAGATATGAAAAACAAAGTAAAAGAATACGACAATATGAATAGCGGCAAGGGTGAGGAGCATCATTACAATTGTGCTGAAACTTTGTTGCGCGTCGCTAACGACATAGAAAATTTAGGCTTAGATGAAAATGCCTTGAATACCATGGCGGCTTTTGGTGGTGGATTTGGCAAAGAACTGACTTGCGGTGCTTTTATGGGTGCTTTGGCAGCTTTAAGTACAGCTTACGCCAATCCCTTGCCGGACAACCGAGAAAATGTCAAAAAAGCGCGAGAACTTTTTATGCAAGCTTTTGAAGAGCATTTTGGTTCATTACAATGCGCTGCCATTAAAGAAAAATTTAGGGATCCCGTTGTGGGGTGTAACCCGGTTAAAGAAGAAACAGGACGATTGCTTCAAGAAGTTTTTGATACCTTAAACAAGTAATCAAAAGGTAAGTTACTTTTCAGGCGATCGGACCAGTTTAAAATACTAAGGAGTTCATATGAAAACAAGAGAAGTATTCGACAACATTCATTGGATAGGTGTCAACGACAGAGAAACCGTTGCCTTTGAAGGTTTGTGGAACATAGAAAAAGAGGGCGTCGCTTACAATGCCTACATCATCAATGATGACAAAGTCGCCGTGATCGACACGGTTAAGGCATTTAAAGCCAACGAATTCCTCGACAATATTAAAGAAGTCATCGGTGACAAACAGGTAGACTATCTCATCGTCAACCATGTGGAACCGGATCACAGCTCCGGAATTTTAGCCCTGCGGGATGTTTATCCGGATATGGCCATTTACGCCAGCAAAAAGGGTGTGGACATGATCGGCAATTTCTTTAATGTATGCGACAATGTCCACGAACTGGCAGAAGGCGAAACGCTGCCCTTGGGGGAACACACTTTACAATTCTTTATGACCCCCATGGTTCACTGGCCGGAATCCATGGTGACCTACGAGACCAAAACAAAAACCCTCTTTTCCATGGATATTTTCGGTTCCTTCGGTACTGTTAACGGAGGCATCTTTGATGACGAAAACGACTATGAAAGCTATGAAGACAGTATCAATCGTTACTATGCCTGTATTGTAGGCAAAGTGACCGGGCAAGCAGAAAGAGCTTTGAATAAATTGGCGTCGATCGAAATCAAAACCATTTGTCCGGCTCACGGTTTGGTATGGCGCTCCCACCCCGAATATATTTTGAACAAATACACCTCATTGGCAAAATGCGAAAAACAAGAAGGGGTTGTCATCGTTTATGGCACCATGTACGGCAACACCAGAGATGCCGTAGAAATCTTGGCCAATGAATTGAAGGCACAAGGCGTTCGGAACATTAAAATGTACGACCTCAGTCGGGTGGATATTTCCTATGCCATTGCGGATATTTGGGTGACCAAAGGGGTTGTGTTAGCAGCACCTTCCTACTACAGTAAAATATTCCCTAAAATGGCTTACATGCTTTACAAATTGTCGGAAGTGAAGGTTAAAAACAACAAACTGGGATTTGTCTGCAACTACTCTTGGAGTTGCGGTGCCGACAGAGAATTTGAAAGATTTATTGAAGAAACAAAAGCAGATGTGGCATCACCCATGGTTTTAATTAAAAGTGGTGTTCAGCCGGAAGATCAAGAAAAGCTGGCTGTTTTAGCAAAGGATATGGCGCAGGCCATGCAAGAAGCATAAAATCGGAACCACCCTTAACCGGAGTTTGAGAACCGGCTAAGGGTGGTGTTTTGTCAAAAAGAAAGGATATCCATGAGAGTAGTCGTCGGAATGTCCGGTGGTGTCGATTCTTCCGTAGCAGCCCTGCTTTTAAAAGAGCAGGGCTATGATGTTATCGGACTATTTATGAGAAATTGGGAAGAAACAGACGAAGACGGGGTGTGCAGTGCCACCGAAGATTATGAAGATGTGGCGCGGGTATGCGAAGTGATAGGCATCGACTACTACACTGTCAACTTCGTCAAAGAGTATTATGACAATGTCTTTGCGCATTTTTTAGATGAATACGCCAAGGGGCGAACCCCCAACCCCGATGTGTTGTGTAACAGAGAAATCAAATTTAAACGCTTTTTAGACTACGCATTGGGAGTGGTTCAAGGAGATTGTTTGGCAACAGGTCACTATGCCAGAATTGGCAAAGATGGCAGCCAATACACCATGCTCAGAGCGGTGGATCGGAACAAAGATCAAACCTACTTCCTATGCCAAATCGGGCAACGGGAATTGAGCAAGAGCCTATTTCCGATTGGGGATTTAGACAAGTCCGAAGTTCGTCGAATAGCGGAAAAACACGGCCTGATCACCGCTCAAAAAAAGGATTCCACCGGCATTTGTTTCATCGGAGAGCGTAATTTTACGCAATTTTTAAAGCAATATTTGCCGGCACAGCCGGGTAAAATCGTCCATTTAGATACGGGCAAAGTTCTTGGTCAACACGAGGGCCTCATGTACTACACCTTGGGACAACGTCGAGGCATGGGTATCGGCGGTTCCGGAACCGGAGAACCTTGGTTTGTCGCCCGGAAGGATTTAGCTGAAAATATTTTGTATGTCGTCCAAGGGGTGACCCATCCGGCCTTATATGCCACGGGACTGACCGCCCAAGGTATGAATTGGGTTCGGGGAGAAGCAAAGGCCAAGGCATTTACCTGTACGGCTAAATTTCGCTACCGCCAGCCGGATCAGGGCGTACACGTAGTGGTAGAGGATGACCGTTTAGTCGTTTCATTTGACAAACCCCAAAGGGCCATTACCCCAGGACAAGCAGTGGTTCTTTACGACGGCGATGAATGTTTGGGCGGAGCAACCATCGACACTGTGGAACAGGTCCTTGAGTAATGGATCAAGTGAAAGAAACATCGACTTTAGCAATCCATGTACCCGATAGCTTCGATTTGATCAAGACCTTCGATAGTGGACAAAACTTCAGATACACCGTCGAAAAGGGTTGGTTGACCGTGGTTGTCGGGGAGCGGGTACTGAAAGCAAAACAGGAAAAAAACAGATTGATCTTCAAGGCTATCCCACCGGAAGATCTCTCTTTTTGGACCCATTACTTAAGCTTGGATGAAGACTACGACGCTTACTTAAAAGAGCTCTGCACCGATACGCCCATGGCCCGTGCTTTAGAGAAAGGCAAGGGCATACGCATTCTCAAACAACCCTTGTGGGAGATGACGGTGTGTTTTATTCTCTCCCAAAACAACAACATACCGAGGATCAAGAAATTGGTCGACGCTTTGTGTACAACCTATGGTGTACCGATCCACCATGAAGGCGCGGTTTTTTACACCTTGCCCACCCCGGAAAGACTGGCGGCAGTATCCTGTGAAGAATTGCGCCTTTTGGGTGTGGGTTATCGGGACCGGTATTTGGTGGATGCAGCAGAACGATTTGCCAAGGGTGAAATCAGAGAAGCGTCCTTAAAGGAAATGTCCACAGCGGAGGCCAGAAAGATGCTGATGTCTATCCATGGAGTTGGCGGTAAGGTAGCGGATTGTATTTTACTTTTCGGGCTTCATCGCTATGAGGTATGTCCCCACGACGTGTGGATCAAGCGGGTTTTCAAGGAACAATATCGCTTAGAGACCGTGACGGAAAAAAACGGCTATGCCTTGGCCAGGGAACGCTGGGGAGACTATGCCGGATTGGCACAACAATTTTTGTTTTATACCGCTCGACAGCAACAAAAATAGGTTGAACGTTTGGCTCTGAGTCGAAAAATGCATCACGCCTATGCAGTGTATTGAATCCATCGGATCAGCCTGAGGGATCTTTTTTAATTCTTAAAGAATTAAAAAAATGTAATTTTAAGGATTTCCGGCGGTTATTCCGTTAAGATAGGGAAGAATAAAATTTTAAAGGAACATCATGATAGTAAACACCCATTATGCATTGGCAAAGGCATTCCACTGGGAAGCGGAAATATTAACCGGCGAAACCATCAATAAAGCCAGCTTCATTTACGGTAACATTATACCGGATATCGATAAGAGCACCTACGATTTCGACCATCGATTTTTACAAGCGGGAAACTTTATCAACGAATTGGTTCAAGAATTGGCGACGGAATGGATGGAAGAAAAAGAGTTTTCCAGAAAACTTGGCATCTTATGCCACTTCTTGGTAGATTGCTTCTGTCAATACCACTTTTACAACGCTCTTTGGAAAACCGCAACTCTGAAACACATGGTATACGAAACAAAACTGCATTATCACCTCAGCGAATTGGACTATCAAATTCCCTGTATGAAGGGATTTGCTGTCACGGATTTAGATATCGCTCGACTCTTCCACCTCTTATCGGTGGAATACACTTCGCAGAAAACAAACACCATGCGAGATTTAGCTTACGGCGCCTGCTTTATTAAAGCGGTGCTGCGTTTAATTGGATTAAAGAGACAACAATGTCTGCATCTTTCTAAAATAGCGGCATAAAAAATAAACACATCCAACAACCTCTGTAAAGGTATGGTGGGATGTGTTTTTTTATTTTTTGTATTCGGTATTGAAGTCAGCCGGCTTATTTGATCAGCAACCCTCCCAATAAGAAGAAATATTCCGGCAATTGTCCTTCTTTTGGCCATATGAGTTTCTCTTTGAAATAATGTTCGATGGTTTTGCTCAAATCGCCACCTAAAGATTCGATGGAATGCCGACAACGGTCGGGACTTCTACAAGGTTTCTTGTTGAGTCTGGTGCATTGGATACAGGCATCGCAAGTACCCATGGAAAGCACCAAGCTATCCGGTGTTTTTGCCTCTAAAGCCATCAGCTCGGAAAGCAGTGCTTGTTTCATCGGCACCAGTAGATTGGAGCAAATTTCTTTGAAGGCATCCTTTTCGTAGGTACGATCGGTGAGTTCCGGTGGAACAATCATTTTTTTTGCACTGAGTCGCAGGGTTTCGTAAGAATGCCACAGCTTTTCAACAGAAAAGTCAAAAGGTGGGCAGGCCCAGTTTTTGCGGTAATGGGGACATTGCCTGCAGTAACCCGTAAACTTTGGTATGTCTACACAGGTTTCCATATAGCTGCTAACGGCGACTTCCCTTTGATAGGTTTCGATTTCATAATTGTAGGTGATCATGGGGTTCCTTTATAGTCGTTGGGATTGAGATTCGGAAACGACACTATGCCTTTTGCATGGTAACGAGGTTAACGCTGTTGACCCCTTCCACATCGGTTAAATCCCCGATCAATTCCTCTACCGTGGTGGTCATCTCCAAGCCGTCTAAGGTTAAAGTCACATAAGCGCTTTGATGAATGGGGATATCCTGATGAATGGTGATGATGTTGCAATGGTGTTGGTTGACGGTATTCAACACGTCGGACAACACCCCTTTTCGATTGCTGAGACTCAAGGCAAGGGTCATTTTTAAGCCGGTTTTATCGGAAGGGGCAAAGATGTAGTCCTTGTATTTATAATAAGTACTGCGACTGATGCCCACTTGTTTGACCGCTTCGGACACTGACCGGCATTGTGCGGTTTCCAATAAATTGCGGGCTTTCAGAACCTTGCTGAAATAATCCGGCAATATTTTTTTGTTCACAATTAAATATTCTTGTTCCATAGCAACCTAACCGACACAAACCCCGACATTATCCGGCTCGAGATGGATTAATTGCCATCCCGGTAGTTCCTTATTCAAATAATTGGTCATTTTTTGTGCAAAATAGTCATCCTTGGCCGGTACCATGGCCAATATGGTGGGGCCGGCACCACTGATACAGGTGGCAACAGCGCCGACCTGCCCGGCTAACTTCGTGACATCATCGTACCGGTGTATGAGCTTTTTGCGATAGCGTTGGTGCAACTTGTCGTCGACCATGGCACCCAACGTCCGTAAATCCCCTTCTATTAAAGCGAGATAAGTCATGGCAGCTCTGGAAATATTAAAGACCGCATCCTTGTGGGATACTCTTTTGGGCAAAGCCTCTCTGGCTTCCCAAGTGGCCAAATTAAAATCCGGTATGATGCCGTAAAAAGTGATGTTATCGTGCACTTTCTTTTTATAATAAAAAGTTTCTTCGTAGGTAGAAGCCGCGGCTATCAATCCACCAAACATGGCGGGTGTGATATTGTCCGGGTGGCCTTCCATCTCGACGGCAATGTCGTAAAGTTTTTTGCCTTCCAAGGGCGTATTGGTCATTAAATTGGCGGCAACCAATCCTGCGACGATGCAGGTGGCAGAGGAACCGAGCCCTCTCCCCACCGGGATGTCCGCTTCGGAATGAATGTACAGCCCCTTTGGCCGATAAGAAACTCTTTTAAAAACCTCCAACATGGCGCGGTAGACCAAGTTACTTTCATTTTGATAATGGAGCGGTACACCGCGTATGGTGAGCTTACCGTCTTTTTTTTCCTCAAAGGTAAAGGTATTGTATAGTTTAAAGGCTAAACCCAAGGTATCAAAACCGGCTCCAAGGTTTGCCGTGGTTGCCGGTACTCTGACACGAATGGTATTATCCATCACGCACACCTCCTAAATACTTTCTAAAACCGTCGCCATATCTTGCTTATCTACGACTGTTTGGTGACGAACGGGTTTCGTTTCTAAATCTTGCAATGGTTTTGGAATAGGCACTCCGGTTTGTTGCGACAATTCTTTCAATTGTTGAAAGGGATCCATATCTTCTGGACTTTCACCGTACAAAGATTCATAAACACTCTGGGAAAATTTAAAAGGACTGGCAGTGGATAAAATGACCGCCGGGGTGTTGTCTGCGGTTTTTTGCACGTAGGCCTCATAAACCGCATTGGCAACGGCGGTGTGGGGATCCATCAAATAGTTCTTTTCCTCGAAAGTTTTTCGAATGGCGTCTTTTGTGGCATTTTCGTCTGCAAATCCGCCATAGAAAAGTTCTTGTACCTTGCCGAGAAGCTCCTCATCAATGCGGTAGACACCCTCCGTGTTTAAAAGATCCATATAACCTTTGACAACGCTTGCGTCCTCGCCACACAGGTCGTATAACAAGCGCTCTAAATTGCTGGAAACTAAAATATCCATAGAGGGGGACGAAGTTTTATAGAATGGGCGCTTGGTATCATAAACACCGGTGTTGATAAAATCGGTCAAAATACAATTGTTGTTGGACGCACATACGAACTTATGGACCGGTAAACCCATTTTACGGGCATAATAGCCGGCTAAAATATTTCCGAAATTACCGGTGGGTACAACGTAATTGACGGCGTCGCCCAAGACAATTTTGTCTCGACGCACCAATTCAAAATAGCTGTAAAAATAATAGACAATTTGAGGCAAAAGACGCCCGATGTTGATGGAATTGGCCGAAGACAGAACGGTGTTCTGTGTCATCAATTGCGCCTTGATTGTTTCGTTATTAAAAATCAATTTGACACCGGTCTGGGTATCATCGAAATTGCCGACAACACCCACCACCTTGGTGTTGTCGCCCTCCTGGGTGATCATCTGTTTTTCTTGAACCAAACTGACACCATCTTTAGGGTAATACACCACAATGCCAATTCCGGGCACATCTTTAAAGCCCTCCAAGGCGGCTTTACCCGTATCCCCGGAAGTAGCCGTTAAAATTAACACACGGTGGTCCGCCCCGACATTTTTAAGCGCAGTGGTCATTAAATGCGGTAAAATCGTCAAAGCCATATCCTTAAATGCAGCTGTGGGACCGTGGTACAATTCCAAAAAAGCGCGGTCACCAACGTCTTCAAGCTGCACGGGCTCTTGACTGCTGAATTTACCGGTTTCGTAAGCTTGTGTGACACAGTGTTCAATTTGCGATGCCGTGAAATCTGTGAGAAAAAGCGACAGCACCTTTTGAGCAAAATCGCTGTAGGTCTTACAAGACAACCAATCTTTCAAGGGAAGATTCATACGATTTAAGTGTGATGCGACAAAGAGACCCCCGTCGGATGCTATACCTTTGATGATGGCGGAAGAGGCGCTCAAGCCCTCCTGTGTACCGCGGGTACTGATGTATTGTTCTTTCATGATTCCTCCAATTTTTTTATTGAATCGTTTCTTTATCTATGATAAAATGCTTTAGATCTAAAAACAAGTGTTTTTTCTACAAAAACAAAAAGAGGTGAAAAGTTGAAATTAGGACTTCTAGGCTTTGGAACTATTGGCACCGGCGTTTACGAGCTGATCAACTTGAACAAAGGTCAATTTCAAAAAAACATAGATGAAAAATCGGTGATTACTAAAATTTTAGATAGGGATCCTACAAAACAGGTTAAAGATCCCGATTCGGAAATTGTCACCGATGTCGATGTGATTTTAAATGACCCAGAAATTAAGATAGTCATCTCCTTAATGGGTGGAATGGATTTCGAGTACGAACAAATTAAAGCAGCATTGCAAAAAGGCAAACATGTGGTGACGGCCAATAAAGCGGTCATATCCGAGTATTTCAAAGAACTCACGGAGATTGCCATTGAAAACAACGTTTATCTGCGCTACGAAGCTTCTGTTGGCGGCGGGATACCCCTCATAGAAACTTTAAAAGAAGAGACGAGAATTAACCGTGTCAACGAGATCAAAGGGATATTAAATGGAACGACCAATTACATTTTGTCTCAAATGACTTCGGAAGGTGCAGATTTCGATGAAGCGTTGAAAGATGCTCAGGCCATCGGTTTTGCGGAAGCAGATCCGACCGCCGATGTCGACGGTTTTGATGTTTCTAGAAAATTGGCTATTTTATCTTCACTGGCTTATGGTGGTATTGTTAAAGACGAGGACATCGCAAAACGTTCTCTGAGATCCGTGCGAGCTGTGGATATCGAAATGGCTCAAGACAACGGCTACAATATCAAGTATTTGGGTCATTCTTATTTGGATGATCACGATTTTTACGGCACCGTCGAGCCGGTATTATTCAAACAGACTTCTATTATGAGTCACGTTCATTCCGAGTTTAATATCATATCCATCACCGGGGATATTATCGGAGAATTGCAGTTTTACGGAAAGGGCGCCGGTAAGGATGCAACCGCCAACGCCGTAGTCGGCGATGTGCTGTACATCATCAACGCCATGAAAGAGGAAATCAGTCCGAAACCGACCCGTTTTAAAAATCGCATCGAAAAAATGGGCAACGGCGGATTTACGGGCTCTTATTACATCCGCGTGAATGTCGATGACAACGAAATGCTGGAAAGAGCAGTCGGTAAAATAGATACGATTGCAGGAAGAAAAGAATTGGTCATCTCCGACGGTCATTTTTTTGCATGGACCAGACCGGTAGATGCAGCAAGTATGAATGCTTTAGCAAAAGAAATAGAGAGTATTACCGAAAACTATTTCTATGCAAGAATTTATGAATGATCCCAGAATGCTAAAGGTTTAAAAGAAATCAGAATGAAAAGTTTAATTGTACAAAAATATGGCGGTAGTTCGGTTAAATCCATCGATCGCATTAAACGCGTCGCTGAACGCATCGTCAACAGAAAAAAAAGTGGAGATGACATCGTCGTGGTGGTATCGGCTATGGGCGATACCACGGACGAACTCATCGCCTTAGCTAAAGCCATCAACGAAAACCCGCCCAGCCGGGAAATGGACGTCTTGTTGGCCACCGGCGAGCAGGTATCCATTTCGTTATTGGCGATGGCCATTGGAGCCATGGGCCATGACGTTGTATCCTTAACCGGTGCGCAATGCGGTATCCGCACATCCGATGTGCATAAAAGAGCGACCATAGCCGGTATCGATACCGGGCGCATCCAACAGGAATTGGCAGACGGAAAAATTGTCATTGCGGCGGGCTTTCAAGGTATTGCCAAAAATTATGACATCACCACCTTGGGACGCGGCGGCTCCGACACATCGGCGGTTGCGTTGGCGGTGGCACTGAAAGCCAGACAATGCGAAATTTATACCGATGTCAACGGTGTTTACACCGCAGACCCCAGAATTGTCGACGAAGCGACCAAGCTGTCGTCGATATCCTATCAAGAAGTACTGGAACTGGCGAGCTTAGGTGCCGGTGTACTCCATCCGCGTGCAGTGGAAATGGCGGAAAAATACAGAATGCCCTTGGTGGTTCGCAACTCATACAATGAAACCGAGGGGACGATCATTAAGGAGGATGTAATCATGGAAAAAGTATTGGTAAGGGGTATTGCCCTTGATGAAAACATAGCAAAAATATCTGTGTTCGAAGTACCGGACCAACCGGGAATCGCCTTTAAACTATTTTCGACCTTAGCCAAGGGCGATATTCATGTGGATATGATCGTACAAAATGTCAATCGCACATCCGTTAATGATATTTCCTTTACAGTGAATGTGGACGAGTTACAGGAGGCAGTGGATTTAACACAAAAATTTGCCTTTGAAGTCGGTGCACAAAAAGTAGAATACGATCAAGGCGTGGCTAAACTCTCCGTTGTGGGAACCGGCATCGTCGCCAATGCGGAAGTCGCGTCCAAGTTCTTCGAAACATTGTTTAAGTTGGGTATCAACATTCAGACCATCAGTACATCGGAAATTAAAATCTCTTGCCTGATCGATAAAGAACGCGCAAAAGAAGCGATGGTGGCCATTCACAAAGCCTTCGGTTTATAAACTCATTCAAAATACGAATCAGTTTGAAGGATACCCTTCGGGGTATCCTTTTTATTTCCAATTAAAAAAGAAGATGGGGGATTGGTGGCCTTTAAGCATCGACCAAGCTTCAAGTAAGCGCTCAATCTTTAAATGATTGAAGGATGACAATTGTGGTATACTATACATTAAAATTCACATAATTAATTGGAAGGGGGGTAAACCATGTCCTACTACGAAGAAGACGAAAGCTATCTGCGAGAGCAACGTTCCACACATCTCATGTGGACGGTTTGTGGTGATTTTCAGGAAGAACTCGAAGAAGAAGAAAAAAAATACATCACCGACCATGTGGCTCTGTACGCAGGGCTGATCGCCGGTGGTAGAAGAATCTATCTGGATTGGCCATTGCTGGAGCAGTTTATTCTTGAAAAGAGAAATGCGGGCTACCATGTAACAAAAATGACGGAATTATTGGGCCTGATGGTTTATCCTTATATCGGAAAAAAACTCACAGACGAGAGGCCGGGTGTCATAGATCTTCAAATCATGGCAGCTCAAGATTTATATGAGCACTTATCCGATGATTACAACGCCTGGCCCTTGGAAAAGCAATTGTTTAAAACCATGGCCGGATTAGACCCCACACCGTCGGATACCGTAAAAAAAATACTATCCGCTGCGGAAGCAGAGACGACGAAAGACTTGCTCGCTCTTGTGGAATCGCTTTATTTAGATTGCTATGGTCCACCGAAGGGGCCGGCACCGTCGCGACAAAGCGAAGTGTCCATCGAAAAAACATTGGAGAGGTTTTACAAACGCCACGGTGAAAAGGACCTTGCAGAAGAACTCGAAGAGCAACAGGAAAGCACTGTCGATGTCGCTGCAAGTGGCGAAATTCATGTCGATCGATTTGCCAACGTCAAGGAACAAATATCTTTTTTTAAAGGAAAAAGTGCATTGCCCGACGATGTGATTTTGGCGAGGGAACGCGCTTTATGTCGCGGCATTCACAGGGGTTACCTGATGCATGTGACCAAAGGTGTTTTGAGAAGTGGTACAGATGCAGAAAAGCGCATCCAGTATGCGACAAAACAAAAAGAGAAAAACCTTGAGGCTTTTTTGGCAAAAGAAACGGTTTACCGCGAAACAATTCACAGAACAAGAGATGTGATTTTGCGCAATTTGATTCGAGCCAAACAAGAGGACTTGGTCCCGGCGGATGTCGGTATTTTTAATGCCAGAAAAGCTTGGCGTGTGGGTAGAACGGAACCCAGAAAAATGTTTGTCCGCAAACAAAAAGAATGGGAAGGCGACTTTGTTATTTATTTATTGTTGGATGGCTCCGCTTCCCAACAATATCGGGAAGCAATGGTTTCCACCCAAGCGTACATCTTGGCAGCTGCTTTAGTATCGGCGGGGTTGCCCACCAGAGTGGCTTCTTTTAACAATATGTTACAGGTTACGGTCTTTACACAATACAGAGATTTTGACGACCCCATTAAAGAAACCGAACACATCTTCGAATATCAATGCGAAGGCAGCAACCGCGATGGTCTGGCCATTAAGGCTGCGGTTGACAGTTTGATGAAAAGGAAAGAAGACAATAAGCTATTGGTTGTGCTCTCCGACGGCATCCCCAACGATGCGCAAATCGTTTCAAAAATCGGGCCAAAGCAAAGGCGCCACGGTTTATACTCCGGGTATCACGGTGTGGCCGATACCGCCACGGAAGTCAGAAAAGCCAGAAAAGCAGGGGTTTACGTACTGGGCGTGTTTACAGGTAAAGAAGCAGACTTAGAGACAGAGCAGCGTATTTACGGAAAGGATTTTGTCTACACCAAAAACCCTGTCCATTTTGCACACATTGTCTCCACTTATATTAAAAGAATCATCACCAGTGATTAGAAAGAGGAAAAAGATGGTCATGAGAAAAAAACTAGAGACACAGGGTGTATCATCTGCATTGTTGGATGATGTCGAAAGTTTCATTAAAAAACATCCTATTGAGAAAAATTTGGAAGACAGAATTCCCGGAACAACCACGTTGTTTTATGGAAAGGATATTTGGGAAATGGCCATTTGCGCCATTTTAGAAGGCGAAAATATACTTTTGGTCGGACCCAAGGCCACGGGCAAAAACGTTTTGGCTGACAATATTTGCCATTTTTTTAAACGTCCACAATGGAATACGTCTTTTCACGTTAATACCGACAGCACCAGCTTAATCGGAACCGATACCTTTATCGATAACGAAGTGCGCTTGCGCAGAGGATCCGTTTACGAGTGCGCCGTTAATGGCGGGTTTGGTGTTTTTGACGAAATCAACATGGCTAAAAACGATGCCTTGGTGGTCTTGCACTCCGCTTTGGATTACCGGAAAATTATCGATGTGCCGGGTTATGAAAAGATTACCCTCAACCCCGCCACACGGTTTATCGGCACCATGAACTACGAATATGCCGGAACGAAGGAACTCAACGAAGCTTTGGTCTCCCGTTTTATGACCATCGATATACCTAAAATCGATCAAGAAACCATCATGGTTATCCTACAGGGAGAATTCGCCGATGCCAAGCCTCAGATGTTGGAACAATTTGCCGGAATCTTTTTAGATCTTCAAGAAAAAGCGATGAACTCGGAAATATCCACTAAATCGGTAGATTTAAGAGGTATTATGGGGAGTTTACGCACGATTCGAAGAGGCTTAAAGCCTGTCTTAGCCGTGAACATGGGTGTTACGGGAAAAACTTTTGATATTTATGAAAAAGAAATCGTAGAGGACGTCATACGCACCCGGATACGCGAAAGCTGGACATCTGAAGATATTTTTTAGGATGTAGCGCCATGGCAGATCAAAATGTAAAATGGGTATATGAAGATCCGGATTTTGACAATAGGGTTGCCAACTTAATGTGGACGGTGTCCGGTCGTTACGATGACCACATGGATATCGGCGAAAAGAGTTTTATATCCAAAGATGTTGCTCTATATCATGCGGTGACGGCCGGTGCCAGGCGTTTGTATATCGATTGGAACAAGGTAAAAAAATTTATCAAAACCCGAGTGCAAGCGGGGTTCGATAAGGATGTTTTGTTGACGCTATTGCAATTGTCTACGGATATCATGATAGAAGAAAAAGTCATCCGCCAGCGTCCGGGGGTTGTGGATATCCGAGAAAAAGCCTATGAGGCAATTGTATCGAATTTTTATAAGATGCACACCGGCGATCTTTTAGAGGACGTTAAACACGGAATCGTTTTAAAGCGGATTGGCAAAAGCGTTCGCATGGATCATAGAACACAAAACCTGATCAGAGATTTAGAAGAACTGGAGAACATCGAGGATACGGAAACACTTCTAAAAGCCATCCAAGATTTATACCTGCGCTATTTCCCATTGTATCAAATCAACGAAGAAGGGGAGAGGGAGGCCCGTTATGAGGGACAAGACTTCAACCAAAGTGACTTCAACGATTGGATGCTTGAGGAATATTATGAAGACGAAGAAGACAGTTTAACCGACGAGCAGGTGGAAGAATTATTGGAGGCCATATCCAACGGTATGTTGGCCCACGAAGGTTTGGATAATACGGCAGGAGCCATCAGCGACAATCGGGTTTTGAGAATTCAAGAAGAAGACCTGGAAAAGATATACGAAAAGGTTTCTTTCTATTATGGCAATTCCTATTTGCCCATCGAGGAAGTGCGGCGAATGCAGCAAAAACTCTGTCGCAATGCCCACGAAACCTGTCGCATTCACATGACCGACGGTGTCATGCGCTCGAAGAACGACAACGGCTTCCAACAGGAATACATTAAACGCAATAAAATTAAAAACGAAATTGCTTACAACATCAACAAAAGGGTCCATCAGCGCAATATCAACAAACTCAGAGATTCCCTCATTCGCACCATGGTACAAGAAGAGGCCTCCGATCAGATTTCATCCAGAAGTGGTCAGTTGGTTGCCAATCGCCTGTGGCGGGTGGGTCGGAGTAACAACAATAAGTTGTTTGTTCAATCCATCGATAACGACAAAGGACATTTCGTTGTCGATATCCTGATCGACTCCAGCGGGTCCCAACGGCGCAATCAACCGAAAGTGGCTGCACAGGCCTACGTACTCAGCCAAGCTCTGACCTTGGCGGGCATACCCAATCGGGTTAACGGATTCAGCTCTTTCTTAGATTATACCGTCATCAAACGTTTCAGGGATTACCACGACAGTATCAGCGAGAACAGCAATATTTTTGAATACCATTGTACCGGCAACAACCGGGACGGCTTAGCCATACGCACCATCGTCTCGCAGCTCATCAAACGAGAAGAGGACAACAAGGTGCTGATTATATTATCCGACGGTCGCCCCAACGATATCAAGGTCGGAAAGGCAAAACTTCAAACCGATATTCCTGTTTACAGAGGAAGGGAAGCCATTGTCGATACGGCCATGGAAGTGCGTCGGGCAAGGCAACAAGGTGTGATGGTGTTAGGTGTCTTTACAGGCAGAGAGAAGGACCTGAAAGCCGAAAAAATGATCTACGGTAAGGATTTCGTCTACATCAAAAACATTGACCGCTTTGCGGATATGGTTATCCGATACATCAAGCAAATCATCACGAATTAGGACTCAATCCTTAATGATTCTTAATTAAGGCTGAGCTAAGAAGAGAAAATGGAGGGCTTATTTATAATAGTTGTGCTCAAAAATAGGCATTGAAACGAATTGTAAATTAGAATGTTTCTAACCATAAAATACAATAAAAACACAACAGAAATTGGTAAAACTTCACAATGCTACCATGGAATGGTAGTATTGTGAAGTTTTTGTTATCGTTTAATAAAAAATTAACGCATCAAACAGCAAAAAAATTATTAAAATACCTACAAAAATCTAAAAATAGCAAAAAGAAGAAAATTAATACTTGTTGAACTTATCCGAAAGCTGTCCTATAATAATAGTATACTTCGTAAATTTACTTAAATTCAAGACAAGAAGAAAGAAATAAAAGTGACTCAAAGGATAAATTTTTCTAAAGAAGAGACAGTATAGTTTCAGCTTGAAAAATCTATAGAAATGAGTACCTTTAATGAGTACCTTTTATAAGGAGGTCATGATGAATCAAGAAAATATTTGGATGAACATGCTGAATGCTCAAAAAACGATGATGGATAGTTGGCAAAAAATGATGCCGTCGACCGAGGATGCGAAGGGAAGTCAAAACGTGTTTCCCGACATGTCCGCTATGAACAATTGGATGCAAATGCAACAACAATTGATGACCAATTGGAATCAAATGATGAATAATTGGAATCAAATGATGGAAATGTCTAAAACGGCAATGCCTTTTACAGAGAATTTTGAGCCCTTAAAAGCATGGCAAGAATTGACAGACGCCTACAACCCGTTGGAGTTTGCCGATATGATGCCGAAACAAAACTTGGAACTTTATGAAAAAATGATGAATTCCAAACAATTTTATTTAGCGATGCATAAATTTTGGGATGACATCAAAACATATTATATCGATCCCGGTGCAGAGCAAACGGAAAAATTATCAAAAGAGCTGAAAGAGCAATACGATAAAATCTTAAAAGAAAATCTATTGCCGATTATGCCACCGGAACTCAGAACGTTTGTGCAAACGCCCCATGAGTTGATCCAGGTTATCATGGAAACCTTTGGAAGATTTGCCGAACCGTGGAAAAATTCGATGGATGATATGATCAATGCGCTGGCCCAAGGGGCTATCAAAGATCCTGCTAAATTTAATGATTTCATTAAAATATGGAAAGAAAATTACGACAAAACTGTCGGAGAGCTTATCAAATCACCGGTGATGGGTAGCAATCGCGAGCTGATTGAACAGCAAAATAAAGCGGTAGATAAAATGATCGATCTGATCATGGTGTTCTCCGAAGCATCTTTTGCCGTTACCAACATTGCAAGTACCCAATCTGACGATGCGGTCAATGCATACATCGAACTGGTTAAAAAAGGCGAGCAGCCGAAATCTTTCCAAGAATTTTATGATTACTGGAGCGGTCAATTAGAAGGAGAATTGGAAAAATACTTCTATACCGACGAATATGCGGCTTTATTGGCAAAATTATCCGATGCCTTTATGGATTACAAAATCGAAAGTGACAAATTGTTAGAAAAACAATTGGAAACCACGCCGATTGTAACCGATGCAAAGATCGACAGTGTTTATAAAACGATCTATCTTTTGAAGAAAGAAGTGAAAACACTGAAGAAAAAAGTAGAAAGCTTAGAAGCAGGGCAAGCGAAACCAGCAAAAAAGGCATAATTGGAATTCGAATGGATAAAAGGAGATTAGAATGAATCAATTTTTAGATATAAAAAAGTCATTTGAAGAAGGCATGGAAGCCCAGAAAAAAATGCTGAAAAGCTTGGAAACCATGGTCAATATTAAGGGTGACGGTTCGAATAGAACTGAAAGAGAAATCGTTTATCAAGAAGATAAACTGACACTGTATCACTATACAAAAAGAGTTAAAAGAGGTGCCAACAAAGTACCGACACTCATCGTCTATGCTCTAGTCAACACACCGGCTATGATGGACTTGCAAGAAGACAAAAGCTTTATCAAAAACCTACTGGATGAAGGTGCCGATTTATACCTGATCGAGTGGGGATACCCAACACCGGACGACCGTTATCTCGGTTTAGAAGACTATATTCAAGGGTATATCGACAATTGTGTTGACTTTATTTGCAAAGAGCACAAGACAGATAAAATTAACCTTTTAGGTGTTTGCCAAGGTGGTACGTTCTCTGTGATGTACGCAGCCTTAAATCCTAAAAAAGTTAAAAACCTGATTACGATGGTAACCCCGGTAGATTTCTCGACCGATGACGGATTGCTATTCAAATGGGGTAAATACTTGAATGCGGATAAAATGGTAGAAGCCTACGGCAACTTGCCGGGAGATTTTCTAAACACCGGCTTCTTAACATTAAAACCAATTTCTCTAGTTATCAACAAATACCTTGACTTGATCGATGACTTGGACAGCGAAAGCAGCATGGATAATTTCCTAACCATGGAAAAATGGATTTTTGATAGTCCCAATCAAGCTGGAAGAGCCTTTAAAGAGTTTATCAATGGTATGTACAAAGAGAACAAACTGATCAAAGGTGAAATGGAAATAGGTGGCGAAAAGGTAGATTTGAAAAACATCAATATGCCGCTTCTCAACGTTTATGCGGAAAGAGACCACCAAGTACCCAATGCGGCCTCTAAACCCTTAGAGGACTATGTCAGTTCCTTGGATACGACAACTAAATGTTATCCCACAGGACATATCGGCTTATTTGTCAGCGGTCGCTCCCAAAGGGAAGTGGCACCTTTCATCGGAAAATGGTTGAAAGATCACGATAAATAAAATCATACAGATGTTTATAATAAAAAAAACCGGTTTAAACCGGTTTTTTTTATTGCAGTTTTGTTTAGCGCGGTGGCATAACCGTTGCTTTCCCCTTAATGACGACATCTCCGTCTTGGTTGGTTACCGTTGTATCCAAGATCAGAATGTTTTTTTCTTCATTGATTTCCGAGACGGTGCAGGTGGCGGTAACGGTGTCGCCAAAATATACCGGCTTCGTAAATTTTAATTCTTGACCTAAATAAATGGTGCCCGGTCCGGGTAAATGCACACCCAAAACCGTCGAAATGAAAGAAGCTCCCAACATACCGTGGGCAATTCTGGTTTTAAAGGGTGTTTGGGCCGCTTGTACTTCGTCCATGTGGGCGGGGTTAAAATCTCCGCATACACCGGCAAAATTGTACACGTCCGTTTCCGTAACGGTCTTTGTGAAACTTGCGTTATCCCCAATTTTTATTTCCTTTATCGTATAACCTTTCATCATGTCCTCCATTCTTGAAATGATAATTTGATAAATAGTAATCGATTACTATTATATAAAATCATACTTTAACCCACATTAATGACGGTCTTAAATTGAATGAACGATGAGGGCGAGTGACCGAGCTATTGTCCCGCTCTTTTGTTGTCGTATCCTTCGATTAAAAAGGAAGCTATAAAACCGGATACAACCCCGATCAAGATGCCACCGAGAACGTCGGTGGGGTAATGGACAAATAAATACAAACGGGAAAGGGCAATGGTCGTCGCAAAGGCAAACAATGTTATTTTTGCAGCTACATCCTCAGAACTTAAAGCGAAAGCCGTTGCAAAGGCAAATGCGGCCGCCGTATGCCCCGAAGGAAAGGAAGGATCCGTCGGCGTTGGGATCAATAACTGAAGAGAGTATAGGTCAAATGGTCTTGTTCTCTGCACCAAAGGTTTTAAAATAACATTGACGATCAAGGTCGAACACAACAGTGATAAGGTCGTGCTGATTCCGATATGACGCTTACTGGGAAGGATTAAAAAGACGATGGTCAGCAAAATCCACAAAAGGCCATAATCCCCCAAACGGGTGATGTGGGAGAAAAACACATTGCCTAAAGAAGTTTGGGCGTACTTTTGAATCCAAATGAGTAAATTTAAATCCATTAGAGTGCCTCTATTTGCCAGTCCACCGGGCTGAACCCGTTTTCTGTTAAGAAGGCGTTGGCCTTAGAAAAGGGACGACTGCCAAAAAAACCGCGATTGGCAGATAAGGGACTGGGGTGAGGAGATTTGATGATGTGATGTTGGGAGTTGGTAATCATGTCAGATTTGGAGATGGCGAAATTACCCCATAGCATGAACACGACGGGTTTCTCTCGTTCGTTGAGTTGGCGAATGACATAATCTGTAAACTGCTCCCAGCCCTTACCTCGGTGGGACGCCGCTTGACCGGCACGAACAGTTAAAACGGCATTGAGTAGCAAAACACCCTGTTCTGTCCATTTTTTTAAATAACCGTGATTGGGAATGGTGCAGCCCAAATCGCTTTTCAGCTCCTTATAAATATTTTGCAAAGACGGTGGAACCTTTACTTCGGGTTTAACGGAGAAACACAAACCGTGGGCTTGACCGGGTCCGTGGTATGGGTCTTGTCCGATAATGCACACCTTGGTGTCGCTGTAAGACGTATAATGAAAAGCGTTAAAGATATCGTACATATCGGGGTATATTTGAAGATGACGGTATTCTTTTTTCAAAAACTTTCGCAATTCTAAATAGTAAGGTTCTGAAAACTGAGGCTGTAGGGTATCTTCCCAATCGTTATCAAAGTGAATACTCATAGCGGACCTCCTCCAGTATTTGATAATAATCGTCTATATAATAATCGGCCAAGTTTAATATTTTTTGACGTTGAGAGACTTGATGTTCGTCTTCGACTGCAACGGCTGTCATGCCGGCATCGATTAAACCGCGAATGCCCTCGTGGGTGTCCTCGAAACCCATGCAGTTTTCCGGAGGCGTTTGCACCAGTTTTGCAGCGTGAAGAAAAACGGTAGGATCCGGTTTGCCTTTTTGCAATTCTCCCGAAAAGCTCATGGCGTCAAACCAATGCTCCGCTCGGTGGCGCCTTAAGTAGGCAGTGGTCAGCTCCCTCGTATTGGAAGTAGCAATCGCGATGGAACAACCCAAGCTGCGTAGCGTTTCTATCAGCTCAGGTACACCCGGCTTAAAGGGAACATCTTCCATATACAGGTCGTAGGCCATTTGATGCCAATCGGACATAATGGTATCGATCGGATCCGGGAGATCAAAAAAATCTTTAAAAAATTGTGCGGTTTCTTGAAAGGTCTTTCCAGATATTTTATTGGACAAGCCTTCCGGACAGGGAATACCATAACGCCCCAGATACATGTGATCGATGGCATTCCATAAACCCATGGAATCGACTAGAGTTCCGTCAAAATCAAAAATAAAGCTTCGATAAGTTTTTATCTTCATGATGTGTGCTCCTATTCAAAAAATATTATACCACAATGTGCAATGCTCCTTAAGAACTTCATTTTAGATACATCGCCGTGGGGTTACTATGCTATAATAAAAAAGCATTTGGAATGCGCGGTAAGCAACAATCAAAAATTGATAAAGTGAGAATGCTGCTGAAAACAGGCATTGATTTTTTCTTTAAGAATGCGAGGCACTGATGGCACAAGTAGAGGAAAAAGCGTACGCAAAAGTAAATCTGGCTTTAGACGTGGTCCATCTTCGAGAAGATGGCTACCATGAGATGAAAATGGTCAACCATTGCATCGATTTAGCCGATATTTTGTATATCCAAGAGGTAAGGACAAAGGGAAGATTGATCACGACGGGCAACCCCTTGCCTAGACATAACACGATCCTACAGGCCTTATCCCTCATGCGGAAGACCTTTCACATTGAACGGCCTGTCGATATTTACATCAAAAAACGCATTCCTGAAAGAGCAGGTCTGGGTGGTGGGTCCAGCGATGCTGCTGCTGTTTTACGCGGTTTAAACCGTTTGTGGGGGTTAGGCCTCAGCGATGAAGACTTAAGGGCTTTAGGCGTGCAAATCGGCGCAGATGTACCCTATTGTGTTTGCAATGCGACTGCTCTGGTTCAAGGCATCGGCGAAGAGCTGACCATCTTGCCCAATTTTCCCCATTGCAGTGTCCTCGTAGTAAAACCGGATATAGATATCGAAACCCAATGGGCGTTTAGACAATGGGATCTCATGCAAGTGGAGCATCACCCTTCAATAGATAACTTGGTGCAGTGCCTACGACAGGAGCATTCCTTTCGGAAGATGTCTCAATACGTCGGCAACTCCTTTGAAACAATCGTCTTTTCCCATTACCCTGAAATAGAAACCATTAAAAATCGCATGATGGATAACGGTGCGGCGATGGCGACGATGTCCGGATCCGGCCCGACCATGGTTGGTTATTTTACAGATCGAAGGGCTGCTTTAAAAACCGCAGAACTTTTTAGCAGTAAAGACAGTTTTGTTTTTGTGACTCAAACATTGGTGGAAAAATGATAGAAAAAAATGGTTCATTAAAAATACGTGACAAACTTGAATTGATTCAAAACAATAACCAATCCCTACGGGAATCTGTGTTTGAAACGCTGAGAAACGCGATTGTGGAGGGTCGTTTAGCTCCGGGAGAGCGTTTAACGGAATTACAATTGGCGGAAGAATTAGGCGTATCCCGTACGCCAGTGCGTGAAGCCATCCGAAAACTGGAACTAGAAGGTTTAGCGAGAATGTTGCCTAGGCGGGGTGCCTTTGTGACGCCCATGTCCTTACAAGATTTGGTGGACTTTATGGAAATAAGAAGAGTGTTGGAGGGCTTAGCCGCAGAGCTGGCTGTCCGCAACGCTACCGATGAAGATATCAGAAGAATGGAAATGAACAACAGCTTTTTTGAAGAAGCCGCCATCGCAAACGATGAAGCGGGTATCATCGACTACGACATAGCCTTTCATGAAGTCCTATACAATGCCTCCGGAAATAAAAAGCTGATCGCACAAATTAACTCCATCCGAGAACAAACCAAACGCATTCGCATGGAATATGTTCAGAATGTCGACGATAAATGTCCCTTAATAGGCGAACATAGAAGAATCATCGAAGGCATTGTGCAAAGAGACGCAGCGAAAGCCTTTAAGGCGGCATCGGATCATATTAAAAGTACGGAACTGGACATGATTAAAGTGTTGGGATCCGACCAATAGACAAAGCCCGTTCAACAATGGTTGAACGGGCTTTATGATCTACGGGAGGTGAGACTCCCTTATTTTTTTGATGATTTCTTTTTTGTATCGGATGGCGGTGTCGGTGTGAAGGTTATCCGGCCTCTTTTGGTCACATCCTCGATGGTGGTGTAAACCTGCGGTTCTTTTCGAGGACGTTTGTGTCTTTCAGCATTTCTCTTTTGGTCCGGGCGTCTTTTTTTTATGGGCCGTGATCGTTGTTTCTTTAGCCCTTCCAGCCGACCGGTTTTGACATAGGATGAGGATGTTTTTTTCTTTTTCGGCTTTTGCATGGCTATGATCAGGACGTCAATTAAAATCGGTTTTTTGATTAAAACGTAAGCCAACAATAAACCACCCAGCACAACGAAAATGTCCGCTACGTTGAAGATGGGAAATCCGATTAACCGAAAGTCCAAAAAATCTACAACATATTTAAAACGCAAACGATCGATCAAATTGCCTACAGCACCGCTGATGATAAAGCATAAAGATAGGCGCACCGCTATAAAACGACGTTCCCTCGGTGTATGAAAAAAAACATAGCACAAAGCGCCGACGGTTAAAAAAGAAAAGACAATTAAAAAGTACTGCCAACCGGACATCATCCCAAAAGCAGCACCGGCATTTTCAATATACGTTAGATGGAATACATTCGGAATTAACGGCATTTGCGAAATAGGTTCCAAGTACAAGATCGCTGCATATTTCGTTAACTGGTCTATGAGAATACCGCCGACTATAATAATAATATAGATAAGCATTTGATCTCCTTAAGTTGTGGTAATTTCCACAGCTTTAATAGTATATCAAAGTAAAGGGAGGTTTTAAAGTGTTTTGTTAGGCAATCAAGGAAAAGGAATTGCTTTAGCAGCACCCAATGCAAAGAAAAGACCTCCTAAGAACAAATGAGAACAATTTGTCGTCCATCTTAGCCAATGATAGGATTTTCGTGCAAGGGTTTCCCCTCCATACTTTCTGTTTTTCAGATTCTAAAAAAGCATGCCTACGGACCAGTCGCAACAACAGAAAATGAGATTTGCGTTAAAGAAAATCAAAATATTCAAACCCCTGTTTAACAAGGTTACAAAGCGCTGTGACAGCATTTAAATCAGGTTGGCTTTTCTGGTGATCAGAGCTGGTCCTATTTGCATTGAATTATTGATTTATGTTAAGATTAAGGTTAGTTTACTGGATATCAATCAATCCTAAACAAAGATTTTAATAGATACAAAGAGGTGTTCAATGAAAAACGTATATGATGTGCTTAAGGAAAGAGGTTTTGTCGAACAATTTACCCACGAGGAAGAGATTATCAAGCTTCTCGGTGAAGAGTCGGTCACCTTTTATATCGGTTTTGATCCGACGGCGGACAGCTTGCATATCGGACATTTTATACAGATTATGGTCATGGCACATATGCAACGCCACGGTCACCGTCCCATTGCACTGATCGGTGGCGGTACCACCATGATTGGCGACCCCTCCGGTCGTACGGACATGCGCCAAGTTATGACCAGAGAGCGCATAGCAGAAAATGGAGAAAAATTTAAAAAAATCTTTGAAAAATTCCTGACTTTTGAAGACGGCAAAGCCATTATGGAAGACAATGCCAATTGGTTGTTGGATCTCAACTATATCGATTTTCTTAGAGATATTGGCAAGCACTTCAGCGTTAACCGGATGTTGACAGCGGATTGCTATAAAAACAGAATGGAAAAAGGGCTTACTTTTTTAGAATTCAACTATATGTTGTTACAAGCCTACGACTTCTATGTACTCTATCATAAATATGGCTGTAAAATGCAATTTGGCGGCAACGACCAATGGTCCAATATCATTGCCGGAGCCGATTTAATTCGTCGAAAAGACGGTGACAGCGCCTACGGCATGACCTTTTCCCTCTTAACCACCAGCGAAGGTACTAAGATGGGTAAAACCGCAAAGGGAGCCCTTTGGTTAGATCCGGACAAAACATCTCCCTACGAGTTCTATCAATACTGGCGAAATGTGGACGATGCCGATGTTCAAAAATGCTTGGCTTTATTGACCTTCTTACCCATGGAGGAAGTCAACCGTTTGGGTGCTTTGGAAGGGGCAGAAATCAATCGTGCTAAAGAAATTCTGGCCTTCGAGGTCACCGCGATGATTCACGGAAAAGAAGAAGCGGAAAAAGCGGAAGCCAGTGCGAAAGCCTTGTTTGAAGGTGGCGCAGATGCGGAAATACCCGGTGTTACCATTAAAGCTGAAGATTTAGGCGAAGGTTTGCCGGTTTTAGCCTTTTTGGAATTGATTGAACTGGTTCAGAGCCGTAGCGAAGCGCGCCGTTTGGTGCAGCAGGGCGGTATCCAAATTGAAGACGAAAAAATTACCGATATCAAATACGAAATTAAGGCCAGCGACTTTGTTGACGGTGCACTCTTGGTTAAAAAAGGTAAAAAAACCTATCGTCAAGTGCGCCTAGAGGGGGATCAATGATTAGTTCCAATCCTGTTAGAGGTGCGCGAGATATTACACCGGACGAAATGCAATTGCGGGATCGCATTGAAAACACCGTTTTAGAGATCTACAAACAACACGGTTTTTACCATATAGAAACCCCGGCAATCGAAAACCTGGACTTGCTCTTGGCCAGTCAAGGTGGTGATAATGTGAAAATGTTGTTTACAATTTTAAAAAGAGGAGAAAAATTCAAACCGACGGAAAATTCCACGGTTGAGGATTTGTGCGATATGGGTTTACGCTTTGACTTAACCCTACCGCTCAGCCGGTTTTACTCCAACCAAGCCCATTTGTTGGAGAGCCCTTTTAAAGCCATACAAATCGGCGATGTGTATAGAGCGGAACGTCCCCAAAGGGGACGCTTTCGCAGTTTTAAACAAATGGATATCGACATTATCGGAGATGAAACCCACCATGCGGAAATAGAGCTCATCGAAACCACAGCAAAAGCATTGGAAGCGGTTGGCTTTAAAGATTTTGTGATCAAGATTAACGACCGAAAATTGTTGTCCGCTTTCATTGTATCCAAGGGCTTTAAAGAAGAAGATATCGAGTCCATCTGTATTTCCTTAGATAAATTAGACAAAATCGGTCAAGATGGCGTCGTTTCAGAACTGAGCGAAAAGGGGTACGAACCGGAACTTGTAAAGACCTTTGTTCAAGAAGTGGGAGCAGTGACGTTAGAAAGTTTAGCAGACCTAAAGCCCAACGCCGTAGAAGAATTAAAGGACATCCTAGATGTGATTGCGGATTTATCTCAAGGTGCTTATCACATTACCTTTGATTTCACACTGATTCGCGGTATGGGTTACTACACCGGTCCTATATTCGAAGTGGCTTATGGCCCGTACGGCTATTCCATTGCCGGGGGCGGACGTTACGACGATATGATCGGTAAATACTCAAAAAAATCGGAACCGGCGGTGGGTTTTTCCATTGGCTTTGAAAGAATTGTTCAGATTTTAATGGAAGAACAAAAAGAGGGTTTCGACGATCAGCAACGGTTGGTGGTGTTTTACAACCCGAAGGATCACGTTTTAAATGAAGTGATTCCCTTTGCGGATACCCTCAGAGAAAAGGGTTTTATTGTCAACATCGTCGCACAAAAAAAGAAATTTGGAAGACAAATACAATACTATCAAGATAGAAACTACGCCGGAATGACCGTCTTTGGAAGAGACGGAACAATAGAGTATTTCAACCATGGATAGAAAGATCACCTTAATAGCAACGACAGCTTTTGGTTTGGAATCCCTAGTCAAAGCAGAGGTATCTCGCTTAGGTTATGACATTATAAAAGTAGAAAACGGACGCGTCTATTACCGGACGGACGTGGAGGGCATCGTACGCTCCAATTTGTGGTTGCGTTGCGCCGACAGAGTGCTGTTGAAAATGGGCAGCTTCCGGGCTACAACCTTTGAAGAACTATTTCAAGGCACTAAACAGATACCTTGGGAAGAGTTGTTGCCAAAGGATGCCCGTTTCCCGGCGACAAAAATCACATCGGTGAAGTCGAAATTATTTTCTAAATCCGACGGGCAGAGTATTGTCAAAAAAGCGGTGGTGGAAAGAATGAAAGAGCACTACGGCATCGATTGGTTTGAAGAGAGTGGGGCTTTGTTTCCCATTCACATTCAGATTTTAAAAGATGAGGTCGTTCTCTCTGTCGACACCTCCGGCTCCGGCCTTCATAAAAGAGGTTACCGCCAGTACGCTTCTGCAGCGCCCATCAAGGAAACCTTGGCTGCTGCGCTGGTCTATTTGTCCCGCTGGCAACCACATCGTTATTTTATTGACCCCCTTTGCGGTTCCGGTACCATTGTCATCGAAGCGGCATTAATCGGACGCAATATCGCTCCGGGTCTTAAGCGGGAGTTTGTTTCGGAATCCTGGCCACTTTTTGAAAAGGGACAATGGCAAGCGTTGAGAGAAAAGGCCAAGTCAGAAGAAAACAATAGAACGTTTCGTCTGCTGGGCTCGGACAAAGACCCCAGGGTGCTAAGGCAAGCTCGCACCAACGCGGAATTGGCAGGCGTTGAGGACTTCGTGGCCTTTCAAACCTTGCCGGTGGAAAACCTTAAAACCCAAAGGCGCTACGGTGTTGTTGTAACCAACCCACCCTACGGCGAACGCCTGGGCGATGACAGAGAAAATAAAAAATTGTATCGCATCATGGGGGATGTCTTCGGAAATATGCCCGATTGGTCCTATTTTATTATTTGCGGTCATCCCGAGTTTGAGAGAGCCTTCGGTAAAAAGGCTAATAAAAATAGAAAGCTCTACAATAGTATGATCAAAACCTATTATTATCAATATTTCGGTCCTTTACCGCCGAGAAGAAAAGAAACCAATGAAGAAAAAAACATTTAAAAGACCCTGTTCAAAAAAAGACATAGCGGAAAATTTTAGGGGTAAGAAAAAAAGGCCCAATTCAACAAGAGAGCCTCGAGAGAACTTTGAGGATGATCAAGAAGAAACCTTGGTGATCATCGGCAAAAATCCGGTATTGGAAGTATTAAAATCAGAGCAAGCGATCGATAAAGTTCTAATTCTTAAAGACAATCAGGATCATGTTTTAAAAGAAGTGGCGGATCATGCCAAAAAACGCGGCATCGTCGTTCAAACCGTGGAAAAACAAAAACTGGACTTCTACCGCATGGCGGATAGCCCCCACCAGGGTTGCGTTGCCTTTTTACCGCCCTTTCCCTACAGCACCATCGACGACATTCTCGATAGGGCTCAGAGGAAAGGCGAGGAACCTTTGATCGTCGTTTTGGATCACCTGACGGATCCCCACAATCTGGGTGCCATTATTAGAAGTGCCAATGTTTGCGGTGCCCATGGTGTCATCATACCCAAACGTCGCTCTGCAACCCTCAACACCACGTCGGTTAAAGCCTCCTCCGGTGCTGTTGCCCATACACCGGTTGTTAAGGTTAATAATTTGTCCCAAACCTTAGAAAGTCTCAAAGAAAAAGGATTTTGGGTGGTCGTTGCCGATATGGCGGGTACGCCTTATCACGAACAGGATTTTAAAGGAAAAATCGTCGTAGCCATTGGCAGTGAAGGGAAAGGTGTTGGTACCGCTGTGCGCAATCAAGCGGATTTTATCGTCGCTATTCCCAATTACGGAGAAATCGACTCTTTAAATGCCTCCAATGCAGCGGCGATCATTTTGGCGGAAGCGGCTAAACAAAGACATTAATAGGAGACCGGTATGACCCATTATCTCATTGTTGACGGATACAACCTCATTCATCAATGGCTGTCCTCTAAAGAAATAGAGACCATAGGGCTTGAAGAAGCCAGGAATCGTTTGGTTGAAAAAATTAGAAATTATAACGGTTATGCCGGTTATTCCGTCATTTTGGTTTTCGATGCGTATACCAAAAAACAAGTGGAGGACCAAGTACAAATCTACGAAGCGGTGGAGGTTGTCTACACTAAGAAGAACGTAACCGCCGACTCCTATATCGAAAAGCTTGTCTATGGCATCACTCGGCCCGATACGGTCAAAGTGGTAACCTCTGACGGCAATATCCAGAGTTTGGTATTGGCCCTTGGCGGAACTCGAGTGTCCTCCCGAGAATTTGTGGAAGAATTGCGCAAGATGGATGAAATTGCAGAAAAAGATACGTTTTTATCAGACCAACGCAACGCATTGACGAATTATGTGGATGGTGATTTGCTCAAACAATTGGATGCCTTGAGAAAAGGCAAAAATCCGGAAGGTTTGAAAAAAGAAAAAAAGAGCAAAAGCAGTTGACAGGTCATTCAAATTAGAGTATTATTAAGACGCTGTAAAAAAAAAACGGGGAAGTGCCCGAGTGGTTAAAGGGGGCGGACTGTAAATCCGTTGGCTAAGCCTACGATGGTTCAAATCCATCTTTCCCCACCAGTTCAATATGCCCTTGTAGCTCAGCAGGTAGAGCACTACCATGGTAAGGTAGGGGTCTCCGGTTCAAATCCGGACAAGGGCTCCATGAAGATTGATCAAACCTTGCAACTTGACGACACCAGGTTGCAAGGTTTTTTTATTTTTTAATAATTCAATCTGGTCCTATTTTACCTGATAAAAATGAACTTTTTTAAAAAGTTACTTCACAACTTTAATGAGATATGCTTGGTCGATAAATTGAGAATTAAAATTGACGTTAAGAAGCAATGTTTCATTTGTCTGATATACAGATTGAAAAGTGTGGCGATGCAAAGGCACGCAAGGGGAATGACCACAAGCCGGCTGTCAAAAGAATAAGAACAGGGGAGAGAAATAATTGTGATGGCATCGAGAATCTTGATTAAAATGATGGTCAACGGGATTTGATCTTCTTTTTTCACAAGAACTCCTCTGAATTGCGAACTCCATTATAACTACATAAAAAAAGATGGAACAATCTCATTCTTCGGAAAATTAAATACTTGATAAAAAAAAAGGTTTTTATTCCAACCTCTTTTTTTAGTTTTTTAATTTTTTCAGAAGTTTTTACAAAAACAGTGAAGCGATATTGTATATACTAAAGGCCAATATCAAGGATGTGGCGATATAATACAAGGCAATGTATAAAGTTCACTTAAGTGACCGGGTTTCCTGATAAGTTGAGGTAATAGCCATTAAGCAGGGAGGGTTAAAGGTCACCGCAAAAATAAAAGCCAAAGCCTGAGGTCGTGTCAGAGAAGCGGCCAACACCGTTGTGAAATTGCTGGCGGTACCTGTATTTTGTAGCGTCGAGGAGAAGATAGTTCCCGTGCCGATATAAAGCGTTGATAGCACACCGAGAGCTGCCTCTTTGGAGACCATAGAGGATACGTAGGCGATAAAAGTTTGCCATGTCATTCCAAACACACCTGTTACCGGTTCGATAATACGGCCAAAACGGTATAATAAGGTTTGATCCTGTGCGCCGCTTGCGGAATAAGTTACTAACCAGAAAAAAGCGAAAACGGTAAAGATTACCTTTAAGGCTCGCCACAAAATATATTTGGTACGGACTAATATGGAACGAAGCAAGGCGCCCCATTTCGGTTTGTGATAGGGAGGGAGCTCCATAATCAGGTCGGTGCGATCCTAAGGATGAACCAGTTTTGGACCAAAAACTTTTGCTGTTAGTATCATGTGTAACCATGCAATTAAAAAGATGAATACGATGACCAGTGGTGCCAAGCACCGAAATAAAGAGTGGACAATACTGGCACAATGGTCCAAGTTGCGGCACAGGGTACAACCCACGCCAAGGCGATGGTTAAGACCCGCTGCACCGCCGATAGTACAACCGAAAGATACGACAAAGGGTATAATGGCTTTACCTTGCAAATCCAAACGTGTCATGATATTGTCAAAAACATAGGAGATGCGCGCCATATAGCCGACTTCTTCTATAATGCCGAAAACTAAATTGGCGCCGAATACAAATCCGATCATGGCAACGGCAAAATATAGCGTGTTTAAAATCACCTGCGTGATAAAATCAATGATGAATTGAGGGATTGCGGATAAAAGCATATTGATCGGCGTTGCCAATTTGGGAATGGTACCGCCCAAAAGCATAATAGGCGTTGCCGGCACAAAGGAGAGTACTAAGCCCAAAATTAAAATAAAAATAGCTAAAGGCTTACCAAAAGTGGGATCGGTAGCGATACGGTCAAACTTTGAAAGCGTGACGCTTTGTGTCGCCTTTGCACCGCTTATGGTTTTTGCTAACAATCTGTCAATCCATATAAATTTTGCTCCGCCCAGTGTTAGCACACCGTCTTGAACACTTGCTAACAAAGTAGAAAAATTTTTTCTCTCACAATTCGGTAGAGAGTCCACAATGTTGTGAATGACGACACCATCGCCTTCGTAGGCTTTTGCTGCCAACCATGTGTTGGTAAAGCCTTGAATACCGCCAACAGGCAAGGCGGATTTTATGGCAGAAAACAGGGTATCATCCGCTTGTTGTAAAAAGTCTCTAAAGATTCAACGTCAATTTTTGACTGATTTTCTAAAGAAATGTTGACAGCGGCATAAAAAGCATCGTAGTATTCTTTATCCGTTGCCACAAAGGGGACGACAGGAATACACAAGAGTTTTTCGATTTGATGCACATCGATTTTTTTGCTTTGGGCTTCGGCCACGTCCATTAAATTTAAAAGCAAAATGCACAATGAGAAACAGAAAGTTTGCAAGAGGCAGCCACGTCCATTAAATTTAAAAGCAAAATAGCAGGACAATCGATTCCTATGTAATCCGCTAAAATATAAAGGCTGCGATCCAATTGGGAGGCATCAGCGATGATACATACCACATCAGCATCGCCGGAGGCAATATAATCTCGTGTGATCATTTCTTCATCGGAATGGGCGGAGAGGGAATAAGAACCCGGTAAATCGGTAATATGGTAGTGTAAACCATTATGTTCGGCGGTTCCTTCTTTTTTTTCGACAGTTTTACCGGGCCAATTGCCCACATGTTGGCGTGAGCCGGTTAAACCATTGAACAAGGTGGATTTCCCAGAATTTGGTTGCCCCAACAGGGCAATGGTGGGAACGGATCTTGATAGTTCATCGTTCATTTTACACCTCCACCAAAATATGAATGCTTTACCTTCGGTTGACGGCGATCATGGAGTCTCGTCCGTAAAGCAAAATCGGTTGATGGCGATCGTTGCGCAACACTTTAATACGACAGCCCGGAGTCAATCCGATGGAGGCAATACGACTTAAAAAACGGGTATTGACCTTTATTGCGGTGACGGTTGCCATTTCACCGAGGTCGTTTCGTATAATTTTTTCACAGTTCCTCCTTTATAAAGCAATGTAATTCCAATCTAACAATAAACGTAAAAAATAAAAGGTTCCCAGAAATGAAACCTTTATCATATGTTAACTTTGACTAAATTATAATAGAAAATAAATTTTTGTCAATGTACAAAACTAGAAAAGCACCTTTTCTGATCGCTTTTTTGCGTGGTGTTGGCACATTGATATTGATTAAATATGTGTTAAAATTTAAAAGTTATGGTATAAGGTTGGTGCACCTGTCGGATACTGATGTACGATAAAAGAGCCAGTAAGATGATTTCATCAGACCGTTTATCAATAAGAAGATGCAATATAATAAAGGAAAAGATGGTGAGAAGAATAAAGGTGCGGATAAAGCAACCACCTCTTATGTAAATGGAAGTATGCTGGTAGATATAGTATAGATCATAAAGGACTGATTTAAGAGAGAAATGGAGAACGTATGACACACCGTTTTTTAATCATGGAACTGGATATAAGGCTTTTTACTCCACAAAGTTTAAAGGAAAAACGAAGCGTTAAAAACGCTTTAATTGATAAATTAAAAGGGGAATTTAATATATCCATTGCAGAAACACTTTGTCAGGATCAATGGCAGCGCATCGGTTTAAGCCTTGCCCATGTTGCGCTCAATGAAAGGTGCGCTGACCGCACAGCAAATCTGATACGCAAACGATGTGATGAGCTTTTAGAAGGCGAAGGTGAAGTACTTTCATTTTTGACGGATATTTTTTAAAGAGGATTGGTAAGCAGTTAAAGCAGAGAGTCTTAATCAATATAAAGTTTAAGTGCGACTTTAGAGTAATCAGGCTCTATATTTCAGAGGTTTCATCCTATTTGAAAGCTGGTATCCAAACTTCAAAATAGCGCTTAAAACCTTCGGGTTTGTGGGCACGGGCAATAATCTCTCCCATAATATCCCTGTTGATGATATAGCCCTTCTCCCATAAGGGCGTTAAAACACCCTCGATCATACAAGGTATAAAGGTATGTTCGCCACCGGCAGTAAACACCGTGCTGATACAATCCGTCGGGGCAAAAACCCGAGTGTCTGAGGTGACCTTTAAATCCATTTCTTTAGCTTGTGAAATACTGGCGGCATAGCCCCAATAATAATCAAATGTCGGTGTTGGTGTTTGACAAATGCTTTGATACGGTATAAGGAAGGTAGCTTTAATCGAGGGCATGGCATCAATCCACCTTTGCATAGAAGTTACTGTTTTATTAGCGTGGTTTAAAACATTGCGTTTTATGAAAGATTCAAAATAAAGAGCGCGTCGTTTTGAACGGCAAAATATGCTGATAGCTTCGCGAAAAGTTTCAAGTTTTTTGCGTTCTTTTGTCAATGCGGCGAGTTTTTTCTAATTGGTGAATTTCATCGATCAGCTTGTGTTCTTGCTGTATATAGTTTGTGAGTAAACTTTTCGAATTGTTTTTGTGGAGCATTTCTTCGACAACGGCATTGGGAAATCCTAAGGAGCGCATATAACGACATTCCATTAGAAAGTTTAAATCCCAAGCGTTATAATAACGATAGCCGCTTTCTTGATCTGTCGTCGGATGGACGAAGCCACAATCTTCAAAATACCGTAAAGTTTGTGTGGGGATCCCTAAAAGTTTGGATACCGTACCGATTTTATATAATTTGTTTTTATTCATGATGCCCTCCTTATAAGGACCAAACACGTATACTAGTTCAAAATCAATGCCTCTTTCTCATGATGCCCTCCTTATAAGGACCAAACCCTTCAGTAGATGAAAGGTTTTTTGAAAACAGAACTTCTTTTTAAGTTGTTTTATTATGATTTGCCGTTATTTTGGTCGTTTTATAATCGATAAAAAATTCAAAAACCGCTTGACTCTACATTCTATGGAGAAATTATAATAGAAACAAGAAGTTGTTTAAAAAATAACAAAGGAGAGAGTCATGAAAGTAGAAAAGATCTTTACACCGATGTCTATAGGTAATTGTGAGGTACCCAATCGCTTGGTTGTGCCGGCGATGGTCACCAACATGTGCCCAGAAGGGTTGGCAACCGAGAGATACATTCGCTATCATGAAGAAAAGCAAAGGGTGGTTGGGGTTTAATCATAACAGAAGATTATCGTATTAATGAAAATGCCGCCGGCTATTCTGCAGTAGCGGCTTTGTACGACGAAAGCCAAATTGCAAGTCACAAAGAGTTGACGGACAGAGTACATCAATACGGTTCAAAAATTTTCTGCCAAATCTATCACGCCGGCAGACAGGCCAACAGCAATGTCAATGGAGGTATGCAACCGGTTAGCCCCTCTGTAATTCCCTGTCCTTGGAATAAAGAAATTCCACGAGAACTTACCGTAGAAGAGATCCAGATCTTTGTAAAAGAATTCGGTATTACCGCAAAACGCAAAAGCGGCGGGATTTGACGGAATCGAAGTACATGCAGCCCATGGTTATTTGATCCACGAATTTATATCTGAGAATATGAATCATCGTATCTACGCATACGGTGATTCTTATGAGAATCGCTTGCGCTTTTTATAGGAAATCATGGCGGAAATCAGAAGCCAAGTCGGAGAAGATTTCCCGATTTCTGTTAGATTTTCGGCGGAAGATAAAGTATCCGGAGATAAATGGGCGGAATGTAGCTTTAGCCAAAGAAGCAAAAAGCTTTATAAATATACCCGTTATTACCGTAGGGCGCATCACAGATCCGCAAGTAGCGGAAGATATCGTGCTTTCCGGTAGTGCAGATTTTATCGCCATGGGACGCGCTTCTTTGACAGATCCCCAGTGGTCCAATAAGCTAAAGCACAAAAATTTGCAGATATTCGCCATTGTATTGGATGTTTACAAGGATGTACCGGTGCTCTTTATAACGATACCGTTGTATCCTGCTTGGTCAATCCGGAACTGGGTCATGAATACGCATATGATTACAGCCCGGCCGGCGATAAGAAAAAAGTTTTCGTCGTTGGCGCCGGAATCGCCGGAATTGAAACGGCTTGGGGTGCGGCCATCAAAGGACACGAGATTGTCATCTATAGAGACACAGAATAGAGTTGGCGGTCAATTTATCTCCGCAGCCTTCTCGCCACACAAGGGTATTTTCGCAAGATATTCGGCTTGGTTGGCGAGGGAAATCGAAAAATACGACAATATTACTTTGCACTTAAATACAAAAGTAAGCGTTGAAGAAATCAAAGTGGAACAGCCGGACAAGGTGATCGTAGCAACCGGTGCTAAAGCGATGATTCCGAATGTTGTAGGAATCGATGGCGACAACGTGGTATTCGCAGAAGATTTGCTATTGGGCAAAGCTGGTTCGGGCCAAAATGTCCTGGTCGTGGGTGGCGGGATGATCGGTACGGAAACCTCCCTTTTTTAGGAACTCAAGTTAAAGATAAAATTACCTTGGTCGAAATGAAAGAGGATATCGCAATGGATATGGATCCGGGTATTAGAGAAGACTTGATGCACGAATTAAAAGATGCTTTTGTGGATATTCGTACCGAGACCTGTATTGCGGGAGTCTCCGAAGAAGGAGCAACCTTAAGACATCGGAACCAAGACTACTTTTTTCCATGCGATACGGTGGTTTTGGCGATCGGTACCAAGGCTGAAAACGCTCTATATGGCGCATTAAAATCTGATGTTGATGTGGATGTCGTCGGTGACGCATACCAAGCACGTAAAGCTTTAGAAGCCTCTACAGAAGGCTTTTATCAAGGGTTACACGCATAAAAGAAAAAAGTGTTCTGATCACAAGATTAGAACACTTTTTTAATTGCCGTATGTGTACTCTCTTAACCGGGAAAGGTTTTGTGACTGAATCTAGTTGCTATTAAACAGATAGCTATACCAGAAATACCAACTCGCTGTAGTCAATAGATCTTGCGATATTTTCGGATTGTAAAAGAACAGAGTCAACGGTTCCTTTATCGATGCGCATCAATAAGGGAACAATAGATTCAAAGTAATTGGACACCTCATAAGGTGGGGTATCTAAATGCTTCTTAAAGTAATTCATCATAAATTCCCGTCGAGCACCGGCGTTGAATAGACAGATGATTTGGAATTGCTCTTCCGTGAGTATCAACTTAAATTCACCGATATAGGTTTTAAAGATGGGGTCGGTTATGGTTTTGTTGACTCGATAGTTTGAGCTCTTTTCGAGAACCTCATAATAAAAGCGTGCATTTTTCTCATCGCTTAAGATAATATCGTAATAAATTTTGGATAGTACGGTTTGTTTTAAGAAGTGCATAGT
>JAAYJS010000005.1 GCA_012522805.1 Eubacteriaceae bacterium | reverse complement strand
TATTGTTACTTTTATGAACGTCACTTTTCAAATAAGAAAAAATGATCCAAAAGCTAGACGTTTCATCTCTGATGTCATGCAAGAGGATCTTTTAGAAGAATTCGCACTGACAAACCAAAAAGAAGAATATTTAGAACAATTAAGGGAAACGAATCCATCAGCAGATAACCTCGAAATGCGTTTAAAATTGGTTCTCGCTACCGTATATGGTACTCAACGTACAATTCAACGTATGATTAATAAAGGTTTGTCCATCAGCTATGAAGAATATTTCCGTTATATGGTTGAAGTCTTATTATTTGCATTAAAGCTTCCTAACAATCCTAAAGTTGTTGATGCGCTCATTAAGGAATCCTCAAAGGCAACGGAAAATCTATTCAAGGCCTACCCTCAATTGCTTTATGAAGAAGCCTATCTTTATAAAAAACAATAAAGAAGCCGCACAGTTTTTCATTTTAGAAATTCACCCAACGAATTGTCTATCATTCAATTTTGTAATAATAGAAAAAATTCACCCATTTCTCTTTAAATATAAAGTATCCAATAACTCTCACTTTGAGTTTATGTTTGTCTTTGACTATTAAACCCTATCGAGAATCTAGGAGAAGAAGCTTGAGTGTCCACATTTTTCTATTATCCTAGATACATGGTTTTTTCATAATACTCCATTTCAAGATGAACACTTTTACTATAGGAATAGTAAATTGTGAATGTCAACTTTGAGATAGGATGAAAAAGTGGTTTGTCGCGACGGGATTCGATCTATCGGAAAAAGTCGTTCAACTTTATCTATATGAGTATTTATGAATTCAACAAATATTGTTTATACTATCAGAAAAGAAAACACCGTGAGCAATTCGATTTTAACACTTTTCTTTAAAATAAAAATCACCAGTTTGTGTACCGTGTCCTCACCTGCTAAGCATTTTTTCAGTTGATTTTCTTCCGAGTAATAAAGTCCATGTATTCTTTTGTCCCCCAACTGATCGTTCTCTAAATCATTCATGGCAAAACCACTTATGTTCTCTTCTTTTAGTTGGCAGATCCGCTTCAATTAGCGCAGAGAAGTCTAATTTCTTTTTTTGAAATTTTTTAATGATATCTTGTTAAGCGAGCGGCCTAGTCTTTTCAGCTTTGGACCAAAAAACAATTCTCATCTTTCACAATGACAACTGCTACTTCAAAATTTCACCAGTATCTCTATTAATCACTATCCCATTACGAGCAACATAAGGGGAATGGTGACCATCGCCGCGATAGTAGAAAAACCGACCATCAAAGTGGCTATTTTGTTTTGGTTGTCGTAAGGTGCCGCCGCCATGGCTAGAATATTAGCCGCCGGCATGCCTAAAGTCACTGTTATGATACCCAGCACCATTGGGTCTTGGACAAAGGAAGAGAAAAAAATATAAGCAACTAAAGGAAAAACCACCAAACGCACAAAGGTAAAAAGTACGATCTTAGGCTCTTGTGCAATGGCAGACAAAGAATAACTCGCCATGCTGCTTCCCACAATCAGCATAGCTAAGGGCATGGTGGTGTTACCGATAAACGCCGCGGTTTGTTGCAAAACATGGGGTAGTGTAGTGCCTGTTATAAAAAGAAAAAACGCAATCACTACGGCAAAGATACCATTGTTAAAGATCAAATGGAGACGATGGCGTAGAGTATCGCTTTTCACCGGCGAAATCAAGCCGTCCTTCTCCGCCAACCTTCGCATCCACTGCATTTGAAGGGTATAAAACACGAGGTTAAAGGGCATGTGAAGAACACTGGTATAGAAAAGTGCCGTATCTCCGTACAAAGCCTTGATAATGGGAAAGGCCATAAAGACGTTGTTTGAAAAAATCAAAGCACCGGCGTAAACGGCCCGATGGTATTTCTCAACTTTCAGCAGACGCACCAACCCATAGGCGATGATCGGCATGGTTGCGTATAAACCCATACCAAAATAAAGCAATCCCATTACTTTTGTTGTGTCGTCTCCCTGTGCGGAAGCCACCGAAGCGATGACCAATAGGGGAGTGGTCACGTCCACAATTAAACGAGACAATTGACGGTTTGTCTGTTCATCCAATATTTGCATTTTGTTTAAGCCGTAACCGATGGCCAAAGTGAGCATCAGCATGGCCATAGTCGATAAGATGTGCACGCGCCTACCTACTTTCCAAAGAAGTCACCTTTCACAGTCCTACTTGCTTTTAAAATCCTTTTGATGAAAACAAATTTTAAAATTCGTAACCACCATTATAACAAAAGGGTGCTCTCATATAAAGCGCTTTGTTTATCAGGGCCTTTTACTCTCTTCCCTAATTTATTTGAATAAAAGTATCGTTAAAGATTGAGTCAAACAATTCTATTACCGATTGCGAGAGTTTTTAATATTTAGATAACTTCTGATTTTAATTAAATGATAAGAGCCTACTAAAAGGAGAAGCCCCGATCGGGGCTTCTCCTCGTGGTCAGCCATTGCCACGTTAATGATCAAGGTATGTCTATTTTTCCGATGCTAGTCCCTGCTCGACGATGTTCTTCATCATGTCCTGACTCATGGCGCCGGGAATATGGCCTAAAATTTCACCGTTTTTTGTAACGATAAAGGTTGTCGGCAAAGAGCGCACTTGAAATTTCGCGAACATCTCTCCGTTTGTATCCATCAAGACCGGATAGGTGATGTCATTTTCTTGAATAAACTTTTGAATATCCTCGACGCTGCCTTCGCGTCCGGCGCCGGGGCTCACCACACTGAGTACCGCCACATCTCCTTCATTCAAACCGTATTGTTGATAGATTTTTTCAATGTCCGGAATTTCTCCACGACAGGGTGGGCACCAAGTCGCCCAGAAATTTAGAAAGACCACTTTCCCTTTGTATTCCGACAGGGTTCGGGTCACCCCGTTTTGATCTTGTAATGGAAGGTTCGAGCCTATGGGGTTCTGTTCCGTTGTTTGATTTTGCGATGTTTCAGGTGGTGCTTGTGCATTGCTTTGAGGTGGCGTGGAAAGGTATCCGGTTATCCCATTCATCCAACCGGTTAACATCATGGTGCCGATTAAAATCAACAACACTCCGCCGGCTTTCACCAACTTATCCATGTCTTTTTTGCGTTTGGAAAAAAACGGCAGCAGTTTTTCAGTAAACAAACCCAGCAACAAAAAAGGTACAATAAACCCTAGGGTATACATTGCTGTCAGCCCCAATCCCTTAACCATGGTGGCCGAGGATCCGACCATTAGGAGAACCGACGCTAGGATCGGTCCCACGCAAGGAGTCCAAGCAAAGCTGAAAACGAAACCGAATAAAAAAGCTGTGATGGGGTTCATGCGGAGTTTTTCCAGTGGCAATTGAAAGCGCCTTTCCTTCTGTAGCTCTTTGCTTTTAAAAAGCCCCAATTGGAATAGCCCGAATAATACAATCAGCGCACCACCTAGGCGCACAATCCAACTTCGCCACTGGCTTAAAATGTTGCCGAGAGCCGTGGCACCCAGTCCCAGTAGTAAAAACGCAACACTGATACCCAATACGAAAAAAATCGTATTGACCATGGTGTTTCTTTTGTTTTTAGGCCCATCCTGTTGTCCTTCTCCGGATAGATAGCCCAGATACAACGGGATCAATGGCAAAACACAAGGTGAAAAGAAACTGATCAACCCCTGTGCAAAAATCGTCATGACCGGTAAGGTCGCCTGTATGTTCATCATGTCCTCCATATTGACAAATCTTGTTTGCAATCCATTAGAATGGAAGCTATGTTAATGTAATTTGCTTAAATACGGATTAATGCACAGTCCTTTTCCGTATTTCTATCGGTTCGATGCATTGGATTTTGTTTAAGGTTTCAGGCTTTTGCTTTTTACAATCCATTTGATGTTCAATCAGTTTAGAGCCATTATGATTGACTTGCTACCATAAATTTGCTATACTGTAATCGTATTCGGATTGTTTGAATTTTCAAACAAACAAAAGGGAAGTTGAGTGCAATTCTCACACGGTACCGCCACTGTGAAGATTTATTCTAAGTCAGAGAACTTGCCGAATGCAGACTCTTTATTTTACGAGCTATGAAATAAGAGCATGCTGAGCATTCCTTTGATACACACCATCTCTTTGGGTCACCACAAAGTTTTAGTTCCTTAACATTGGCGAACTGAAACCTCAAAGGTCTCAAAAAAAATTACTTGCTACTTACATAGCCTCGTTAAAATATTGAGCGAACCATTCCGCAATATTTTAAGGAGGTTTTTTTATGAAATGGAAACGACTATTATGTATTCTGGCAATAGGAGCCAGCCTGCTGATGACGGCATGTGGCTCACCAGCCGGAGAGTCCTCTTCTTCGGGAGATTCGGACGGCGATCAATTGGTCTTCACCGCCCGGGAAATCAACGCGACCTTAGATCCCTGTAAGAAGTTGACGGATGGCTATCTCATTCGGGTAGCTGTGGCAGAACCGATGTTTCTCGTAACCCCTGAGGGCGACGTGGTACCGGGCTTTATCGAAGAAGGCAAGCAAACCGGAGACAACACCTGGGAGCTCAAGCTCAGGGAAAACGGAAAGTTTTGGAGTGGCCAAGAAGTAAAGGCCGAGGAAATCATCAAGTCTGTAGAGCGCACCCGGAAGGACAGCGCCGATGGCGAAAGCCTATTGCAGGGTTTTACCTTTGAAAAAGGCGAAGACGATTATACGGTCGTTGTGACCACAGAAAAGAAAAACCAAAATGTCCCCTTTACCTTAAGCGGTGTCACGGTGATGAATGCGGACAAAGATTTTACCTCTGTGGAAAACATGGACTTGACCGGAATGTATAAAGTGGTGGAATACGTTCCGAAACAAAAATTGGTTTTAGAGGTGAATGAACATTATTGGGATACACCTCCGACTATAAAAAAGGTCCTCTATCAAGAAATTTCGGATGACGATGCCCGAATCCTGACGGCGGAAAATGGCCAATCCCACATTACCACAGATATTCCTGCCGCCAACGCTGCACGTCTGAAAACCAATGAAAATTTGAATATCCACACCAGTAACCCCAGCGGAACCTTA
The DNA here is from genome assembly GCA_012522805.1 of Eubacteriaceae bacterium. Taxonomy (GTDB): domain Bacteria; phylum Bacillota; class Clostridia; order Eubacteriales; family Eubacteriaceae; genus JAAYJS01. The sequence continues at coordinate 25,415 of JAAYJS010000005.1, read as the reverse complement.
TCGGTTTACTTGAATACAAAGCACGATTTCTTAAGCGATGTCCGCGTGCGCCAAGCTTTAAACTGGGCATTAGACCGAAAAGAAATTGCCGAGGTGGCCAGCGAAGGCTTTGGAACCTTCTCCAGCACTTGGCTGGGAACCAATCCCCAATACGCCAGCGAAAAAGAAAAAGTATACGACAAACAGGATGTCGCAAAGGCCGAAGCCTTGCTCCAAGAAGCCGGATTCACCAAAGATGCCAACGGACAATTGACGAAGGACGGCCAACCCTTTACCTTTAAATTCTTCACTTGGGGAAGCGACAAGGTTTTAGGTGAGCTGGTGCAAAGCGCATGGATGGATCTTGGAATAGCTGTTGATTTATCCCATGTGGACTACAGCGTCATTGAAGCCGCCAGAGAAAGTGGCGACTGGGACGGTTTTATTGAAACCTGGGTCAACTTTGGCGATATGTACTCCATTTTATCCAAACAATTTCTCCCCGGCGGTTCCATCAACTATGTGGATTACGAAAACCCCGAGGTCACTGAACTCATCGAAAGTTTGAAAACAGAAAACGATCCTGACAAAGTAAAAGAAACCGCCATTCGCGTCAATGAATTGACCGCAATAGATGCGCCCTTGGTGCCTTTGATGCCCCGACCGATTACCAACGTCACAAATAAATCTTTAGAGGGGTATGTTCCCCACTTCTTACATGCCCAACCGGTATTGACCAATAAGATGAAAATCAATACCAAGTAAGACTTTAAGCCCCCTTCTCTGGGTGGTGCTCCCTACAACCACCATGGCGCCGAAGGTGCATGGCCAAAGGGGACACCCCGATGAATCACTTTAATTTCTGTTGAAACGAAAGCCCTTGGATTTTGAGGTTTTTCCCTTTAATCTTGGGGCTTTCCCCTTACGATCCTTTAAGTTTTACAATAAAGACATGGAGAGTTCTATGACAAAACTTATTTTAACAAGATTGGGTTCCACTTTGGTTTCGCTTTTTTTGGCCACCATCATCGTCTTTATGATCATGCAGGCCTCTCCCAGCGACCCGATCACACTTTTACTTAAAACCCCCGGTCAACGAGCCATCGACAAGGACGTTCTTGAGCATAAAATAGAAGTTCTTCGCGAAGAAAGCGGCCTCAACGACCCACCCATTGTGCAATATGTCAATTGGTTGAAAAGAGTGGCCCGTTTCGATTTGGGCAAGTCGCTTTTAACCGGCGAGCCCGTGCGCAGTGCCATTGCCAGAACCTTGCCCAATTCTGTGAAGTTGGCTATTTTCAGCACCTTGGTCCAGTTTTCTTTGGCTGTTTTTCTTGGAGCGCTGTCGGCCCTAAAGTCCGATCAATTGGCGGATCAAGTGATTCGATTTTTTTGTATCTTCTTAAAATCGATTCCTTTTTTTGCCATTTGTATCGTCACTCTGACCTTTTTTTCGTCGACGCTGCACCTGTACGCCATCAATACCGACGCGTCTTTTAAGCGCATGCTGTTGCCCGGCATCTTGGTAGGAGTGACCCTGACCCCCAATCTCATCCGTCTGGTCCGGGTTTCCATTTTGGATGAACTCAGCAAAACCTATGTTTTAGATGCCCTCTCCAAGGGGTATGGCAAATGGAAGATCGTGTCCTACCCATTGCGCAATGCCATGCTGCCGATTCTCACCGCCATTTCCATTTCCTTTGCTGCCAATATCGGCGGCATGGTGGTCACCGAAAGCATTTTTGTTTGGCCGGGCATCGGTCATTACGGTTTGGATGCCGTGATGAAGCTGGATTATTTCGCTGTGCAAGGGTATATCCTGATTGTGGTGACCTTTGTGCTCTTGATTAATTTCTTTACCGACATTTTGTACGGTCTCTACAATCCGAGAATTCGAAGAGGAGGTTTTGAATAACATGAAAAAAGGCACCTTATCCATTGGCATCGGCAGCTTTTTATTGGTTGTCATTTTACTGATGGTTCTATCCGCCCCTCTTCTCACTGCCCACGATCCGATTCATGTTGAAAGCAGGCTGCGTTTCTTGCCCATGTCCGGAAGCAACCTGATGGGTACCGACAATTTCGGACGAGATATTTTTTCGCGGGTTTTGTATGGCGGGCGCATCACCCTGTCCCTTTCGTTTTTGGCCATGGTGGTTACCGGTATGCTCGGTATGATCGTCGGCATTCTCTCCGCTTTGTACCATGGGAAAGCCTTTGATGTTCTGTGCATGCGAACCGTAGATGTGCTCTTGGCCATGCCCTTTCTCGTCGTGGCCATGGCCATTACGACTTTTTTGGGACGAGGGCTGGATAAATTGCTCATTGTCGTTGTGCTCATGGGGTGGGCCTCCTTTGCCCGCCTTGCCCGGAGTTTGACCTTGGCCTTAAAGTCCAATCCCTCTCTCGTCGCCGCACGGGTTTTAGGCGCTTCCACCACCACCCTTGTGTTAAGGGAAATTCTTCCCCGCATCCTCTTTCCCATGGTCATCAATATCACCTTGGAATTGAGCGGCATCATCCTCTCCCTGTCTACCTTGTCCTTCTTCGGCATGGGTAACAAACCGCCGAACCCCGAATGGGGCAGTATGCTGTCCGATGGACGGTTGTATATGACGCAAGCACCGAATATGTTGATTTGGCCCTGTGTCTTTATCTTTTTAACCGTTTTGGGGCTCAACCTACTGGGAGAAGGCCTACGGGATTACGCCAATCCCTTTGAGATGATTCCTCTGGAATAGGTGACGTTATGAAAGAAATGAATCCCATCATCAGTATCAAGGATCTCTCCCTCGCTTATAAAAAAGAAAAGGAGATCACCCAAATTTTTGAGGACTTTCATTTGGATATCTATCCGGGCGAAAAAATCGTCCTCTTGGGAGAAAGCGGTTCCGGCAAATCCACCTTGGCCCGCGTTCTCACCGGCTTGCTTCCACCAAGTGCCCGGATTTCTTCCGGAGATTTGGTGTTGCAGGATATCCACTTGGACTTGAACAAAAAATTCATGCACTGGAATAAAATTCGAGGGAAAAGAATTTCCATGATCTTTCAAGATGCCATGGAAGCCCTCAATCCGGTCATAACGGTGTACGATCACTTTAAAGATTTGCTCTTGCACCACAAGATCGTTCCCGAGAAAGAGGTCCGTTCCTTCGCAAAGAAAATTCTGAAACAATTGCGCTTTGAAGATCCTGAGCATATTTTGGAATCCTACTCTTTCGAATTGAGCGGAGGGATGTGTCAAAGAATTTGTATCGCTCTATGCGTCAGCCTTGAACCTGAAATTATCATCGCCGACGAACCGACCAGTGCCTTGGATATCATCAATCAGATGGAGGTATTAAAAGCTCTGAAGAGCTTAGAAGGACAAACGGTCTTTATGATCACCCACGATATTTCCTCCGCCAGTATGTTGGCCGACCGCATCATCATTTTGCAGAAGGGTGTCATTTGCGAATCCGGTTCTCGAAGGGAGATCATCGGGCATCCCCAAGATCCCTACACCCGAAAACTGATCGATGCCTACGCCGCCGTTGAGAACATTCAGCGCAGAAAAAATCCTGAACATGGAGAAGTGATTCTCCAAGTCAAGGATCTTCAAAAAACCTATGGAAGGCACAAGAAAGTCTTAGACAACCTGTACTTTTCCCTTCGCAAAGGGGAAGTCTTCGGTATTTTAGGAGAGAGCGGTTGTGGCAAGTCCACCTTATCTCGATGCATTCTAGGTTTGGAGCCCGTGGGCCACGGCGAGATTATGTATCGCGATGCCAATCTTCTCAATTTAAATACCAAGGCGAGGCGCCAACTCTCTCCTCAGATTCAAATGGTCTTTCAGGAAGCTCGGGGCTGTTTACACCCCAATTACCCGATTCTGAAAATTGTACAGGAACCCCTCGTGTACAACAAGCTTTACGACCCTTCTACCCGAGAGCAGATGGCTAAAGAAATGCTGGAAAGAGTTGGGATTGCAGAGGAGTTGTATGAGAGACGTCCACCACAGCTGAGTACGGGGCAATGCCAGCGCGTGGGGATTGCCCGGGCACTCATCACCAAGCCGGAGATTCTAATTTGCGATGAACCCATTTCCGCTTTGGATGTTCCCCTTCAGTTGCAGATTTTAGATTTGCTCATGCAATTGAAAAAGGAATTCGACCTGACGGTGATCTTGATCTCCCACGATTTTCGCGTTCTAAAAAACATCTCCGATACCATCGGGGTTATGTACGAAGGACGTTTTGTAGAAATCACCACAAACCCTTCGGAATTGATCAATAGCCAAAACCCCTATGTGCAAAAGCTGGTTCAAGCCAGCCACAATGCCTTCGCGGAACTACAAAAAAATGCGCAATAACCTTGGAAATTTAATATCAATGAAACAGACCGCAGTGTGATCCTTGCGGTCTGTTTTCATAATTGCAGAGTTGAGGTTCATGCTACAGCACTATTTGACTTGAAACCTTTGTTTCGGCACAACCGCAATGGTTTTCGTATTCATTCTCCATGGGGTGCAACTTCTTTATTTAAACCTTTCAGTACCTTTGCAATATCACCCGATGGATCTCTATTGACTTCGTCCCCGGCACCTTTTACACCAATCAATGTACTACAGGCCTTGACCAACGGCCTATCCATGGGCATCTCCTTTCTAATTCTCAGTGTTTCTACCACCTAGATGACTTAAATGACAGCAAAAAAAGAATGCTTTCGCATTCTTTGAGAATTCAATTTAAAATACATTGTGGATTTCTTCGATCTATTCTGTCTAGGTGACTGTTACCATCCGTTTAGGGATTGAGCTTGAGATGGAGTATGACCGTGCGTTTGGTGCGATCGGTGAATTTCATAACCATTCGCGTCGTGAGCTTGAGCTTCCCCTTAAGTATTTGCAAGGCATCTTTAAAAAACCCCCGACACTCCAGCAAGGTCACGTCGCACTTCTCAGCAAATTCTTGGCAGTCATCCACAGAAAAATACATCCGTGCATCGGCGTGGCCGGTTCTTTTGATAAAGTGATTGGTAAACTTCAGCCCACTGGTACTGGTGGCATCGAAGATCAGCTCACCATGTACAAAGGCTCTCTTTAATGCCCTGATGAATGCCAGTATTTTAGGTTCCCGGAAGTACTGGAAAACGCCGGATACAAGGAGAAGCGTGGGAAGACCGGTATCAACAGAGTCCACCCATTCCATGGCAAACATATCGCCACCTATCATCACTTCCCTTGAATCCACGCCGCAAAATTCTTTTCGTTTTTCTATGACCTCCGGCAAGTCCACACCGTAGTAGTGGGTGTCCCGCCACCCCAGCCTTTTGGTGATGCGGTGGTAGGCTGTATCTAACCCCGCCCCTAAAAATACCACATTGCATGTTTTATGTTTTTCGATAAAAGCGACGGTCATGTTGTCCATATTGTAGTATCTGGATGATGAAACGATGTTTGTGTATTCCGAGGCGCCTTTCCACGCTGCCTCGGGTAAGAATTCTTCAAGTTCCAAAGACTTTTCATCGTAAAAAAACTCAGGAAATCGTTTCGATACATCAATTCTTGCGACCATGGGCACAAATAGCGTACTCGCCACCCCTTCAATCTTTTTGATTTTTCTTACCCCCTTCCCTTCACTTTTGCTAGTGCATTGCACATCTTCATTTCGTAGAATACCACCCTGCTTGGGCCTTATCAAACAAAATAGACACCACAACCCTGCACCAAGGATACAATCCGAAAAATGAAAACTCTTCAAAGGAGCTGTGGTTTTTCCTTGGCTAAGATCCTACCTTAGCATTTTACTCTTTGTTGCAAAACAGCTATGGTACACCTTTGAATGAAAGGATTTTTTCAGAGTACCATGGGGTCTTCTGACTAGGCCATGGATTTCTCCAACATTTTTTGATAAAGTTCCGACTGTTGTTGCAACTGTTCGTCTGTTCCCATGGCATCTATTTTTCCGTTGTCCAGCAACACGATTTTATCTGCACTTCTGATGGTTCTCATTCTATGTGCGATGACGATAACCGTTTTTTGTTTAATCAGTTCGGACAGCGCTTCTTGAATCAGGCTTTCATTTTCCACATCAAGGGAGGCCGTCGCTTCATCCATTAATATGATGGGTGCATCCTTGAGAATGGCCCTTGCGATGGAAATTCTTTGTCGCTCGCCACCGGAAAGCTTTTGGCCGTTCTCGCCGATGATGGTATCGATTCCCTCAGGCATGGTTTGGATAAACGCATCGCATCTTGCAATTTTTGCTGCAGCGAGGATTTCTTCTTCCGTTGCATCCTTTTTACCGATAGCGATGTTATCCCTGATACTGGCATTAAAGAGTACGACATCCTGAAACACTATGGCAAAATTCTTAAGTAGGGTTTCCGGATCGATCTTGCTGATATCTTCGCCTCCGAGTAAAATTTGGCCACTGTCAATATCCCAAAATCGTGCCGCCAGCTTGGTGAGAGTGGTTTTTCCACTTCCCGATGCGCCGATCAACGCTGTGACTTCTCCTTGCTTGGCGGTAAAGCTGACTCCCTGAATCACAGAATAGTCGTCATAGCCAAAGACCACGTCTTTAAATTCAATATCGTAGCTCCTAGGGTGCATCTCTTCTTTACCTTCTTGAATCGGCATGGTTTTAATCTCTTTTATTCTGGCTACGACGCCATCGAGCATTACCAGCATCGCCATAAAGGTCAGAATGCCTTCAATAGGAAGATAGATGCTGGAAGTCAGCATTAAAAAAGCAATAAACACCAGAATATTGATCTCCCCGGCTATGAGCATTTGAACACCTACAAAGGTCACTGTCACAATTCCAAGCTTTAAAAACATTGCTGAAAATGCATTGGCCAATCCCGATGCCAGTTCTGCATTTATTTTAGATTGCGTCGTTTTCTCCAATTTGGAATAAAATTGTTGTAAAGACTCTTCCTCCAGATTGTAGGATTTGATCTCTTGGATCTGATCTATATTTTCTTGCAAATCATCGAAAACTTCCCGGTTGCTTTTCACCCATTCATCGACGACGGCTCTCTGCTTTTTCTTGGAAAGAAAAAAGATGGCCAGTGCCACAGGAATGACCCACAGAGCTGCTAACCCCAACTTCCAGTTAAAGTTCAGAATCATCACGGAGATAATCCCTGTGGAAACAATCGTCGCGTAAATATGCGGTACCGAATGAGAGAAAATCTCTTCATAAAGGGTGATGTCGTTCATCATGGTCGCTGCGATATCTGCTAAATCTCGTTTTCCAAAATAAGAAAGGGGAAGCTTTTTTAGTCTATTGGCAATATCAATGCGTGAATTGGCACTTTCGTTGTAGACGTTGTTGTACAGGCGCACATAATCCCATCTCGCTACAAAGAACATGATTACCAACATGAGGGAGATAATGGTCAAATAGTTGAAGGGGGTCAGCTCAACCGGAGATGCAATCCCTTCTAAGCCACCTATATACTGAAACAAAAACATAAAAGCGATGAAAGGCGGAAACAGCTTCGTCAGATTTAAAATAGTATGAGAGAAGATGGACTTTTTGAGGTTGTTCGCTCCAACTTCCGACATAGCGTATCTTTTAATAAAATACTTATCCATTTTGACCTCCCAGCTTCCAATTCACCGCTCTTTGGTATTCCTCCCAAAGGTCTTTGTAGATGCCACCCTTTTTTAACAGTTCTTCGTGGTTGCCCTCTTCCGCGATTTGTCCCCCACTCACAACCAGTATTCTATCTGCACCCACAACAGTTGAGAGCCGATGGGCAATCATCAACGTGGTTTTATGATGTGAAAGCTTTTTAAAGGATGCTTGAATGATCTGTTCATTTTCAGGGTCGGCAAAAGCAGTGGCCTCATCCAAAATAATATAGTCTGCATCTTTCAAAAAAGCTCTGGCAATGGCAAGGCGCTGGGCCTCTCCACCGGAGAAATAAGTTCCCTTGGTTCCATACATGGTGTCAAGGCCTTGTTCTAAAGGTTCGACTATTTCTTTTGACCCGGAATGGATGAGGGCTCTTTCTATGTCTGTCTCTGTCGCATTGGGATTTCCTATGAGCAAATTATCTTTTAAGCTCATCTTAAACAGCTTCGAGTTTTGGAAAACAAAAGCAACCCTTTGCATCAAAGCTTCTTTACCGTATTCTTGAATATTGACGCCACCTAGTAGGATCTCTCCTTCGTCGACGTCATAAAACCGGGCTGCAAGGCGAGCAATGGTTGTTTTTCCACCGCCTGAAGGCCCGACAAGGGCAACGATTTCCCCTTTCGAAACTTTAAAAGACACCCCTTGGAGTACTTGCTCCTCTTCGTATGAAAAGGACACGTTTTTAAACTCGATGCCATCCTGCGGGTTGTCTCGTTGGCCGTAAGAAAGGTCTTTGTAGTCTAAGATATCATCGATTTTATCTATGGCCAAAGAAGCAAAATAAGTGTATTGGGAGATCGTCGCCGAACGCATGATGAACGTCCCAAAGGCCGGTCCTATTAATAGGTAAATAACGGTGTTGCCAAGAACCTGCCGTATGTCTCCACCCTCGGCAATGATCAAAAGAGCTGCAGGTACCAAGAAAAAGGCGGTGGAACTTGAAGCAGCCTCGAATAAAGACATCTTGTTTTTATAACCCATGGTCATTTTCATAACAGTTTCTTTCGAATCTATGATTAATGAATAGAGACGTTCAAAACTCTCCACACTTTGTGCAAAAGTTTTAACCACAGGAATGCCCCGAACATATTCGACGGTTTCTGCCGACAAATTGGCGAGTCCCGAGAAATACTCATCTCTTAATTTTTTTGTCTTTTTGTCCATCATGCCGGCTATCAATCCCAGCCCCAACAGCACGGGAACAGCACTGGCCAGCCCCAATCTCCAATCAAAAACAAAGAAAAAGATTAAAAGGACAACCGGCGCAATCATGGTCATGGCTATATCCGGAAGTTGGTGAGCCAAAAAACTGTGGGTCTGTGCCGCACCGTCAACGATGATATTTCGAATCTTGCCGCTCTCCCTATTGCTGAAGTAGCCAAGGGGTTTGTCTATCAATTGCTTAACGCTGATTTTGACAATATTCTCTTCCACTTCAAACGCAAATAGATGGGACAACAGAAGGGCTATGGTATACAAAAAAAGTCCTGCCCCTGCAAATATGGCTGCGTAAATGGCATTGCCTTTTACCAAGGTGGCCTCTACCACACCGCTTAAAACGATGGAACTGACGATTTTATGTATAAACACCATGGGCATCAGCAGCATCACTCCGGAAACTGCAGACAACGCCATGGCTAAATAAAGCATATAGCCCTTCTGACCGACATAAGGGGTCAGTCTTTTAAATATGGATTCTTTCTTTTTTTCATCCTTCATCTGATCCTCTCCTTTCATAATTATTTCTGTCCGTAGGGTCACGAACTGTGCATTCGGGTTGCTTTTCCATTTCTTCGATGCGCCAAATAATCGATTGACGGCCATTCTATAGCAGCCTATAGGTTCTGTGGCGATTCTTTTCCATTGATTGGCGCAATCGGGGCATGATTAAAGCAACCATACCCTTGGCGACTCTAGCCAGATATTGCCTAGCTCTCATCGCTTGCAGAAATTTTTCGATAAAAGTCATACTGTCTTTTGTACTTCCCATCCAGCGCCAAAAGTTCCTCGCTGCTGCCCTCCTCAACAATCTCGCCGTCTTCTAAAAACACGATCTTATCGGCATTTTGAATGGTCGAAAAACGGTGGGCAATCACAATCAATGTTTTGCTCTTTACAAGTTCTTCTATAGCTTCCTGAATGTATTTCTCATTTTCAGGGTCGATGCCTGCCGTCGCCTCGTCGAGAAGAATCAACTTGGCGTCTTTTAAAATGGCTCTGGCTATGGATATGCGCTGCTTTTCTCCGCCGGAAAGCGTCGCGCCTCCTTCACCGATGATGGCATCGTAGCCTTTTTCCAACGCCATGATAAAGTCATGACATCGGGCTTTTTTTGCGGCTTCGATGACCTCTTCTTTGGTCGCATCGGTATTTCCAAAGGCGATGTTGTTGAAGACCGTATCGTGGAAGAGGTAAACATTTTGAAAGACCATACTGATATTGGACAGCAACTCTTCCTGTGGTATCTCTTTGATGTTTTTTCCATCGATGAGAATTTCTCCCTTTTCCACATCCCAAAAGCGTACAATCAGGTTGGCGATGGTGCTTTTACCGGAGCCGCTTTTTCCGACCAATGCTGTAAAGGTCTTCTCTTTGATCTCTAAATGGATGTTTTTCAGCACTTCCTTGTCTTCGTAGGCGAAACTGACATCTTGAAAACAAATGTTCATCTTGTCGATTTGAAAGGAAGTGTCCCGGTGGTCTTTCATCTCCTCGATGGACATCATCTCTTTATACCGCTCAATCGCCGCACCACTGACACTGAGAACCTCAGCGGCATTACCCATGAGCATCACAGGCATAAACATGACAAATGAGGACACTATAAAGCCGATGCCATAGGCAAGGTCAAAGCTTCCTTGGATCATCCAATAGGATACAAAGACGACCATCAGTGCCACGGGTAACGCTGAGAAGACGTTAAAAAAGAGGATCGCGCGATGGACATCCCGCACAAGGTCGAGGGAGCTTTCTTGGGTCTTCTCGATCTCGCTTTCCAAGATGGTGCTCCGCTCTCTTTGCATATTGAAAGCCTTGACTGTTTGCATCCCCTTGATAAAAGAAATGACCCCGGAGGATAAGTCGGCAAACTTTTTCTGCCTGACGTCTACATTGCGCTTCATGGCTTTGACTAAGCAATCTATTCCATACAGCGCAAGGGCTAAGAGAAGAACGTACACGATGCCCAGTCTATAGTCGAAGAAAAATAGAAACAACACCGATGTGATGAGATTGGTGGTACTGCTCACCGCAATTCCCATTTGGGAAGAGGCGTATTCTTCAATAAATACGATATCCGTTGTGACCACCGAGGAGAAGTTTCCAATATTGCCTTCCGTGTAGTAGCCCATATTCAGCTTAGCCAGATGGTCCGTCAGCCGCAATCGGTTGTCGCTGAAAGCGTAATAGCCTTTATCTTGCTGTAATTTGTCCTGCCACCGTTTAAAAAGAGCTCTCAGAAAAACGCTTAAAAACATAGCTGCAGCGACAAGATAAAAGTCTTTCATCTCGTAGGCTCTCTCAAGGCCAACCTTGACAATGTAAAAGAGCACCATGTACGGAGTAAAGGCCATAAAAGATTCTAATAGTGCAGCCAGATACCCCAGCCGTACGCTTTTTTTGTACTTTCCTAAGATGGAAATAATATTGTTAACACTGTAAATGAGGCTAAGCATGGTGCCCCTCCTTCACATCAAACCGGAAGTCCTTCGATGCAGAGAGCCTGTTCCAAAGTTTTAAGTAAACAGGTTCCTTCAGTAACGCTTCATGGGTCCCCACTGCCTTGATTTCCCCCTTGTCGACGAGAACAATCTTGTCTGAGCCGACGATTCTTGAAAGCTTGTGGGCAATGGTGATCACTGTTTTCCCTTTGCACAGTTCAGCGATTCCGCGATCGATATAATATTCATTTTCCGGATCGGTAAAGGACGTCGCTTCGTCCATGACCACGATGGGTGCATCCTTAATCATGGCCCGAGCGATACAGATCCGTTGCCTTTCTCCGCCGGAGAGTTTACTGCCGCTCTCGCCTACCAAAGTGTCATAACCCTTTTCAAGGCTCATGATAAACTCGTGGATCTGTGCCGCTTGACAGGCGCGGATCATCTCCTCCGCCGTGGCATCTTGTTTGCCGATCAAAATATTCTCTCTGATCGTCGTGTCGAAGAGAAAATTATCCTGAGAGACATAGCTGATGTGATCCATATGATTTTCCGGATCCAAGGTTGTTAAGGGTTTCCCGCCGATGAGAATTTCTCCTTTTTGTACATCGTAATAGTGCATCAGCAGCTTGACCAAGGTGCTCTTGCCACTTCCCGACTCGCCAACAAAGGCGACCTTCTCACCCTGTCGAATGGTAAAGCTGCAATCCCGAAGGACTGCCTGATCCTCGTAAGCAAAACTGACCCGGTCATACCGAATGTCCAAGCGAGATGGGTCCAGCAATTCATTGCCGGTGAGCAGTTCCGGGCTCTCGAAGTCCCTCTCCAAATCCTCCAGCTTCTTCCCAATCTGAGCGCCAGCTGAGAAGAAAAACTGAATTTTCGGGATCGACGTGGCAAGGCTAAAGGAGAGAAGGCTGATCAAGATCAACTGGCTCAATGCCAACCTGTCGGCTCTCATCATTAGAATGCCTACGGGAAACACAAAAAGGGTCATCGTCGGTGCCACGGCTGCAACAATAGCCATTGTGTTCCACGATCTTCTATACCATCCCAAAGTAAAATCTCTAAAGTTGTGGACAGATTGCGTCAGTTTCTCGTAGCTCCGCTCTTTTTGATTGAAAATTTTGATGACTTCGATTCCCTCAATGTACTCCACAATATTGCCACTCATGTCCTTGGCGGCTTCATGGTATCTCACCATTTCCTTCATCCCTGCACGCAACATCCTCCCCATGAGGAACATGCTGATGAGGACAGGAATCAGAGATAGGATCCCCAAGCGAAAATCTACAACAAAAATCATGATCAGTATGGAAACAATGGCAAGAGAATGAGGGATGCCCTCTGTCAGCAAGTGGGCCAATAAAATTTCCAATTGTTCTACATTGTCGACGATTTTTTGGCGGTAATCCCCCGCTGTCTGTTTGAGTGTAAAGCCTAAGGGGTTTCGAACCATTTTGTCGGCAAAACTTTTTCTAATCTTTCCTAGAGTTGCGTAGGCAAAGATATGTGAGTGTTTTAAACCTTCCCCTTTGAAAATGCCATAAATCAGCATGGAAAGAACAATCCAAATCGCATGTTTGATCCAAAATGGTTGATTCACATGATTCTGTAAAAACCCGTTGATCAGTCCATAGACGGCAATAAATGCTGAAATCCATGCAGCGGTACTGAGAACCATATAAACAAGCGAGAGATCGAAATGCCACTTCTCTTCTTGCCCGTAATCCATGATTTTTTTAAACATTGTGCTCCTTTTTCGTGTATGATGTTCCATATTCAAGACGGTATCCGTCAATGTATTCAAGAACTCGTAATCGTGAGAAATAATGAAGATCAAGTTGTCTTCCGTTGAACAAGATCGAATGAGCTCTGAAACACGATACATATTTTTTCTATCCATCCCACTGGTGGGTTCATCAAAGCAAATGATTTTTGCATCGGATAGCAGTACACTGGCAATGGCTACCCGTTGTTTTTGTCCTCCGGAAAGGGACATGGGGTGCTGATCTCTATATTTCCAGAGATCGAGTCTTTTAAGCACTTCCTCTACCCTCTTCTCATCTACATTTTTTAGATTGAGTGTGACTTCCGTTAAGACTGTGTCGGTGAAGAGTTGGTGGTTGACGTCCTGCATCACAAAGCCGCTCATGTTGACCAGTTGTTTTTTATTCAGTTTTTTACCATCCAGTTCAACCGCAACCGTTGCTTTGCTCGCAAGTCCCATCAGCGAGGTGATAAAGCTGCTTTTCCCACTGCCATTTTCTCCGACGATACCGACGATGGAGCCGGTAGAAAAGGACAGATCCTTGACTTCGATTCCTTTTAGAGCTTTGGGAAAGTCATAAGTCAGGTGGCGAAGGACAAAATCCTTCTTGCCTTCTCTTCCCTTTTGATCGTCAACTTCTACTTTGTGAAGACTGCGAAGGCCGAGCTCCTCTCTCTTTTTTTCGCTAAAAGAAAAAAAATCTTTTTTCGAGTAACAAGCTGTGATCTCTCCATCTTTCATGAATAAAATGCGATCGACCACCTCTTGCAAGTAATAGAGACGATGTTCGGCAATGAGAATGGTAACCCCTTGTTCTTTGATTTTTTTCAGCATTGCCGCTAAAATCTCCGTGTAGTCGTGATCCAGATTTGAGGAAGGCTCATCGAGAATCAGAATCTTTGTTCCCGCAATATAACTTGCGGCAATGGAAAGAATTTGTTTTTCACCTCCGGAAAGATCAAAAATACTCCTATCCAGCAGATGCTCAATGGGAAAGACCTCCAATAAATCCGCTAATCTGCGATGCATTTCTTCTTTTGGAAAACCCCTATTTTCAAGATAAAAAAGCAATTCTGTTGTGGTGTCTACATTGAAAAAATGGGTTTTAGGATTCTGAAAGACATTGCTGATTTCCCTAGAAATTTCATAAAGTTCGTATGAATTGGCATCGACCCCTTGTAGATACACTTCTCCGGTATAATGACAATTTTCGTAGCGTGTCGCAATGCCATTGATGAGATTGATCAGGCTCGATTTTCCTGAACCGCTTTCCCCGCAAATCAGCACACATTCATGCTCAGCCAGAGTAAAATCAATCTGATGTAAAGCTTGGCGATTTCCCGGATAAAAAAGGTTCACCTGTTGTGTCCTAATCATAAGCTACCTACAATCTTCATACTTACTACTAGAGTTATAAACACAATATCCGCTACACCGAAGCCAACACTGCGATAGCGTGTCTTTTTAGCAGGATCCGCTATGCATTTGGTTTCAGCAGCCTTTGCAATATCGTCTGTAGTATTAGACGACAAAATGAGAAGCGGTATGGTCACATATTCTAGATACCGAAGGGGCTTTCTCATTGTAATGCCCCTTACTTTCATGGCCATTTTGATATTGTCGTGCTCTTCTCTGAAAGAGGGAAAAAAGCGAAACATCACGAAATCGGAATGCTCACCACAGAGGGAATCCTCAACGTGTCCATGGAGGAAAGGATGGCTCCTACTTCACTGGTCGTGAGGAAGAACATCCCCGCCATCACCGGAAAATAAAAAATCTTGGCGACAATCAGAAAACTAACAAACATTTTGAAAAACGGATGGAGTCCACTCAGGTCTCCTGAGTTTATGATGAGTAGAATACCCATATAAAGCGCTATGATTTTAATCCCTTTTAGTGGCATTTTGTAAACACAATACAGAAACGCAAATAACAAAACGATAAGTATAGAATACTTATCGTTAGTAGATTTAAGGACCGTAGCAGCGAGAAAAAAGACAACAACCAACTTTGATATCGGGTTGAGAATGAATTTTCTTTCTAAGCGAGATGTCGTCATGCAATTCCCACTTTTTCAAAGTGCTTCTTCAGCATTTTTTTGCCGAGGAAAGCGCCCAGAATACCGCCCGCAAAAGCTCCTAAATAGATAAGCGCCATATTCGGTACGGTCACAAGGTTGGCAAGTCCTGTTGCATACTCCTCTCCCATCATCGTGGTTGTCATGTCAAGATAGGTGTCTCGCACAAAGAGAATTTGAACCAGCGATCCGCAGGCCCACATTGAAAACACCCCATTTGCCAAAGCAGTTGCAGGAAAGGATTGGAAATTATCTTTTCGTCGTATGAATTCAGCCGCAAGCATGACCAGAACCCCATGTATCAATAAGACAATGGTATGTCCCATGGCGAACATAATGACCGAAGGTAAAACACCCATTATAAAGAGTCCCCACGGTTTCTGTACTTTAGCCATAAAGAGCATGACCACAACCCCCATAACGATGCCGTTTAAAGTAGGCCACAAGGCAAACAAAATGGGAATCATGCCAATCATCCCTAGTAGGTACATCCCAACAAAATAAATGACTGTGAAAATTCCGATGGTGACTAAATCTTTTACCTTTAATTTATTGTCCATTTCAACTCCTCTTGCGCAAAGCACATCTGATAGATATTTATTCGGTCGTTCTACAACTCCCGGAGATAAAAAATTCAAAACATACGCTTGAAAATGATTATCAGTTAAAAAAAGTATACCAAATCGTTAAGTTAATGTCATCTAACAATGTTGCTATAAGCTATTCTATAGAAGAGAATCTCTGATGGTTGATGACCGGCAAATTTTCTGTTTCACCACCTTTCCTTTGATCTTCTTGTTATCAACAAAGATATGTTGTTTTTAAAGACTTTTTTATTCTTTTTGTTTACGATTTTAAGCACAAAAACAGGACTTCTTCGCTCAAGCATCAGAAGTCCTGTTGGATAAAAGTGATCTATATTTTTTAAGGATAAGGTTTCCCTTATCCAAATTAAAAGAAAAGATTACAAATATATTTCGTTTGTTAAGAAGCGACCATACTGGACACGATTGTTATAAAGTCTGGCTTGCTGCCTATAATCAAATTGTACTCAGCTATTGATTGCGGGCTCTTGGTTAACGGAGGATCATCTTCAGGGCTCAACAGTTTGAACCTATACACTGTAAAAATGACAATCTTTTTTAATGACCCCTCTTCCCGGTTGATATAAAATCTATGCAATAAGTAGAGAGCTCTCCAGCCCCTCGCGACACTTTCAGAATAAAAAACGATAGCGCCTAAGTGTCTATCGTTTCTGTTTCTTGTATTTGGTTTCGGTGCTGAGATTGAGAAATGAGTGCATTCTGTTTCTCCATCATCTCAATTTTGTAGTCCTACCTGCTGGGTGTTAACTCTTTTGCAATCCTGCTTCTTATTCTCATTGAATCATCGAGCCTAATACATAGATGTTTTACATCCTTCATCTTGCAAAAACTTGTCTAAGTCAATGATGTTGTCGCAAACCGAGTTTAAAAATTCCACATCGTGGGATACCGTCACGATAAACCCCTCTTTTGAGCAATAGCTTTTCAATAGTTTTGAAACCATCGCCATGTTTCCATAATCCAATCCACTGGTAATTTCATCCAAATACAAGTATTTTCTTTTCGATAACAAAGCGACTAGAATGCTGAGTCTTTGACGTTCTCCTCCCGATAGTGTAATGGGGTGCGTATCACAATATTGATCAATGCCCGCACAACTTAGTGTCTTCAGCAGATCTTCCTCAGATAAATCTGCAACGCTTAGAATTTCTTCCCTTACCGTTTCTTTGTAGAATTGCCGATTAGAATTTTGAAAGACAATATAAGAATCTTTTCTGCGAACTTTTTTTTCTAATTTTTCCCCTTTAAAGTAGAGATCCGAGGAATTTTCATGCATTCCATAAAGGCACTTGAGCAAGGTCGTCTTTCCAATACCATTTTCGCCATAGATGCCTGTTATTTTCCCCTTCTCGATTTCAATGACCTCACCGGTAAAGTCAACGTTCTTGTTGGGTATGTTGCAGATGTTTTTTACAAGAAAGCTTTCACTGCTCTTTTGCTTATCTTGAATCTGCAATTGAAGCGGTACCAAGCTCCTAAGACCCATTTCTTTTCGTTTTCGATCATGGATCCTCTTGAATTCTTCCAAAGAGTAAACAGTATCCAATTTCCCACGATCGAGATAAAGAACCCTATCAATGGTCTCTAAAATATGCGCTATTCGGTGGTCAGAGACGATGACTGTTTTCCCAAGTTTTCGTTGTTCTCGAATAAATTTCAATAAGATTGCAACACCCTGAGAATCCAAGTTGGCGGTTGGTTCGTCGAGAATGTATAAGTCCGGATCCAAAGTGTAAATCGTCGATACCGCAACCGCTTGTTGTTGACCCGCTGAGAGACAATCAAGCTTATCATCTCTTTTGTCTGATAAATCAAAAGTATCTAACGCCCGGGCTTTTCTTTCTCCAATGATTCTTGCGTCGACACAATAGTTTTCTGCTGCAAACCGAATCTCGGCATCAACGGTATTGGTAAAAAATTGAAGTTTGGGGTGTTGAAACACGGTGCCTATGTTCTGACCGATGTCTAAAAAATCTTGATCCATGAGGTTTTCATCGTTGAATAAAATGTCACCCGACAGTTCAGCGTTGATTAAATTGGGAATCACACCATTGAGAACGTTGCATAGGGTTGTTTTACCTGCACCGGATTTTCCGGTTATAAGAACGACTTCCCCTCTTTTGATCTTGAGTTCATCAATTTTCAAGGAATAATCTTTGTTGGTGGGGTATTGAATGTTGAGTTGTTTGATCTCCACTATATTGTTACTCATAAGCTCACCACCAAGTAGATAAATAAAGAACCGGCTGCAACCATACTTCCATAATCGTATGTTGTTAAAGGATAAGTTTGGACATGGGTCCTGTTTTTGCTGTATCCGACGCCTTTGGTCATGGCAGCTTTCGTTATTTCGTCGCCTATCAAGACCAAATTGACAATAAGCGTGCTCAAAAGCTAAGGCAAGTCTTTGAGTTTTAATTTTCCGTTTCTCATTTTCAACTGGAAAACAATCTCTTTTCGTTCTGCATTGGCAATCGGGAGCATCCTTGCAAAGATTAAGAAGGGAATGATGTAGTTCTGGTTGATTCTTAACATTTTAAAACTATAATAGGCTTCATCTACCTTGAGGTTGCTGATCATGGTACGAGCAACATAAAGGCATGGGTAAAACTTTAAAATGATATAGCACACTATACCTAAAATTCTTAAGACCAATGAGTTTGAGAAATGACCGGTCATAAGAAAAACACCCTGTAGTAAAAGAAATACCAGCATATATTTGATATGGGTCTTTAATTGTCCCTGTTGCTCGATAATAAAAACCAGAAACAAAAAGAAAAACCATAGCACTTCGCCTTCCACTTCAAGGGGCCTTAAAATAAATATATTGCTGAGTATCAACAATATCGTTTTGGTTATCAGGGACAGTCGAATCGAATCGCTCATGCTCTTAAATAATGCCTGCATTTTTGAACTTTTGATTGCACGCTTTTTTGCCTAAGTTGATGCCTACAATGGCTCCGATGACAATCAGAACCATCAAGCCGACAAACATCCAATTTGGCGTCAGCTTGGCAAGGGTTGTAGAAAAATTCTCTCCCATTTGTTTGTCAAGGCCAGCCATATAGGTGTCTCGCGCCAACCAAATGGGGGTAAAAATACCCATGACCCAAAGTTGGAAAATAGCGTATCCTATTGTAATTTTCTTAAAATCCTTGTAATCTCCTGCGCCTATTATCCACTCCGCTAACAAACCACAGATGGCAGCTATCACCAAAACTGTCCAGATGTGTCCTATGGCTACAAGAACAAAACTGACAACAATGGCTAAGGCTAAAATCATTCCCTTTGATTGTATTCTTGTCATGTATAAGGCAAAGACAGGCCCTTCTGAGATTGCCAACGTGACCGGTAAAAACACAAATGTCACCGGATTGAAGTGAGTTAACACAACATTGATGACCAGTACGACCGTGTAAATCACTGCAAAGATACCTATTTGAATTAAACTTTTTGTTTTACTTGTTCTATTCATCTAATCCTCCTAAACGATTCGTTGAAACTATCTTTTATTATAACATTCATTTTGATTGGTTGCTTCCTCTTAATATCGTTCCGGAGCGGTCAACTATTGGTGAAGGAATCTGCGATTTATGTGTTGGGAGGTGCGCCTGGGAGAATACTCGACTGTTCTTGAGTCTTCGCCAGCTCTTTTCTCAGTCCAAGGGCTATGCTGCTACCTTCAGCGATAGCGAAGCTGTGCATGGATGTTTAAGTTCTCTGCGGCCTTTGTGTGGTGCGTTTACCACTGTAGTTGATGCGTAAGATCGTTTCTTGAATTTAATACTCTACTTTATCGAATTGTTTTTTACTTTTTGTAGATATCTCATAACTTTTGTTGTTAACAGCCTTTAAATCCTCCGTTACTATATAACATCCTCTTTAGACAAAATCATAAATAATCAATTTTCGAAAATATTGATTTTAGCTATTTTCCACTTTTATTTTTCCATTCAATACAATATTATTTTTATTTCTACAGTTAATAAATTGCAGAGGCAGAATTAAAATGTACTCCGTCAAAGATCGTCCTTAAGCCTCCAAATTTGCATTTCATTTCGCAATCAACACGAACATCATAAACGCAAAATTGATAGCTGCTTTTCTTGCATAGCTGGTTGATGAGGCTAATACGAATCGTCTTTCATACAAACAACCAATCATTTGAAATGTACAAAATAAAATATTGGGGTTTTAATTTACTCCAACATTTAGAATAAACTTTAACGGGATTTTGTCTCCTCACCTTTTGACAAATCTATTCTTCCACGAAAAAACTTCAACCATAAATAAACCATATACACCACTAAAATTGAAAATTGAAGGGCGCCGGCCACTATAGCCCCACTTTGATCATTCCCGATAGTTGACATCGCAATAAAATTGTGAACGACATGCCATAGAATCGGAATTAAAATACTATCCGTGGCAAATCGAAGCGCAATCGCCACTAAACCAAAAGAAAAAGCAAAAATGACTTGTAACAAGGTAACTAACATCTCTTTACCTCCCAATAAATTGGCGAAATGACCAATGCTAAAGAGAAATGAAGATAAGAAAACAGCTAAAACAAGTCCTTTACTTTCTAGGAGTTTACCAATAATTCCCCGAAAGTACAACTCTTCCGCAAAACCTATAACTAAGGTCAACATGACAAGAGACAAAACTAAACCTAAACTTAGTTCAGGCTCAAAACCAAAATACAAAGGAATCAGCTCCACCAAAAACAAGGGGATAAAATAAAGGAAATCCTTTACCTTTCCAATTACCGGTCGTTTAAGGCCTAAAGCTTTATAAGAACCCAACAATTTTTTCCCAAAAAATAAGCCTACGATAAAAGCTAAGGTTATCGCCAATGTCTGGATAAGAACAGCTTCTACACTCTCCAGTTTCAAGATTACCACAACCACACCGGACAAAACGGGAAAAAGAACGATTAAAAAAGTCAATAGCACCGACCATAGAACCGGCCTTTTAATTTGATGCATGACAGCCTCCCTTTAAATTCAAAAAAATTACTATAAATCTATTGTCAACACGCTCATCGTCTCCATCTTTATGAAAAAGGTCGTCACGAAAATTAAAGAATCTCCTTTCTCTAATTTCCCGTCATTTCCTATAAGCACTACATCTCAAAGCTTTTGAACACCTTTAAGCTTTAAGTTTCACTCCTTTTTAGACGTGAAATTATCCCAATTCCTGCATAACCATTTCATAGACACGGACTTCATGGGGTAGAAGGATTGCCATTGACGTTTGACGGTGTGTTCATCTCTTCTTAAAACCATCCAGACTGTTGCGAATTGTATAATAAAAAAAAACAAAACAGTACTTCTATCGTTACGTCTTGTTAAGCGCCACGGGTCCCTTTACCATATTTGGACCACTCTTATTCTTTAGCTTTTCAAAAAACGTATAAGATCAAGAGCTTCTACTCTTTGCATCGAGATAGCAACGCCACCGTCTCCACATGGCTCGTATGTGGGAACATATCCACACACTGCACTTCCTTTAAGCGATAGCCCCCATGATAGAAAAAGGGCAAGTCTCTCGCCAAAGAGGTGGCTTTACAGGAAACATAAATAAAATCCTTCGGTTTGAAAGCCAAGATTTTAAAAATAGCTTTGGAGTGAATACCATCTCTGGGTGGGTCCAAGATCACCAAATCGGGGATTACATCCAGCGTTTCTATTTTTTCCAATACATCGCCGACAATAAAGGTGCAGTTGGTCCGTCCGTTGATTTGAGCGTTCCTTTGTGCCGCCTCGACCGCCGCTTCGACCAACTCGATCCCCCAAACGTGTTCGGCTTTATCCGCCATTATTTGTGCGATGGTACCGGTACCGCAATACAAGTCGAAAATATTCTGACGTTTTTCTTCTCCGGCCAGTCGACGCACCACATTGTACAGCTCCTCCGCCCCGAGGGTGTTGGTTTGAAAGAAAGAAAAAGGGGTGATATCGAACTGCAAATCGCCGATATTGTCCACCATTTTTGCTTCCCCCCACAATAAAATCGTCCCTTCATCTAAGACCACATCACCTAACGTGTCGTTTTGGGTGTGTAGGATGCCTCTTAACCTACCCTTGAGCTTAAGGTTTAACAGTCCCTCAACCCATCCCGTCGTATCGCAGTCCCCTTGGGAGGTGGTCACTAAAAGCACCATCAATTCGCCGGAATGCTCGCCTTTTCTCACCACTAGGTTTCTAAGAATGCCCCGGTGGTTTCTGCGATGGTAGTAAGGCGTGTTTTTAAAATGATGTCGCGTATAGGCGACAATGGTATTGAAATCTTCATCTCCGATTTCGCAAGCCTCCGCCGGTACAATGTTAAAGATGGATCCTTTTTCATGGAAACCTAGAGATAAAGGGCCGTCCTTTTCCTGATCTCCAAAGGTGTATTCCATCTTATTACGGTAATGGTACTGCACCGGTGAGGGCAGAATCGGCATAAAGTTGTAGTCTTCGGCGGTCACCTCGTCGATGAGTTTTTTGACATATTCGCTTTTAAGGGACAGTTGCCTTTTGTAATTGAGGTTCAGATAGCGACAACCGCCACATCGACCAAAAACCGGGCAATCTACTGGGACTTGGTTCGGCGCTTCTTCCAAAACTTCAATTATTTTCCCGAAATATTTTCTCTTTCTCTTACCTGTTATTTCAACTAGAACTCTTTGCCCCGGCAAACCTTCTTTTAATGTCATCTTGATGTTTTTTTCATCGATGGTTGCTTGCGCCGTTACCTCACCGGGAAAGCGGTGTTCCACGAGTTGCATTTCTAATCTATCGCCTTTTTTCATTTATTTCCTACCTGTCAGTCTTTTTATTCATTTTAACATTCCCTACAGTTTACAACAACATGCGATGAGAGCTCCCCTCACTTCGATTCATAACTGATAAGAGACGCAAGGTCAGGTTTTATTGAGTCCATCCGTATCAGCATGGCTTTGCTTTTTTATGCATGCCTTCAGTCGTTATGTCCGTGAGTACTCCTATCTTTTATTCTCGATATGATATATACTACTATTAAAAACAGGGTTAGGAGACAAATCCAATGACAAAAACGCACAATCGAAAGTTGAAACTGCTTTATCTTTCTCAGATTTTTCATGAGAAAACCGATGAAAACCACGGCCTAACCATGAAAGAGATCATTTCTTATTTATCGGATTACAATATCCGCGCCGATCGTAAAACCCTCTATTTGGATTTTGATGAATTGCGTCATTATGGCATGGATATTCTCTCCGAACAAGTTGGCAGGACCCACATATATAAATTGGTTTCCAGGGATTTCGAGTTGCCGGAGCTCAAGCTTTTGGTAGATGCGGTCCAATCCTCAAAGTTCATTACAGAGACAAAATCTCGCAACCTGATTCAAAAATTATCTACTTTGGTCAGCATGCATGAAGCCAAACAATTACAACGTCAGGTTTTAATTCGCGGCCGAGTTAAAACAATGAACGAAAGCATCTATTACAACGTCGATAAGCTCCATACGGCCATTATCCAAGACAAACAAATCAAATTTAAGTATTTTCAGTGGACCGTCGATAAAGAACAGGAATACCGCCACAACGGTGCTTGGTATCACATCAGTCCTTGGCACTTATGTTGGGATGACGAAAACTACTACTTGATCGGCTACGATGCCGAATCGGAAAAACTCAAACACTACCGTGTCGACAAGATGAAAAAAATGACGATCTCGGATACCCCTCGGGACAATCCCGCACACATCGAAGATTTTGACCCGACTGTCTACACCAAAGGGCTATTTGGTATGTTCGGTGGTGAAACCTGCCGGGTAACCTTAGAGGGAGAAAACCATATGGTGGGTGTTCTCATTGACAGATTTGGTAAAGACATTCCAATTGTTAAACTGGATGACAATCGTTTTTACACCCATATCGAGGTCGCCGTCAGCCCACAGTTTCTCGGGTGGATTGCCAGTATGGCAGGCGCGCTTACAATCACCGCACCGGAAACGGTCGTCGAAAGAATGAAAAACTTAGCAAAAAAGCTCAATGAAAGTTATTAAGTAAACTCCAACGTACATCGTATCAAGTATGTACCCAGTATTTTTTTCTCTTTTAAAATTCTATCTATAAAACTTTAAAATTAAAAGTCGATACTCCGAACTTTTTTCGGAATATCGACTTTTATTCTTTCATCGATTTATTTCAAGAAAAAACAATGATGGTCAGATCTTTTAATCAACTTTGTTCTCCAAGGGAAGATTTTAGGACATCTGGATTGATACAATTAACTTAGATGAGAAGACTGCCTTTCCAAATATTAAATCAATTAAAGGAGAAATCGAAATGAAAGCTATTTATTTTACTATCGTCGGTACCAAGCACTACTATGGTGACGAAGTTTTTGAACACAACAAAAGAGTAAAACTGATTAAAGAACCGGACAATAAGTTTGATAAGGAAGCCATCCAAGTAAAACTACCCGGTCTCGGTGTGTGCGGTTATGTGGCCAATAGCCCTTGTACCGTTTTGGGTGAGAGTTACAGCGCCGGTCGGCTCTACGACAAATTTGGCGATAAAGTAAACGGCAGAGTCCTCTACAAAACGGAGAAAGGGATTTTGTGTGTATTGAACCTACATCAAGAAGAAGTAACAATTGATGACTTAAATTCATGACTTGTTTTATTTGTAGCGCAGCGTTGATCGTTTTTACAGTTTCCATATTTGTATGATTAAGGAGAGAACTCATGGAATTTTATAACCCCTTAGAACCTACACCTCAAAACAAACAAAAATTGACGGAAAAAAACTGGTTTGTCATTCTATTATTGATCTTATTGTGGCCTGTCGGACTGTTTTTCATGTGGAAAAATAGGGTATTTTCAAAAACGGTGCGTATTATTATTTCATCGGTTCTTATTCTTTTACTTATCATAGGCTTCGCAATGTCCAAGGACGTCAGCACAGCAACCAAACCGATGGAACAACCTGCACCTGCCACATCAACGACGACGAAACCCAAACCTGCTCCCCAGCCCGAGCAGAAACCGGCACCCGAACCGCAACCGGCACCCGAACCTGAGCCGGCGCCCACTCCACAACCGGAAGTACCCAGAGAGTATAGATCTGCTTTAGAAAAAGCTAAGAACTACTCTAAACTGATGCATATGTCCAAACAGGGTATCTACGACCAGCTGGTATCGGAATACGGAGAAAATTTCTCTCCGGAAGCCGCACAATATGCGATTGACCATTTGGAGGCAAATTATTTTGAAAATGCTGTAAAAAAAGCCAACAGCTACCAAGAAACTTTGAATATGTCTCCCAATGCCATTTACGATCAACTTATCTCGGAGTACGGCGAAAAATTTACAGAGGAGGAGGCAGCCTACGCCATCGAGCATATGGATCAGTAACGTTTTATAAAAAGGACAAACAGTCGCCTTTGCTGACTGTTTGTCCTTTTTATGTTGTCTTTTTTTATTCTTTTGAACAACACTTTGGTGAACAAGCTCCTTGGTCTTGTATTTTAAAAAATCGCATTTCTTATATCTGAGCACAAAGTAAAACCCTATTAGAAAAAATCTAAGATTGCTTCTAATAGGGTTTTATAAACCACGCAACGTTCTATCCTCCCGGGCAGTCGCCCACCAAGTACTTTCGACGCTAAAGGACTTTACTTCTGTGTTCGGTATGTAACAGGTGTGACCCCTTTG
>JAAYJS010000031.1 GCA_012522805.1 Eubacteriaceae bacterium | reverse complement strand
TTCCATAATATCGCTTCTTGTAATCAGGTTTTTAACCAAACGGACTTGCCCATGCCCCGGTGTACTCTCAGCGGAGGTGACGGTGTCGCGCGCTGCTGCTTGTGGTTTTGTTTGAACAATTGGACCCCCATGTTGACAAACTTGTGCCAGGTCCTTCGCTTCGCAACAGTCTATGCCGAAATCTTCCAGTTTTTGCAAGTGATCCACCATCATTTGGCGATAAGCCGGCGATGATCGATCGCCACCCAATTTAGAACGCACAGCGTTGTCCGGGTCTGCACCGTCTTTCACACAAATAGTTGGTATCCCTGCCATCAACCCGTGGTTGATCAAGGTGGTCATGGCATTGTCGCAAATGCCCAATGCCAATTTTGCCGCCGTATTCACGGTAGTTGTGGCTAGAATCATCAACTCTTTATCTTTGAAGAGGTTAATCTGCGCACTGGTGTCTGTTTCGTCATAGATTTTATCTATTTTTAATGTCTTTTGAATATGCTCCATTGGCAGTGCCGCCTTCGCACCTTCCGATGCGAAAAGAGTCAACTCCCAACCTTTGCTTTTAAGTGCAACCAGGTTTTCCAAAACTTCCGTAAATCCAATGGCCGCACCAGAAAAACAGACTAAAGCTTTTTTCGGTCGGTTTTGGAGACGTCGCATGACTTCATCCACTATGGCATTGATCAATGCGTCTTTGAAAGCCTCGTTTTGCATGAACAATTCTAAATTCAATCCAATCACCTTTCCTTATCCTTTGCAATTAAAGGCGATCCCCAATGGGGTAACCAGCAGGGGTTCTACAGGTTTCACGGTTTCTATTTCCAACTCTTTTTCGAAAGTTTTTTCAAAATCATCAAACATGCACGCACCGCCAACCACATAAATCCGATGGACGGCGTGCCCTGATTGTTGAATGAAACGGCCGACAATCGATGCCATTTTTTCGACAACGGGTTTAATGGTCGGAAAAATCAATCGCTGATCTTCCGTCTTTTTCATTTCTTCCGCTTCTTCAAAACTAATACGATTGGCACCGGCCAGTACTAAGCTCATGTGCGTACCGCCGGTGGGTTCGTCCGCAGTAAAGACCACCTCTCCATCTACTAAGATGGAGATACCTGTGGTCCCACCCCCAACATCCACCACTGCTCCGTCATCAATACCGAGAATGGTGGCTGCAGCTGTGGGTTCGTCGATGACATTACTCACTTTAAAATCCGCTGAATCAACCACATTGGCAATAATTTTTGAATTTCCCTTGAGAATACCCGGTGGAATGGCCGTGACGGCATTGGCATAACGTAAATCAATGTCCAAACGCTTTTCTATATCTTGTTTGAGCTCTCTTACAATATTGACCGCTCCGATATAGTCGACGACGATACCGTCTCTTACCACCGTAGCACTTTTTAGGGCTCCGGCTATAGGGCGGTTTTCTTCGTCCACAACTGCAATAACAATATTTGCCGTACCAAGGTCGACACCTATTTTCAGGTCGCCTTGATAGGGGTTTGTTTTTTTGGATTTTATCAGTTTGCAAAATTCCAAAATAGCTTTGTTACCGCTATTCCAATCCATCTTTTTTCTCATGTCTTATCTTTATAACTATCCGATTTTAAAATCGGTTTTAATCCTTTACTCTACTTCATGATCGGTTTCTGAGTTTGCTGATTCCTCATCTTCTGAAGACTCATCTTCATCTACTTGATAACCGACCGTGTTTTCATTAAATATCATCGGTAAAATACCATCCGAAGGACGGGCAATAACCTTGGCACTAAAGCAACCACGGCCTTTAGAGCACGCCGCTTCCGCTGCCTGACAAGCCGCTTTGACCGCGCCGACATCTCCCAGTATTTTGATGGTGTACATCCCGTCTCC
Source organism: Eubacteriaceae bacterium (assembly GCA_012522805.1). Classification (GTDB taxonomy): domain Bacteria; phylum Bacillota; class Clostridia; order Eubacteriales; family Eubacteriaceae; genus JAAYJS01. The sequence continues at coordinate 154,476 of JAAYJS010000031.1, read as the reverse complement.
ACGACAAGGTTCCATCCCCAAGAGAGTGACATTGGCGGATTTACAAGCGGCATCCGCCGCTTCGATGGCTGTCGCCATGCCGATGGCTTCTATGATTCCTAAGGCTTGTACCATGGTTAACCTCACGACGTTTCTATGTCCTTAAAGGGCATTCTCTTAACCAGCCTTGCCGCATTAGCGCCTAAGGCGCGTAATCTTTCTTCTTCCATTGTAAGCGGTATTTTAAACAAGGGCTGACTTTCCTTTAATTTGATAAAGTGTAAGACCAGACACTCGTCAATGCCGATACCCACCCCCAAATGTGAGGCTTGGGCAGCGTTATACCCCAATACGATAGCGGAACTTCTTTTTTTTGCGACAGCTTCGTAGGGAATCCCTTCTTCCTCCATGCCCAACAAAATTTGTTCGAGCATTTTCATGTTGACGGTATTGGTGTTGTAAAACACTTTTACCTCGGGTTTTGGTGATTCATAAGAGACATTCATCTATGCCTCCTCACCGTAAGCCAATACCAACCCTGTGGCTACTGCGTTACGCGGGCCTTCAGTTGCTCGGATGTTGGCACGTCCAGCGACGATGCTGAATTGTGCCAAGGCATCAGTCACCAATTGGGGAATCTCAAAGTCCAAGGCGGAGCCACCTACCAAGGTGACAAATTGGATATCTCTGACATTGCCCGTTGGGCTGACACGTTCTAAGGAGCGAATGGCATTGGTTACAAAAACCTTCGTCTTGGCTTCGCGCCGTACTGCCCGGATTCTTTCCATGGAATGGTTGCCCGGTATGGGTACCATGCCGTTCGGCGTTAGGATGACCACTTTGGCAAAAGTCGAAGCGTCTAAGGGTTTGTCATAAAACTCTACCGTTCCGTCTTCGTGGCGAATATTAAATAATGTTTCTACCTTTGCCAGAGGATATTTTTTAATATCTTCCGGGAAGGCCAATTCGTCGAAGCCCAATTCCGAAGCGATGAGCAGGGTTACCATGTTACCGGCACCTGCCAAGTGAATGGAGTGTATTTCTCCGGATCCCGAAACGATTGCCGCATCGGTGGATCCGGCACCCATATCGATGATCGCTAAGGGTTTGTTGCTACCCGGTGTGGTCAGGGCACCGCGTATCGCCATGTCTGCTTCGACACCGCCGACCTCTACTTTGACTCCAACTTCCTTTTCCAGTTCTCGAGCAATTTGATCCATTTGGAGTTTATCCGCACGGACCATTGCGGCAATACCCACGGCATTTTCCATAGAAAATTCTTCAGCGACTCCGCCCTTAACATTTTGCGGTACAAAAGTGTCGACGGCTAGGAGGTCCTGAATTTTGATTTTGTTCGGTTTGCTGTCGGTTAAATTGGCCATGGTTTGGCGCACCCGCTCGAGCATACCGCCGGCGTTGGTGCCGGCCTCGCCTTCGACATCTTCCACGGGGGCAACGGAGCGAATGGCTTCCATCACAACATCGGCACCGTCATCGATGTTGATGACGGCGTTTTTATGTTTTCCGTGAATTGTAATTTTACCCGCCGGGATTTTTCTTTCTTTGACATCTCCCGCCGGTGTTTTAATGACAACCGCCGATCGGTTGCCGATCAGCGCCCTGGATATCGGAACGATTTGTTTGGTCTCTTCAGAAGACAAATCGAAAACCGTTGCTATACCGTAGGGGTTGGAAAGTTGTTCGACTACATTGCCGGGGGCGGCCACTTCTATGGCTGCCCACATACCTAAGGGTACTTTGTCGATTAGGGAAACCTCATCGACAATGGGAATTTTTTTGTTTAAACGGTTGTTGATCAAGACACCATCATCTCTTTGAACAATGGCGCCATTCACATAGACACCTCTCGCTAATGATTCGTTAATGATCCTTGAGGAGGTCTCGAAGTCGATATCCCTAGGAATGATAACAATAACGGATTCGTGAGGGGCTATTTTGTCAATATTTCGCATGTGAACCGTGGTTCCGACACCGGTTCCCAAACCACCGGGGGTCGAGGGATTGTGGCCGATCATCGTCGATTCGGTAATGATGGTCTCCGTGATGGTTTCCATCGCCACATCCCCTATAACCGGTGCCGCTTCGTTGATTCGAATCAAATCAACTTCTTCAACCGTTAGGCCTGCTTGTGTCAGGGCTTGTTTTAAGGAGGCAAATATACCGTGTATATTTTGGCGTGTTCCCTTCATTCCTGTTGTGGGCACAATACCCGAAGCTAAGAACTGGGGGGTACCGTTTGTATAGCGCGCCAGAGCAGTTTCTGTACTGGCGTTCCCTATATCAATGCCTGCAATAATCATAATTTCCTCCAAACTACAACCCCTTGGTTGTCGTTTTACCTAAATTCTTTAGAGCGTTTTCTTTCGTAATATACTTCTGCCGCCTCTGCAACTAAAGCTGCAGATATCGGAGCATTGTATTGATCTTTTAATTCCGCTGCAATGGCCAATAATTCATCTTTGGTGGATTTATAAGGTCTGAGTGCATTATAAATTTCCAAAAGACGCGCATCGGGTATAGAGATGAGCTCTGCTGCTCTTCTGAGGTTTCCTGCGAAGGCATCTCTATCGCAACTTTCAGCAACTTGCGCTTGAAGTTCCAACGTTTCCGGACGGATACGCAGGTCTTCCGCTTTCAATTCGCCGTTTAATAATTTATCTAGATCTAAGTCTTTAAAACTTTTGCCGGTTGCGGATTGTATTAAATCGGGACGTTTTTCTCCGATTGGGTAGTCCTCTTTGGTTACTTGTCCTTCTGCTTTGGGGGCAGCTGCGCTGGGCGCTGCTGCACTGGAAGCGGGAGTATCGGATATAGACGCCATTACTTCTTTAACGATTTTTTCTAATAATTCTTCTTGTGTCATTTTCTGCCTCCTACTGGAAAGAAACCTTCATTTCAACAGGCTTTTTGCCCTTTTCAACATGTTGGGTCTCTTTGATGTGCAGCAATGCAGCTCTAGCTTGGTAAGCCGGACGCGCCATTTGGTCGTTACGTACCGGAACCGGTGTGGGGCTTTCGCCCTTTGCATATTTAGCCGCATTTTTACCGATGGCACGATAAGTGTCTAAATCGATCAGAGGTGCTTGGGAAAACAACTCTAGGTTGGATAGTTGCGGCAAATCCTTTTGATGGATAAGGCAAGTCCCCTTAGATTGTAGCCCGATCGCAACACCAGATCCGGAAAGATCTGCAGCGTCATGCCCACATACGGCAACGTCGGAACTTCTATACACTTTAATGACACGCGCTTTCAGACCTTCTTCCTCGATACCGGCAATAATTTCTTTTAAAACTTTGTCGTGAGGAATATTAATAATCGTATCGATTTGGGAATCGGCAAAGGCCGGAGCCAAACCAATTAATACTTCATCGGCTGCTGTACCTGCTTGTGCGTCCCCAATAGGTGTTAACTTGACTGAGTCAGCTTGTGCTGCAGCAGAGGTTGCAACAGCGTTGGATGCTGCACCGCTATCAGGGGTGTCAGACATTTCTTTCAAGACAGATTCAATAATGTCTCGTAATACTTGTTCATTTATAGCCATGTTTTCGCCCCCTTCTATATAGTTTCCGGATCGTCAGCCCACGGGATATCCTGGATTTCTTTCCATCTCTCGTCGCTGATAATGTATCCGGTTTGCGGTCCTGTGTAGTCATTCATATAGTTGACTGCAGAGATAACTTCCCAGTTTTCGCTCAGTAAGGAAGCGGTGTGTAGGTAGTCACCGGCGCATTTTTGTAATTGAATGTTGAAAACGGATTGCGCAACATCTCTCATGCCGCCGCGCTCTAAAGCCTTGATAAAGTCCACTGCAGTAGCGCCGCGTTTTAAGAGTTCGTCAGCTGCCTTCAAGTCTGCTACAACATCTCTGTCGGGCATATCTTGAGATCCGTTGGCATAGGTTGCCGCTTCGACTTCTTCGTCGGTGATTTCCGTTAAGCCGAGTTCTTTAAATAGAACTTGCATGGTCCGTGCTGCTTTGGCACGAGCCGTCACGACTGTTTCTTCGTCAACCGGTTGTAAACCGCCATCGATTTTGAGGTCACGTTGAATAACGTTCCAATCATCGAAATCTTCGGCATCCCAGTTGGATCCGGCAAACATATTGTCGTAGTTCGGTGTCGATGAGTATCCGGAACAGATATAATCGGTACCCGGAACCATTTGCATTAAGGAACGAGCCACACGACGTAGGTCGGAGTGGGTAAATGTTTGGTCGTTAGAGGAAGCACATTCTAAGTCTAGGCATGCTGCCATCAAGTTTTCTGCTAAGATAGCGCGGATACCACCGGGAACTCCGGCAGGAACGCCAACACAGGATACGGAACCGTTTTGAGATCCCTGAACTCCTGCACCCTTGGTAACATAGAGACAACGTGCTTCTAAGTAAAGCATGGATTTACCTTCGGCATAACCCATTTGCACTTCTGCACCGGTACCGGAGGTAAAACGCATTTTCAGCCCGCGGGAAGCGTAGCAAGATGCGAGAAACGCTTTAGACCAAGGTGTATCGTCACCGTCCATGAAAACATCTTCCGTACCATAAACGGAAATGGTTTCAGCATAGGCGGTGTAACCTCTCATACCAAGGTCCAGCTCGGTTGCTTCTTCGACGGCGCACTGGGTTAGGATACCCGGACGACCGACGTTGGAGCCGATCATAATAGCCAAAGCATTAAAGGGAGCATAACGTGCCACACCAACGGTGGTTTCCATTTCGTCAAATCCACGGATGGCAGCTTCTGCCGCATCTGCTGCGATTTGTACCATGTTGTCTTTTACGTTGGTAACGTGACATTGGTTGGAAGGCATGAGGCGTGATCTCATTTTAGTTTGCGCCATCATCATTTCCAATACCGTCATTTTGCCTAAAACTTCTGTTAATTTCGCCGGTGTAATAGAGGTCGTAATATCCACTACCTCTGCTCTTGGAACGTTGATATCGCAAAGTTTGCGAGCAATTTCCAAGGAATCCAGCGCCATATATTCTTCCGCTTTTTCCGTGCGGATTCCGTAATTGGCGATAAAGGTATCGAGCATATCAAATTCGTCGCGACTTCTGCCATCTAATTCAACGATGACGCCGTTTTCTACTTTTATACTCGGTGCCGGATCGCCGGGGTTATTCATTGCGATTAAACCGACTTCTGGCCACTCTTTAACAAACCCATCCTTTTTTACCGGACGAGCTGCTAGAGCTTCAAATCTTTTCGATCTCATTTTTTCTCCTTTTCTCAAAGCCTGTATTTAGTTTCGATCAATAACGATTGGCTTTAAATATACGGTTTCGTTGTAGACGGCGCCGGACCTGCCATCGCTTCTAAAGCGGGCTTTCCTATTTCTCTTGCTGCGTATAGCGCTTGTCTAACTGCACCGGCATCGCCTGAGATGAAAATCATGGACTCGTTGGAGTATTGTGTGCCGCCGTTACCCGGAGAAGCATAACCGATTAATTCTACATTCGCTGCTTTTAAAGCGGCGTCGGACATCAATACACCGATACCTGCCGGTGCACCGACGATGATTCCAAAAGCCTTTCCGATGGGAGCGCCCAATGCCATGTTACAAGCAAAGGATGCTCTTGCGGTGTATTGGAATTCCAAGTGACCGGCATCGTTGCCATAAACATCGCCAAAGGTTCTGTCTAAGTCTGCCAAAGCCACTTCTACCGCACGGCGAGCGTCGGAAACATCTTCTGCTCCGAAAATAATTTGAGAACCGTGACCAGCTCCCCCTTTGGTGTCTCTTGCCAATTCGCAAACGACAACTTCGGTGTTGGTTGCCTTAACAGCTTCGTCTGCTGCAAAGATTTGTGGTCCAGCACCGGTTCTTGCGGAAATAATACCGATAGAACGGAATTTAGGATCGATTTTCATCGCTTCGTGCAATTGATTGTCTACGTTTGCAATGACGAATCCGATGGTATCGCCAATAGCAGTTCCGACAAATTCTGTAATGTTAGCTGTCTTTTTTAATTCTGGAGCAGGAGCAGGATTGCTTTCAGCCTGATCCATTTTCCTCATGACTTCTTCCATTATTTTGTTCATTAAATCTTCTTTCATTGCTCAGTCCTCCATCCTATTTAGAAACTAGGTAGCATTTTTTCCACGTCTGCGTGGGGTCTGGGTATGACATGTACAGATACAACTTGACCTACCTTGTCTGCTGCTGCAGCACCGGCATCGACGGCTGCTTTAACAGCGCCTACGTCACCTCGTACCATTACCGTCACAAGACCGGAACCAATTTTTTCGTATCCCGTTAAAACAACATTTGCAGATTTAACCATTGCATCGGCTGCTTCTATGCAACCTACCAATCCTTTGGTTTCAATCATGCCTAAAGCTTCATTAGTCATCAGCTTTCCTCCTTGTATCTAGATGTTATGCTCATTCTATATCACTTCTTGCAACAAGAAAATATAATCTTCTCACCACTTCATGCAAAAAAAATAGGTTTTCTGTAAGTATTTGCTTTTTACCGCAACTATTTGTGATTATTTTGTGTTTTAAGGCAATATATTACCTTTTTCTTTTCGTAATATTAAGAGTATCTCAAAAGACACACAATATATTATATTTTTATTTCCTCGATAATCTGAAAAAATCCTTTAAAATACGTGTTTTTATTGAAACTTCAATGTTTTTTATAAAAACTCGATGGATTTTTACGATTTTTTTTAGGATTTCTTAAGAATTCTAAAAATCGGTGTCTCTTCATTAAAATTTGTGACTAACTGAAATCAACGATTAGCCTTTACAGGATGCCCTTCAATGTTCTGAACAAAATTGGATTCTTCTTACAGTTTTTTTATGATTTGATAGATGAGAAAGAGGATCGTCAACCGACAATCCCCTTTTTTACTAATCACTTTTTGTCTTTAGGTTCTACTTTTTTTACCGGTTCTTCTTCAGCAGGTAGTAATTTTTCTGTATCGGAATGTGGGCGAGGTATGACGTGTCGGGAAACCACTTCTCCGACCTTTTCTCCTGCGGAAACGCCCGCATCAACGGCGGCTTTGACAGCGCCAACATCCCCTCTTACCATGATCGTCACCAATCCGGATCCGATTTTTTCCATCCCGATGACCACAACGTTGGCAGATTTTGCCATGGAATCGGCCGCTTCTATAGATGGTATCAGTCCCCGGGTTTCAATCATTCCCAGCGCTTCATTTTTCATATATTCTTATCCTTTCACAGTCAGTTTCTAATTTACAAATTTCCGCTTCGAACGTTAAACTCGCCTACCAAGGAACAACGGGTTTCCCTGGTAAAGGATTTTGGTCTGGTTAAGCCTTCACCTGTGGGGCCGGCAATGGTCATGGTGGAGTAACCTTCTCCGCCATAACCGACACCACTAAAGGAAGGACCGTTTTTAACTAAAATCGTCGTTTGAATGGCCTTTGCGTATTCCGTTATGGTGTGAACATCTCGAGAATGCAGTACAGCGCTGTGTCTTCTCTTACCTTCGGCTTGAACTGCTTTTTGAATGCCTTCATTCACATTGCTCACACGCACAATGGGCAACAACGGCATCAAGTACTCTTCCATAACGGTAATGTGTTGAAACGGTACTTCGTAGATAATGGTTTTTATCTTTTCGCCAACACCAATACCCAGATCGGCCAGGATGACTTGCGCGTTTTTACCTATATATTTGTGGTTGACGCCGCCGTCACTGGTTGTTACGAGATTGGTGAGTTGTTGGATCGTATCCGGATCTTGAATCAGATAAGCCCCGTTTCGTTGCATTTCGGAAATCAGTAAGTCCGCAATGCCGTTGATGACAAAGCACTCCTTTTCACCATTGCATTGGATGCCATTTTCAAAACTATTGCCGGCTATAATATCCTTTGCCGCTTTGGGTATATCCGCCGTTTCATCGATGAGTACCGGCGGGTTTCCGGGGCCTGCACCGATTGCTTTCTTACCGGAGGATAAGGCTGCTTTGACAACACCAGGTCCTCCTGTTGCAACGAGGATATCGATCTGCGGGTGATGCATCAATTCATTTGCCTTTTCAATCGTCGCATTTTTAAGTGTAAAGAATATATTTTCCGGACCCCCTGCCTCTCTGACGGCTTCATTCATCAGTTTGATTGCTTCATATGTTGTTTTCGGTGCACCGGGGTGTGGGCTAAAGACCACACCGTTCCCCGCTGCCAACATGCAGATGCCGTTGTGAATGGCGGTGGAGGATGGCCCTGTCGAAGGCAAGATACAGCATCCCACACCATACGCTCTTTTTTCTATTAATGTCAGACCACCGTCTCCCGTGTAAACTTCCGGTTGAATATCTTCAACGCCCGGTGTTTTATCTATCACCAATAAAATCTTGGCACATTTATCTTCGTAACGTCCATAGCCGGTTTCATTGAGTTCAAACTGAGCCAGATGCGAAATGTTTTTTCTGATTTTTTCGCGTATGGCATCGATCATTTTCTTTCTATTGGCTAAGGTGTACCTTACAACTTTTTCATGTGCTTTTGTAGCTGCTGCCACTGCGTTATCAACATCGTCAAAAAGATAGGTGTCTTTTTCTTTTTGATTTTTGAAGGCATCTGCTTGATCATTGAGCAAATTTTTTTGAGGCTGGGTGAAATCTTCTTTGACGATCGGTGTTGCTAAGCTTAATAGGATATGTCGTACATATTCATTATCACTTCTTATTGTAGTCAATTTTATTTCACCTCAATTTCTTTCCTTTTAACGTATGTAGGATTCTCCACCGGGTTCCAGCTTGCCGCCTAGGGTTTCAAGCAATTGTGCACCCACTTCGCGACCTGCTATAACCGCTTGTTTGACTGCACCTGAATCTCCGGAGATCATGATCATATACTCGTTGGAGAAACTCGTGCCCTTGCCAGGTGAGGCGGATTGGACGATCTCTACATTGGCGGATTTTACCGCTACATCTGCCATGACTAAACCGATGCCTGCTGGACAACCGACAATCAATCCCCAAGATTTTCCAAGATGTCCACCAAAGTTATTGGCCAACACTTGGCTTGCCCTTGCGGTATATTGCAATTCGATATGTCCGGCTTCATTCATATAAATATCACCAAAATACGTGTTATCCAGTTCTCTTAATGTAATTTCTACTGCGCGTTTCACATCGGACACGTCTTCTGCACCGAAAACGATAAAGCAACCGTGGCCACCGCCACCTTTGGTGTCTCTCGCCATTTCAAATATCAGTAATTCTACATTACTGGCCTTAACGGCTTCATCTGCTGCCATGGCTTGGGGACCAGCGCCTGTTCTCGCTCCGATTATCCCTAAGGAACGATACTTTTTATCAATCCCTAAGTTTTCATGAACATTTCTGTCGACGTTCGCTATGACGAGCCCGATGGTGTCGCCCTTAGCGACACCAACAAACTCGGTTAAAGAACACGCATTTTCAGGTATTCTTTGATCCATATTTTCTCCTTTATCAGATAGATTCATTCTATTTGCAATCTCTGCCATCACTTTTTGAACAACTTCATTATTATCCATCAGTCATTCTCCTAAAAATCGTATTTTAGTAAGGTGTTATCGACATCAGCATGGGGGCGAGGAATCACATGGACGGATACAACATTTCCAACTTTGTCTGCAGCAGCAGCGCCTGCATCTACAGCAGCTTTGACTGCGCCGACATCGCCTCGTACCATTACCGTTACGAGCCCGGAGCCGATTTTTTCATAACCCATTAAAACCACATTTGCCGATTTTAACATCGCATCTGCCGCTTCTACGGATCCGACAAAACCTTTTGTTTCTATCATGCCTAATGCATCTTGAGACATTATCATCATCCTTTCAATTTTATGAAGAGTATTGTTCGCTTATACTTTTTTAATTCTCTTTAACGAATACCTTAATTTAAATTTCGTCGTAGGCGTTACGGTTGATTAAGTCGTCCTGTAGCGCTTTACTCATTCTTGTAAAGTAAGCGGAGTAGCCTGCAACCCTGACCAGCAATCCCTTATAGTTTTCAGGATTTTTCTGAGCATCTCTTAAGGTTTCAGTATTTTGGATATTAAATTGGATATGTTGCGGTTTTTTGCTGAAGTACGCTTCAACAAAGTTGATCATATTGCTGGTACCTTGTTTGCCCGCTACACTGTTCGGGGTAAACCGAATGTTCAGCAATGTGCCGTTTCCTGCTCTTTGATGGTCGTATTTTGCAGCTGAGTTCGCCATGGCTGTGGGGCCGTTGTAGTCGTGGCAACCCAAGTGGGTGTTGACGGGTCCAATACAGTTGGAGACAGCTTCTCCGGCGGTTCTACCATCTGCGGTGGCGCCTTGTGCCAAACCTAAACCGACGTTTGCAGATACGGAGTAGAGCCCCGGTACAAAGATACCGCCCCTTGCATTTGGACGTCCGGACACTTCGTCGAAGTATACGTCGCTGGCAAAGACCGCCAATTCGTCTACTTCATCGATGTCGTTACCAAAGTGCGGAATATAATCGCTGTTGACCAAGTGTAATAAATCGTCGTAACCTTCCCAGTTTTTGCTCAAGCATTCGAGGAGTTCTTCACCGGTAATGCGTTTTTCATCAAAAACAAGTTTTTGAATGGCGCTCATGGAGTCTGCAACCGTAGCAGGGCCGCAGCCTTGAGGGCCGGTAAAGTTATACTTGGCACCACCTTCGGTTAAGTCCAAACCCTTTTCTACTGCGTAATAGTTCATAGCAGATAAGGTGGGTAGAGGTTTCATAACCGCGTGGGCTTTTTCCGTTGCGTTGAGCAGCCCGACCAATCTATCGACCCAGTATTTCATTTGTTTGCGATAGGCTTCTTTGATTTCTTCCATGCATTTGAAGCTCTTCAAGCTGCCGGTATTCAATCCCAGGTAATTGCCTTTCGCACCGCATTTTTCCCAACGGGGGCATCCGGAACCACAATCGATACAGCGTCCACCGTTGACGGCGAGTTCAAAAACTTTGGCTAAGTTGAAGTAGGATGCGTCGTGAGCACCATATTCTTTACCCGGCACGTCAATTTCAACACAACCGACCAATGTACAGGTTCTGGCATCTTCTAAGGAAACGCCCTTTGCCATGGCTGCGGGTACAATGCCTAAATCGTTAAAGAGCTTGGGTTGCCCCGTACCGATTTTAATCGCTTCGATGATTTTGACTTTTAATTCGTAGGGTGCCGCATCGTTCCATCTAACCGCAAACCACGGGTCCGGTAGACGTGTATGGTTGTGGGCTTCAATGGCTAGGTAGGTTAAGTCGTTGGTGACGTCGTTGCCGTTTTCATCTTGACCGCCGACGACCAAGCATGCACCACCGATACCAACTTCACTGTTAACCTTGGCGGTGTCGTTATCTCTGACCTTTCTGAGTTCAAAGATTTTGACATAAAAGCTTTCCATCAATTGGCTGACGAAGGATTTTTTGATTTTTCCTTCTTTCATGTCTTTTTCATAGAACGGATAAAGAACGGTATCAAAGGATGCGTAAGTAATGGAGTGACCGTTACTTTCAATCAGGGTAATATTGGATACGAAGTGATACAATTGCAAGGCTTCCCAATAGCCTCTTGGCGGATTTTCAGCAATCCATTCGCAATTCGCCGCGATTTGTTCTAAAATTTTCTTTTCTTCCGGATTGTTTTCTTTTGCTGCCTTGTCCTTTGCTAATTTGGCATATCTCCGTATAAAGTTGGAAGAGGCTTCCAAGCAGATTAATCCCGCTGTGTAAAACTCTCTCTTTTCCAAGTTTTCCGGTGTCGAGAAATCTCCGATTTCTTCGAGTTTTTCAACGATTCTTTTCTTTAAGCCGGAAAAACCTTTAGTCAAAACGTTTTCATAATCAACGCAGGTATGGCCAACACCACCGTAAACGTAGAGGTTCGGCATAAAGACCGGGCGACCATCCTCTAGGGACGTTCCTTTTATTTCCTCTTCTGTGAGGTAATTTGCGATCAAATGGTCTTTGATATTTTTGCCTTCCCAATAGTCTGCTATACTGAGAAGATTTTCTTTGACTTCGTCGCTGACAGCAAAAACATCGGACTCTCTGGACGACCAAGAATTATCCTTTAATTCTCTTACAATCCAGTCGTATGAAAACTCGGGATAAATCGGCGAGTGACGAGCCGGAGCTGCCATTTCCCCGACAATGAGCTCATCGGGATAGATGTTGATGGTTAAGTTCTCTAAAAGGTATGCTAAAATCTTTGCGTTTGTGAGAATTTGGCGACCACCATTTCCTCCAAATTTCTGATGCGCTTCCGTATACAGCATTGCCCGTTCGTCGTCGACGGACTCTTCAATCGCATGGACGCGATGTAAAATTCTGTTAATCCGATCATAAGGACTGGGATTGACCTTTGTCGGATCGCCAAAATCCATCATGCCGTATTCTTTGTCAAAGGGTTCGCATCCACCTTCTCCAAAGTTTTCATTGAGTTTCAAGTTTCCACTTGAGTTTGATGGTACACCGCCCCCTGTAGAATTTTTCTGGTTGCCCATCTTGTTCATGACTTCTGCAACTAACGCTTCAATTTGTTGAGTTGACATTTCCATTATTTACACCCTCCTGTAAGTATAAAATTTATTTAAAAACAATAAACAATAACGATTCTGATGGATACACCGATGGTGGCATATCACAAACCTTGAATGGTCTTCATGTTAGGATTGGAAAAGTTTCACGATATCCAACTTCTCCCAAGGTAAATCCAATTCTGCCCTTCCGAAATGTCCATAAGCCGCAAGTGCTTTGTATATGGGACGTTTCAGGTTAAATCTTTCTATCCAAGCAGCGGGACGTAGGTCAATCTTCTTTTGAATGATCTCTATCAATTTTTGCACTGCCACCTTTTCGGTTCCAAATGTGTCCAAATCCAAGGACACCGGTTGTGCCCGACCAATCACATAGGCAATTTGAATCTCGCATCGACTTGCAGCGCCTGAGGCGACGATGTTCTTAGCGAGGTATCGCATCGCATAACTCCCCGTCCGATCTACTTTTGTCGGATCTTTTCCTGAAAATGCACCACCTCCGTGTTTTGCTGCACCCCCATAGGTATCAACAATTATTTTTCTTCCTGTAAGGCCAACGTCTGCCATTGGGCCTCCTGTTACAAAACGTCCGGTACCATTTACAATTGTTTTGGTATGGACATCCATCCAATCGGACGGAATGATTTCTTTGATGACTTTTTCTTTTATGTCCCTGCGAATACGACTTAATCTGACGCTTGATAAATGCTGCGCCGCGACGACCACCGTGTCCACGCGAAAGGGTTTGCCACCATCGTATTCGACCGTTATCTGTGATTTGCCGTCGGGGCAAAGGTAAATCAATTCTTTTTCTTTTCGAACCACCGCAAGCTTTTGCGCTATTTGGTGGGCCAAGGTAATGGCTGCGGGCATCCACACATCGGTTTCGTCGCAGGCATAACCGAACATCATGCCTTGGTCTCCTGCGCCTAAACTGCGTTGGCTTGAGCTGCCGTTCCTGTCGACACCTGCGGCGATATCTCTGGACTGCTTGTTAATCGAAGTGATCACTGAGCAACAATCCGCATCGAACCCCCCCAGTCGATGGGTATAACCTACTTCTCGTATGGTATTGCGAACCACTTCTTCGATGTCCACCGTCGCCTTGCTGGAAATCTCCCCCATGACATGGATGAGACCCGGCGAAGCCGATGTTTCACAGGCGACTCGGGCATGGGGGTCGCTGTCCAGATAAGCGTCCAATACCGCATCGGAGATCATGTCGCACATTTTATCGGGGTGTCCTTCGGTGACCGATTCTGAAGTAAAAAACGTTGCCATTCAACCACCTCCATTCTTTTTTACAAAACAATTTTTACATTGTCGCCGCTTTCAATCTCCAATGCCTCCGCTTCATTTCCGGTGAGATGAAACTCCGTGTAGTGATGATTGTTGATGGTCACTTGTATGTTTTTCAGAATAACCGGTTGGTTTCCCCTCGTTTCCACCGATAGAAAAGCTTTGTTTTTTAAGCCTAAAGCTTTGGCGCGGTCTGCGTCCATGTGCATGTGGCGCCCCATGATGATGCCGTTCATATAATTAACCACGGAACCCATGGGACCGACGATGGTCAAGGTAGGCGCTGCCAAGGCCGTACCGCTTTCTTTGACCGGCGGCTCAACACCAAGGTTCCACCTATCCGCCATTTGCAATTCGATATAGGTCTGACCGCCAAACGGCCCGATCAGCGCTACGTTTTCTATGGAACCCTTTGGGCCCACTAATGTAATCTTTTCGCGGTATAAAACTCTGTCTCCGGACAGCTCCTTCTCGACTGTCAACTGAACATCGTTCCCGAACAATCGTATGCAATCTTCAGAAGATAAGCACACGTGGCGGTCGTCTCGAATATGTATGGGAACCAATAATAAATCGTGGATGATCATCTCATTGAGTTTTGTATCAACTTTATCTGTTACCATTGGCATCAACCCTTTTATACCTTTCTCTTTGAGATACACCTCTTAATTCAGGCGACTCTTTTTGCATAACCTCGGTGAGTTTTAGAGCGCCGGCAACTGCCGGTACACCGTATTCCTGTAAGAGCTCTACGATTCTGTAAATCTGAGGCGTGTATTTGTCCCGATCCAATCTGGGCATATCCTTCATCGGATACTCAAGTCCCAAGGCTGCGTACTTGTCTTCTCCCAGAGGGCGATAGGGTAGCAATTGCAATTGAATGATTTTGTTGTCCAAAACATCTCGAATAAATTCTCCCGTTTTGCGAATGTTTTCGTCGCTATCATTGTAGCCTGTTACAATCGGTATTCTCAACACTAAGGGGATGTCTTTATCTACCAAGTATTTGATGTTGTCTAAAATAATCTCGTTACCGACATTCGTCAACAATTGATGTTGATAGGTGTCCATGTGTTTAATATCGGATATAAATAAATCTGTATAGGGTAAAATCGCATCCAATATTTTTTTATTGCAAAATAACTCCGACTCGACGCAAGTGTGAATTTTTATTTTTTTGCATTCCTTTAATACTTCCAACAAAAAGCGCCATTGTATTAAGGGATCGCCACCGGAAAAGGTGACCCCACCACCGGAGGTGTCGTAAAATTTTCTATCGGCTTTGATGACATCCATTAATTCACCGACCGTGTAGTCAACGCCAAAAATTTTAAGGGTATCGTTGACACAAGCTTGGGCGCACTTCAAACAATTGACGCACTTGTTCCGATCGATGCGCAAAATTTTATCTCCTTCAAAAACCAGAGCGTCGTGTTCGCAGGCTTTTAAGCAATGTCCACACAGTTCGATGCCCAGACATTTTTCCGGATAGACCCCCACCTCCGATTGTTTGTTGATGCTCTCCGGATTGCTACACCACATACAATGCAGAGGACATCCCTTTAAAAAAACTTCGGTTCGTATGCCCGGTCCATCGTGTATGGTAAAACGCTGTATATTAATGACTTTACCGATTATCTTTTTCTCCATACCTACCCCCTCCTGGTTTGGTTGTGCGCTGAACTTTTGGATGCATTGTTGCGTATTGATTTGATTGGCACAAAGCGTTATCCCTCTATCTGTTCCATCCATCCCTATATTTTTTCTTAGATACCGATGTGCCCATCCTTTTAAACACCATCAGCACTTTTTAAAAGTCAATTCTTTACTCTTCTCATGCTATTCCTTTAAACGTTTTCTTTTCCTTGTGTTTATCATAACAGCAATATTCTTGACGGATAATACTAGTTTTTGTTGTTCTCCTCTCTTTATTTGATTAATATATTATCTTTTCTTAAGAGACCTATCATTAATTGCTGTGATACGCACACTTTGCGAACATATTTCTCAGAGTCTTGACTTCAAAAAATGATAGTGCTATTCTGAAATGTAGCAATCATTGTCAAAATAAAAACTGTACATGAATGCAGGGTATTGCATACACCGAAACAAAGGAGATGAATGATAATGTACACGATCCATTTAAAGAAGCTCGTACCCATAGAGGTCTTGAACGACCTTTTAGAGCAATACCACGATATTACCAGCATGGCATCCTCAGTTGTTGATTTCCGCGGCAAGACCATTACGAGAAATAATTTTCATCCAGTTTGCAAACTCATCAGAAGCTTACCTGAGCTTGAAAAACTATGCATACAGTCCGATGCGTATGCCGGTTTAACCGCATCCATTTCTAAGGAACCTTATATCTATCAATGTCCCTGTGGCTTAATCGATTGTGCTGTACCTATTTTTGTCGCAGACACCTGCGTCGGACAAATTATGACAGGTCAAGTGATGTTGGATAATGCCGATATGGACAAAGTCCCCAAAATTTCCGATTATCTACCCAGAAGTTTTGACAAACTCAAAACCATTCACTATTTAGAGCAATATCAAGACAATATTTCAATTCTCTCCTACAAAGAAATCAATACTTATACTAAATTACTGAAATTTATTGCCCAATTAATTTCCAATATGGGCATGACAAACATCGTGAACAACGAACATAAGGAACAAGAGATTAAACTGCTGGAAGGTAAGCAGCATATTGTTGAGACCGAAGCCGCTATGGCGAGGCTCAAATTGCAACTTTTAGAAAATCAATTGCCTTCAAACTTTTTATATGAAAGCCTGAACTCTATTTATCAATTGGCTATCATTGAAAAGGCAGAAAAAACTTCGGATCTGATATTTTCGGTATCTTCCGTCTTAAAACGTTCTTTGGATTCTAAAGAAGCGTTGATTCCCCTTAAAAAGGAAATCACTTATATCCAAGACTATATCAATATCAGAAATATCTCTCGTTATTACAAAATCAGCATCATTGAAAACGTTCCCGCAGAATGTGCGAATAAACTCGTGCCCATCGCTTTACTACAATCCGTCTTGGACTACGTTTTTATAGAACAGATCGAAAACGTCAATGAGAACAGTGCCATCCACATCCGATCTTTCTATGAAGACGATGCGTTGATCCTAGAGCTGTTTAGCCCCCAAGTGGTGCTGCGCATTTTTGATTTAAAGGAATTAAAAAAAGACCGGTTGAACAACACCGATCTCTCTCAAAAAAGTCGCTTGGCATTAAAAAACCTTTTAAATGTTTTAAATCTCTACTACGGTATCTCCTACGACATTAAAACCGTCCCCACAGAGGACGGTAAAGGTAAAATGGTAATCAGTTTGTTCAGCAAAGAAATTAGTTGATAAAGGAGGGGAATTCTGTGCTAGTTTTTTTTGTAATTTCAAAAAATCCTATGGATGGCGAAATGTTTAAGCATCTATTCATGGACAAAACAACCATGGCATACGGTGGCCAAGCTTTTTGCATCCAAGATGTTCCAGATCTCATTGGCAAAGAAGAACCTCAAATCATCTTTTTGGAGGTAGAACCCCATACCGCCGATACGTGTATTGACACCATCAAAAGCATCAAAGAGATCAACCCATTGAGTTGGTTTGTTTGTTTTTCTTTTACAGATCAATTGCATTTGATCCGCTCGGTTTTGGAAAACGGCGCTTGCGGTTATTTGTGCTCCCCGGTGGATCGATTGCAAGCGGAGCGAATTGTTCAAAAAATCGAAAAAGAAAGACTGAACATCGAGATGGACATCAAGGTAAAGTCCAAACAAGGAAACGTAGATTTCTTCGAAAGCCTCATAAACACCGACATCCATGATATCGAACACTTTAACAAGTTGTTACCCAAAGTCTTAATGGATACAAACCTATCCTTCGATGCCCAGCTGATCAATTATCAGAAAACAGGTACCGATTTGTACTACTTTATTGAAAGTAAGAACAACCATGTTAAGGATATCTTTGTTATACTCTACAACCAGTACATGTTAAATTTAACCAGAGCCCATCATTTAGATCACTTAAAGGTTGCTTTATATAATTTTATTGAAGATTATAAACACTCTCGCAAAGAAAAGAAGGACAATTTCTCCAAAAATAGAATTATCCAAGCGAAAAAAATCATCAGTGAGTTAATAGAAAAAGGTGAAGCCGTTACATTGAATCAAATTGCCGATCTATTGTTTATCAGCCCTTCCTATCTGAGCCGTACCTTTAAGAAGGAAGAGAAAACAAATTTTATTAACTATGTCAACTGTAAACGCATAGAGAAGGCCAAAATCTTGTTGTCGACAACAAGTTTAACCATCGACACCATCGCCTATGAATGCGGCTACAAAGAACCGAATTCTTTTAGACGTTTTTTTAAACAAAATGAAGCCATGACCCCATCCGCCTATCGAGAAAAAATCAGCGAATTGTAAAAATTTTAAATATAATTCGCAATGTATGCTTTTTGTGAAGCCTTTGAATTGTCGCAATTTAAAATCCAACACTTAAGATAGGTCGGACCTCGTCAATTTTTAGAGTGAACCACCGCTTGTCCACCATTTGTGCTATGCTTAAGGAGACAGCCCGATTCGCTGTTTCAATTTGTATTCTATATATAGAAAAGAAGGAGATTTCTAATGTTATATGATTCCTTAGCTTTGTTGGAATTTGGAAGCCACCCCGATGCGCACTACGCTTTAAACGAAGTTCTATTGAATTACCAAGTCGTGGTTGTACTGTCCCGAAGAATTTGCCCGGGACGCTATCTTTTAGTTTTTAATGGTAAAACTCAGGATATTAAAAACGCCCTGTCTCACGCTCAATCCATCTTTGACGAAAAAGAGATCGCAACCGCCTTTATCGGTGGAGTTTCTGAACCTACCGTCGAAGCCTTGAATCGAAAAAAAGGCGATGCCTTGGGCGCTGCTTTAGCCATTGTGGAAACACGTCGTGCCCTCCACGCCATCGAAGCGGCCGATATCGCTGTCGAAAATACCCCGGTATCTATCCTAAAGTTGGATATCGGTTTAGGATTGTTCGGCAAGGGTGTGCTGCACTTAACCGGACGCCTTGCGGATGTTCAAACCGCTATTAGACATATAGAAGGTGAACTGGATCCGGACAAAAAGTCCATGACGTCTCGGGTTATCTCCAAACCGGTTCCCAATTTAATGGATTATCTCTAAAATCAAGAACCGTCATTTTCAGAGTATGCTCTCATCTCCGTCATACTAGATAATAAAACGGCACCACCTTTTGCAGGTGGTGCCGTTTTGTTAAGCGTTTCTCTTTTTTGTAGGTTCTATATCGCGTATCGGGGTGGAGTCTTATCAGACTTCCCCTCTACTTTTAACTGGAAATATATCCACGAAGCTTATATTGTTGATAAACTTTGTAAATATTTGTTCGTTTTACATCAAACAACCTGTTTTTATGATAGAATGATAAAAATAAGTTAAGTAAGTTGGGATGTTCCCGACTCAAATTATCAATTTATTTTAAGGAGGTATCGATAAGAGAAAATTTTGTAGTTGGCGGCGTTGCATCGGTAGCGTTAGCGAAAGGCAAACATCGGTTGTCGATATGCCTCTACCTTCCCCGGCGACATAGACAGCTTGCTACCGGATAACAATCCGATTTTCTTCAAGTTGATTTTCAAATGTCCCAGTGGGAGATATGCTCGGTGCATAAGCCCTTGGAAAAGGCCGGTCATAGACGTGTTCGCCTCGTATCGCAGCGATTGCGTTGAAGGCATTCCTCGAAGATTGGCCAAACATTGAGCCGCTTACGCGCTGTTATTGAATCAGCGAAGGATGCGGTCAGGATGCTGCACCCATTGCAGCGAACCTGCTCAATGAAGAATTCAAACAAGTCCCGATCTACGGCTGTTCGTGAGTTGGTACAACCGGCCCTTGCATCATCGCGATTCGCGAAGCGGGTTCATTTGCAAGTCCGGATTGAATCAATGCAATCAACACTCCGCTTGGCTGGCACAAAGAACGTCTGGATAAATTTTCGAAACTAAACCGGTTGATCTCCACTACCGATTATCTTAACGTTCTTCGATGCGTTTGCTACGCTACAGGCGAGGGGGTGCATGGATGTCTGCAACATTTAAGGTTTCTTCCTAAGTATCAGTCTATCGCATAAAATCAAGATTTGACTGAGGAAAGAAAACCGATTTTAACGGATTATTATTTTAATTTATTTAAGGAGATTTTATCTATGAAAACGAATCAAACAGAGATCGTGATTGCCGGTGTTCTGCTGGCAGTCGCCCTTTTGTTGGGAGCGACGCTGTTGCCGAGTTCCCTACACTTTGCTAGGCTGATTATCGGCATGGGTCTCGGATATACCTTGGGCCGAGGCGCCTATGGCTTTGCCGGAACCGCAAACCGCGCTTATCACACAGGCTCAACTAAGCTGATGCGCTCTTTTATGTATTTGATCATCTTGAGCTCTTTTGTAACGGTTGTTTTTGCAGCTGTTCCTGCAGATGCGGTCAATCCGGATTTCGTACTGAAATACGGTCATTTCATCCATCCCGTTTCCTTAGGAACCGTCATCGGCTCCTTTATGTTCGGTGTTGGGATGTCCTTTGCCGGCGGGTGTGCTTCCGGCGTACTCACGGACATGACCGTCGAGTTTCCCAAAGCGGTGCTGGCACTGATTTTCTTTGGAATGGGCTTTGTGATTTCCATGCCCTTCGGAGCAAAGTTCCCAACACTGGTCAACGGCTCCTTTTTTACCAGCAGTCCGGATATAAACGGTGTGTGGTTCCCGGATCTGTTAAAATTTGACGGTCTCAACGGTTTCTTGGGTACACTGATTGTGAATATCATCTTGGCGGCCATCGTCATCAAGTTGTCCTATGCCTATGAAGCGAAGCGTAAAGCAGCTGGTACCTACTCTCCGGTGGGCTCTGAAAAAGAGTCGGAGGAGGCGATGGCACAGCTCACGGATACGGATTTATCTTTCTATCAACGTTACTTTATGCGTCCTTGGACCTTGTGGGAAAGTGCAATCGGGATGACATTGATGTATGTGGCTCTGATGGGTTTCACAAAATCCGCTTGGGGGGTTTCCGGTGCCTTCGGATTCTGGTTTGCAAAATTGATGAATCTTTTTGGCGTTTCGTCGGAAGCCATCGGCAATTATACAGGTAATCCCAACTTAGTTGCCAGCGGCATTTTTGAACATCAACAGTCTGTTCAGGATATCGGCATCGTCTTGGGCGCGTTCATAGCGTTGTTCTCTATGGGACGATTGGTGGATTCCTTTAAAGCTGGTCTGAAAATCGGCAGCAAGCAAGCCATTTTGGCAGTCATCGGCGGATTGCTGATGGGCCTGAGTATCGGGCTCAGCAAGGGGTGTAACGCAGGTGGTCTGTTCTCACCCATCGTCAGCTTCTCCCTCTCCGGTTGGATTTTCTTAGTCTTTATGGTGTGCGGTGCGATTGCCGGCAATCTCATCATCAGTCCAAAAAACAAATAAAATCTGCATGAGGTCTATTGACCCGATTATGAGACTATCCTTGCGATGGTCTCATTTTTATTGATAGCGCCTGGGTGCTATCAATAAAAAGAAGTGTTGGGATACACGATGTACCCCAACACTCTTTTGTTTTTTTATAAAATTTTTACAATGGGAATAGTCGGTTGCTTTAATCTTCGTAGACAACCATGATTTTTTCTTCTTTCATGGCTTGAATGTCATCTTCCGAGTAACCCAGTTCTTCTAAAATTTCTTCTCCGTCTTCGCCCAGTAAGGGACCGCGTTTATAATCTGCTAAGCCCATTTCTTTGAAGTTAACCGGCGGGCGAACCAAGGCTTTCTTAGAGCCGTTGTCGTATTCCATTTCATAGAAAAAGTCGTTGGCCCAAGCTTGTTCGTCTTCGATGATTTCTTCCCATAATTGTGCAACGCCAAAGGGAATATCCAAGGCCATCAAGATTTCTTTCCACTCGTCCACGGTTTTCGTCGCAAAGTTTTCAGAAATAAAATCGTACATTTCAGCCATGGCATCGTTTTTTAGAAGGTTGTCATTTGGGAAAAACTTTTCGTTGCCGATCATGTCTTCTCTATCGAAGGCTTTCATCAATGCGTCGTAATACATGTCGTAAACGGGCATACAGGTTTGAATATAACGGTCATCTTTTGTACGCCATGCGTTGTTCATCGGGTTGCTGGATTCTCTCTTGTCGATGGGATAAGGCTTTCCGGTTTCCGGATATTGGGAAGCCTGAACCATGATACCCATGTTGTAGACGGCACTTTGGAATAAGCTGGAGCTGACCATTTCCCCTTGTCCCGTTTGTTTGGCACTGTACAATGCAGCTAAAATTCCGGCTGCTAAGTTCATGCCGACGTTGTGATCTCCAAGACCCGGTACCACCATCATCGGCTCGGATCCTTGAGGATATAAGGTACCTAAGTAGCCACCTCTGGCAAAATAAGCGGTAAAGTCAAAGCCGGGCAAGTCTTTATCCGGTCCGGTATCGCCGTAACCGGTAACGGAGGCGTATACCAAAGCGGGATATCGCTCATGTAGGACATCGTAATCTAAGCCGGCGCGTTTTAAGGCATCGGGGCGCCAGTTGGTAATAAAAATGTCCGCTTTGTCCAAGAGTTTAAAAAGGATTTCTTTGCCTTTGTCATCCCTTAAGTTTAAAGCGATGCCTCTTTTGTTGGCATTCTCTAAATCGAAGGTGGTGTTTTCGCGTTGATTTAAAGGTCTACCTTCGGAGTGGGCGGTGTAACGCAATTGATCGCCTCTGGGGGCTTCAATTTTGACGACATCAGCACCGAGGTCTGCCAAAAATCGGCTTGCTGCCGGTGCTGCAATAAATGTAGCTAATTCGACTACATTCACGCCATCTAATAATTTTCTACTCATTTTTCTCTCCTTTGTTTAATAGGCTTCTTCGACTTTTAATTGATCCAATTCTTCTATCATTGCCGGTACAACTTCATACAAGTCTCCCACCAAGCCATAAGTGGCTACTTCAAAGATGGGGGCGTTTTCGTTGATGTTGATGGCAATGATGACATCGGAATTTTGCATTCCTGCCAAATGTTGTATCGCTCCAGAAATACCGCAAGCGACATAGATTTTCGGCTTAACGGTGGTGCCGGTTTGGCCAACTTGGTGGGTTGGGCTGATCCAACCTTCGTCTACCGCCGCTCTGGAAGAGGCAACGACGCCACCCAAACGATCTGCCAATTGTTGAAGCAGTTCAAAGCCTTCGGGGTTGCCCAAGCCTTTTCCACCGGAGACGATGAATTCTGCATCGGTAAGGGATACGGCGCTTTTCAGGTCTTGTACAACTTCTACCACTTGAGTGCGAATATCTCCGTCTTTAAACTCGGGCTTAAGGGTGACAATTTCGCCGCTGCGGTCTGCTTGATAGGACGGTTTTTCCATAACCCCGGGGCGTACCGTCGACATTTGAGGACGGTGCTCAGGGCAAATAATGGTTGCCATGAGGTTTCCACCAAAGGCAGGACGGGTTTGTTTTAATTTTTTGTCTTCAGGGTCTATTTCTAAACGGGTACAGTCTGCTGTCAGGCCGGTGTCCACTTCTACTGCTAAATTGGGGCCTAAGTCTCTTCCAATATGGGTTGCCCCCAATAAGACGATTTCCGGTTTGTACGTCTTAATAGCCTCTGTAATCACTTTGGTGTAGGCATCGGTACGGTAGGTGTTGAGTTCTTTATCTTCCGCCAGATATACTTTATCCGCGCCATATGCGAAAAGTTCTTGAGTCAGATCTTTGACATCCTCACCTAATAAAACTGCGCAAAGCTCGGTGCCAATGTCATCGGCCAGCTTTCTGCCTTCGCCCAATAATTCGATGGCTACCTGCATGAGTTTGCCATGGCGTTGTTCTGCAAAAACCCAAACACCATGGTAAAGGGTTAAATCTTTTTCCATTTTTATACTTGCCTTTCCTTAGATATAATGCTTTTCTTTTAAGCGTACCATTAAGTCTCGAACCATACCGTCGGCTGTACCGGTAAAGATTTCGCCTTTGCCTTTAACCGGCGGTGTAAAGGATCGAAATACGCGAGTGGGTGAGGCCTTTAAACCACACTCCGACGGATCCAGACCCAGGTCTTCTCTACCCCAAAGGGTAATTTCTTTTTCGTAGGCATCGACGATGCCGGCGATGGTCATGTATCTGGGTTCACCCAGTTCTTTTACTGCGGTGAGTAGGCAAGGTAGTTTGACTTCTATGACCTCATAACCCAATTCCAATTGACGCTGTACTTTGGCCATGTCGCCTTCTATTTCGATGTTTTGAACATATGTCACCGCCGGAAGGCCTAAGCGCATGGCTACTTGAGGACCGACTTGCGCGGTATCGCCATCGATGGCCTGACGTCCTGCCAAAACCAAATCGACGTTTCCGATTTTTTTAATGGCAGCGGCTATGGTATGGGACGTTGCCCAAGTGTCGGCACCACCAAATGCTCTATCCGAAAGTAAAATGGCGGAGTCGGCACCCATGGCCAAGCATTCTCTGAGCATATACTGAGCCTGGGGCGGCCCCATTGTGACAACAATAACTTCTGTATCCGGGTTTTGATCTTTCATTGCCAAGGCCGCTTCTAAAGCGTTGGCATCGTCCGGGTTTAAAATACTGGGTACCCCTTCTCGAATGAGGGTTCCCTTCACCGGATCGATTCTAACTTCAGTGGTGTCCGGTACCTGTTTTGCACATACAACTATTTTCATTTTTTACCTCTTCCGTCTCCGTCACTATTTCAACATTTGAGCTGCAATGACCATTTGCTGTACTTGAGAAGTACCTTCATAAATGGTTAACACACGGGCATCTCTATATAATTTTTCAACTTTGTATTCTTTGATATAACCGTACCCACCGTGAATTTGCACGGCTTTAGCACATATTTCGTTGCAAACTTCGCTGGCGTAGTATTTTGCCATAGAAGCTGCCTTGCTGGCATCTTGATTCGTATCTTTCAAATAGGCCGCATGGTAGGTCAACAATTTTGCAGCATTCAGTTTGGTTTCCATATCTGCCAACATAAAGGAAATGGCTTGAAAATTTGCAATGGGTCTGCCAAATTGTTTTCTTTCTTTAGCGTATTGAGTGGATTCGTCGATAGCAGCTTGTGCAATACCGATGGCCTGACTTGCCACACCGATTCGACCGACATCCAAGGTTTTCATAGCCGTAGAAAAACCTCTGTTTAATTTACCCAAAATTTCGCTTTTAGGGACCCGAACATTTTCTAAGATGATGTCACTGGTAGCACAACCGATCATCCCCATTTTATCTTCCGGTTTCCCACAGGATACTCCGGGTAAGGTCATGTCAACGATAAAGGATGTAATGCCCCTAGTCCCCTTGGACATATCGGTTTTAGCAAAGATGACAGCGTAGTCCGCCAAGGGTGCCGCAGTGATAAAGGTTTTACGTCCATTTAAAATGTAATCGTCGCCGTCTTCCACTGCAGTGGTGGTCATACCGCCCGCATCGGATCCGGCTCCGGGCTCGGTTAAACCGAAACAAAATATTTTTTCGCCGGAAATCATCGGACGTAAGTATTTTTCTTTTTGTTCTTTCGTTCCGACCATTAAAAAGGGACTGCCCATGAGAGAGTTCGGAGAGGAGACATAAATGCTGGCAATGCCGCTCGCTCTGGAGATTTCTTCCATAACGATGACATAAGCCCTATGGTCTGACCCGCCGCCTCCCAATTCTTTAGGCATTTTGATCCCGAAAAAACCGGCATCGGCCATTTTCTTAAAAATTTCTTTTGGGAATTCTGCAGTATTTTCGATTTCATCTAGGACTTCTTTGGTGAATTCCTTTTCTGCAAAATCCCTTGCGTGTTTTCTGATTAATTCATGTTGTTCTGTAAAAAACATAGTTCCATTACCCCTCATTGATTTTTTCCATATTAAATTTTTTTACTAATGCCTTCACATTGATTTTACCCGTAGAATTACGCGGCATCTCGTCTAGGTGCATGTAGTAAAAAGGTATTTTGTAATTTGCAATTTTACCCTTTAAGTGATTTCTGACAACTTCTTCGTCATAAGGGCAATTTTTTTTCATAACAATAGCAAGTGCTACCTGTTCTTGTAGAACAGGGTCTGCTACACCGAAGGCTTTCGCTTCCAGTATGTCCGGATGGTTCTTGACCACTACTTCTATTTCCAAGGGAGAGATGTTTTCACCACCGCGTATGATCAAATCACTTTTTCTGCCGACAATGTGCAAGTCGCCTTTGGCATCAAAATAACCGTTGTCGCCTGTATTCAACCAACCGTTGTCGTCTTTAACTTGAAGATCCATTTTATAGTAGCCGTTTTTCATGACATTGTAGCCTTTGACCCAAATCTCTCCGGTTTCGGTCTGTTTGCCACTGTCATTTCGAATATCCACCGATACGTGATCGATCACATGACCGACGCTATTTGCTTTTTCTTCTAAGGTATCGTTGTAATCGGCAATTGTCACACAAGGTGCAGTTTCTGTCTGTCCGTAGGAGGGTTGCAAATAGGGCATCCCCAAATAGTCGCAAATAGCCATATATTCCTTTGCTGTAAAGGCAGAGCCGGCAATGATACCGGACTTTAAGGTATGCGTCGGTTTCTCTTTCAAATAGGCGTTTCGGCACATGGCCAAAAACGTGGAAGGTACGCCGTTGATCACCGTACAACCTTCTTCTTCAATGACATCCAACACACCTTTGGTGCGATAGAACCCCACCAAGGCCATCGACATTCCGCTGTAGATCGAAGCTAAAATTGAGGATGTAATCCCGAAGCAATGAAATAAAGGAACGCTTAGACACAAAATATCCGATTCAGTCCAGCGCATGGCCTTGACCGTTGCCCGCGCATTGTTGACCAAGGCATAGTGGGTGTGTATGACACCCTTTGGGTTGGAGGTGGTGCCGGAAGTAAAGAAAAAAGTGCCTTCGTCCTGCGGTGTCACGGCTTTTTTATGGACCTTGAGCATCTTTCTTTCTTCTTCGGTCAATTCTTCTGGTGTCACCAAGGTCTTTGCGTGGCAGTGAAATTTGAGTTTTGGAAAGGCTTCTAAGTCCATTTCCTTTAACACATCATACAATTCGTCTTCGAAATGACCGTCACCATAAACCAGAGCATCTAAATCTGCGTAGTCCAAGGCATAATTCATTTCTACGGTTTTATAACAAATATTTAAGAGAACGGGGAGAGCGCCAATCTTAACCAAAGCCAGATATGAAGAGATCCATTCGGAGCTGTTTTCACCCCACAACCCCACATGAGATCCTTTAACAATGCCTTTTTTAAGAAATTGAACCGCGACTTTATCGGACATCCTATCAATTTCTTGCCAAGTTAATGTTTGTCCTTGATGCCGGACACATACAAGTTGTGGCGTTTTCTCCACACGTCTATTTAACATTTCGCCAATGGTCCAATCTTTTAACTTCATTGGGCCCTCCCATTTTATAATTAATTATTCTTTTGGTTGCTCCAATTCCGGTCGTTGAACGTCTTTTTTAGACATAATCATGTGAATGATAAAGGGTATGACGATAACCGGTATGGTCAAGTAACCAAGCAAGCCGTAGCCTTTGGCAACTAATGGAATCAATCCGAATTGAGCAATGCTCCATGCCAAGGCTGTAAACAAACCAGCAACTACGTAGGTATAAGTCTTTTCTTTTTTCTCAGTAAACTCACCTGTCGTTCTTTTCTCAGCAGCGACAACAAAGCGTTGCACCACCCCGGCCACCATATTGACGGCTGTGGAAATTGCACCTAAAATGATCAATACTGAGATAATCGGCGTGAAAACTGAAGCACCTACGCCTCTTTGTACCATGAAAACAGTCGGTACAAAGGATTTCGCTAAAGTCGGATTGGACATGGATGCGATGAGTTCCGGATTTTTAGCAACTCCGAGTAAACCCAAGGTGGAGATGAAAATCATC
The DNA here is from genome assembly GCA_012522805.1 of Eubacteriaceae bacterium. Taxonomy (GTDB): domain Bacteria; phylum Bacillota; class Clostridia; order Eubacteriales; family Eubacteriaceae; genus JAAYJS01. The sequence continues at coordinate 126,693 of JAAYJS010000031.1, read as the reverse complement.
GAACCGTTGACAATAAACCCATAAAACATAGCGGTTTTTGCATCTTTATCGCTGGAGAAAGGCTCGGCGTGCTGCATCAATAAGCCGATAGAAGCTAATTGGAATGCGCCGTAAATGAGACAAGACCATAAACCTGCACCGGCTTTTGCTAAAGTGAACTCACTTGCCATCGTTTGAATCGTCTCTACAATGACGGGCCATTGAGCGATAATATTGGGAATAAACACCACCAATAGACCCGCAATAATCATAATGGATAAAGTAGAAGCCACTCGACGGACAAAGTCGGTTCCGAAAATGGTCACGAAGAATATGAAAGCACCGATGATAACGGTACAAAGCATATAGTTGATACCCGTTAATTGAGATAAGGTTGCGCCACCGGTGGCAAAGGCAACGGAGGGTGCTAAGCACAAGAGTACAATGTACAACACCTCATATAAATTTGAGAAAATAAAACGGTATTTCCCAAAGAAGGAGTCATTGAAACTCTTATAATCAAAGGTTTTGTTACGATAAGCGTAACGCAAACCATACCATTGAAAGAAAGCACCCATCGCTTGCGCTAACACCGGAGTGAATAAGCCGATCAATCCATAAACAATAAAGTATTGGAATAGTTGCGCACCGGAAGCAAAGCCCCCACCAAATTGAGTTGTAAACCATACAAAAGCCACACCGACGGGTATCGCCATTTTATTTTTATCTAACATAGTTTTTCCTTTATATTCTTGATTTTACCCGGTCGCCTCGTAATCGGGTAACCGGGTTTATAAATACACTTGAAGCTTATAACATTTCCGCAAAAGCTTCCATGATGGTTTGAGCTTGTTGGAATTCTTTCATTTGCCGATCGACTTCGATCAAGGCATGGGGGATGTCAGCGCTTTCGCAAGCTCGTTTAATCATGACATAGTCGAATTCGTCTGGGTCACAGAATTTTGTTAAAACAACGACAACGCCGTCTGCTTCTTTTTCTTTGACCATATCGACGATTAAATCTGCACGTTTTTTATCCTTATCGTAAAGGACACAGCAATGATCCATTTCTGCAAACTTTACGGCAAGATCTCTTAGAGGATCGTCGGTTGTAGGTGCATCGATACGGTATTGACGGGACTCCGCTGCCACATCGTCTGCAACAACCTGAATTTGATTGTTTTCAAATATTTTTAACAGTCCGGAACTATCGGCTAAAATACCCGCTGTGACAACTTTTTTACCATCGTGTTGGGCATCTTCCTGTTTTTTCAACACTTCGATCAACTCTTGCAACCATTGAGAATGCTCCTCAACCTTCATAAATTGAGCACTTTTGTAGACATCGCTTCTTTGGGTCGGCATAACGCCCTTTTGTGCCATTAAAGCATCGACTTCTCGCATCAATGCGTTTTGCTTATTGTAAGCTTTAATCGATTCTTTTAATTTTTCGGGTTCAAAGGTAGCACCTGTTGCTTCTTGCAAATCTGCGATAACTCTTTGATAGCCCGCAACGGTAAAGTCGATACCGAAGTCCGCCTTTCTGTTTTGAGGATAAGTCATAGGGATAAAGGGAATATCCTTCACAGCATATTTCCAGTTTTGTCCCAAACATTTTAAAGAGTCGCAAAGAGACGGAACAATGAGAGCGCTCATGCCTTCGTATTCACCGCGAATGCCTAATTCCAACACCGATTGAACAATGGAGCAAATAAAAGCGGGGAAATACTCCTTCGCTTCAGCAAGCTCCAAATCTGCGCCCCAAGCACCAAAGGGCACCAGTCCCATTGCATGGACAATTTCTTTAGGCGTATAAACGGGCACACAACCCACCACTTTTTCGCCCTCTTCTAAATATCGATTGAATGCATCTTTAGGATTTGTCGCTATGGAATGAAATTGTTCAAAAATTTGTTCTAAAGATTTCATCTTATTTTGCCTCCTTGCGCATTTCCATAATTTCTGTCAAGCCTTCAACACGGGTTTCGTATTGTGCCTCCGAGAAATTTCTGGGATCCGCTTGGTCTCCATCAAAAGAGGTAACGGGAATATCACAGGCCTCTCCAATTTGACGACTCATTTCATACATAAAACCGCTCCACAATTTACAAGAACGATTGGTGTGTACCAACAAACCCTCTGTATCTGTACGTTTGGCGATATCAATACGCATGTCCCTTGCCTTTTCCAAGTTGATGGAATTGGGCACCTTACAATAAGCGCGAATTAAACCGTCAAAATCGTCATAAATAAACCCGAAAGCATCAGCATAAATAGTTGCCACCATGTTAATACCTCTGGATTTTAGACCCGTGGCGGTTGCTCTTAAATGTGGCCAGCAAGCAATTCCTTCAAACATGATGCGGTATTTTTCTTCCCCTCTAAAGGTGGATGTACCGTCTTGTACCGATTGTTTGTACTCTTCCAGTAACGTTTCAAATGCTTCTGCAGCTTCGACTGTTCCTCTTGCGCAAACGGCTACGGCCATATGGTTGAGCAAATCAAAGCCGTTTAATGGAGAGGGATGATACTTGGTATAAGCTGTGGCTTCCAACCATGCTCTGGATGTGCGGTTGGAAATTTCCATCACTTCTTTGAATTTTTCATCGTCCCATTTTTTGCCTGTTATTTCTTCCAATTGCTTAATGGCCGCTAAAAATTGTGCCTTAACATAAGCGACTTGCTCATCGGAAACTTCGTAGTCCGGGTTAAAAGGAATGTCGATTAAGATTAAGGGAATATCCAATTCCTTGGAAATGTTTTCATACCATTTGATCATACAGTTACAAATATTGTTGCAGCAAAGTAAAAAATCCGGCTGAGGCATATTCTGTTCCGGCACATCTTTTAAGTCCATATAAGCTAAGTTGACCCTTGCATATGCGCAAATATCGTTGGAGTAACCGCTATCTTCAGCATGAACACAAAGTTTTTCTCCGGCACCTCTAGCTGCGATTGCCGCTGCTTGGTTTTCCGGATAACCCACCTTCAAACCTAAGGTTTGAAAGATTTCTTGTGGGAAGTTGGAGGCACACCAACCAATTTTTTCACCCCGGTCTTTTGCCTCTTGAAGTTCTCTGTAGTGATCTTCAACAATCTTTCCCAATTTATATTTTGCTGAATTGGGATCTACCGGTCTTCTTGCCTTTTTTTCTTTGGCCATCTAATTGCTCTCCTTCTTTAATTTATTGTATTTATCGTACCCAATCAGAGCTGCCCCCAAGGCACCTATTAATTGGGCCATCGGCGAATAATGAATTTCTACACCCAGCACCCGTGACATCGCATTGCGGACGCCGCCGTTTTTGGCGACACCACCACTCATACAGACATCTTCTTTAACACCTATGCGTTTTGCCAGCGAGGACACTCGAATCGCTACGGATTCACAGATGCCGGCAACCAAGTCCGGCATAGAGACTCCGGTTGATAATTGAGAGATAACCTCTGATTCGGCAAATACTGTGCAAGTGCTGGATATTTTAACCGGGTTTTCCGATTTTGCAGCTTCCTTTTCCAAATCATTGATGTCCAATTGTAAAATAGTCGCCATCACATCTAAAAATCTACCGGTTCCTGCTGCGCATTTATCATTCATGAGGAAATTGGTCATTTGCCCTTTGTCGTTGACGGACATCACCTTGGCATCCTGACCTCCTATATCGATGATGGTGCGCACGTTTGGAAAAATATGACGCGTCCCCCGTGTGTGACAAGACAATTCGCTCATAACAGCATCCGCTGCCTCATAACCATTTCTGCCATAGCCGGTAGCTAATGTAAAAGCAATGTCTTCAATGCTTAAATTCGCTGCATTCAAAGCTTCTTCTACAGCTTGTTCCGGTCCTTTTGTACCAGTCCCCGCTATGACCACAGACTGTCCTACTACCCGTTGACCATCTTCTAGAACGATGCATTTGGATGTTGTGGATCCTATATCCACACCTAAAACATAATTGCTTATCTTTTTCCCTCCTTACCGTGAGCTTTGTGAAAGTTGGTGTACTTGTATACACTTAAAGCTTTAATCCGGTAACATACCAACTTCAAAACTCGGAAAACTCAAACACTTGAAATTCGTTCAATTTATAAATTGCTGTATACTAGTATTGTTCTGTTGTTAAAAATAAAACCATTATCAATACAATGGCAGATGTCGTTCAATTTGGGATAGCGTACAATCGTCGCTGCATAGAATATATGAATAATGTTCTAGTATACTAGCCTTATTGATAGGATAATAACATAACAAAGTTTTCTTGTAAAGTAAAATCAACCCCAAAAAAAACTAAAAAGACCCTTATCATCGGCGTCTTCTTTAATGGTTATTTTCAGTTATTCAATATATTATTACTCAAAATATTCCGGTTTTTCTTTAATTACATGGGCCCCTACTTTTTCGACGGATTTCAAGTGCTCGGACATGGCCATTTTCGCTTTTTCAGCATCATTCTCTTTGAGACTTTTCAAAATGGTACGATGTTCGGTAATCAATTCCTGTGCACGATTATAAAACAAAACATCAAAGTTCCTCCAGCGTGCGACATGTATGAGATGCCCTTCAATAATGCTCAAAACCCCTTGCATGTCGGCGCCTTTAATCAGTAGGTTATGAAATTCTGCATCAAGAGCTTTAAAACCATCGTTATAAGGTAATTCCCAATGTTCTCCTTGTTTTTGAACGTTTTCTTCCAAAGCCGTTATGATTTCTTCTTTGTTATCTTTGTGCAGCAAGTTTTCAATTGCTTCTCTCTCAATTAAAGAACGCAACAACAAAATTTCCTTATTCATTTCCAAGTTGATTAAGCTGACGTAACTGCCCCTTTGTGGCAAAACGCGAATCAGTTTTCTTTGTTCCAGCTTTGCAAAAATAGGACGGATCACCGAACGGGAGACACCATAGTAATTTGCAATGTCTTTTTCAATGAGGCGCGCACCGGGTTTTAGGTCCAATTCAACAATTCTTTGAAGAATATCCGCATGAATTTCATCTGAAGTCATCGGTGTAAAATTTTCTTTAAGTCTCATCGTCCTCCCCTTTCCTTTCACATTTTATTGAGAGAATTGACTCTAAACGGTTGAAAACAATCATTTTGATCACTTCTTCTGTACTTTCTAAATCGTTACAATCTAAAAAAATCTTTTGTTTTTAAGCATTCGTTTGATTTCTTTTTTTTCGCTTAATGCTTCTTCGATACTCCGTCGGTGTCATACCGGTGTGTTTCTTGAAGACCTTACTGAAATAATTTGGCTCTTGATAGGATAACTCCATTGCAATATTGATGATCGGCGCATCGGTGTTGGCCAGCATTTCCTTAGCTAATTCGACCTTTCTTTCCGTCAGATAGGTAACAAAGTTGACATTGGTTTCTTTTTTGAAAATTTTACTCAAGTAATAGGAACTCATGTTGGCGTATTCCCCAACTTGCTGTAAGGAAATGTCTTTATGGCAATTGCGATCGATGTAGTTGACAATATCCTCTATATTGTTTTTGCAATCGTCGCGACTGGCAATCATGCGATCAAACATGGGGTCGAGCACTTTCATGATCTCTACTTTTAATTCGTAGGGTGTTTGGAAATGCATCACCATATGTTGATTGTTTTGATCGTGATGATATTTAAGTTCGTAATTACAGGTGTCCTTCGATACGATATTGAGTTCGTTCATCAAGAGCTGCACTTCGCTGGTGATAGACGCAATATCATTTTGATAGTGATCGTATAATGCATTCAAGTAATCATTTAAACGTAAGCGCGTATCCCGATAACGCCGCTGTACCACCGCAAAAATAATATCGCTCATCTTTTCATCAAACAGATTTTTCGTTTTTGTGTTTAAGCTCTTAATAACCGTGTTAATCGATTCGACCAATTGTTTCGGTCTGATGGGTTTTAATAAAAAATCGTCGACCCTGGCTTTAATCGCTTGGTGGGCAAAGTCAAACTCGTTAAAGGCCGTGATGATGATAACCTTGATCGTCGGTTCTTCTTTCTTGATAATTTTTAAGACCTCTATACCGTTCATTTCAGGTATATTAATATCCATCAATACAACATCCGGCCTTAAGCGACGAATATCGTTTAAGGCCTGTTTTCCGGAATGAGCTGTACCGACGATGTCTATATTTTGAGTGTATTGTTCAATGATCAGCCTAATGGCTTCAATTTCTAATTGTTCATCCTCCACTATATATAAACTGTACATTTACTTTCTCCCTATTGATGAATCCTCCGGTATGCGGACGATGATTTTAGTTCCTTTTGTCAATTCGCTTTCTATTTTTAATCGATATTCCGATCCGTAGCAATACTGCAAACGTTGATCTGCATTATTGATACCAATACCCGTATTCTTAAAACCCTTGCTCCTGTATTCGCCGGACAAAACTTTTTCAATAAGCTCTTGGGTCATGCCGACCCCGTTGTCTTCTATGGTGATAAGGGCATTGCCGTTTTCATACCGGCTTCTAATGGCAATTTTTCCAAGTTGAGAGCTCGGTTCGATGGCATGATTCAATGCGTTTTCTACAAATGGTTGAATGATCATAAATGGACACAAGATTCCCTCTGTGCGAGGGTCTATGTCCAGTTCGTACTCTAAACGATCACCTAGACGGGTCTTTTGGATTGTCAAATAATTCTTTGCATGGTCCATCTCTTCCAGTATGGTAACGATATGGTTGTCTTCTTTTTTTAAGGTGTAACGCAACATATCGGCAAAAGAATAGATCATTTCTTGGGTTCGTTCGGCATTCTCCAAAAGTGCCAAGCGCCCGATGGTATTGAGTACATTAAAGAGGAAATGAGGATTGATTTGAGCCTGTAATGCCTTTAATTCAGCTTCCATCAGCGTTGCTTCCACCTCGCTGCGCAGCTTGACTTCTTCCATCAATTGTAAATTTTTTTTATGCAGCTGTTCTTGCATTTTTTCTACCATGGTTCTTTCCGCCAGGTAGTTGGATATCGTGTGTAAAAGCTCAGCCCCTGCTTTTACTTTCTCTAGATCGGTCTTTTCTGTTTGGGTATAGAGTTTTTCAAGTTCGGGATCGCCATAACCGGGATGTCCCTTACCGGTGACACTGGGTAAGGTATCCATTTCTTCTGGATCTTCTGTGCGTATTTGTCCTGCTAAGATACCGCCCACATACTCTCCGTTAACAACAATAGGAACTCCCATATCTACCAAGCCGGCATGACATTTGTAAATCATCGGCGCATTGGTATCGATGGCTTGTTGCGAACCTACCGTATCGGAGTATAAACAGCGGGCCCTCCTTTTTTCGTCGGAGCGAATGGCATTGCAATAGGGCGTAAAGTTACTGGTTTCTGTGACTGGCTTGCCTTTTTCATCCACAGTAACTGCCGCAAATCCGGTTGCATCTGAGAATGCGTCTTGAATTTTTTGCAATACTTCTATATCATAGACATCGGTTATTTTCAAAGTATCCCCTCCTCCATCTACGTTGTAACATTATATCATATAATTTAACCATAAGGGTAAATTTTTAACCAGCTTTATCTTTAAAAGAGATTTTTTATCACTTTTTTGAAATGAATATTACAATATCCAATAATACGATACATTTTTACCTTAATGAATGGATTGTACTTCGTTTTTTTACTGTATTCTGTTATCAATTTATCAACAGGACGATGCAAATGTTTTCCTTTGTGTGGGATGGCCCTCAATTTTAATATGCGTTTTGCAGACAACAATGTTTAAGGGGCATCACCATTCTCATGTAACTGCATTCTATAACTTTCCTTAAATTTTGAACTCGTTCAAGATTCTAAGTCTATTTCAAGTTTCGATTCATATCATACTGCTAAGAGATTAAAAATCTCCCCTTTTTCTTTTCATTCCTAATATACAAAACAAGAGTGCGAACACGTTCGCACTCTTGTTTTGTTTCAGGGCAAGTATCCAATTCTAATCCTCTTTTTTGGTCATCCTCATCACATTTTTAAGTATTTTTCCCAATACCATGGCCACCAACGCAATCATCCCATAAATAACCAGATAGATACAGGCACTTTCGTTAAAGTGTAACCATACCACTGTCAAGAACAACAATGCTGTGATAAGAGGATACAGCACATGGATCCCATGGCGATACCCATAAATAACGGCAATAACAGCCGTCATAAGTGGCAAGATTAAGAGCAAGAAAAACATACCGGATCCCGTGTCCACAATAAAAAAGGTCGATGCATGGTAAAGAAGCAATTGTACCAGCACATAAAAGAGCATGTCTCTGCTCGGTTTCACTCTGATTTCATCCAACATTCTAATCGTTCCTCATATATTCGTATTTCCTTGTATCTGCTTAACTACAGAATTCTTCTCCATAACAATGGGAGAGAATTTAAATTTTATGCTTGATTCAGAACGCGAGCGCCAAAGGGCATCAAAGCCAATTTTGCCATTTTAAAGCATTGCAAACCGAAGGGGATGCCCACAATTGTGGCACACAATGCGATACCGTTTAGGGCAAAGGCCAAGGCCATTCCAAAGCCGGAAACAATGATCCAAATTAAATTCAACATCAGGGACACAGACCCACCGCCGTAATCTACACTTTTGCCAAAGGGGCAAAAGGATAAACGAGCCATTTTAAAACATTGTTTGCCCACGGGTATTCCGATAATAGTGAGCGACCACAAAATACCGTTAAAAGTCCAAGCCAATCCTTGCCATAATCCGGCAAAGACAAACCATATGATATTTCCAATGAATGACATTCTCTAATCCTTTCATAAGGTGCCACCCTTTTGTAAACAACGCTGAGGTATGGAGTATCCGGATACTCCACCGATTGAATTTCAAGTTACTCGCTCGCATTCAAGGCTTTGTTGAGAGGACTCGCAACTCCTTCTTATACCGCCTTGAGCTGAAACAAGCGGCCCTCTATCATTTTGCAGACAGAAAGTCCCAACTCGGGTATCTAGGTATCTATCAATCGATTGCTAAACTTACAGATCCTTTCATTCCATATTCAGAATCGGTTCGTCCAGTTCTTGGTTGTCCATAAAGTCGGCATCTTCTTTCGCGTTACTCAGCAACACGGAGAATAAGGATACATAATCCTTCCCGTCGATGCGGTAAGATAAAAGCATCAAGTGTTTTTCCAGATAATAAAGATCGTGCTGAGGGTTGACGCGCTTTGGTCGGAATTCGTAACGACCTTCCCTGTAGGATTCGATGGGTCTCTCCACGGTCGCGGTTTCTCCGTATTCCAAAGCGTCGGCTTGGATGGTCAAAGAAGGTGTACCCTCAGGGGTTATACGCTTACCTTCTTTGTAAAATTCAAAAGCCAAAGTGTTTTCATCTTCTATTAATAGAACTAAATAGTCTTCCTCTTCTTCGTAAGCATAATCTTCTAATTTTTTCTTGGTTGCTTCCGAAAATTCTTGATAGTCTGAAGCTTCATAAGTTGCCATGACCGGTATCATGGTTTCATCTTCTAAAAGGGACACATCGAGTTCAATGTCCTTTACTTTTTTAACCAAAAACGCTTCTTGCATCGGTGGGAAAAAGTAGTAAGTGCGGATAAATTGGTAGATACCATAGGTTCCGACGACAACGGCCAACCCAATTAACAACCACAGGGAAATTATTTTACGCGCCTTGCCCATTTTCCTGCCCCTTTCATTTCAAAGACTTATCCGACGTACTTTTTGCCGACTTGATAGACAAAGCTTTCTATTTCTTGATACATCTCTTCCGTTGAATCGACCCAAAGTATCAGGCCTCTGTCCAAATCCGGTGCAAAGGTTTCTGACACCACACGGTCCATCATATCCAAAATGGGATCAAAAAAACCGTCGATGTTAAAAATCGCAATGGGAGACTTGTGAATCCCCAATTGACTGGCCGATAAGGTATCGTAAAGTTCCTCTAGGGTTCCAAAACCACCGGGTAAAATGACAAAAGCATCGCTGATACGCATCATTTTATTTTTGCGTTCTTCCATATCTTTCGTTTCATAGAACTTTGTCAAACCATTATGGGCTATTTCCTTATCTGTCAATAAAGAAGGCATGACACCGACAACTTCTCCACCTGCCTCCAAGCAAGCATCGGCAGCGGCACCCATCATACCACCCATGCTACCACCGTATACCAAGACATCGCCTTTTTTGGCTATGGCTCTGCCTACTTGCCGAGCCATCTGTTTAAACTTAGGATTTTTCCCAGAATTAGAACCACAATATACACAAATATTCATAATCGCTCACCTTTCGTCTGTCAAATGTTTTGTACGCCATCGTATCAGGCGTTTTTATAGTTGTAATTGAATGAATACTATTCATTATAAACCATTATAATCGGTAGATAAAGGATAAAATAACGCTCGTTGAGGCGCTTAGAGTAAATCTCTTTGTTTGAGCCACCAAGCAGTTAAAGCACATGCTCCAAGTGTCAAGACACCTAAAATGACAAAAGCCCAGGGGTGGTTTTCAAAGGGTAACTTGACATTCATACCCCAAATACCCGCAACAATGGTCGGTATGGTGATAATAATCGTCAAAGACGTCAAAATTTTCATAACGATGTTGAGGTTTTGAGATACGATACCGGTAAATATTTCCGATAACTTTTCCAATAACTCAGAGGTTTGGTGAATCATTTTTTCTGCTTGATAGTTCTCTACCTGAACATCGTACAAATGCGCTTCGCATGTACGATCTATCTTAAAGAAATTGGATTGAACCACGGCATCGACCAAGGGGCTGTTTTCATCGATAGCGGTCTCAAAATAAATGACGGTTTTTTGCAATTCCGATAATTCCAATAGCAACTCGGATTTTGTAGAAGTTCGCAGCTGAGCATGGATGTCGTTGGTGCGCTGATTGATACCCCTCAACAAACGTATGTACTCCTTGGAAATACGCCAAAAAAGTTCAATCATCATTTCCAAAGGGTTCGAAAGCACAACACCCAAGTCGCTTTGGCCCAATAACATGTTTTCCATAAAATCCGGTGTTTTTTTAACACAAGTGTAGACTTTGTCACCGACTATGACAATAGAAATCGGACAGGTTACATACGCCCATTCGCTGACTTCTTTGCTGTTTTTACTCGGGTAAAGACAAGTGATGAGAGCTGTTTTTCGATCGTTTTTTCTGATCAAACCCTCTTCTCTTGGAATCTCATCAGGATCTAGGGCGGAGGTGAGGTAGTCCAAAGGAAAATGATATTTTTGACTGATTTGAACCATGTCATCTAAGGAAGGATTTTCTAAATGAATCCAATTCGCTTCGACCTGCTGATGTCCACCGACCATTTTTGCCTCCTGTTGCCTCTTATTGTCTTTTAAAAGACTCTTTATAACCTTTTAAACGGTTGAAGGTTTCTTTCATGTCTTCATGTTGAACATTTTTGGGTTCAAATTGAAAGATTTTAAAAACTCCTTGGAGAATAAAGCCCACTACCAAAGCGGAGAGGACCGTTCCCACACCGACCGAACCGCCTAAAAAATAGCCGATAACGGTCACGGATACTTCGATAAAACCTCGACAAGCACCTGCCGAAAAACCGGTTATTCTGGACAAGGCTACCATTAAACTGTCCCGGGGGCCTGTTCCAAAAGCCGAGGAAATATATAGATAAGTTGCAAAGGATATGATGGTCAGCCCGACCACCATCATCACCAAACCCATCGTAAGATTCTGAGCTTCCGGGATAAAGCTTAACATATTAAATAAATCGGTAAATACTCCGATAAAAATCATGTTGAGGATGGCGCCGGAGCCCAATGTTTCGCCAAGACTAACCGTTATGATAAAGATGACCACACCGACTAAAATCGAAACCATGCCGATGCTCATCCCGACGGTGTTGGCAACACCGACATGAAAAACTTCCCATGGGGCATAACCGATGTTTGCTCTTAAGGTTACGACGATACCCAAGCCATAAAAAATAAATCCAACAAACATTTTAATAATCCGTAAAGCGTATTGATTCATTTCACTCCTTCTCCTTATTTCTGCAACGCATTGCAGCTCTATTTCAATTTGATTTTAGTATTACCATCTACATAGCGCCTTAAGGCCTCGATATCCTTCTGGTCCGCATAAGCGATGCCCACTCTGCTCAATTGTTCGATTTTAGGTTTGTAACCATCGTCCAGAAACACAATGGCATCTGTTTCTTGTAAATGTACACCGTGGTACGAGTTGGTGATGCCCAAAGCTTTGGTCAGACGACCCGGGCCTTCGGCACTTTCGCAAGCTCGGATTAAAACCGCCTGAGGCTCTCCCTCATTTCCTGTTACCACATTGAGTAGATGATGAATGCCGTAACAGATGTATACATACAGAGTACCGGGTTTTTCATAGAGCACCGCGGTTCTTTTTGTTTTCCCTTTATAGGCGTGGCAGGCCGTGTCTTCGATACCGCCATAAGCTTCGGTTTCGGTTATACGCAATTGCCGAACTTCGCCATTCTGAGAATGACACAACAGTTTACCAACTAAATCCGATGCCACTGTATCCACCGGTCGTGCAAAAAAAGTATGTTCCAAAGGTTTTTCGTTTTTTTGATTTCCAGTATATCCCAATGATGTAAGATCCTTATTCATATGAATTATTTTAACGTTTTTTTTAACAGCCATGACCAACAAAACCACCGCTGTACCGATATCACCAAGAGTGCTGAATCGTTACCCGTTTGCCGGCAGGTATTCAACCCACATAGTATAAGAACTGTTGTAAAAGCTCTTTAAAACGAAAGCAATCAAACCAGCACACCGGTAAAATCCATTCTTGCCTAATAACATAATTTACCTTAAATAAAAAATAAAGTCAATCTATTTGTCCGAACACAAGCCCAGCATATCGGTTGACACCAAGAAGACCCTTCTTCACGTTTTCTCCACTTAACAACCTATGGCAGCACAGCATCCAATCCATCGAAGGCCGATGGTGCCTCTGAGATGTTGATCCAGTGATTATAAAACCTTTTCCGCCGGGACAATCGCAACACCGTTTTGAACGATGGCATGGGATACCGCTCTAAAACCCTTTTGAATCCAAAAATCTCTGGCTTTTTGATTGGTGGCGGCAAAGCCCAGGCGCGCCTTTCTAAAGCCCATAGCCTTCAACATTTTTAGAATCTCTCCAATAAGCTGAGACCCCATACCTTGGCCCTGAAATTCTGTGGACAACATAAAAAAACCGATAAAAGCCGTTGCATTGTCGGGATACCCATCAATTAAATCGAGGACAGCTACCAATTGGTCATTGTCAAAAAAACCGAGGTAATATTTATCTTCAATTTGCTTGCCAACGGGCAACCGGAGCATTTCCTTTTCTAAACTTTGAGGGGAGAAACTCTTGTGTAAATGTTGATAGTAATCGGGATTGCCCCGACATAAATGGTCGTAGGCTTGAGCGTCTGAGCTCTCCAAGGGGCGAACATCGTAAATCGATGATAATTCTTTTACAGATAGCATGAGTGATCCATCCTTTATACATTTTATACTCATCAATTAAAAAGTGGCTATTGTCAATTGACAATAGCCACTTGTAACACGCCTTGGAGCGGGTGAAGGGAATCGAACCCTCGCGACTGGCTTGGGAAGCCAGGGCTCTACCACTGAGCTACACCCGCTGAACTGTTATATTTTAACACTGTCTCGGATATAATTCAAGATATAAGTGTAAAGACACCTCTCCAATGAGTAGAATATACTTGAATGAATGACTTGCTTTTAAGGCGTCCATTCTCAGGTTGAGCCTAACCGTGTCGTTCTTTTTACTTTTAAGCTCAAAAACATACTCTCATTTACCGCACTTGTGCAAATGAGAGTATGTAGTAACTGAGAACAAAATAAATGCATTATAATTTTTTTTAATCTATCTCAGTACCCTTCCCGTTCCGTCTCCTCCGACCAGCTTTTCTACGTCTTGTATCGTTACCCGATTAAAATCTCCAATAATTGAGTGTTTCAAACAACTGGCTGCCACCGCAAATTCTAATGCGTTTTGTTTGTCTACGATTTGATTTAATCCGTAAATCATTCCTGCAGCAAAGGAGTCTCCACCTCCGACACGGTCTACGATATCGCGGATTTCGTAGCGTTTGCTGACATAAAATGATTCCCTGTCATTCAAGCAAGCCGCCCAACCGTTAATATCGGCACTTTTACTTTCCCGTAATGTAATCGCAATGACCTTCATATTTGGATACGCTTTAAGCACGGCATCGGACAAGTCTTTATATTTATTTCTGTCCAACTCGCCGCCTTCAACGTGGATATCTGTGGTAATTCCAAGGGATTTTTGACAATCCTCCTCGTTTGCAATCACAACATCTACGTATTTTACCAATAGTGACATGACTTCAGGGGCACTTTTTCCATAATTCCATAGATTTTTTCTATAGTTTAAATCACATGAAACGGTGATGTTTCTTTCTTTTGCAGCTTTTACGCTTTCTAAGGATAATGCCATTGCACTTTCGGATAGTGCCGGCGTAATGCCTGTTATATGAAACCAATCGATGTCTTCAAAGGCATGATCCCAGTTAATGTCACCGGGTTTCGCCAAGGCTATCGCAGTATAATCCCGATCGTAAACAACTTTACTGGGAAGCTGATTGGCGCCCGCTTCAAGATAATAAATGCCCAAGCGACCGTCTCCACGCACAATACGACCGGTATCGACTCCGAAGCTTCGTAACTCCCGTATCACTGCATCTCCCAATACATTAGTGGGAAGCACCGTTAAATAGGAAGCATCCAGTCCATAATTTGCGAGGGATACAGCGACATTGGCTTCACCACCTCCAAAAGTCGCTTCAAATTTGGGGCTTTGAAAAAAACGCTCTACGCCCGGTGTTTTTAAACGGAGCATTACTTCACCAAATGTCAAAAATTTCATTTTTTCCTCCTTATTTTATTGTACGAGATACACGGCAATTCCGCCGATTTCCTCTAAAAAATATATCCTTTTAATCGTACAATAGGAAAGTATCTTTCTGGAGTTTTTGTTAAAAGATATACCTTATACTTTCAAATCGTTTTCCCCTCGTTTAATCGTTTTCGTTTCAATTGCGACATGTACTTTCTTTCTAAGATGCGGTTTTTTCATCCCTTTGATGCCGTCAGCTATCAATATAAACGCATCTTTGTTTTTATTGTGAAAAACTGAAGAGTTATTAATTTTTTTGCTACATCGCCAAAATCCGTTTCATCGACACAATTCATACAAACATGTGACAATAAAAAGCCCTCACAAATGATTCCGAAAATATGCCTGCATCGGTATAGATCCGTCATCTTCTTTCTGTCAATTTAAATATATTTGATCTGTTATGAATATTATACTACTTTTAAGGTGTTAAAGGAATTTTTTGCCGTGTATTATTGAAAAGAAAATAAAAAAATGATTTTGAATGTAGAGTCGCTCCAGTATGTGAATTGGACGCTTTGATAGATGATCTGCTATAGATCAAAAAATGCCAAAGACTTCAAATTATTACCTCTGCTCTATAACCGAATTGCATGTGCGGTCTTTTTTCTTGAATGAGCAACGGTGCTCGTTCTTCATCGTAGTATACCCTCGGTATGGTCATACTGATAGTCGTAACAATATGTTTTTGAGATCATAGCCGGAGCAACAATACACAGCAATCCCATTTTGTATTCTTCATTTCATAGCCGACACTTTCTTCACTAACTTTTGCAAGCTCTTTCAGGTGGTCGTCCGAGTTTGCTATTGTGACATCTGTGTATTTTTTTAACATCATAACCCGATACGATCATTTTATCCATGGTGAAGCAATGCACCGGAAGGTTTTTATTTCGTCAAAAGCTTTTGAACGCATCGGCATTCTCAAATTGTCGTAATGTTTTTTTATTTAAACCCCTTCTTGAGCCTCCTTAGCCTTGATCAGGTGAAAGAGAACATCGTTGACAGGCGTGGGATAACCGTGTTGAATGCCGAGACGTTGCACCACCCCTGCGAACATTTCTACCTCTGTTTTTCGCCTGGCACGCATATCCTGCAGCATCGAGGTCAGACCTTCCGGAGCTAAATCCTGTAAAACCAAATGCCAGCGTTCCAAATCCGCCATGGTCAAATGAACCTTTTCGTACTTTGACAACTCAATCACTTCCATCATGGCGGCATCAATCAACTCGCCGATAGGTTCAATGCTTTGACAATCGCCATAGGGGGCATCCAAAACAGCAGAAACTTGATTGACCCCCACATTGATCATGAATTTCCACCAAATCTCCTTCAGTATATCATCGGGTATGCGATGGGAGATGCCGTTACGCTTAAAAAAAGACGATAATGCGGCAACTTTTTCCTGATCTCCCCTGATGGAATTAAAAACTACCTCCCCTGCGGTGGCCTGAATAGCTCTCCCCTTTTTAACAGCGGAAATGGCTACAATGAAGGCATGGACGATTTTATCCATCCCGTAAACTTCTCCCACTAAATTTTCAGAATCGATACCGTTCATCAAGGAGACGATCGTCGTGTGATCCCCGATAAAGGGCGCCATAAAGGGAATCACCTCTTTTAGATGATGGTATTTAACTGCTAAAATGATGAGGTCTAAAATTTCGGCATTTTTTGGTGTCATCCCCATCAAGGTGTACTCTTTGCCGTTAACACAAATCCAATTTTGATTGTTGTATCTTTCTATGCGTTCTTCATCCCCCAATATATAAACTGTGTCGCTACCATGATCTACAATATGCGAAGCCAACATACCCCCAATGGCTCCCATACCCAGTATGCCAATTGTTTTCATTTTGCCTCCCGCTTCCTTTGTCTTTTTCTTTAGTTTATCATAACACGCTTTCCCCAACCCGTCTTCAACACAAAGATCGGTTTGTTTTTATCCTCCAATTAAACGCAATCATTGCCCTTACTCAATTGCGTGTTGTATAATGATGCTATCGGTTTGAGCAGTCGCTTGAACACCGCGAAAGATCGCTTTGTATTACACTATTTTTATGACGATAACAACTTACACAATGGGAGAGAACATGAGTATCCTTTACTGGCTTTATAAGATCGCTCAACACGCTATTTTTATTTTTATCGCCGTTGTTGCCAACACCATTATATTTGTCCATTTTTTAGAACAAATGGACAAACGCAACATCCATTTGTTTAAACCTTTGATTCTAAAAATCTTGCTCTATATAGGCTTGTTTGTGAGTGTCAGCCTCATTTTATATTTTCCCTTTATCAAATTGATCGATTATTTGGCTCTCTCCTGCCTGGATAATTATCTGAATAAAATCTGACGGCCTGAATCATCCAAAACTCTTTGAATTTGATATTATTTTAAAATCTGAATAAAAAAATGCACCGGTCATCGGTGTTTACCCTATCGAGTTATCGTTCAAAGAACCTTAATTTCAAACGAAATTAAGGTTCTTTGGTTGTGTCGGCCTTCTGAATATGGCGGTTTTGACGCTATTTTTTAACTTATCCGCAGCTTAATCTTAAATGTATACTGTATTTATTAAGTTTACTTTGAAATGATTCCGATTTGTAGTATACTACACATGAGTTAGCGCAATCTAATTTATGATTGTGTCGACAAGTACATTTAAAGGAGATTAAATTATGTCAATGATTGGAAAAAAAATCGAACCTTTTAAAGCGCAAGCGTATTATAACGACGATTTTGTCGAAGTAACCGATGAAGACTTAATGGGTCAATGGAGTATTTTCTGCTTTTATCCCGCAGATTTTACCTTTGTTTGCCCTACAGAATTGGAAGATTTGCAAGAGCAATACCCCGCTCTTAAGGAATTAGGAGTAGAGGTTTACTCTGTTTCTACCGATACACATTTTGTACACAAAGCATGGCACGACCACTCTGAAGCTATTGGAAAAATTACCTACCATATGTTAGCAGACCCGAGTCAAGCGATAACAAGAAGTTTTGACATCTTAGATGAAGATGCCGGCCTTGCTCAAAGAGGTACTTTCTTAATAGACCCCGAAGGCGTGGTACAAGCCGCTGAGATCAATGCCGATGGTATCGGACGAGATGCAAGCACCTTGATAAACAAAGTTAAAGCTGCTCAATATGTTTCTAAAAATCCAGGTGAAGTATGCCCTGCAAAATGGAAAGAAGGAGAAAAAACTCTCACTCCCGGGCTCGATCTCGTTGGTAAGATTTAAATATTCCTATGGCTTTAGATAAAACTTTAAAACAACAATTAGTACAATACTTAGAATATCTTGAAAAACCTGTGGTTTTTCATCTGCATCTCGGTGATGACGAAGCCTCCGAAGAATTATCGGCTTTTGTTGAAGAAATCGCCCAGATGTCCGAAAAATTGTCCGTCGAAGAGAAGCCATTGTTCTTACAGCCTGCCTTTGCCATCAATCGAAAGGATTACGACAGCGGCATTGTATTTGCCGGCGTGCCTCTAGGGCATGAGTTTGAATCCTTTGTATTGGCTTTACTGCAAGTCAGTGGTCGGGTGCCAAAAATAACTGAGGAGCAGCAAAGGCGTATTGTAGAAATCGATCGAGATCTGCATTTCGAAACCATTGCCAGCTTAAGTTGTACCAATTGTCCCGAAGTCGTACAATCCCTGAATATTATGAGCGTTCTCAACCCCAAGATACGCCACACCATGATCGATGGGGGCATGCATCGGGCGCTGGTAGAAGAACGGGATATCATGGCCGTACCCACTGTCTTTTTAAACGGCAAGGAGTTTGTCAGCGGTCGCCAAAGTATGGATTCCCTCTTAAATTTGGTGGCATCACCGGCCGATTCTTCCTATCTCAATGAAATGGATCCCTTCGATATGCTCATTGTCGGTGGTGGACCTTCGGCAGCAGCCGCTGCCATCTACGCAGCACGTAAGGGTATTCGCACCGGGATTGTTTGTGATGAATTTGGTGGACAGGTTCAGGAAACCTTGGGTATCGAAAATATGATCGGCACCCCCTATATCGAAGGCTCCAAACTCATGACACAAGTTAAAGAACACGTGCAGGCCTATCCCATCGAAATCATAGAGAATCAAATGGCCGCAAAGCTCGAGGAAAAAAACGATCTTTGGGAACTTCATTTAGAATCCGGGGCACATTTAAAAGCTAAAACCGTTGTCATCGCAACCGGCGCGCGATGGAGAGAGGTTGGTGTTCCCGGCGAACAAGAATTTAAAAACAAAGGCATCGCTTACTGTGCCCACTGTGACGGCCCACTATTTAAAGGGAAGGATATCGCCGTTATCGGCGGAGGCAACTCCGGAATCGAAGCTGCCATCGATTTGTCGGGCATCGTCAATCACGTCAACGTCATTGAGTTTCTACCGGAATTAAAGGCGGATCAAGTCTTGCAAAAAAGGTTGTCACAACTCAAAAATATCTCTGTGGTAACCAATGCACAAACCTTAGCCATTGAGGGCGAAAAGAAAGTCAATGCTATCCGCTACAAGGATCGCACCAGCAACGAAGAGACATCCCTCGGCGTTGAAGGTGTCTTTGTGCAAATCGGCTTGCTACCCGACACCGCTTGGGTACAAGACACCCTAGCATTAAACCCCCGGGGCGAAATTGTCGTTGACAGCCACGGGGCAACGTCTGCAAAGGGCATTTATGCCGCAGGGGACTGCACCGACACCGCCTACAAACAAATTATCATTTCCATGGGCAGCGGTGCTACCGCAGCCTTGGGCGCCTACGATTATTTAATCCGACAAGGGTAAACTCAATAGGATCCTCCTAGGTATAAGATACCTAAAGTCCATGAGTATCTTTGTGTAGTGAGTATTGAAATCCTGAATACAGCGCCAATGGGGCTGAGTAAAGACAATATTCTAAAAATAGTAAGCAAATGTGATTTTTGTGAATGAAATTTGGGTCTTTGACGACTCATAGCAAATAAAAAACCGCTCTGTAACGAGCGGTTTTTTTATTTGTTTAGAGTCCTATTCCATTATAATCTACTTCAGCACTTGGCAAAGCTTTTTCCCAAATCGACACACTCTGCAAGGCCGTCGTCATCGGGTTCTTCGTTTAAGATCAGACCGTCGTCGAATAAATAAGCGTCTAAATTGCGAACTCTTTCTTCCCAATCTTCCATCCATTCGCCGTCTCCCCAGCCGTAGGATCCAAAAAGAATTACCTTTTTGCCGCTGAGATGCTTTTCGATTTCTTCAAAGAAAGGGTCAAATTCGTCTTCTTCCAAAACTTCGTCACCCATAGAGGGGCAACCAAAGGCAAATTTTTCGTATTGATCAACTGCATTCATATCAAAATCTGTGCAAAATGACAGGTCGGCTTCAACACCGGCAGATTTGATGCCTTCAACAATGCTTTCAGCCATTTTTTCAGTATTACCTGATCCGCTCCAATAAATTACCGCTACTTTATCCATAATTCCTCCTAATGTAATGCTTTTTGTAAGGATCCGTGATTGTCTAACTGCGTTTCTAAGGCTTCTCTACACCTATCGTAACGTTTAAAAGTTTCCATCTTTTCCTCCGGGTTGTCGTATACTTTCCAGTAACCGCAAAATGTATAATGCTTGCCCTTATGTTTGATAAAACAATCGACATCGTCTAGTGCATAACCTAAGAAAACACCGATTTCATGGGGAAACTCTTTGCCATTTTGCAGTCTTTCTTTTAATCTTTTTATGCAATCTTGAGAGTTTAAACATAGGTCGTAACCATAATTTTTTAAAAATTGACGAATGCGAGGGCATTCCAGAAGCTCGGCCATCATATCTTGATTGTAAACCAATATCCCGTGCTTGTATGCGCTCTCTTTTAAAGCAGCAAACTTTAACTTGCGTTTAGAGAACAGTATATTATAGTGTTTCAAGATTTCGTCGATATCGGGATAGTCCTCTTTACTAACCATTACCAAGTTGGACACCTTTGCTCCCATAATTGCCGGAGCACAATGACGGGTTAACAGATGCTCAAAATGTGGGCTCATTCATTCACCTCTCAAATATGTTTTCTAGCTTTTTAAATGTTATCATCTTCTAACTATTCTGTCAATCCTTTTATTTGATATTTTCACTATATTTTTATAGCCCATAATAACGGCCTTCTCAGCACTTGTTGCCATCTTGAAAATAATCTTTATAAAAAAGCATTTATTTAATGATGAATCTGACAAATAAAATCCAATGAATGCTATCCGCTACAAAGATCCCACCGGCAACGAGAAGACAACCCTCGACGTTCATGGCGTCTTTGTGCAAATCGACTTGCTACCCGACACCGCTTGGGTTCAAGACACCCTAGCGTTAAACCCTCGGGGCGAAATTGTCGTTGTCAGCCACGGGGCAACTTCTGCAAAGGGCATTGATACCGCAGAGGACTGCACCGACACCGCCTACAAACAAATTGTCATTTCCATGAGAAGTGATACTACTGCAGCCTTGGCGTCTAGGATTCTTTAATCCGACAGGGTAAACTCACTGCGATCCTCCCAGGTATGCGATACCTAGAATCCATGAGTACCTTTGTGTATAATAAGCATATATGATTTTTTATGAACGAACTTTGAGTCTTTGACGGCTCATAGCAAATAAAAAACCGCTCTGTTAGGAGCGGTTTTTTATTTATTTAGAGTCTTATTCCATATTGAAAATCATCCATACAAACTGGATCCTGTTGAATTTCCTCTCCGTAAATTTAACTTCAATTGAGTTGATCCCAAACTCAGTGAATCTTCTTATGCTTTTCATGCTTTGAAGGTCGCCTTTTGATAACTTCAGGTTTTCTCAATGCTGACCGAAGAAATCATTTAATACCTACCGTATTGAAGGATCGCTTCTGTCATCGCTTGAATGTTTTCAATTTTGGCCGGTCCAATGGCATTGAAAGGTAGGGTATGTATGTACCCCCGTGCTGTCTTCATTTCATAAAGGATCCTTTTGATTTCTCGATCTACTTCTTCGACGCTTCTACCTATTAAAATGGAAGGCGAGATACCCCCCGCAATGCAAGAGTGTTCGCCGATAACTCCCTTGGCCTTGACCACATCTGTTCGATCAAACCATGCTATGACCTTGGCTTCCGGCAACTCCAAAATCGTTTGTAGAAGATGGTCGTGCTCTCCTTGAAAGGAAAATAATGGTGTAAAATCATCTGCGATCAATTCTTCTGCGATGTATCTGATAAAAGGCCAATGAAATTCTTGGTATTGTTTTTGAGATAAAAAACTATTGTACCAAACGGGCAAAAAAACTCTTCGCGATCCGGTAAGGGCGTAGGATATCTGTCCGGTTGCCTTGCCCACCGCCAAAAACACCGGCGCTAAAGCTTCACAAATTTTTAAAATTTGTTTGGGATACCGTCGAATATCGTATAAAACCTTGTCAAAATTTCTTAAAAAGGCGCCTAAAAAATCCAATGGATTGGGCGCCAATGCCATGTACCAAGGTGGACAATGGACCTCTTTCATCCTCTGGGTAAATTTTTGAACATGAGCCAAGGCGCCACCTAATTGCAATCCAAACTCTATGAGAGCTGCATTGGATTCCATGCTGCCGGGATTGTTTAAACTGCCATAAATTCTCGGCACAATTATTTCCGCTAAATACTGTAGAAGATTTTCTGCCAAGGCATCGTACTCTTCTCCATCCATTAATGGCTTCTTAATGGTAAATTGCGATTCCAAACCCTCGGGAGATTCCCTACCCGGTTGATCAGAATAGTGATCTTTTAAAATATCATGGGCAAACCCGCCACCCAAAACAGATGCAATCGCTACATTGATGGCTAATTCGGGATCTACTGCAGCAAGGGACAGCCCTAAGGGAACCGTTTCAAAGGATCGCAAAAAACAAACCGCATCCCAATCAAAATCCAGTGCAAATTTTGAGGCTGCTCGCGTATATTTCTCGTTGTCGTAAAACATCGATGCATAAGAAATATTGGAATATTTCGCAGGAAAATATAGTGTTGCAGCCGCCATAGGAACCCGGTCAACTTTTTCCAACTTGACGCTTTTGTCCAATCGTTCGAGTTTTTCGTCATACTTGGATAAAAATTCTGTAGACATTTTCAAACCTCTTTTCTTTATAATACTAAAACTCCACTTCTCTTAATAGGAACCCGAACTAGTTGCTAATTTTTACCTCTCTTTTGAATTTTTAAAATATTTTTATGAAGCGAAGATAAGAGGTGTAAACGTTTTCTTGTTTTTATTTTACAATTGTTTTTATGTTGTTGTCAATCGTTGTATGTAGGTGTTAATCATTATTTAATAAAAAACAATAAATTAAAGACTGTCAGACATTTTATAGACTTTCACAAAATCTCTGCTTGATCAACTCTTGGTGCATCTAAGATGATTAGGCCTTCTGTTTTAAATTTTGTCTTTTAGACTAAAATTGGATACTCAAAGGGTTTTATAGAATCATGGGGCTTCGTTTTAAAAGACGACGTGGCCCCGGTCGGTGCGCACGGTTGCCCTAAAACGTCTATACGCCAAGTGGGTAATGCCGGCATGGGTCAATCGTGATAAGAATAATTTCTTCAAAAAATTTGTATCAAAGTCCAATTTCAACCAGCCGTGGGACACTCCACCACAACAAAGAGCCTTGCCTTTATGGCGATGTCATTTAAAAATTGATCCGCGATGCCCGCTAACTCCTATCAATTCAGATTAACAAAAATTAAGTTCGCTATCATGACAAAATTTAGCTTGTAGAGTGCTGCTAAAGGAGCTCTTTTTATTTTGTATCGGCTACATACAACTCGGTATTTGACAACCCGTTCAGCTGATTGTAATTGAAGATCCATAGGTTTACCTCCATATTCCACAGCTCGCCTCAGGCATCTCAACCCCATCCATGATATGATTAAAACAGTATTCTTGATTAGGAGGACTCAAGTGATTATTGGTATAGATATGGGTGGCACCAATATCGACGGTGTCGCAATCCATGATGGATCCCTGATAAAAACTGTCAAACATCCCGTTGATAGGGAAAATTATTTTTTTAGCATTTGGCATTGTTTAGAAGAATTACTTCAGAATATCGATCCACAAAACATAAATAGAATTAATTTAAGTACGACCATCTGTACGAACGCTATTGTCGAAAATAATATCTCAGAGGTAGGTGTCATTTTACAAACCGGACCCGGACTCAAATGGGTGTTTGAAGATTTGGGGTCTTATCTGGCATACCTTTCCGGTTCTGTCGATCACCGTGGCATCGTTGTACGAGATTTGGACATGAAAGAGTTAGCTGAGATCAAGGAAAATTTTTCACAAAATCCCATCGAGGCGCTCGCCATTGTCAACAAGTTTTCAACGAGAAATCCGGAATTTGAACAGCGAATCCACGATTTTTTTAAGTCGGACTACGAGGAAATCACCATGGGGCATCAATTATCCGGAAAGCTCAATTTCCCAAGGCGAGTACAAACCGCTTACTTAAATGCAGCGGTAGCGAGCACTTTTCGCAATTTTACCAACCACATGTTGGAGGCTCTAGCTCAAAAAGGGATCACAGCGCCGATTTATATTTTAAAGGCCGATGGTGGTACCATCGATTTAAAAGGCGCTTTGAACAAACCGGTCGAAACCATCCTATCCGGTCCGGCGGCCAGTTTTATGGGTATGCGTGCGTTGTTTGATGACGCTCAAACCGACCGTTGCCTCATCGACATCGGCGGCACAACAACAGATATCTTCTTCTTGGTAGATGGTACGCCGGTCTTTGAGCCCACCGGTATCGAAATCGACCGCAGAAAAACCTTAGTGCGAGCTATCTACAGCGTGTCCATCGGCTTAGGTGGCGATAGCCATGTGCGCATCGAAGAAAACACCATTAAAATTGGCCCCAAACGATTGGATGCCGCCGTAGCCTTTGGTGGAAAACACCTGACACCTACGGATGCTCTGGTATATTTGGGCAAAATGACGGGGCAATACCCGGATAAGAGCAAAGACAAGTTGAAGGAAATGGCTCAGGAAATCGGCTTAGAACCGAAAGCTTTGGCTTTGAAAATCGTCTCGATGGTAGGTCAAAAAATAAAAGAAACCATCGAAGAAATTTTAGATCAACTCAATGCGAACCCAGTTTACACCATCGAAAAACTTTTGCAAGATAGACGCATCAAACCACAAGCTGTGGAAATGATCGGTGGCCCGGCACAAGCCTTAGCACCATATTTGGAAGAATCCCTGGAACTTCCGGTATTCTATCCCGAGAGGTACGAGGTGGCCAATGCCATCGGCGCCGCTTTAGCAAAGCCAACTGTAGAGATCAATATGATCGCCGATACGGAAAGAAAAATACTATCCGTACCGGAGTTGGAAATTTACGAGAAAATAGGCAAGGATTACAATCTGGATAAGGCTCAAGATTATGCGTTGGAGCTAGTTTCTAAAGCCGGGACAACCCTGGGGCTCCCTCAGGATCAAATCGAGGCGGAAATTGTTGAAGCAAGTTCCTTTAATATGGTTCAGGGCTATTATGGTGTAGACAAAAACATTCGCGTCAAAGCGCAAATTAAACCGGGCTTACTGACCAAATTGAAAAAGGAGGCATCATCACATGAAAGCTAAAAACACTTTAGGTTTGATTCTCTTTCCGGCCTTTGACTGGGCAATTTCGCCCACGCACCCGGAGCGAGAGGAAAGACTTTTATATACACAGGACCAAATTCTTGAAGAAGGCATCGAGGATATCGATGGCATCCACTTTTTTAACCCCGGTATCGCAACAACGAAGGATATCAACCGGGTGCATTTTTGCTATCCCGATCCGGAAACCTTGCTGACAGAGTCTCACTTTATCGCCGCCGGCGGCATGAAACGTGCTTTTGATGCGGTACTCGGTGGAGAAACGGACAAATCCTTTGCCTTGGTAAGACCACCGGGACACCACGCTCAAAGAGTTGTCTATGGCGATCGCGGCTTTTGCATCATCAACATAGAAGCCGTCGGGTTGGAATACGCCCGAAAAAAGTACGGAGACCGACGGGTGACCATCGTGGATACGGACTGTCACCATGGCGACGGCACGGAGGACATCTATTGGAACGATCCCGACACTTTGTTCATCTCCTTTCACCAAGACGGACGGACCCTCTACCCCGGTACGGGTTATATGGAAGAGTTAGGCGGACCCGGTGCTTACGGTTACAACATCAACATTCCCTTGCCCCCCAATACCGGTGACGAAGGCTTTCAGTATGTTCTTGAAAATACGGTTATGCCGATTTTGGAAGACTTTCAACCGGACCTCATCATCAATTCTGCGGGGCAGGATAACCACTATACCGATCCCCTGACCAATATGAATTTTTCTGCTCAAGGTTATGCAGCACTCAACCACAGGTTGAATCCGGATATTGCGGTTTTAGAGGGGGGCTACTCCATACAAGGTGCTTTACCCTACGTCAATACCGGCATTGTGTTGGCCATGGCAGGGTTGGACTACTCCGGGGTTTACGAACCGGATTACCATTTAGGAAAATGGAAACAAACCGATCGGGTAACCTCTCAAGTACAAGATATTGCCCGCCGCGTTTTAGAAAACTGGAAAAATAAAGAAGCGCTGGCCGAGAAGAAATTTAAAGGTAAAAAAACGGTTCAGCGACAACGACAGGTCTACTACGACACTGCGGGTATCATGGAAGGGCAAATCCAAGAATTTAAAGTGTGCCCCGACTGTCCGGGTGTCAATATGGTTCACTCTAAAAATGACCGAGGCGCTCAAATATTGGGGATTACCATTCCCCGCAATGCTTGTGCTGCCTGCGAAAAAGAAGGCTATCACATCTTTGAAGATAAGAGCTCTTCGTCAAAACAAAAAAAATATTTACAAGATCTTCTCAATGATCGCTATTTGACAAGTAGCGATTAAGCCCAAACAAAAGCCGATAGATGGCCATCTATCGGTTTTTTTTGTCACAGAAGGATGCAAGAAACGGCACAACTATCCGGCTAGCTCCGGTGGCACCGGGTTTCCACCGGCATGCCAAGACATCCCCGTTAACGTGAAGGTTATAGTCTACAATTGGAAATTCAATTTTAAAAAGAGGCTCTAAACGTAGCTACCGAAGCCAGCCTTTTGCAAATTACAGCCCATGAGGTTGAACAACAATCTCAAAAATTAAGAACCGGAGTTAAACATTTTCTGTTTGGCTCCGGTCATTTCATTCTTCATCTATCCGAGTGTTTCGGCATACCCGGATGGGTTTTATAACGTCTTTGCATACGAAAATAAAATATCGCACCTAAAAGGCTGACCAATAATTCCGTTATCGGAAAAGACCACCAAACACCGGTCATACCCCATAGATGTGCCAATAGAAAGGTCATGGGAATGATGACAAAGAATCCACGCAAAAGCATGATCACTTGTGCCGGCAACGGACGCTCCAAGGCTGAAAAATAATTCGCCATCAGGATATTGAAGCCTGCAAAAAAGCAAGCCGTGAAGTAAATCTTTAAACCGGATGTCGCGATGCTTTGTAAAATCGGATTGCCTTCGCTGTTAAAAATAATGGCAATTTGCGATGCACCGAAATAAATACCGCCATAAATCCCTAAGGACAGTACCAAAATGGTTCTCAACCCATACTTTAAAAGAGTAAGGACATTTTGATGGTAACCGGCACCATAATTGCTGGAAAGTATAGGCTGAATGCCTTGTGCAATGCCCGTATAAATGGACAAAATCACAAAAAATATGTTGGCGATTATACCATAGCCCGCAACGCCGACATTGCCTTCCAACTTCAAAATGATCAGGTTAAACACAAAAATCACAATACCGGAGGATAACTCCGCGATCAGGGAAGGTACGCCGATAGAAAACACAGCAGCTGCCATTTTGAAGGAAAAGGGGCTTTTCGTTAAATGAAATCCGTTTTGCCTCCTGACAAAGTAAGGGGTTAAGATCGTCAAAGAAACCATCGGTGCGATGCCGGTCGCCAACACCGCTCCGAATAGACCCATACCAAAGACAAAAATAAAAATGTAATCTAAAACAATGTTGGCGAAACTGCCACCGAGCATGGCTGTCATGGCAAACTGCGGCGCACCGTCGTTTCTTACAAAACAAAGAATGACATTGTTTAAATTAAACATCGGAGAAAATAACAAGATGACCTGTATGTACGTTTTACTCATTTGGTAAATCGCTGTATCGGCACCCAGTAAGGTTGAGATTTCTCCCGCAATAAAAACACCGGATAAAAAGAAAACCAAGGAAAAAACGAAGGTCAGCATCATCGCTATAGTAAAAATATGGTCCGCCCCCCTATCCTCTTCTCGGCTTTTTAAAATGGTATAGCGGACACTGCTGCCCATTCCAATCATCAAGGCACATCCGTTCATCAGACCGTACACCGGTATTGCGATATTTAAAGCGGTTAGACCATTGGCACCCACCCCCTTGGCGATAAAAAAAGTATCCGCTAAAATGTAGCAGGATAATCCCAACATACCAAGGATATTTAAGGAGACGTACTTTATATAATCTTTGAACAACGTCGATGGTGTCATATTTTATTCGGCACCCTCTTTCATCGTTTCCAGCAGAAAGCTGACAGGTCGAAACCCGTCGTTGCAGGAGATCATAGCAGATTTTTTGTTTTTCATCCAACCGTCGTAAAAATTTTCACTGCCATGGGCCAATGCCAGCACAAATGGGGAGAGACTCTCCCAAGCCGAATCGCAAAACCCCTGGGGTTTCTGCCAGCCATTGGCAATAAACACCTGCCCTTCTTTCATATCGCAGGCGTCTTCCAATGGGTTTTCGTATTGGTCGATTAAGTCCTGATAGCAGGCTACTTTTTTAACGGTAATTTTAATTTTTTTCATACATTCCTCTTCTGTTGCCGACACAAAAATTTGCGGTTTTCTACTTTTGCCAAAAAGTTTTGAAAACCTTCGGTTGATCAATGGGATTACCAAAAAACCGATATCAGCAATGCGGTTTAAAGCAAAAGCTGTGGGAGAACTTTTCTTTGATCCTGTCACTCTCTATCTTCCGAAATGACTTCTCTGTTCTTTATTTTTTAATAGACAGCGTCTTTCGGACATCATTTTTTTATCGTCCTTTTTTAAATTCTATTCTACCATCTATTGCATCATTGACAAAATGATAACCGGCTTTATAAAATAACATTTTACAAATTTTAAGATCAACCTAACTTGGTTTTGCGCCGTATTTCTTTAGCCTCGGCTCTTTGAAAGACCATTATAAAGACTTTCTTTATATACATCTATAATTTAACAATAGCTCTTTGTACTTATGTTATAATAAGATCATTCTATTCAGAAAGGAGGTCAGAACAAATGCAAAAAACAATGCGATCACTTTTTGGGGTTTTAGGTGTTTTAATGGGCGCTATTACAGCCTATACCATGCCCACTTCCCAGCTAAACCCCTATGTATTTTTGCCCGACGTTTTTTGGAGCAAAGTTTTAGTATACACATTGTGTATGATGACTCTTGGACTTATTTTTTATTTTTTATACCCGACCATCTACAAGCGTATGGAAAAGATTGGCACCAGCATTGAAAGAGCTTTTGACGGTTTTCAACTGTCGGAGATACTCTTTTCTCTTTTTGGTTTTATTGTAGGTTTGGTCATCGCAACGCTCATCTCTTTTGCCTTTACACAAATACCCTTTGTGTGGGTTCGCGTTATTTCTACAATTGCCGCTTACATTATCTTCGGCTATTTAGGCGCGACACTCCCCGGTAGAAAAAAAGACGAATTGGTCAACGCTTTTCGCAATACCCTACGGAGTAGAGAGGAAAAAGATGTCCTACCGGCAAAAAGAATGTCTAAAAAACGCGTCAGCATTGCCAGCAAGGTAGTGGATACCAGTGCCTTGATCGATGGCCGTATGGTCGATGTCGTCAAGTCCGGATTTTTAGAAGGATGTTTGGTGATTCCCGTATTTGTTGTCAAAGAATTACAAACCATTGCTGATTCTGCCGACAGTCTAAAACGAGAAAAAGGACGACGCGGTTTGGATGTGATCAACGAATTGCAACAAATAGAAGATTTGCCGATTCAAATCGTAGAGGACGATTACCCGGATTTGGACGGCGTCGATGAAAAGTTGCTTCACTTTGCGAAGGACCACAAGTGCGATATCTTGACTTTAGATTACAATTTAAATAAAGTCGCCCAAGTACAGGGGTTGTCGGTTTTAAATCTCAACGAATTATCCAATGCCGTTAAGCCTATTTTACTGCCCGGAGAAGAGCGCAATGTCTACCTCATTAAAGAAGGCAAAGAAAGTGCACAAGCCATCGCGTACTTGGAAGACGGTACCATGATTGTCGTTGAAAACGGAAGACGGTACCTGCATCAAAACGTCAACGTCGTGGTCTCTTCAGTTTTACAAACTGCTGCCGGCCGTATGATTTTTGCGCGCGTTAAACAAGACAAGCGTCGATAAAGCCGATTCTGCAATTGAATCCAAGAGTTCCTGTGCCTGTTGACATCCTTTGTCGACAGGCACTCTTTATGTGAGAAAGCTATGACATTACCCAAGAAATTTTACAAAAGAATGCAAACACTGTTGCCGCAAAAAGATTTTGATGCTTTCATTGAAAGCTACAACCGACCAGCTTATAAAGGCATTCGCATCAACACCTTAAAGGATCCCCAACAGAAATGTATATCACACCTACCTATTCAAACCTACCCTGTACCATGGTGCCCGACGGGCTATACCATAGACGGGGACATTCGCCCGGGTAAAAACCCTTATTACTACACCGGTGTGTACTACGTTCAAGAGCCCTCGGCCATGGCGGCAGCCGAAGCCCTGTCCGCAAACCCCGGCGACTGGGTCTTAGACCTTTGCGCCGCTCCGGGAGGTAAATCCGCTCAATTATCCTGTCAATTAGAAGGTAAGGGGGTGCTCGTGTCCAACGAACTGATCAAAAGCCGGGTACCGGTGTTGGCTTCCAACTTAGAACGCATGGGCAGCGCCAACGGCATTATCCTCAACGCTTTCCCTCAAGCCTTGGCCGATCGAATGCCCGAAATCTTTGATAAAATTCTAGTGGATGCCCCTTGTTCCGGAGAGGGGATGTTCCGGAAAGATCCGACGATTTTAAAACAATGGTCCCAAGAAGCGGTTATGCGCTTTGCCGGTCGCCAGCGCGCCATTTTAGATTCCGCCTACGCCTTGCTAAAACCCGGAGGCACATTAGTCTACGCCACCTGTACCTTTTCTCCGGAAGAAAATGAGGGCACCGTGAATCACTTTTTAAAAAAATACCCCGACATACACCTATTGCCTTTAAGCTTAAAGGGAGTTGACCTAACGGGTTTTCCGGAAGCTGTAACACCGGCCAACCCGGAGCTTGCCAAAACTCAACGGCTCATGCCCCACAATATTCCGGGCGAAGGTCATTTTATCGCTTTGATGCAAAAAGAGGGCAGCCCCTCCGGCAGTCCCAAATTGAATAAGAAAAAAGGCGTAATGACTAAAATCACAAAGACTGAATTGCGACAGCTTAGCGATTTTGAGAAAGATTTTTTAACCGAACCCCTTGGAAGAAATCTCTACAAATGGAAGGACGAATTGTACCAATTGCCCCAAGGCCTTGAGCCCACATGGTTTGCAGGCCTTCCCGTTTATCAGATGGGTTTGCATCTGGGGACATTTAAACCCGGTCGCTTTGAGCCCTCCCACGGCTTTGCCATGCATCGCCCTGCAGAGGGGTTTCGTTACCAACATGCCATCTCAGAAGACGACGAAGCTTATGCCTACTTAAAGGGACACACTTTGCCCGATCAAGCCAACAAGGGTTGGACCGCTGTCCATTACCGCGGCTACAATCTGGGTTTTGGTAAGGTCAGCGGTGGCATATTAAAAAACCACTACCCCAAGGGATTGAGAATTTTTAAAAATATTTAAAAGCTATCATTATATTTCAAAATTATTGGACCTCAGGGAGCCGAGATGCATCTCGGCTACTCTGAGGTCCTTTTGTCTAATAAAATTGCTATATCCATCACTTTACACTTTGTTCCAAAAGACCTAGGTTGACCGATGGCTAATTTTCCATTAGTTGGACTAGGTTTTTTTTGAGGGTTAATTGTACCAATTGTAATAAATGTAAATTGATTGAAGCGCAAAAATATATATTAGATCATCGATCAATTGTCTCGATTAGAGCAACCAAAGGGCATACAACTCCCAATAGAAAAAGGAAAAAACTAAGCCTACCATCAAAACACTATTCAAAGATGATCGTATTTTTTGTCCAGCAAGGTGTTGAAAGCGCCAGTTTTTTTTCGTCCACACCACGACCATTGCCATGGCTAAAACTAAAACCGGATTGAGGAGCCATTGCCAATAAAAACTTTTGATTGCTTTTAAATCCATCAATTGAATGACAATGGTCATCAGATTAAGGGGATACAATACCAGCAACGCAGCGGATAAAGAATTTAAACGCTTGGATGTTTTATGCTTTTCATCATCGATGGCCGTTCCTTTGATGATATGAATGATTTTTTGAAGGCCCTTGATCAACAAGGTACCCGTGCCGTAAAGCAGCGAGAGGGCGAGGGCCGATACCGACGTCAGAGAAGCTAATGCCATCCCCCCGGATATCCGAATCATATTCCAATAAGGAGCGACAATTCTGGTCATGGTCTCCGTCTCTTCAATGGAATGGGTGCCGCCGAGTTTAGCATATCCCGCAAAGCGCGCCGGCAACACAAAAGATGATTGAAATTTGAAAGGGCCCTTTCAAACGGAACGGGCAGAAACGTAAAACCCTTTCGGAATGGTCTCTCCTTTGTTTTGCATGGGGCCAAAAATGAGTTCCGGTAAGGTAAAGTTGTAGATCTGTTCACCTTTCTGATTGGTCATGATGGCCAACCCGACATCGGATGCCCGGTCCAACAGAAGATGGGCCGATTGCCCCGCCGTGTTGCCGCCGTGGCCCCACACCGGTACGCTGTAATTTAAAGACCAAAAGCCATGGGCATTGATAGGACTCACCTGATCGGTGTGAGTGGCGGTGGGCGTAAACAATTGTTGTACCGTTGTCACTTTTTTAAAGGGGGTTGGATCCTGACCGGGAAGGTGCGCTTGGCCAAAACGTACCAAATCGCCTATGGTGCCGGCAAGGGCACCTGCCGGATAAAGGGGAATGTACACTTGCGTATCGGACAAAGGTTGTCCCTTATTGCTGTAGTTTTTGGTCTGCTTCCAAACACTTTCGTCCAGATTTTTGTCATTGCCTCCCAACATAAAATCCGTATCTGCCATCTGCAATGGCGCAAAGATATGCTTGTGCACATAATCATCGTAAGGCTCCCCGGCCACACATTCCACAACGTAAGCCGCCAAGGCGGTACTCCAATTGGAATAGGCGGTCACCGAACCCGGAGCGTAGACCTGTTGTGGTTGGTCCGCAATCAACAACTCCGGCAAGGGCAAGAGTTTCGCTTTGTCCTTTACCATTAAATTGGTGACAACTTCTTCAAACCCGCCTTTGTGATTCATCAAGTCGATCATCGTAACGGATTTTTCGTATTTTAATTGGTCTACAAAGTTTTGAGGCAGATAGTCTCGGATATCTGCAGCCAAATCCAATCGACCCGTTTCCGACAATTGCATGGCGGCGGTCCAAACCGTCAGCTTGGAGATGGAACCCCATTCAAAAATAGAATCTTGGGCTACGGGTATTTGCTTCTCCACATCGATCCAACCGAAGGTCCCTCCGTATAAAATGCGATCTTTTTTAAAAACGCATACCGACAGACCTGTGGTGGATGCCTTGTGTTCTGCCACGAAAGCCTCTATTTTTTCACCGATTTCATCCTCAGAAATACCCGATGGTAAAAGCGCTTCCTGTGCTTGTAAGGGCATCACCCATAGGCATACAAGCGCCAATGCGATGACCGTCGATACGGTTTTTTTATTTTCATGATTCACACCTCTCAGTTGTTTACTTTTATCTTCAGTATAGCCTTCTAACATCAAATCCCTGTTAAACCATGCCCTGTACTAGGGACAAAATCAGTTTTTTAATTAAAAACCATCGCAGAACAAAACAGACCTTTCCGGAATTGTTTGGTTCCGAAAAGGTCTGTCGACTATCTGCGCAAGGTGTCTTACACTCGAAAATATCTATTCTCTGATTCCTTTAAAAACAGCCTGCTTTCCATCCGGGTTGCTACCCTGGCCGATGCGCCTCTCACTAAAAGATACTCGGCGATTTCCCTTCTTAACTGTTCGTGGGCAACCGCAATGGGCTTGTAAACTTCAAAACCTCTCCAATGTTTGATATGCTTGATATACAAGCATCCGCTCTTTTGGGCATAGCGCTTTAACTTTCTCATGACTTCTTTTGTCATGAAAATGTGTTCCACAAAATCTTTAGGTAAGACGATATCGTATTTCTCCACATAGTAGCTCAGGGTGTTGGTCCATACATATTTACCGTCTGTCATCATTTCTAAACCCATGCTCAGGCTTTCGCCGGTCAATTCATCCTTTTCTATTGACGGTGACCTTCCGATACACCAACAATTTTTCAAATAATGGACGATGACTTCTTTATTGTTGCTGTCACCTTGAATGTTCAATGCATTTTTAATATCTATTTTAATTTTTATCAGATCATCCATATCCTTCACCCTTTACATCATTGCTGTTTTTTGCTCTATTTCATTATACAACAATTGAGGCTCCAATTGTATCTATCTTTACCATTCATCAGTTTATGGATCTTGATAAGGGGCTTTCAATACCTCAATCGGCGGCTATTTTTTCATGAATCCAATTTCTATTGCAGATGGACAAAAAAATATCTTCGTATTTTGATCTACATATATTGTTTGGCATTCCCACACCACTAGATGCACACCTGTCAAAAAGGCGTTTAATGGGGTTGGGCAGCCTTTCCTCAGCCCTTCTTCATACAAATCGATTTTTAGGCCTATTTGTTGCAACAAATAACGATTGCTACTTGTGGCATAAAGATTTGTACACTATATATAGTGTTTGACAACTTCTTATTATCCACATATAATGATAATGCTTGTTCAAAAGTCGAAACATCTTTTCGAAATATGTTCGTATCACAAGCCTAATATTATGAGAGAGGGTTTTTATGTCTGCTCAAATCCAATTTTCCAAAGATTCGCTTTGTGTCATTAAGCGGGACGGTACCACGGTACCCTTTAACGCTTCCAAAATTGTCATCGCCATAGAAAAAGCCATGCATTCCAGTACCGGGGTTTACGTGCCCTTGATGGCGGAAGCCATCGCCGATGATATCGAAAAATTTGCCACCCTTCGGGATCAACCCATGACCATCTACGAAATCGAAGATAAGGTTTACTACGAATTGATCCGACATAACAACCCTTCCACTGCTAAAGCCTACGAAGGTTATAAGTCGGTCCAGAGCTTTAAACGCCAACTCAACACCACCGACGGTTCTATTTTGGATTTAATTTCCAATAAAAACGACTTGGTCGCTAAAGAAAACTCCAATAAAAATGCTAAATTGTCCTCAACACAGAGAGACTTGATCGCCGGAGAGGTATCGAAGGATATTACCAGAAGAATGCTGATCCCCGCGGATATTTTGCAAGCCCACGACGATGGTGCGATCCATATCCACGATATGGATTATTATATCCAACACATCTTCAATTGCTGTCTCATCAATTTAGAGGATATGTTTCAAAACGGCACCATCATCAACGGTAAGAAAATCGACACGCCCAAGAGTTTTCAAGTAGCCTGTACAGTCATGACACAGATCATCGCTCAAGTGGCCAGCTCCCAATTCGGTGGTCAAAGTATCAATGGTGTGGACCGAATCTTAGCCCCCTATGTGCGCCGCTCCTATGAAAAGTATTACGATATTGCCTTACAGGAACAACAAGAAATCTATCAGATGCCCATTGATGAAGAAAAAGCCTCGGAGGTCGCATGGGCGCGCACCCGCAAAGAAGTGAAAGATGGGGTTCAAACCATCCAATATCAAATCAATACATTGATGACCACCAATGGTCAAAGCCCCTTTGTCACCTTGTTTATGTTTTTTGAACCGGATGATGCGTATGCCAAAGAGGCTGCCATGATTACCGAAGAAATTTTAAAACAACGCTTAGAAGGGGTTAAAAACGAAAAAGATGTGTACATCACACCGGCTTTCCCAAAACTGGTTTACGTTTTGGACGAGCACAATATTCATGAAGACGCACCCTACTACTATTTAACGGAGTTGGCGGCAAAGTGTACGGCCAAGCGCATGTACCCGGACTACATCTCCGCAAAACGTATGCGTGACATCTACGAAGGCAATGTCTATAGCCCCATGGGGTGTCGCTCCTTCCTTTCCCCTTGGAAAAACGAAAAGGGCGAATACCAATTTGATGGCCGATTTAACATGGGCGTTGTTTCCTTGAATTTGCCGCAGATTGGTCTCATCGCCATGCATTCCCGGCAAGAAGACAAGGAAAAAGTTTTCTTTGACCTTCTGGACAAACGCTTGGACATTTGCAAAGAGGCACTGCTCATCAAATACAAACTCCTGAAGGGCACCACCAGCGATGTCAGTCCCATTCACTGGCAAAACGGTTGTATCGCCAGACTGGAAAAAGGCGAAACCATCGACAAATTGTTGACCGGCGGTTATGCGACCATCTCCTTAGGGTATGTGGGTCTTTACGAAGCAACTCTGGCGGTTATCGGCGAATCCCACACCGCTCCCAAGGGGCAAGCCTTTGCCTTAAAAGTCATGAACTACCTGAAGAAGACGGTGGACACTTGGAAAAAGGAAACCAATCTGGGTTTTGCTTTTTACGGCACACCGGCGGAAAGCACCGTTTACACCTTCTGCCGCAAAGACCGGGCCATCTTCGGCAAGGTGCCCCAAATTACCGATAAAGAATACTATACCAACAGCTACCATGTTTTTGTCGGGGAAGAAATCGACGCCTTTTCTAAATTTGATTTTGAGGCTCAGTTTCAAAACATCTCCACCGGGGGGTGCATCTCCTATGTGGAAATCCCCAATATGCAAAACAATTTATCGGCTATTTTAACCATGATGACCTATATATACGACCACATTACCTATGCAGAGTTCAATACCAAAAGCGACTATTGTCACCAATGCGGTTTTGACGGTGAAATTGTCGTTAATAAAGAAGGCCATTGGGAATGCCCCCAATGCCATAACCAAGACGAAGAAGCCATGACTGTCGTGCGCCGTACCTGTGGTTACTTGGGCGAAAACTACTGGAATCACGGCAAAACAAAGGAAATCAGCGAAAGGGTTTTGCATATATAAATGAATATCGCACAAATACGCCCCATGGACGTGGCCAATGGTCCGGGTGTACGGGTGAGTGTTTTTGTCAGTGGCTGTCGCCACGCTTGCCCTCATTGCTTTAACCGGGAGTATTGGGACTTCAACTACGGAGAACCCTGCACCGAAACACAAATACAAAGTATTTTGACCCTTCTGGACAAGCCCATCATCGCTGGCCTCACTCTGTTAGGCGGCGAACCCTTGCAGCAAAACTTGACGGAGCTCGCTTCCTTTTTAAAGCGGATTAAAAAGGAAAGTCGTAAAAGCATTTGGTTGTACACCGGTTATGTCTACAACGACCTTCACTTGCAAAAAGAGGTAATGGATGTCCTTCAATGGGTGGATGTTTTGGTCGACGGCCCCTATCTGGAGGCAGAGAAAAACTTGCGTTTGGCTTTTAGAGGTTCTGAAAACCAACGGCTCATCGATTTACACCAAACCCGACTAAAAGGGGAAATCTCACTTTTAAACATCTAATATCAACAATAATCCGGGGAGAAAGCGATGCTATCTATCAAAAATATCAGCTTTCCTTCCGGATTTAATTCTTTTATCCAAGAGTACTTTTCTTCAAATAGTTAAGTTTTTTTGTAATTATTTTCAATTTTATGTAATTTAATGCATTTTCATCTTTACCTTATTTGAAAACCATGTTAGAATGCTTAGAAATTCAAATTTTATATAAAAATTTGGATCTATTTTATATCATAGCAACATGAAGAGGTAACAATGAAGACTAATAACAAAATCGTTTTGACATGGCTATTGACGGTGATCATGACACTGACATTAATGGGGAGCACTGGCAATTTTAGCGTTGTCACGGCTCGAGAGGAGGCACCATTTATAGCGTCAGATCATGCCCGACAACTACAAGATGTACCGATGCAAGAAAACCCGAATGCTCTTCTAGAAGAAGACACCGTTGAAAATACAGATCCCTCCGTCGCCAACGAATCGAAAAGCGATCAAGGCGAAGGGAACCCGACACCGATATTGGATCCTTCTCAGACACCGGAGCCCATCAGAGAATCCAAGGTCATGTCCACTGCTCCTTTATTTGAAACCTTAAAAGAGCAAGTGGCCAATGCTGCAGATGGCGATGTGATAACGCTGATACCGGGAGAGTATTTATTCACCGAGTCCTTAATCATCGCCGATAAAAATATCACATTTAAGAGCAATGGTGGAGTCGTCTTTAAAAAAGACCCGTCCTTTAATCGAACCATGATTCGCATTGAAAACACCGGTGGTTTAACCTTGGAAAGCACCGAGAACGGACTGATCTTTGATGGTGAAATGCAAACAGCCCGAGATGCGACCAGCTTTATTTTAACAAAGGGTTCCTTCATCATTGATGGCGCGACCTTTAAGAACGATAAAGGCGGCAGCGGACTCCATCGTTCGCCCATTACTGCCGACGGACCCGGCGCCACAATCGAATTGAATGCCGGTATCGTTGAAAACAACGACTACACCAAATGCCCCTATTCCTCCGGAGCTTTTTTTCTTGAAAATGGTGCCCGGATGGTGATGAACGGCGGTACCATCCGCAATAATATAGGGTCCAGTTATCACCCTTATCACGACGATTTTGTATGGTCGGATTCACCGGGAGCCGGCGCTGTATTTGTTTATAGTGGTGCAGATTTCGTCATGAATGGTGGCGACATTCACAACAACGAAGGGTACGGCGGTGCCATTTTAATAGGCGAACCCTCCCCCTACGCATACAATAGAAGACAAACCGATCCCTCCAAATTAGCAGAACAAGCTTTGGCTACCGCAACTTTTTATGGTGGCACCATCAGAAACAACCACGGTGTTGGGGGCGGTGCTATTTCAGGGCACGGTCATGTGGATATTCAAATCCCGGCAGACTCCACCCTATTAATTGACTCCAACCGCGCTTATCAGGGCGGCGGTATCTTTGTATCGGACTGGTATGTCGATGGTGTTTGGAGTGACAATAAAACGGGTAGTGTATCCATCGAGGATTGGAACCAAAAATACCTTGGCGGTTTTGTCATGGAAGGCGGCACGGTTGTCAACAACAAGGCTGACAGAAGTGGTGGTGGTATCAATATTTCTACCAATAATGCCAAACTGCTTGCCGGAAAAATTCAAAACAATGTTGCCGGCAGTCAAGGCGGCGGCATTTATGTTACCGCCGTCCCCTACGTCCTACATATCGAAAATGCTTATATCGTGGACAACCATGCCCAACTCATAGAGAGAAAAGAAAACTTAACCGATGGGTCCGGAGGTGGCGTCTGGTTTTGCCCCACGGGAGATGCCATTTTTTATGCAGAAAGCGGTGCCGTATTGGCAGAAAACGACGCTCTCAACACCGGCGACGATTTCTTTAATGAACTGAAATCCATCGATTATGCCACCGTCACCTTGCCCACCAGAAGCCCCACCGGGGAAAAAATAACCTATTATGAAGATTTCAAAGGCCATCGCTATAAAGACGGTCATCGCACCATCGTTGAGGATGTCAACAACATCAAAGAAGAATTGGCTTTAAAAGCAATTCTTTCCGGTGACGATTTGCAGCCTTCCAGAGAGCTGTCCACCCTATTCATAGAAGGCAATACAGCCAGCAAAGGCGGAGGA
The DNA here is from genome assembly GCA_012522805.1 of Eubacteriaceae bacterium. Lineage (GTDB taxonomy): Bacteria > Bacillota > Clostridia > Eubacteriales > Eubacteriaceae > JAAYJS01. The sequence goes on along the minus strand of JAAYJS010000031.1, from coordinate 86,780 downwards.
ATCGGATCCAACGGAAACATCATTTTCGGACACAAACCTCAAGAGCACAACCCCCTCAAAAATTTAAAAATCAACAAGATTTGGGAAGAAGGCACCTTCCCCAAAGAAATCAGCGTGGATGTCAGGATCAAGGAGATAGCCGGGGTCTCTTCGGATTATCTGCTTGAGACCGTCATTTTAAATGAAGGCAACAGCTATACGGAAACGCTATACGATTTGCCCGCAACCATCGGGGGCATTCCCATCGAAGATTTAATCTATGTGAAAGAGGTTGATTCCGACCAATGGGAATCTCAGGTCTCTGAAATTAAAAAAATCGGCCAAGATGGCGCCAATATTCTTTTTGAAATCGACGTGACCAACGCCATGGTTAAAATAGATATTCCCGTCACAAAAACTTGGGAGGGTACGAAAACCGAAGAAGTGACCATCCATTTACTGGCCGATGGCAAAATTGTAGCAACCGCCGTACTTGACGACAGCCATCATTGGCAACATCTCTTTGAAGACATGCCGCTCATCAACGCCGAAACCGGTGAACCCATCGTCTATACCGTACAGGAAGAAGCCATCGAAGGCTATACGGCCACCGTGACCGGCGAAGAAAAAACGGGTTTTACTGTTCACAACAAAGAAAACCCACCGGAAACACCGGAGCAACCGGAACCGCCGAAGCCACGGAGCGACAAACCGGAGCCGCCGAAACCACAAAAAGACAAACCTAAACCGCCCCATAAAAGCATCTTTTCCGGGGATACCACCAATATACTGTTGTGGTCGATCTTAGGTGCGTTGTCCATGGCCGGCATCGGATTGCTCTTCTATCAAAGAAAAATGAATCAATAAAAAACAAAACGGGATGTTTCTGAACATCCCGTTTTTGTTTTTCGATTTATGGCAAATCTTTCAAACTGTTTTTTTAGGTATCTTTTATTTCAACTTAGATCGCCTTTGAGCACAAAATACCATCTACCCGCAACCCTATTCTTTTTCTCTTTTGACTTGTTCCGATCAAATCAACACAAGGCACTGCATCGTAGAATATCCCGATATATTGACACAAAAAATGTAGCAGTCGTATCCAACTGCTACATGGTGTTTTATTCTATTTGGTATCTTATGTTATGACGTTTTGTTTTTTCTATTGTGAAATAGCGCTAAGAGGATCAAACTGATGGAGCTGAGCACCACACCGGTTGCTACGGGGCTTCTATCTCCGGTAAAGGGGGTGGGCCATAAAATTGTGCCGACTTCCTGATTCGGGCGATGAAACCCTTTGTTTTTAAACACCATCACATAAACGACCCCTTCTTCGTTGGGTGGAGGGTAGACAATTTTTTTCTGATCGATGGGAAGATGTTGACTGTCCAAAGTCTCGATATATTCGTAATCCATGAGTACTTTTCGATAGGACAAATCCCGCTTCAACTCTTGGCTGAGTTTGACCGTATCGATGGGTTTTCCCGATTCTCCGAGTACAGTTACCCCGCCCAAGGGGTTAGACTTGTCTTTCTGGTCCACCAAGTACAGAACAGCGGTACTGTTCAGCCGCTTGTATTCTTTGCGCAATAATTCCTCTTCGCTGGCGGGGCCTATGCGTTTCAAATGGACATGCAAGGCTTCGCTATCTTGACTGTCGGACTCAGGAAAAATTTGGGTGCCTTCTATTGTCTCAACTTCGTATTTATCTCCATCAATGATGGTATAGGCTTGCGCCACCAACCACGCACCTACATCTTCTGCCAGAGCTTCTCCGGGGGTTCCTTTTACGGTTTGACGGTCAATCACCTTGGTTTTTCTTTTGGAATCTTCCAATGCGTCTGGGGACGTATCGGAATTTTCATCGTGGGTGGTGTAAAAAATCAAGTCGATACGGCTTTGGGAGGCGAGGGGTGTCCCGTCTAAAACCACCATAATCTGAATAGCCTTACTATCCGGGATACGGGTAGATGCCGAAGGAAATTGTACCGGTTGCCCCCCATTGGCGGCATTGGCAAAAGTATACCCTGCCAGATGGTGTGCACTATTCTTTTTAACATAGTCGTATATTTCCCGCTTGGTGGTTGTTTCTCCGGGCGTACCATAAACCGAGGTTTTGTAGACGAGTTTGTCATAAAACATAAAGGTAACCGGAATCTCCCCTTTGTTTTCGGAGATTGGATCCATCTTTTTTGTATCTGCAAATACCGGACCGATACCCACCGTGAGTATCAAAATGATAGCGGCTATCACCGGTACTACCGTTGAATTAACTTTGTTTTTCATAGTTCTTCTCCCATAAAAATCATCGTCATTATAACATAGGACCCTTTTTCCTTCTTAAAATTAAACACATCACCTTGATTTTTCGCATGATTCAGTTTTTTTCTTGACTTTTTCCTTTTTCTGATAGAAAATAAATATAAATTTAATGAGCAATGCTGAAGCGATACACTTGCCGTAGAAACGGCAAGTCGTATCGCTTTTTTTATACATAAAGGAGGCACTATGCAAAACATCTTTACAGAAGTGCAAAACTACTGGACTCGACGTTCGACAACCTATTCCATTTCCAACAATCGAGAATACAGCCAATGGCAAAATAAAGCTTACACCGATATTTTTATCCATCACCTTCCCAAAGGGAGTGGGTTAAACGTTTTGGATATCGGTTGTGGACCGGGTTTTTTTACTATGCTGATTGCTGCAATGGGACACCAGGTAACGGGGATTGATCTGACCGGTGAAATGTTGGTAAAAGCCACTCACAATTTAATCGAACACCGACTGTGTGCCAATTTTATGCCGATGAATGCCCAATCCTTAAATTTTGAGGACAATACTTTTGATGTGGCTGTCAGCAGAAACTTAACTTGGAATTTGCCGGACCCCCACACCGCCTACCGGGAATGGTATCGGGTCTTAAAACCCGGCGGCCTTCTACTGAACTTTGACGCCAATTGGTACCGCTACCTTTACCAAAGCGATACAAAAAACCTGTATCACCATGACAGACAACTCGTTGAAAAAATGGGTTATAACGATCCGGTTACAAAAGAAATGGCCAAAACCATGGAGCAACTTGCCATGGACTTACCCTTAAGCCGTGTGGACCGCCCGGAATGGGACACCGCTATTTTAACAAAGATCGGCTTTTCCGAAGTCTTTGTCGATAAACATATCGGTGAGCAGATTTACACGTCGCAAGAAAAAGTTTTATACCGCACCGCACGTCCTTTCTTACTGTCCGCAACAAAATAGATTTTTCGTCCTCGGCCCGTACAAATACAATCACTTTTTTTTATAAAACAATGATGTGTCTATCCTCTTTCTATCCATAAAAACGACCCGATGCCGTTCGTACTTATGAGTGCGGACAGTATCGAGTCGTTATTTTTTGTATTTATTTTTTAAACTATTTGTGCTTTTATTGCTCTTTACCGGCACAGCATCCTTAGTGTTCTTCGCTGTGATGTTCGCAATTGTGGCCGTCGCCATGGTGGTGCCCACATTGTTGTCCTTCGCCGTGATGGTGGTTGCAATGTTCTCCACAACTGGGTTCCGGCAGGGTAAAGGGCGTGTCGCCGTGGGGCAATTTTTGCGCCATATAGGTGGTCACCAATCCGTCGGTTTGACCCTGCTTATTTGTGAAAACTTCAAAGCCTTCGTCGTACAACACCTCTAAGGCTTCCTCTTCAATACGATGGCAGATAATGGTAACGGCGTTGGCATCGATGAGGGCATCGATATTGCCTTGGTAGCCCTTGCCCGGCGCCTCCACAAGTTCTTTTCCTGCGATGCGCCCAAATTGAAAGTGATAGACGACAAATTCCTGTGCTTTTCCAAAATCCGAATGGACTTGATCGTGGTCATAGGGTAGTGCGATTTTCATAGTGCTCCTCTCTAAGGTTGAATAATAGCTTCCGGTGCCGGTGCTTGAAGGTCCAATGCCGGATTGATGGCCGTGTATTGAATCGTCGCTTGCAAATGAACACTGTCCTCCCCGGAGGTGATCTCCGAAGTGTTGTGAACCTCTACCAAGGTATTGGTATCTTTTGCGACGACGTATTTGAGTTTTAAATGCACCGCTTCCTCGGGGGCACCGTCGATACGCAATTTATACCGCTCTAAAAGGGTTTGGTACAGTTCGGCATCCTCTCCTTCAAATGTAAAGACGTAGTCGGTCTCGGTTTCTTCTAAACTCATTTTTGAAGCGATGGTTTTAAATTCTTCGTAAACGGGAAAATAACTGTAACTGGTTTCCGGCGGCGGTGTTGTCGTATGTATCCAAGTCAAGCGTCCGGCGCTGCGCAGGTAGCTTTGCCCGTCGATATCCAAGCGTTCTTGAACACCCTCGCCGACGGGTAGCTTGGTTTCCATTCTGGGAATGCTTGCATCGGGTCCATAAACCATGTTGTTTTCCATCCACTGTTCTTGATGTTTGCTTTCCCCTTCTATATTTTTATCCCTTATAAATACCGTTTTAACGCTGACGCTTTCGATGGTTTCTGCAGCGCGATCCATCTCTGTCACAATAGGGGTCAATGCTTCTTCCGACACCGCCGGTTGTTTTTTTCCGGAACCCGTAGCGGCATTGCCGTTACCACAGGCGGACAAACTCAAAACGAATACAGCTACAACCAATAGCAAACCGATGCGCAGTTTTATTTTTGTCAGAAAGAAGTTTTTTTTCATTTTTCAATCCTTTCTAAATTCCACATGGCGTGGCGAAGGACTTGAGGAATGGTGACGGAACCATCGGCATTTTGGTAATTCTCCAATAATGCGGCAAAGGTTCTGCCCACAGCTAAACCGGATCCGTTCAGGGTATGGACAAAGCGCGTTTTCTTGGTCTCTTGATCTCTAAAACGGATATTGGTTCGTCTGGCCTGATAGTCCTCGAAGTTGGAACAAGAGCTGATTTCCACATAACGATCGTAGCTGGGCATCCAACCCTCGATGTCGTAGGTTTTTGCAGCGGAAAAACCCAAATCGCCGGTGCACAATTCCACCACCCGATAGGGGATCTCCAAAGCTTGTAAAATGGCTTCCGCATTGGCGGTCAAGCTTTCCAATTCGTCATAGGAAGTATCGGGATGGGCAAATTTGACCATCTCCACCTTATCGAATTGATGGTTGCGTATCAAACCGCGGGTATCGCGCCCGGCGGAGCCCGCTTCCCTTCTAAAACAAGGGGTATAAGCGGTGTAACACAAAGGCAGGCTCTCTTCTTCTAAAATTTCATCTCTATAAATATTGGTTACCGGCACTTCTGCGGTGGGGGCTAAGTAAAAATCGTCCTTTTCCATAATAAAGGCGTCTTCCGCAAATTTTGGCAATTGACCGGTCCCCTGCATAGAAGCGCGATTAATCATAAAAGGTGGCGAGAGTTCTGTGTAGCCGTGGTCTTTGACGTGCATTCTGAGCATAAAATCGATCAGGGCACGCTGCAAACGGGCACCCATGCCTTTAAACATGGAAAAGCGGGCGCCGGTTATTTTAACGGCTCTCTCAAAATCTAAAATATCCAAATCCGTTCCGAGATCCCAGTGGGGCTTAACGGGGAAATCGAAGGTTCTCGGTTCACCATAGCGACGCACTTCCGGGTTGTCGGTGTCGTCCTTGCCGACGACGGCATCTGCATGTGGCAGGTTGGGAATATAAAGCAGGGTATTTTTTATTTCGCCCTCTACTGTTCGGATTGCTTCGTCCATTTCCTTAATTTGATCCGACAGGGTTTTCATTTCGGCAAAAATCTCCGTACAATCTTCACCGGCCTTTTTCATTTGAGGAATTTTTTTTGAAGCCTGATTTTGTTTCTGCTTCATGGCTTCGGTTTCGGTCAGCATTTTTCGCCGTTGGGCATCCAAGTCCACAACCTTTTTTAAATCGTATTCTTCGTTCCGGGTATCTAAGCGTTGCTGTGCTTCTTCCAAATGTTCCCGTATATATTTTATGTCAAGCATTGTTTTCTCCTTAAAATGCAGTGATGCAGTTTTTTTTATCTTATCACAAATGGTTGGTCTTGTATATCTGAAACCATGACAAACCCGCCCCTAGGCGAGAGGGATAATGCTAAAATGGCCGGTGCCTCCGGCGAACTGCTCCTTTTAAATTGCTGGCTGATAAAACGCCTATTAAAATAAGAAAGCCAATGGGCGATTGTCTCTTTATCGTAGATATCTTGAAAAGCGATCTCCGCTAAAAACAAAATCTTTTCGTCTTTAAATTGATGCAAGACTTTATGGGCTAAAAAGAAGTCGTGCAGCCGGTAGGGGCCAACGACCTCCTCTGTTTTCTGTTGAATATTACCCTCCCGATCCGGTGGCAGTAATTCCGGAGAAACCGGCGTATCTAAAATAGCTTTGAGTGTTTCTGCCAAATCCCCGGTGGATGTTTGAGCCACATACTCCGTTAATCGCCGCACCAAAGTCTTAGGAAAAGCGGCATTGACACCGTACATGGACATCTGGTCGCCATTGTAGGTCGACCAACCTAGAGCCATCTCCGACATGTTGCCGGTCCCGATGACAATCCCGCCGTGTTTGTTGGACAAATCCATCAAGATCTGTGTTCGCTCCCGAGCTTGGGCGTTTTCATAGGTCAAGTCGTGCACCTCCGGAGAGTGCCCGATATCGGCAAAATGTTGCAAACAGGATTTTTGAATATCGATTTCCATCAATTCAGCACCGATGGCCTCAATCAATTGCAGGGCATTGTCGTAAGTTTGACCCGTGGTGCCGAAACCCGGCATGGTGACGGCCAAAATATGACTGTTGTCCAGACCTCTTCTATCACAGGCTCTTTGACAGGCCAGCAATGCTGCGGTGGAATCAAGACCTCCGGAAATACCGATAACCAGCCTCGGATCCTTTAAGTGCGCCATACGCGTTGCCAAGCCCAATGCTTGGGCATCCAGCATTTTTTCCAAATCCTTCTCCGACTCCGGTATGAGGGGGTGTTGTGAAATTTTTCGTTTCAACTCCCGGTTCTCCAAGGGATGAAAGGTTAAACGCTTATAGGTATTGTCAAAATTCGACAGCGAAGGATGGTGGCGATATTTCTTTCTTCTTCTTTCTCCCATCAAGTAGTCCCCGTCGATATCGCCGGATACGACGTGGATTTCCCGATCCATCGTCGCACCTTTGGATAGGAGGGCGCCATTTTCATAAATAAATCCTTCCCCTATATAGACGCGCTCACCGGAGGACTCCCCGACACTGCCGTCGGCCGAAATGATCGCCATGTGGTTTTGAGACGATAAAACGGAAAGAACGTCTTCTTGAGCCACACCGCCGTCTAAGCACAGGGGCGCCGCCCCTAAATGCAGCAGGGCATTGGCACCGGCCAAGGCATGGTAGACCACGGGAGACAGCGGCCCCTTTAAATCCTCTCCAATTGCGATGGCCAAGGTTATCTCCGAGACACCCACGGGTTGAAAGTGTAAGGAAGGCCCCAATGGAAAAGACAAGCCTTGCCAGTGATGCTCTTGAACCGCCAAATTTTTGCCGCTTTCAAACCAACGGCCTTCCCAGATCTCACTCTCTTTTAAATGGGTTTTTGGGACGCAACCCAGAATACGCCCTTCATGGATAAAAAATGCGGCATTGTACAATCGCTCTTGAGCTTGAACAGGTCCGCCCACAACCAGAGCGATCCCTTTTTTTTCGGTGTAACGACACAACTCTTTTAAACCTTCGGCCACGCCCTCCAGCACATGGGGTTGTAAAAAGTAATCCCCACAGGTGGCACCCGTCAAGGCCATTTCGGGGTAGACCAATACTTGTACGCCTTGGCTCAGGGCAACCTCGGCTGTATATTTGATTTCTTCGACGTTGGCCGCCACATTTCCAAGATGCAGTGGTAGGATAGCAGCTGCCACACGCAAAAAACCGTATCGATTCATTTCATCCTCTCTTCCATCAAATTCTTCTACACTTCACCATATCACAAATTTTTATCTTATTTATTTTAAAAAACAATTCTGTCTGTGTCTGTTTTTTTGTTTTGTTACGCTATATCTAGAATTGTAACGATTCTATTATAACCCTTTGGCTTTTCTCCCACAAGAAAAAAGCTCTTGTTAAAAATTATACACATTCGTTTTGGGTTTATCCCAAGAGTTATCCACATTTCTTCACAGAATTAAAGCCACAATTTTAGCGATTTCTGGCATTTTGGATAAGTTATCCACATTATCCACAGTTTCCACCGCCCTTATCCACAATTTTATTGAACATTTTCGGCTTTTGTTTTAAATATTGAAGAGTTATCCACATTCTTTCCACATGTCCACATATTGTGTCAATTCCAAATGAAAATTTTTTTTGCCAATAATATGTTACGAAACGAAAGACTCGATTTTTTACAAGTTTAATCTATTTTTTACATTGACAGGTAAAATCTTCATCTCTGTAGAGGCTCCCTTTCGCGCACTTTGTTTCCAAATAATCCTGTAAATTGGATACCTTACCTACACAAAGCGGACAGCTCTGCATTTTACCGCCAGAATGGAGTTGCCTCTACGAACAGATATAACTGTTTGAAGGGAAAAGAATAACGTTTATGACTCTGTTCTCCATGTGTGAAACCGAAATAGGATAACCCGTTTCTGACACCGGACGTTGCGAAGGACGTATTTAAATTGCAAAAAATAGTAAAACCCGTGGATGAGCTGACCATCCATGGGTTTGCTGTTAGTGAACCTATGTCTATTTCTATGATGATTGAATTATTTTTTTACCGGATACAAAAATACTTGGATCGATCCTGTCAACTCTATGTTGTTCTATTCAAACTCTATCCGACTGTCATCTTTTCGTTGACAGTCGGTATTAAGCTGTCCGGCTTTTCAGAAAATTTCTCCTTGCCCTTCGATTGGCGTCTATTTTACTCCTTCGATTTTCCGACGTGTGGTCCCACTTTATTTTATATTCTCCAAGGCTGCTTGGATAAAACTTTTAAATAAAGGGTGGGGTTTATTGGGTCGAGATTTAAATTCCGGATGGGCTTGGGTCGCAATAAAATAGGGGTGATTCTTGATTTCCAAAATTTCCATCAACACACCATCGGGGGATTTACCGGAAAAATGCAAACCGGCTTTCTCAAAGGCTTCCAGATAGTGGTTGTTGACTTCGTAACGATGGCGGTGGCGTTCTTCCACCAGCGTTTCGCCATCATAGGCTTGACAAGCTTTGCTTTGAGGATCGATCACACAGGGGTAGGCCCCTAAGCGCATGGTTCCCCCCAAGTTTTCCACATCCTCTTGCTCCGCCATCAAGGCGATGACGGGATCCGGCGTTTCGGGAACAATTTCGATAGAATGCGCTTCCGCCAATCCCAAAACATTTTGGGCAAATTCCACAACGCTGAGTTGCATACCCAGGCATAAGCCCAGATAAGGAATGCCGTGTTCCCGGGCATAACGAATCGCTTGTAATTTTCCGTCGATGCCCCGGTCACCAAAGCCACCGGGTACGATGATGCCTTCCACATCTTTAAAAATACGTTCGCAATTCTGTTCGTTTAAATCCTCCGAGTGGATCCAATTGATTTGGGTCAGGGCATTGTTGGCGATGCCACCATGTCGCAAGGCCTCCGCAACGGAGAGGTAGGCATCGTGGAGTTCCACGTATTTTCCCACCAAGGCGATGGTCACCTTGTTTTCCAAACTCTTGGCGCGTTTAACCAGTTCTTTCCAATCCTCCAATTTGGGGGTGATGCCCTTTGCAATATTCAATTTCTTACAAACCAAATTGGCCAAGCCTTCCTTTTCCAACATGAGGGGCACTTCGTAAAGTTCCGGTGCATCTAAGTTGGTGATGACGTCTTCGTGGTGAACGTTGCAGAATAAGGCTATTTTGCTCTTTAAAGCGGTATCGACCTCTTTTTCCGAACGCAATACGATGATGTTCGGCTCTATCCCAATACTGCGCAATTCCTTAACCGAGTGCTGTGTCGGTTTTGTTTTAAGTTCTCCGGCGACTTTCAGATAGGGCACCAAGGTAACGTGAATATAAATCACATTGTCCTGTCCCAACTCACCTTTAAATTGTCTAATGGCTTCTAAGAAGGGTAAGCTTTCAATATCTCCTACGGTGCCGCCAATCTCCGTTATGACGACATCCGGCTTATGAGTACTCTCCGATACCTTTAAAACGCTTTCTTTGATCTCATTGGTAATATGAGGAATAACCTGCACGGTACCGCCTAGGTAATCGCCCCGGCGCTCCTTATTGATGACATTCCAATAAACCCGACCGGTGGTGACATTGCTGTATTGCCCTAAACTTTCGTCTGTAAACCGTTCGTAATGGCCTAAATCCAGATCGGTTTCCGCACCGTCGTCGGTTACAAAAACCTCTCCGTGCTGGTAGGGACTCATGGTGCCGGGGTCATAATTGAGGTATGGATCAAATTTCTGTAAAGAAACCTTGAGCCCTCTGGCTTTTAGCAACCTACCTAAACTGGCGCTGACAATCCCTTTACCTAAGGACGACACCACCCCGCCGGTAACAAAAATATACTTTGTGTTCATGCTTTCCCTCCTAGCAATAAAAGAAAAAAATCACTGCAAATCGGTTTTTTTTTACAGTGATCCTATCAACTTCATCTACCTTTATTTTAACCTATTTACAAATTATTTCAAGTCGCTGTTCCACAAAAGGACTATTTTTGACGAAGATATTTTTTTTGTTTTATGGGATAATCAGTATAATAAACACCATGCGCAAGTTCTGCCATAACCGAGATGTGTCAACTCGACTTTCTGATGGAAATAGGAGAATAGGATGAAAACAAAAGACAAGGTGCTGAGGGCCCTTTTAAATCATAGAGAAGAAGAGCTTTCCGGACAAACTATGGCCGACCATTTGGGTGTCAGTCGCAACGCCGTCTGGGCGGCCGTAAAAACCCTACAAAAAGAGGGCGTGCCCATTCGTGCACTGCCCAACAAGGGCTACCGACTGCCCACTACCTACGATCCCTTACAAGCTTCTTATTTTAAAAAGACCCTTGTGGAGTCCGCCCCTCTATGGGTCTACCCCACCGTGGACTCCACCAACGACCAGTTAAAAAACTTGGCGCGGGCGGGTGCCCTCCACGGAAGTGCCGTATTGGCGGATCACCAAAGTGCAGGTAAGGGACGCATGGGGCGCTCCTTTTATTCTCCTGCACTAACGGGGCTTTATGTATCCGTTTTGTTAAAACCGGATCCTTCCTTTCAAGTCGGTTTGAATACCACCTTAAAGGCTGCGGTTCTAGCCGCCCGATGTTTGGAAAAATACGGTGCGCCACCCATCGGTGTGAAATGGGTCAACGATTTATATACATCCCACGGGAAGGTCGCAGGCATTTTAACGGAGGCGACCATCAACATGGAAAACGGCATGGTGGATACCGTCGTGGTGGGTGTCGGCATCAATTTACTACCCCCGGCAGGCGGTTTCCCGGAAGATATTGCCAGCCACGCCGCGGCATTGTTTTCTCCGGATCACTACCAGCCCATTAAAAACCCCTTGGCTCAAGATTTGGTAGAAGCCTATCGGGAATTGTTGACGGAAGATCAGGACCATGCCCTCCTTTCAGAATACCGAGAACGCTCCGTGGTGTTAGGCAAAGAGGTGCTGGCCACCATGGGAGACAGAAAAATTGTCGGCACGGTCAAAGCCATTCGAGATGACGGCGCCCTGGTCTTAGAAAGAGCCGACGGTCAGCTGGAAAACTTGATGTCCGCGGAGGTATCCTTAAGAGGAGACTTTGGTTTTGGCTCCAACCGTTGACGATCTGCATTTTGACTTGGTCCCGCTCGAACCGATATAAGTAGACTTTTGGTTTCTTCTTCTGCCATAGATCCACATTCATATGATCTGAAAAAAGCGATGGGTTCGAACTCCTTTAAAGATTTCAATCGACAATTGGTTTAAAACTTTCTTGGATGATTCCAAGCCATTTTTCTATTAGAGATTATCAAAAAAAGCCCGCAGTCACAAACTGCGGGCTCTTTTAATAGGATAGTATATTGATTTAGTTTTGTTGAATGATGCACACTCTAAAGCTTCACTTTACCGTTACAATAGCTTTTAAACGAACCGGTGGCACGTACACCTTTGCTCGGATACTCGGTGCACAACCTCGCCATTCAATCGCCGATGGATTCAGGTACCGACGTGCTTTATATACGCTTATATCTCTCCGAAGCCTTCTTCTATTAAAGCTGCCAATGCATCCACAGCTTCTTGCGCATCGTCGCCTTCTGCGGAAATCTCGATGACGGAGCCTTTATTAAAGCCCAAGGTCATCAATGAAATAACGGATTTTCCGTTGCCTTCTTTATCGACACCCACTTTTTTAACGGTTATGTCGGAAGTAAAGCGGGCTGCCAATTTACAGAATTCCGCTGCGGGTCTCGCATGCAGACCGGTGGGGTTTTGAATTTCTACTTGTCTGTTTGCCATCGGTATGCCTTATAGGAAAAGATTGTCTTGAATGCGACGTAATTGCACGATCAGGTTATCGTTGTTGAGTTCAACATGATCGTAGGTGATCAGATCTCCTTCTTTAACGTCTTTTAACAATTTTGTCTTTTTATCTACCAAACCCATGGGCAATGCGTTGGTCGCGTCGGCTTCTTCAGCCGCCATGAAGGTACCGCGGATGGTGTAACCACCGATACCGTCTAAGTATTCGCCGGCTTTCATGTCTTTTTTGGCAATGGTGCCAACCTCTGCAACACGACCACATGCCGGTACAATGGTCGGTTCGCCATCGATGCATGCCTTTGCAACAGACATAGGCGTTTCCAAAGAGCATAAGTGGTAAGGACGGTACAACGTGTAGTTCGGTCCCGGTCCCATATCCAAATAAGTCATTTCCGCTGCGATATCCGGTTGGTCGGTTCCGACGATCACAAAGACGCCGGGTGCAACGCCGTTGACGTATTCAATGACACCGTAGCTGTTTAAGATGCCGCCCCGTCCTTCGCTCTTCAAGCTCAGAACGTCGTTGAGGCCTTTAACATCGCTTTCCGGACCGTGGGCACCGGTAACGTCCGGCAAAAATCCGGTTGCGTTGGCCATGGCGGTCATTTCAACCATGGTTTTGGTACCGTCTTTAAAAGCACAAATCATTTTAGGAGATGCGCCTTTGGCTTTAGCGATATCCGCTACGGTATCCGGGTTGCAGGTCAACGCCAAGGGGTTGTTTTTACCTTTACCAACCACTTTAACGTCAAAGCCCAAGCCCTTTGCATAGTCGTACAATTCGATAACCGCACCGGGTTCGTCCCCTGCGGAGCCCGTATAGACGACACCTGCGTTGTTCGCTAATTTGTATAGTAAATGGCCGATACAAACGTCGGTTTCAACGTTGAGCATGCAGATGTGTTTGCCTGCATTGATGGCATCCATCGCTACCTTGGCACCGACTTCCGGTACACCGGTCGCGTCCACAGCGCAATCGATGATATCGCATTTGGTGGCAATTTCGTTATTGGTTGTGACGATGAATTTACCTTCTGCTAAAAATTTGTTTGCTTCTTCGATGGTTTCGGCTTCGACGAAGTCGACACCTTCTTTGTAACCGGAGTTGATGTAAGCGCGTTTGGCATTATCCAAGATCACGTCTACGACGACCACCGGGTCCATCCCTTTCATCACGGTCATTTGAGCGGCCATACCGCATCCCATTTGACCGGCACCGACAATGCTTGCTTTAATGGATTCGCCAGCATCTTCCAACGCTTGTAATTTGTGCATCATGTTGATCATTGTTTTACTACCTACTTTCAATTAAATCTAAATATATACCGCACCACAAAAGTTTTTATCACAACATGGATAAAAACTTTTGTGTGATCAGGCTACGAATCAATAAATCATGCTTTAGACAAAAATGATTTCAAAGGAATCTCCGACTTTTATTGCCGGTACACCATCGCCCTTTAAGGCGATTTGACCCGGCATATCCACGGAGTCTTCTCCTGTAAATTTAAAGGAACAATGTCCCATACTCTTCAGAGTTTTGTTGGCTTCTTCTCCAACGGCAGTCACGACGTATTGATAGTTCCCAAATAGAACAACATCGCCGACTTTAACATCCTGTGAGAGATCACAATGGGTATGCAAAACTGCCATTTCCGCTAAGCTTTCCGGCGCATTATCGTCAAAGACAATGATTAAACCGGCAGCTTCCGCCATCTCTTCAACCAAAGGGCCGATACCTGTTACAACACTCTTAAAATCCATTCCGATAACCACCTCTTAACCTTAGTATAATCCGATGCTGAACGCATAGGCGATGAGCACCGATAAAGGACCTGTTAGCAAACGTTCAAATAAAACAGCGGGAACACCGGCATCGACCGTTTCCGGTTCGGCTTCTCCTAAGGACAAACCAACGGGAATAAAGTCCGCACCGACTTGGCCGTCAATCGCAAACAATGCGGGCAATGCCAAGGACGGGTTGATGGCGCCGATACCGATTTGTTGTCCGATCAACACACCGACAACCTGAGCGATAACCGCACCGGGTCCAATAATCGGCGAAATAATCGGGATGGTACAAACCACAGAAATCGCCAGCAATCCCGGAAGGGTATTTGCCAAAGGTGATATGGTGTTGGCAATCCAGTCGCCTAAACCCGAAGCGGTGATAATACCGATGAGCATGGAAACGAATGCCATGAAGGGTAAGACGTTGCGGATTACCATATCGATGGTGTCGCGTCCGGCTTGGAAGAATTTTCCAACCACGTTACCCACACTTTTACCAATTCGAACGATGATGCTGTCTTTTTTAGCACCTGAAGCACTTGCCTTTGGAGCTTCGGTGGCGACCGGAGCCGATGCTTCTGCAGCCGCTTCTTCGACGACCGGTACTTCCGATGCGTCTACCAATTCAATATTGGCTTCCTTGACACCGGATACATAAATGTCTTCGGTGATGAATTTTGCCAAAGGTCCGCTTTGACCAACCGGAGTCAGATTAATGGTAGGAATGCGTTTTTTAGGATAAACACCGCAACGAGCGGTTCCGCCACAGTCGATAACGGCACAGGCGTACTCTTCGTCTTTGACACCGGTTGTAAAACCGTCTACTGCAACAGCGCCGGTTAAGTCGGCTATTCTTTGTGCAATCGGATCGATACCGCCACCGGTTACGGATACAATTTTATTTTTTTGTTCTGTCGGTTGGATGACCAATGGTCCGCCCCAACCGCCGGGGCCTTTAGAAATCTTTACTGCTTTAAACATTTGCTTCTTCCCCCTTCTTCATAAACTGAATCGTCAATCTTTCACAGATGATACCGCGGATTAAAATGACGATAATACCTACTAAAAAGTAGCGTATGGCCAGAGGACCTAAGTCTTTGCCTAATGCAGTAATACCTGCTGCAATCCCACCGTATACGAAGTATTCGCCGGGATTGGCGTGGGGAAATAAGCCGGTAATCGGATGGCAGAAGGACACTGCCGCATCATAAAAACCGGGTTTGTGTTTTTCTTCCAAAAAGCGTCCCATGGTGTAAGCCATCGGGTTTGTAAAGAAAAACATTGCCAAAATGGGTAGCAGCGTATAGCGTAGAATAAAGTTTTTTCCACTAACCTGTGCTACCTTTTCAATTTTCTCCTGTCCGATAATTGCAATTAAAGCATTAACCGCTGTAATCAAACAGACCAACGTCGGAATGATACCGGTGACAAACCCCATAAAGGTTTCCCCCCCTGCTTGGAACAACCCAATAAACTGAGTTGCTAAGGTTGATAAAAATTCCATCGTTTCCTCCTTATATAAAATTTTTACCTAAAAAACGATAAACTTAGTTACTTTCGATACGCTTGTGTTCTTCGATGCGCTTTGCTTGTTCCAGCTTCCGCTTTTCCGTGGCCAATCGATTGTCGATGGCCTCCACCGCCTGTATCATGGCGCCTTTTTTCTTTGTGATATCCTTCGGATTGTAGGGATGTTTTTTGCGTCTGCGTGCAAATTCTCGAGCATCTTCTTGTAACGCTTTTTGTCTCAACGTATCCAGGTTTAATCCGATCATCTTGTCGTCGGTTTTAAAACCTGCAAAAATGGTCATACCACGCATTCTACGAAAAGCAACAACACGATCTTCGCCGGCTTTATAGGAGATGATGACGATTTGACCGGGTTTAAATCCGCCTTTCGTATGGCCTAGGCCCACAGTCCCGGTACCTCTGAGTTTTTTCAATTCTTTCTGATAACGTTTAACTTGAATGATGCCCATACCCAGTTGCACAGACATGAGAAGGATAATCAGTAAAAAAAATTGTTCTCTAGACATCAACCGGCCTCCCTCTTTGATCTCTTTATAACAAAATTATATTACGAACATTTGTAAATGTCAACGCATTCATTTGATTTAAAGAATTAAGCCTTTTGTTTTAACATTTGTTTTTTAAAACCGTTTTTTACCATTTAATATCGGTATTTTCGAAGTTTCTTGCACTTTTAAAACATTTTCATCAAACATGCTCTATCTTGTTTTTTTACATTTGTTAAAAATATACCGTTATTTATTTAACAATTTAACTGCCTTTTACAAAAGTTCACACCACAAGGAGAGAATTCCGCAACACAATATTTTACCTTTTCATGCCCTTTAACAACTCTTCTGTCTCGAATTCAAAAACCGCCAACTCTTGATATCCATATTTTCTCTTTTCAAACCCTATAATCACTGCTTCTCTACCTATATAAAGGATGATAAAATCTCGCGAACGTCGTTTTTCCAATTGCATATTTTAAAGGCTATCGGGACACCCCAATGGTTCGGAGAGCCGCGATGTGCTTTAATCTTTTGAATTGTTTTTAAACCAGTTCAGCAACAAGGTTATAACCGCTTTTCAGACAAAATCCGTATTCATTCAGCTTTTACGATTGTTTTGACTGAAACTTCTGTACATGTTAGGATGTTTTTAGAATAGAAGGGAGGCTGGAATGAAAAAAAATATTGTTGAAGATGAACGCATGATGCTACGCGTCAGCGATTTGTATTACAACCACAATTTAAATCAGCAGGAGATTGCCCACCGCCTGTCTATTTCCCGACCGACGGTATCCAAGTTGTTGACAGCAGCCCGGGAGATAGGTATCGTCACCATCACAGTGTCCGATTTAAGTGGTCGAAAACATTTCCAATTGGAGCAAATATTAGAAGAGCAATACGGTTTAGACGAAGTTTTTATCATCGAAACCATGGAGGATGTCACCCAAACCAAGGATGCGATGGGCAAAGCAACCGCGCAATTTCTTTCGCGTATCATTAAGGACAATCAAGTTGTGGGACTTTCCATGGGGACCAGTCTGTCTTATATTTCTCATCACATAGCTGAAAGTTTTTATCCCAACCTGACCTTTATCCCACTCATTGGAGGTATTGGAACGGTTTCCAACGAATTACACAGCAATTTTATCGTGGAGTCCATGGCCAAGGCTTACGGTGGTAAATATTTTCCACTGCATGCTCCGGCTATGTTGTCCAGAAAAAGTACAAAAACAGAACTGATGAAAGAGACAACCATCCGCCGTATTTTTAAAAAAGCCGAAAAAATGGATATCGCCATTGTGGGTATCGGCACACCGAGCTTAGAATCCACCATCATTAAAACAGGATATATTTCACCGGCCATGCTGGATGAAATCAACGCCTTAAACTTAGTGGGAGATATTTGCATGACTTTCTACGACGAGGAGGGCCGCATCGATAAATACGATATCAATCAGCAGGTCATGGCGATCCATTTAAATTTGCTGCGCCATACACAATACACCATCGGTGTTTGTTGCGGCACTGAAAAGGTCAAAGCCGTATTGGGTGCCATACGCGGCGGGTTTATCAATGTCTTGATTACAGATTATGCCATGGCCAGAGCCTTGGAAAAGATCGATCAACCGGATCAGGATTGATAGCCCTTGGGTTTCAAAGCCGATTCAAAGAATTTATGTGAAAAGCCGATGAGTTTGTATCGATGACCGATGGGAATAAGCTTGAAAATTTATCATTGTAACCATCGCCACCATTCATCATTTTCAAAACAAGACATCCGACCCATATGCCTTCGATGATCAAGCCTGGGCCTGAAGATTTAAATTAAAAACTTAAATCAAATTTAAAAGAGGACTTGACTTTTCAATTTAAGAAGTTTATCATGTACACATACCCCCCATTGGTATTAAAGAGTGGGAACGGAGGATGAGCGATGCGCCAATGTATGGATTTAAAAAATCTTCATCAAAGAATCAACAGAACCATCGGGCAGCTGAATGCCATCGATAAAATGATAGAGGAGGATATTCCCTGCGAAAAAATCCTCATTCAAGTCAATGCCGTCAAGGGTGCCGTTCATAAGATCGGCAAGACGATCTTGGAAGGTCACATCAGCCATTGCGTGCGAGACAGCATCGAACATGGAGATCCCGACAAGGCTTTAAGCGATTTGTCGGATGCCATCGATCAATTCTCCAGAATTAAATAGGGCTATTCAATTCGTATGAATTGTCAGCTATATATTTCTTATTATATTTTTCATTTAAAAAAGACCGCCTGCTCAGCGGTCTTTTTTGTTTATTCCGATAGGCCAACCCTGCTCTGTCTTTTGGACTCTCGTTCAATTCGAACCGAGGTGTTTTTGTTCCACCAACAAGTTGCTTAAACGGGCAAATTCCATATCGGAGAGTTTTTCTCCCCTTAAAGTTGCAGGGTAGCCCATGCTTTCTAATATAGTTTGGGTGATCTCCCGAGGGATACCCAAGTTCATCTGCAGGCCATTGGCTAAGGTTTTTCGTCTATTCATAAAGGAAGCTTTGACAATTTTAAAAAATGCTTCCTTGCTGGCCACCTCTACCGGCGGAACTTCCCGTTTTTTTAAATGAAGTACAGCGGAGTCTACCCGAGGTCTGGGAATAAACACCGTGGGCGGTACTTTAAAAGCCACCGACACTTCGGCATAATACTGACAAGCAATGGTTAAGGCGCCGTATTCTTTGGTACCGGGCTCTGCCCCTAGGCGATCCCCCACTTCTTTTTGAATCAAATAGGTCATTCCCTGAATGGGTAAATCCGATTCGAGAAACCCCATGATGATGGGCGAGGTAATATAGTAGGGCAAGTTGGCCACTATTTTAAAGGGTACGCCCTCCCCGATTAAAGCGGAAACATCGGTCTTTAAAATGTCGCCGTGGTGGATGGTAATGTTCTCTCTGCCGGCGGTGGTCTCCTCCAAGATCGGTATCAGGTGGGTGTCAATTTCTACGGCAAAGACCTGTGCCGCCCTTTCGGAGAGAGCAAGGGTCATGGTGCCGATACCGGGACCTACTTCCAAAACGATGTCTTCTTCAGTGATTTCAGCGGTGTCTACAATCCGTTCTACAATATTATGATCCACGATAAAGTTTTGACCATACCGTTTGCTGGTGCGAAAGTTGTGTTTTTTAAGCAAGGCCTGCACCGTCGTCGGTGAAGTCAATTTATTCATTCCTCATACCATCCTCTTCAGAAAAGTGCCACTACTCTGCTTGGACACAGGTTACGGTGTACAAAAACGTATCGTCTGTAAAGACATCTGCTTTTATTTTGCCATCTTCCTGGACTTCGTACATAATTTTAAAGTTGCCGATATCTTCCGGGGCATCCCAATTTTCGATGAGCACCCACTTGGTATCGCCGACTTCCTGCCCTTTGTGAACAATATTCAAAACACGATCGGGATGAAAGGTCAGTTTCAATACATCTTGAACTTCTACGCCTTCCACTTGCGTTTCTGTTCCCATCACGTCGACCACCGATTCGGAAACCCAAGTGCCCACCAATTTCTTTTCATTTTCGGAAAGCGTATTGATCGGGTCCATGGCATCTGTACCTTCCCTACCAAAGGTAATGTCAACACCCATGTTGGAAACATTTTTAAATTCTATGAAATCTCCGATTAAGGTGCCTTTCCATTCTTCGCTACCGGCTTCTATGGTAATCTCGTCTCCATCGATGGACCATTTGGCGACATCCTTTTCGCCATTGACGGTAAAATCGACTTTACTACCGGATACAAACTCCAAGGTAAAACCGTCTTTATACACTTCCGATGCCGGCAAAGTCACGCCACTGGCAAAAGTTTTAATCGCTATCCATTTACCGGAAAGGCGTTCGTCCACTTTGCCGCCGCAACTGGATAACAGCACTGTAACCAACACCAGGATGAGGGCTATGATCCCCTTGGCGTAACAAAAAATACACAGATTGTTTTTTTTCATACTAGACTCCTCTTCGATTCATTCTAAACATTTAACAAGATCTATTTCTATATTATAACCTATTCAAATATAATGGACAATCATTCCCGACCAAACAAAGGCAATTTGAATTCATTTTATGTTCAAATCAAGATCAGTTACCCCTTGACCTTTAAATTATTTAGTGATAAACTATCTTTACTTTACTACGATAACGTATTAAATTGGAGGTCATATGTCAACAGGTTATACCTTAGAAGGTTTTGAAAACATACAATATCAGGGTTTAAAACATTTGCAAACCCTACAGGGGCGGCTGAGTACGCTGTACAAGAGTTACGGTTACCATCAAGTCATGACGCCGACCCTTGAATCCTACGACTTATACAGCGATGAAGAAGGTTTTCGGCGGGAAGATCTATTTAAATTGGTAAACCATCAGGGAAAGGTATTGGTCTTAAAGCACGATGCCACTGTTCCTATTACCCGTACAGCCGCCATCAACCACAGAGATCGCAAAGAAATTATTAAATTTTTTTATCACACCAATTTGTATCGAAACTTCTCATCTCCGGACATCATTAAGAAAGAAGAGAGCCAAATGGGGATCGAGTATTTTGGCAGCCACAGCCCGGAATGCGACGGCGAAATCATAGAGCTCGCCTTACAATCTTTAAAGGTCAACGGCATTCAGGATATCCACGTGGATATTGGCCACGTGGGGTTTATCAACCACTTTTTTGACACCTTGAGTTTAAGCAAAAAAACGCGGTTGGAATTGTTTCGCCTCATTGAAAATAAAAACTTGGCGGACATCCACGATTTTATTGCCCCATTGTCGCTGACTAAAAAATCTAAAAAAATACTGATGGCATTGCCCATGCTCTACGGCGACCCTAAAGACATCGTCTCCGAAATGTCTGAACTGTGCGTCAATGAAGACATGGAAGCGGTGGTAGATTATCTCAAAGCGCTGCTCCACCATACGGATACGGTGGGAATCACACCGTATTTATATTTTGATTTAGGCTTTACCAATCGCATGAATTATTATTCGGATTTAATTTTTAAAGCTTACATGGACGACTGGGGCGAAACGGTGATCGGCGGTGGCCGCTACAACCACCTGTCCGCTCAGTTCGGCATCGATCGGCCGGCTTGTGGTTTTGGTATCGATCTATTGGGAACCTTAGATTATTTAGATCAAAAAGGGTTGTTGGAAAAAGAAGCCGTCAGCACCACGGTCATCCTCTACCATCGAGATGAAAAGGCCCGGGCTCACCAATATGCAACCGAACTCAGAAGCAAAGGAAAGAGCGCAGAGATGTTTGATTTATACACGACACCTAAAGCCTTTATCCACTCCCAGAAAAACAATATTCTATATGAAAACGCTCGTTTTATCTATCTTAAAGACGGTGTATTTCACCATTATCAAAACGGCGCCTTAGTACCGGAAAAGGAGAACCCATCATGCAAATCCAATTAGCTCTGGCCAAAGGAAGAGTGGCGAAAAAAGCCATCGCATTGTTAGGCGAAGTGGGCTACACCTTTCCCGATTACAGCGACGACAGTCGCAAGCTTATTTTTACCGACAGTACCGGCAGAATCGCCTTCTTTTTGGTCAAATCTCCCGATGTGCCCACCTATGTTGCCAAGGGCGTTGCAGATATCGGCATCGTCGGGCGAGATGTGCTCATGGAGCACCCCGCACCGGTGTACGAGTTGCTCAATTTGAACATCGGACGCTGTCGCATTTGTGTCGCAGGTATGGAGAATGCCCAGATACCGCAAAATAAAAAAATAGTCGTGGGCACCAAATACCCCACCATTGCCAAACATTATTACAACGAAAAAAAACAACCCGTGGATATCATCTATCTCAACGGATCTGTGGAGTTAGCACCCATTTTAGGGTTGTCCGATTACATCGTGGACATTGTGGAAACCGGAAGTACTTTAAAGGAAAACGGCTTGGTTGTATTGGAAGAGATTGCCCAAGTCTCCTCCAGACTCATCGCAAACAAAGTCAGTTTGAAAACCAAACGCGCTGCCATCGACCCGATTCTCGAAAAGTTTGACAGCATGCGCTACGATGGTTAAATCTTATATTTGTAAAAAATAAATAAAGTTTTTCTACATACATTCAGGGTATACTGAATGTGAAGTCGAGAAATGAGGAAATATGAAACGTTACACTTACCAAGAGAGTATTTCGCAAATAGATAAACTTCTTTTAAGAGAAGAAGACACTCAAGAAGTTTTGCGCAAACAAGTGGCGGACATCATTGAAGATGTGCGCAAAAACGGAGACGAAGCGCTGTTCAGACTCACCGAAGAATACGACGGCGTTTCTTTAGACACCCTCGTCGTAACAGAGGAGGAGTTCAACGAAGCCATGACCACGGTTTCCGATGAACTCATAACAGTCATCCAAGAAGCCGGCGAAAATATCCGCGCTTTTCACGAAAAACAAATAGAATCCACTTGGACCTACAGTCCGGAACCCGGAATTGTTTTAGGACAAAAGGTTACACCGATCCAAAAAGTTGGGCTGTACGTCCCCGGAGGAAAGGCTGCCTATCCGTCCACAGTGTTGATGGATGCTATCCCCGCTTTGGTAGCAGGTGTATCGGAGTTATCCATCGTCACACCGCCGCAAAAAAACGGCAAGGTTGCTCCGGCCATTTTAGCGGCAGCCCAAATTGCAGGGGTACACCGTGTGTATAAGGTGGGGGGTGCCCAAGCGGTAGCCGCCTTGGCCTACGGTACCGAAACCGTCGCCCCGGTGGATAAAATCGTCGGTCCCGGCAATATTTTTGTCGCCTTAGCCAAGCGAGAAGTTTTCGGAAAGGTGGCCATCGATATGATCGCCGGTCCCAGCGAAGTGCTGGTGATCACCGACGGTATCGATACCGATCCGGCTATCGTCGCAGGAGATTTACTCTCCCAAGCGGAACACGACGAGAGGGCCATGGCTATTCTGATTACCACCGACCCCGCCTTTGGCGATGCCGTCGAAGCGGCCATTGCCAAGCAACTAGAGGAAGATCTGGGAAGGAAGGACATCGCCGCCAAGGCCATTGCGGATTACGGGTTTATTTTTGATGTACACAATCTCGAAGAAGCCTATGCCCTAGCCAACGCCATTGCCCCGGAGCATTTGGAGATTTTACTGGAAAACCCCGAGGAAGCTCTGGAACACCTGTACAATGCCGGTGCCTTTTTTATTGGACATTATACCCCCGAACCCTTGGGAGACTATTTTGCAGGGCCCAACCACACCCTACCCACTTCGGGTACCGCCCGCTTTTCTTCTCCCCTTGGGGTGTACGACTTTATTAAAAGAAGCTCCATCATCCAATACGATCGAGCGGCTTTGAAAAAAGTCTATCAAAAAATTGCTACTTTTGCCCGTTCCGAAGGTTTAGATGCCCACGCACTCAGTGTAGAAAGGCGGTTTCAATGAGTTCTTATGTCAGACCGGTTATCGAAAAACTCAATGCTTATCGGGTCACACCACCGGATTACGAGATTGTCGTCAATGCCAACGAGTGCCCCTGGGATATTCCCACCGTTTTAAAGGAAGAGATCTGTCAACAAATTATGGCGGCGCCTTTAAACCGCTATCCCGATGCAGGCTTTCGGCGTTTACTCACCGCTTTGTCGGACTATACCGGATACCCGGAAGACCACCACATCTGCGGCAACGGCTCCGACGAACTGGTCGCTATGCTGTACCAAACTTTCGTATCCCCCGGAGAAATTACCGTCTCCCATAGCCCGGGCTTTGCCATGTACGGCATTTGGGCTGAAATTGCAGGGGCCACCTTTATGGATGTTCCCGATACCGAAGAGGGTGTTCCCGATTGCAAAGCGATGATTGATCTCGCCAACACCCATCAGGCCAAAATGATTTTTATTTGTAATCCCAATAACCCCACAGGGTATCTGTTCAGCAGAGAAGAGATTGTCGATATCATCGACAACACACAAAGCTTGGTCGTTTTAGATGAGGCCTATATGGAATTTCACGGCAGCAGCATGGGGGACTTGATCGACATGTACCCCGAACGCCTCATCATCATGCGGACTCTTTCCAAGGCTTTCGGTTTAGCGTCCCTGCGCTGTGGGTATTGCTTGGGCAACCCCAAACTCATCGACTATCTCTATAAGGTTAAAGCCCCTTACAACATCAACAGTTTGACGCAAATCGCAGCGGAAATCGTGCTCAATAACCGAGATCTTTTAAAAGAGCGACTGGTTTTATTGAAAGATGAAAAATGTAAAATCAACGACTTGTTGCAGTGCTTGCCCGATGTTCAAACTTATCCGGCGGCTTCCAACTTCATCTATTTTAAAACACCCAAGGCAGAAGCCATCTACAACACCATGGAGGCCAACAATATTTTAATCCGATATTTTCCCGATGATCACGCCATTCGCCTAACCATCGGCTCCCCGGAAGAAAACAAAAAAATTGCAAAAATTCTCAAGGAGGTATGCCATGACCAGAGTTGCAACCATCCATCGTAACACTGCGGAAACATCCATCCAGTTAACTTTTAATTTAGACGGGTCGGGTCAGTCCGACATCCAGACCGGCATCGGTTTTTTTGACCACATGCTGACTCTTTTTGCCGCCCACGGGCAATTCGATTTGACCCTTGCGGGTCAAGGGGATGGCGTGGATAACCACCACTTGGTGGAAGACATCGGCATTGTGCTGGGTCAAGCCTTTACCCAAGCCATTGGCGATAAAACCGGTATTACCCGTTATGCCCATTGTTACTTACCCATGGATGAAGCCCTATGCCGTTTGTGTATCGACATCAGTGGACGGCCCACCCTGGTTTACGACGTACCCTTTACCAGAGAAATGATCGGAGATTTGGAAACCGAAATGATCGAAGAGTTTTTTATTGCCTTTGTGAACAATGCCAAAGTCACTCTCCACGCCACCTGTCTTTATGGAAAAAACAATCACCACATCGCTGAAGGTCTTTTTAAAGGTTTTGGACGGACCTTAAAGACCGCCGTAGCCATGGAACCCACCGTCAAAGGCATCCCCTCCACCAAGGGGGTCATCGAGTAGGCATCTTCTGATAGCTACTCGGATAGCCCCATGGCAGACTTCGATCCGTCGGAAATAGCTGAAAGCTATTGGACCTGCCCACCCATAACCGGAGACCCTTGCCTCACCACCAAACTAGAAGTTCTATTGCCCGATCTCGGTGCCTTTGGCTACCCACGGGATCGCTGCGCACTGGCGGGTACCATCCGCAACGGCAGCACTGTGGCAAACCCCTTCTATCATTTTATTTGGGCATACGGGTACGATTTAAAAAGAGGGGTGGAACGATTGGAGATGCAGACGGGTTGGGTTTTGTTGAAGGTTGTATTGCTAAAATAAACATACAAGACTCAAAGCTACCCCTATGGGCTTGGAATGTATGGGTTGGGTAGAGCAAAAGCTTTGCAAGCCCGGTTGCCAAAGCACTTGTTGTGCCTTGTGTCCATTCCCATCCCATTGTTCCCCTCATCGAGAGGAAACCATCTTACTTCTACGAAGGACGGAGATTTAAAATCCCGCACTCGTCTGAAGGGGAACATCGTGGGGTATCGTGCACCTCAAAAGCGGTGCCGGTTTGCAATTGTTTAAAATTTTAAGGAGAGTACTGAATGATCATCTTGCCAGCTATAGACATTAAAAATCAAAAATGTGTTCGCCTGTCACAAGGCAAAAAAGACCAAGAAACCATCTATTTTGACGACCCCGTTGCCGTCGCCAAAGACTTGGAAGAAAAAGGTGCTGAGTACCTACATATCATCGACTTGGACGGCGCCTTTGACGGACTG
This sequence comes from Eubacteriaceae bacterium, assembly GCA_012522805.1. Lineage (GTDB taxonomy): Bacteria > Bacillota > Clostridia > Eubacteriales > Eubacteriaceae > JAAYJS01. The sequence continues at coordinate 60,692 of JAAYJS010000031.1, read as the reverse complement.
CCCGTCAATTTAAAACTCATCAGCGATATGGTTCAAAGCGTGAACATACCGGTGCAGGTCGGTGGCGGTATTCGCAACATGGAAACCGCAGATGCCTATATCGATATCGGCGTCGGGCGCATCATCATCGGAACCCAAGCCGTCGAAAACACACCCTTTATCGAACAACTGATCCACCGTTACGATGAACAAATTTGCGTATCCTTAGATGCCAACCACGGCATGGTTGCCGTGAAGGGTTGGGTGGAAACCTCGGCTGTAGAGGCCTTAGCCTTAGCCACCAAGTTGGAACGATTGGGGTTGAGTACCTTGGTTTATACCGATATCAGTAAAGACGGGATGCTCACGGGTCCTAATTTTCAAATGTTGGACCTTCTCAATCGCAGTTTAAATATGAACATTATTGCCGCCGGCGGCGTTGCCACAGAAGCACATCTGGACCAATTGGAAGATATGGGCATTTATGGCGCCATCACCGGCAAAGCCATTTACGAAGGGACCTTGGATTTAAAGGCCTACCTCGATAGAAAGAGAGAAGAAAATGTTGGCTAAAAAAATTATACCCTGCTTAGATGTCATTAATGGCCGTGTGGTCAAAGGCAAGCGCTTTCAAAATATTCAGGATGTCGACCACCCCGTGGACTTGGCGAAGTTTTATTCCGATGCCGGTGCCGACGAATTGGTCTTTTACGACATAACCGCCTCCTACGAAGAGCGGGATATCTTTTTACACGTCGTCGAAGAGGTCGCCGCCGCCGTGGGCGTCCCCTTAACCATTGGAGGCGGTATCCGCAAGTTGGAAGACTTTTCATCCGTCCTCAATGCCGGTGCCGACAAAGTGTCCATCAACTCCGCAGCCGTGGCCAACCCGGACCTCATCGGGGAAGCCGCCGAGCGTTTTGGCTCTCAATGCGTGGTACTCTCCATCGACGCCAAGAAAAACAATGCCGGTTCCTGGGACGTCTTCGTCAAAGGTGGCAGAGAAAACACCGGCTGGGATGCCATCGAATGGGCCTTGCGGGGTCAAGAACTGGGTGCCGGGGAAATTTGCATCAACTCCATCGATATGGACGGCGTCAAAGAAGGTTACGACTTAGACCTAAACCGAATCCTCTCAGAAAAACTGAGGATACCCATTATCGCCTCCGGCGGTGCAGGAGAAATGCAGCATTTTGCCGACGTGCTCAAAGTCGGCGCCGATGCCGCCTTAGCCGCTTCGGTTTTTCACTATAAAGAAATTCTGATCGGCGATTTAAAGCGTTTTTTACAGGAACAAGGACTCACCGTCCATCTTTAGAAAGGACTTCATGGATATTCAAGAACTAAAATTTGATCAAAACGGCCTGATCCCTGCAATTTTACAGGACTACCACACCCGTGAGGTTTTAATGCAAGCCTATATGAACGAAGAAGCTTTGGCGCAAACCCTCCAAACCGGACGCGCCACCTTTTACAGCAGAAGCCGCCAACAGCTTTGGGTAAAGGGCGAAACATCGGGTCATTTCCAAGAAGTTGTCCACGTGCGCAGCGATTGCGACGGCGATTGTTTATTGTTAGAAGTGCTCCCCTGCGGTCCGGCCTGCCACACCGGCGAAACCTCTTGCTTTTTTAAGCCCATTCACACCATTTCTGATCGGGCAACGGGCAATGTCACCATTCTGCGCAATTTGGCAGACCAAATTGAAGACCGAAAGCAGCACCCGGTGCAAGGGTCCTACACCAATTACCTCTTTGAAGAAGGGATCGATAAAATTTGCAAAAAAATCGGAGAGGAAAGCGCCGAAACCATCATCGCCGCTAAAAACAATTCTCAGGAAGAGCTGACCTACGAAGCTTCGGATCTCCTTTACCACCTCAGTGTTTTATTGAACAACGAAGGGGTTACGTGGGAAGATCTTTTCGTAGAATTGACCAAGAGATATCAAAAGTAAAGTAAGTTATAGAATCTAAAAAGCCAACCTAGGCTCGTGCATCTTTTAAGAGATGCACGAGCCTAGGTTGGCTTTTTGTTAGTCTTTTTTCTTAACTAAATTTAAAATTTAATAACTGTTTTGACTTCATCGCCTTCCATTAGACGCTTTAAGCCTTCTTTAAAGTCTTTCAATTCAATTTCTTGGGTAATGATCGCTTCCGGATTGACCTTTCCTTCTTTCATTAATTTCAAGGAAAGATCCCATGAGCTGGGTTTTTGTGTCCGACTGCCGATATAGGTGATTTCTCTTTGGATGATTGCATCCTGATCCATCAGATTTTCATGTTCTGAAAACATACCAATTTGAACAACAGTTCCTTTTTTTTGAACTAAACGAAGTGCTTGGTTAACAGCTGGCATATAACCGGAGCAGTCCACTACCAAAGTGGGGCCTAAAGTTTTAGTTTGTTCACTGACAACTTCTTCTAGATTTTCGGTCTCAACATTAATAGCTCGATGAACACCCATTTTTTCGGCTATATCCAAACGCTTTTTATCCTTCGTAATTCCAGTAATCATAACCTTAGCGCCTACAGCTAAAGCAACCTGAGCACACAATAACCCCATGGTGCCCGGCCCCAAGATTAGGACCGTATCTTCTTCAGTAATGGTCGTTTTTTCCAACAAGCCATGTACACAACAGGCCAATGGTTCAGTTAAGGCAGCCGATTTTAGAGAGACATTGTCCGGTACATGGTGAACGCTTTCTTCTCTTGAGAGAACGTATTCTGCAAACCCTCCGTCAGCCTGAGTACCTAAACCTTTTCTATGATCACAAAGGTTATAGTCCTTTTGTTTGCAATAGAGGCAAGTACCACAGGTTTCAAAAGTTGTTTCCGAAGTGACATGATCGCCTACTTTAAAATTTTTGACATCTGGCCCAACCTCTGCTACCACACCAGAAAACTCGTGACCTAAAATAACTGGCGGTTTGTTGCTAGCATAATCGCCCTTAAAAGTGTGGATATCCAATCCGCAAATTCCTGCATAAGCAACTTTAATTTTTACCTTGTCGCCATAAGTTTGCGGCTCTTCTACATCCATGTATTCAATTTGGTCGTAACCTTCTTTTGTTTTAACAATTGCTTTCATTTAATAAGTTCTTCCTCCATCTAGCAGCAAGATTTGCCCATGAATATAGCTCGCTTCTTCAGAGCACAAATAATTAACCAAAGAGGCAACATCTTCTGGAGTTCCGAATCGACCAACTGGTATAGAGTTTAAAATGGCATCTCTATTTTTTTGTTCAGGGTAGAGATCATCAAACAATTCCGTTGCGATAACCCGTGGAGCAATAGCATTAACTGTTGTTCCGGTTCTTTTCAGATCCTTAGAAAGTGCGCGCATAAGTCCATGATTGCCGGCCTTTGACGCAGCATAATGGGCGCCACCTCCAGTACCGGTTATCGCTGAGCCGGAAGTGATAAAGATAATCCTACCGTCTGCTTCTTCTCTATATTCGGTAAAATGTCGATAAAATGCCTTCACTGTAAAAAACGCACCGGTCAAATTGATATCGATGGTTTTTTGCCATAGCTTAGGTCCCAATTCATCAAAAGAAGCCCTGTGACTAACACCGGCGTTGACCACCAGTATATCAATTTTACCGTGTTTATCCTCGGCTTGTGCCGCAGCAGTTTCCATAGATTGCCAATCGGTGACATCTGCTTTGATAAAATCAGCGGTCACCGAGAATTGGTCCGACCATCTTCTGATGTTTAAACAGGCATTTTCCTTATCCAAGTCCAAAATAATCGGAAAATTTCCCCGTTTTATTTGATCTTCACAAATAGCCTTACCAATTCCCTTCGCACCGCCTGTGACAATCACTTTTTTCATTATTTTTTTAAAATTTCTATAATTTTTTCGATATCACTTTCCATTCCGATTCCTGTTAGAAAAGAAATGGCTCGAATAACCGGTACTTTTTTACTTTCGTAAGAAGTTGTTGTAACAATTAAATCAACATTATCTTCGTATTGTCCAATTTCAGCAACTTTGCATTGAATAACATCTGCCTTAATGTTATTTTTTTCCAATGCTTCCTTAATTTTCATGGTAACAACCGTTGAGGTTGCAATGCCAGTACCACATGCTACAGCTATTTTTTTCATAGTTAACTCCTTTTATTCTACTTCTTTGTTTTCAACGTATCTTTTTTTGATGTCGTTGCGAACAATAAACCAACTTCCGAAAAAGATGACCGCTGCGCCGACACCTAATAAGAATTCAGGCAAATTGGAAGGATCAAGCAATTTCAAGATAAAGAATACGGTCAAGTGGGAGCTCATATCGATACCAGATACCATCGTAGCGCCTTCTGGGAAAGCAAATCCGACCGCTCTTGCCATAGTGGTAGTCAATGCTCCTAAATTAGTTGCAATGAAGAAGATAATCGTCAATTGAATGATAGCATTCAAGACACTTCTAAAGATATTACCCCTAGATGCCGCTACTGCCCAAATAACCGTAAAGGGAAGAACAGCTAAGTCGGCGAAAGGAAGCATTTTGTTAAAAGGTAAAATCCCTGCCAACAAAATAGTAATCGGGATCATGATCAACGCTGTTGAAATAACCGAGGGATGTCCGGTTGCAATTGCAGCATCCAAACCGATATAAACTTCTTTGCCTGGAAATCTTTTTTGAACAAATTCACGTGCACCTTCAGAAATCGGCATTAAGCCTTCCATAAGTAGCCCAACCATCCTTGGTAAAATAACCATGATTGCAGCCATCTGGATACCAAGTTGCAAAATTTTAGAAGAATCATATCCTGCTAAAAAGCCCATACCGATACCCAATACCAAACCGGTCATCATCGGTTCACCCATAATGCCTAATTTTTCTTTCATTGTATCTGCATTGATATCGATACGGTTGATGCCGGGTATTTTGTCCCACAATCTGTTTAATAAGAAGGTAATGGGAGCCCAGTTAACCGTTTCACCATGAGGTAAACATACACCGGGTAACCCGAACTCCGCTTCTACCGCTGGGGCTGTCCAGTCCGACAGTTTAAATATAATAAATGCATTAATTAAAGTTACGAGAATGGTGATAAAAATACTATCTGTAGCATAATACGCCATACCACCTACAAAAATTAAATGCCAATAATTCCAAATGTCTACATTCATTGTTTTTGTCATATTCACAGACAAAAGTAAAATATTAAATGCGAAGATTATCGGGATCAGAATGACTGCAACCGGAGTTGCCCAAGTGATCGCCGCGGCTACTGGCCAACCGACATCTATAATTGACAGTTGCAAACCCAATCTCTCAATCATTGCTTTGGACGCAACCCCCACCGAATCAGACAAAAGACCGATAACTAGGTTGACACCTGTAAAACCAACACCTACCGTAATACCTGCTCTAAAGGATTTTTTAAACCCTTGTCCTAAAATCATACCAAAAATTGTTAGGATGAGGGGCAACATGGTGGCTGCACCCAAATTCAGTATATACTGAACTCCTGCTTTAATTAATTCCATTTTTTGCTCCTTAAACTTTATTGCATCAATTGATGTAGAATCTCGTCAATTTGATTAACATCCGATCCTTCAAAAATAGTTTTCAAGTACGCATCGTTTTGACACAAAGCGATCAACGCACTTAAAAAATCGACCTGCTCCGTTTGGTCCTTGATAGCCAACATAAAAACAATGGAGGCTTCAATTTGTTCTGTGTCACTGGACATCAGAGTAAACGATGCCTTCTCTTTCAAAATGCCGACAGCCAATCCTCTTTTTTTTACATGTATGCTGTCGGTGTGTGGTATGGCAACCCCATAGGGTAAAATCGGTAATCCTGTTGGAAATACTTTTTCTCTATCTACAACCGCCTGTTCGTAAGTTTCTTCAACAAATCCTTCTTTATAAAGCGTTTGTGCCATTTCACGCAACACCGTTGTCATATCACCTCCTTTTAACTTTAAAAACAAGTAATCTTCTGTAGCTTTAATAATCTCCATTATCTTTTCTCCTTTATGTGAACTGAAGAAGCATATGATTATAAATTTCTTGTATGCTTCTCGCTTTTTTAATTAATTTTCGATTGCTTTCTTCTGACAGGCGCTTAAATAAATCGTATAGAGCTTTTTCCATTAAGACCGGTTCTTCTATCGCTAATGCTATGACAATGTAAATAGGGTCATTTTGTTCATTCCCAAAATAAACCGGATTTTTTAATACTAAAATACTAATGGCATTTTCTATTGCACCATAAATGCTTTCCGCATGGGGGATCGCAACTCCAGGATAAATGGCAATATATGGACCGTTTTCCAAAACATTATCGATCATTGCTTGAATGTATTTCTCTTCGATCTTGCTATTTTGCAACAAAAGTTGCCCAGAAACCTCGATAGCATCTTTCCAATCCTTTACCTCATCAACAATGGCTATGGATGTTGGCGATAATATCTCTCCCATCTCCATATCTTCATGAAACGAAGATGTACTCTTTTTACTTTCGTTACTCTTTTTTAATATGATCTCATTAACAATTTTCATAATCGCATAGAGATCATTCTCATCAATCATAGTAGTGACCTGTATAACCGGCACACCTTCATATTCAAAGGCTTGATTGGATATGATTAAGTCGATGTCTTTTGTTAATTCCGAAGAAATGTAACGAGAAGGTACAATATCTACTATATTAATTTTCTCTGAAAAACTTTCTAACCGTGTTTTCATATAGTAAGCTGTTGCACCACCGGTTCCACAGGAGAGCAAAATATTAACAACAATATCATCTTTTTTGTTTTTTTCCATCATAGCGATGATGTACATCACTAAAAATGAGATCTCATCATCTGAAAACTCTCCTTTGATATGAGATTCTAAAGAGTCTAAATTTTCTTTTATGATTTTATAAATCTTATAATGATTCTTTAAAATCTCATCTGTGTAGGGATTGGTTAATTCTTCATTATTTCTGATGCGAAAAGCAGCTAGTTTTATGTGCTGAATTAAAAAATTGTAGAAATCATAATCCAAATAATAATTTATGTTCAGTCTTTTGGAGATTTTATAAAGCAACTCATTAATTAATATGGAAATATCGATCATATCGGTATTTTTGCCGTTATTTTTCTGATAACGTTGATTTCTCAATATTTCTACCAAATAAGCCAACTCTTCTTCATAATAATCCAACTGCATGTGATTGTTGATATTTTGATAAATGAGTTTACCAAAATTATATTTCGAACTTTTTTGATAGCAGTCTCCGATATTGCATAAATTGGTTAGAATATTTCCCTGTGCCATTCGATTGGCTTGAATAACGGTTTTTATCAACACCTCGGAAAATGAAAAATCCGTCAGCAAAACTTCTTCTTCTTTTTCCGCTTCGACAATCATGCCACTGATGAGCCCTTCAACCTGTTGTTGATCGATGAGTTTTAAAAGATAGCTTTTAAAGAAATCATATCTTTTCAATTCACCGGAATCGCCGTGTTTGCGATCGGCATTAACCAACAACAATTCTTCTATAGCTTTTCTTTTTTCAAATTCTTCGCCATCAATCCGATAGCCTTGATTTGAAGAAACCAAGGCCATGTCCTTCATATGAACCCATTGCTTGATAGATTGCAGATCACCTAGAATTGTATTCTTACTAACACCTAGATGTTCCATCAATTCAAACATTTTGATGCTTTTTAATGTGATTAAAAGTAAAATCATCAAGATGGTTTTTCGTTCTTCACTGGACAACTTGTAAACATATAAATCCATTTGTTCAAAGAGGGCATCCAATTGCTCTTTGCTCGGAGTATCAGAGCGATTCTCCAAACCTACAACGTCTTGCGAATCTATCTTTATATGCAAAGCAGTTTTATGTTGAAACTAATAATTGATATCTTTTATATCGTTTTTGATGGTTTGCTGTGTTACGAGATATCTTTTTGCCAAGCATTCTACGGATAATTTTTCCGAAGAAAGAATATCGTTCAGTAGATTCACGCCTCTCTTATTCATGAAATCACCACCATTTCGTAGTAAGCTGATTATATTACTAAAGTAGTGTAATCTAAAGTCCAAAGTATTATAGGATTTTACAAATAAATTGGTTGAAAGAGAATAGGTCTTTTAAGAGCATTTGTTTACACAGTCATTTTACCCTGGTGCTCTCAGCGGCGTCGTAAGCACCCAACAGAACGAAGACCTCTCCTTTTTACATTGAAGTTTAAATTATAGAGACGGGACAACCGTCGTATTCCTTGATTAAATTTTTGATCATCAACATTATTAACTTTTTCTTATTGTTTAAATATAGAGCAATGCTCTCAAAAGCTCTGAAAGATAATTAAATAAGAACTTAAATAAAATTTGTAAGGAATAATCGATAAAACAGATTTTGATACCTGACAATCTGAAGTTTTAAAACAACAAGAGCCCCTTCATCTGAGGATGAAGGGGCTCTTGTCACTCAATGAATCTCAACCAATCGTCGAATTCAGTGAAATCCTTATCAATTCTCTTTAGCCTTTCAGCTGTCTTCTTTTTCATTGACACTGAGAGTCGCATTGTCGGTGAACGTAGTCTCATAAGCCGCATTGGCAGTTTCGACGACAGCGTATTCGCCGTAAATCAGGTTGTCGAGAATTAAATCCGTCACATTGGTTATGGGCATTTTCTTACCCTTGGGATAAGAGTGGCCGGTAACCGTTATTTCAAAGGCCTTAGCAGCTGTTATGGGCTGACCGTCTGCGGTTAAGAGTTCTTTATGAACCGTTAACATGCCTTTGGCTTTTTCTTGATTGGTCAGCGTGACGATACCTTCATTTTCTGCCATGGTCAAGTTGACTCTGGCATTGTTGTCGATCGTGTCGTAATCCCCATTGGCGGTTTCCGTTACGGTGTACTCACCGTAAATCAAACCATCTAACACTAAGTCGCTGCCCGCAGTCAAGGTTTTTCTTTCCCCTGTCGGGTAGGAAGGTCCGGTAATGATCACTTCAAAACTTCTAACTTCATCTATGAGGTTACCTGCTTGGTCCTGCAAGACTTTTTTAATCGTCAGTTGACCCAATGGGCTTTCTTTAAAGGTCGCCGTCAAGGTGCCCTCTCGGTTCTCATCGGTCAAGCTGACCGGATCGGAGATCACCGTGGCGTAGTCCTCGTGGGTTTCTGTAACGGTGTAGGTTCGATAAATCAGGTTGTCCACCACTAGGTCCGTACCGGCGGTAATGGTTCTCGTTTCGCCTGTGGGATAGCTCTGTCCGGTGTCGGTGCATCGGATACCGGCTCCGACGGTTCATCCGTCCCTGCATCCATAGGTACTTCCGATACAACAGGTTGTTCTGTTTCAATAGGTGGCGTCGGTTACTCTGCTGTCGGTTCTTGCACCCATACACCAAAGGGCACCATACCGATCATCATTGCCATAACCAACAACCACGAAATGACGCGAAATTTCATCGTTCTCACAAGCCTTCCCTTCTAAATTCTCCAAACTACGGCAATACTGCATTATTTTTCTACTATTATCCATAACTAAAAAAATTTATCCAACTTTGTACGTTTTTGTTTTAAAAATTCTTACACCTCTTTATTTTATAGCCGTGGCAAGTAGATCTGTCCGTACTGATAGGGCCTTTAATACCGGAAACGTAAAACGCTTGAAATGATCTGTGTTGAATTTTTATACAGCACTTAGCTGAATCCATTAAGTATTGTATGAAAATCAAAATTTTTTAAAAATATCAGTATAATCAAGTTAGTGCAACTAATCAAGTTAATATTAATGACTTTATCCAATCAATTTAATTTTTTTATTCATTTTACTAGAAATGTGACTTGTAAAAAAATCCGCTACCTCAATGAAACATTAAGGACAACGGTTCTCTATTTTTTTATGCACTGCTATTTGTATTTTTAATGAGTACCCTATCCCATGCAAGGTCTTGCATGGGGTAGGGTTTATAAAAGGGTGGTTACGCTTTTAAAGTGCGTGTAGGGCCTTGCCCATGGCAGCACAGAAAGCTTCGTGTAACGCTTCGGTGTAGGAGGGGTGGTCAACCACCACGTCCATGGCTTCGTAAACCGTCAACTCGTTGGCCATCATCACCGCTGCGGTATTGATGACTTCGGAAGCGGAGATGCCGACGATGTGTACCCCGAGAATTTCTTTGTATTTCTCATCGAGGATCACTTTAACAAAGCCCTTGCTGTTGCCGGTCGCCAAAGCACGGCCGTTGCCGGCGTAGGTAAATTTACCGACTATAATTTTGTGTTGCTCGGCGGCTTGCTCTTCGGTTAAACCGACGGATGCAGCTTCCGGATGCAAATACACCGCAGAGGGAACACAATTCATTTTGATTTTGGATTTTTTACCCAAAATGTGGTCTACGGCAACTTCCGACATTTTATATGCGGCATGGGCGAGCATGCGTTTTCCGTTGATATCGCCGGTAGCGTAAACACCTGGCATATTGGTTTGGAAATATTCGTCCACAACCACTCTGTTTTTTTCTACTTGAATATCGGCTGTACCGATACAAGACAAATCGGGGGTTCTGCCGATGGACAGCAAGGCCAAGTCGGCTTCGTAGGTCTTTTGATCGGTAACCAGACGGATGCCGGTTTCGGTTTCTTCTACGGATTGCAAGGAGGTTTTCAAATTGATTTGAATGCCATCCCGTTTTAAAATTCTGCCAATTTCTTTGGAAACGTCTTGATCCATACCCGGCAACACTCGGTCGCACATTTCAATGACAGTCACTTTGGTGCCATAGGCATTAAAGATATGGGCCATCTCCAAGCCGACAACTCCGGCGCCGATTACTACTAGGGATTCCGGCAATTCGGTTAAGTCCAAAATATCATCAGAGGTTAAGACCTTGGCGCTGTCCAATCCCGGTACGGGTATCCGGCCGGATTGGGAACCACCAGCTAAAATAACGTTTTGAGCCTGAGCCACCTGTGCCCCATCGACGTAAACATTTTTGTCGTTGTCCATGGAGCCGACACCGTTTAACACGTCTACTTTGTTGCCCTTTAACAGGTAAGCAACGCCGTCGGTTAATTGTTTGACCACTTTGTTCTTAAAGGCTACGGCCTTGGGCAGATCGACGGATATAGCGATGTTGTCTAAGATAACGCCACGATTTTCTGCATTTTTAATGGTGTTGAATATCTGTGCATTTTCCACATAGGTTTTTGTAGGAATACATCCTCTGTTGAGACAGGTGCCGCCAAGAACATCTTTTTCAACAATCAGGGTTTTTAAACCGCCTTGGGCAGCTTTGATGGCTGCGGCATAACCTGCGGGACCGCCACCGATCACGGCGACGTCGTACCGATTTGGATCCTTCGCTGTTGCGGGCTGGTCTTGAGCTTGCACCGGCTCCGCTTTCGGCGCCGGCGTTTCTGCCGCAACCTCTTCGCCGGCTTCACCGATATAACCGATGGTGGTGATGACGGGGACGGTATCCCCTTCGTCGTATACTTTTTGCAAGAGAACGCCGCTCGTTTCGGCTTCTACTTCCATGGACACTTTGTCGGTCATAATTTCCAAGATCACTTGGCCTTCTTCGACGACATCGCCGACTTCAACCATCCACTTCAGGATTTGACCTTCCTGCATGTCCATACCGGCTTTGGGCATAATGATTTCTGTTGCCATGATTCCTCCTTAAAGCATCAATCGATAGGGGTTTTCCATCAATTCTTTCAGTGTTTTCAAGAATTGAGCGCCGTCTGCACCGTCGATCACACGGTGGTCGATGGTAATGGAGATATCCATCATCTCTTTGTTGACCCATTGGCCGTCTTCCAAGGCCGGAACCTCTTTAATGGTGGAAACACCGAGGATGGCCGAGTTGGGTTGATTGATAATCGGGTTGAATCCGGTGATACCGAACATACCCAAGTTGCTGATGGTAAAGGTGGAGCCGCTGAGTTCGTCGGGCAGTAATTTGTTGGATTTTGCACGGGTTGCCAAATCCTTCGTGTCTGCAACGACAGCGGACAAGCCCTTTTGGTTGACGTTGCGGATAACCGGTGTCAAGAGACCGGCTTCGGTAGCAACGGCAATGGCGATATGGGCATCTTGATGGTAAATGACAGCATCGCCCTCCGGTGTTAAGGAGGTGTTGATGACCGGGCAAGCCATCAAGGCTCTGGATGTGGCAAACACGATCATGTCGTTTAAGCTGGGTTTAAAACCGGTTGCTTCAATGACATCCTCTTTAATCGCAGCGACAAAAGCTTTGATTTGACGCACATCGATATCGGTGTGCAGGGTAAAGGTCGGTGCGGTAAAGAAGCTTTCTGTCATGCGTTTGGCGATGATTTTACGCATGGGTGTCATCGGAACGACATTGGGCGCTTCCTCTTCAGCGGCTGTTTGAGCTGCTGCAGCCGTTTGAGGTGCGGCCATATCCAATACATCTTGGCGCATGATTTTCCCGCCGATACCGGTGCCGGTTTTTCCGGTTAAGTCGATCCCTTTATCTTCGGCAATGGCTTTTGCCAAGGGCGACACTTTTAGAGCATCGGCTTCGCGGTAGCCTTGTACATCCTGTTTGTGGATACGGCCTAAAGGTCCGGTTCCCGGAATATTTTCCAGAGCAAAACCCTTTTCTTTAGCCAAGGCGCGAGCTGCCGGGGTGGCGCGCACTTTTCCGTTTGCGTCGGTTGTGGTAATTACCGGCGTCTCAACGGCCGGTGCCGAAGTTGCCGCCTCCAGCGCTGCTTGCGGTGCGGGAGCCGCTACTACCGGTGTCGTTTCGACGATTTCTTCGCCGGCTTCGCCAATATAACCGATGGTGGTAATGACGGGAACGGTATCCCCTTCGTCGTATACTTTTTTGAGGAGAACGCCGGATACTTCGGCTTCTACCTCCATCGAAACTTTATCGGTCATGATTTCCAAAATCACTTGACCCTCTTCAACGCTGTCGCCTTCTGCGACCAACCATTGAAGAATCTGACCTTCTTGCATATCCATGCCGGCTTTCGGCATGATAATTTCTGTTGCCATTGGGGCCTCCTATCTTTTGTTGGTGACCACGTCGACGATAGCTTGACGGATTTGGTCTACGGAAGGTACGATGGCCGCTTCCAATTCCGGGTTGTAGGGAACGGGTACGTCTAAGCCCGCTAAACGAACAATGGGCGCATCCAAGTAATCGAAGGCTTCGCTTTCTGAAACCATTGCGGAGATTTCCCCAAGGAATCCGCCGGTTTTACACGCTTCGTTTACCAAGATGAGTTTACCTGTTTTCTTAACGGAGTCGATGATCATTTCTTTATCTAAGGGCACCAGCGTTCTGGGATCGACAACTTCAACGGAAATGCCTTCTTTTTTCAAATCGTCTGCGGCTTCTAAAACTCTGGGGAGCATCCTTCCGTATGAAATGACGGTCACATCGCTTCCTTCTCTTTTAATTTCGCCTTTTCCCAGTGGGATGACAAATTCGTCGTCCATGGGGACTTCTCCCTTTTCTTTATAGAGGGTTTTTTGTTCCACAAATACCACGGGGTTGTTGTCGCGGATCGCCGCTTTTAATAAACCCTTGGCATCGGCAGGGGTTCCGGGAACCACAACTTTTAAACCAGGCACATGGCAAAACCAAGCTTCTAAGGATTGGGAGTGTTGTGCTGCAGCACCGGTACCGGAGCCGCCGGGGGTACGCAATACCATGGGCACTTGTGCCTTCCCGCCGAACATGTAGCGCATTTTAGCCGCTTGGTTGACTAAAGCATCCATGGCGATGGTGGTAAAGTCCATAAACATAATTTCCGCAATCGGTCTGAGGCCGGTTACGGCCGCACCGGCTGCACAACCTGCGATAACCGCTTCTGAAATGGGGGTGTCTTTAACTCGCTCCGGTCCGAATTCTTCGAACATTCCTACGGATACACCGAAGGCACCGCCATAGAGACCGACGTCTTCGCCGAATAAAATGACGTTTTCGTCTTTTCTCATTTCTTCAGTCATGGCTAAGTTCACTGCATCTTTATAGGTCATTTCTTTATATTCCATTTGTCTTCTCCTTATGCGTATACATCTTCTGTAACAGAGGACAGCGGCGGGTTATCGGAAACATTTGCAAATGCCACTGCATCTTCGATATCTTGTTTACACGTTTTTTTCAATTCGTCCAACTCTTCTTTTTCCGCCATATCGTTGGTGACCATGTAGTTGTAAAGGTAGTTGATGGGATCCTTTTCTTTCCAAGATTCCACTTCTTCCTTCGTTCTATAGGCTTGTGCATCGGATTTGGAGTGTCCCAACCAACGATAGGTTTTGGATTCTACCAAAACAGGGCCATTTCCTTCCCGAACGTATGCTGCAACCTCTTTGATTTTATTAAAAACTTCGATGGCGTTGTTGCCGTCGATGGTGTGTCCCGGAATGCCGTAAGAGTCGGCACGTACTGCAACATCTTTGATGTTCATCGAGGCGCTTTGCGGAACGCTCATGCCGTACAAGTTGTTTTCGCAATAGAAGATAACGGGCAGTTTCCAAACGGAGGCCAAGTTTAACGCTTCGTGGAAGGACCCTTCGTTGGAAGCACCGTCTCCGAAAAAGCATAAAACAATTTTACCGGTGTCTTGATATTGTTGGGTCAGAGCTGCACCACAAGCCAAGCTATGGCCACCGCCGACAACGCCGTTGGCACCCAAGTTACCCACGCTTAAGTCCGCAATGTGCATGGAGCCACCCTTACCTTTACAATAGCCGGTAATCTTTCCTAAGAGTTCCGCCATCATTTTATTGAGGTCGATACCTTTTCCGATGACTTGAGAGTGACCGCGATGGGTCGATGTAATCAGATCATCGTCGTTTAAGGCCATACAAGCGGCAACAGCAGATGCCTCTTGCCCCACAGATAAGTGGGTGGTACCGTGAATCATACCTCTTGCAAAAAACCAGCTGACTTTTTCCTCGAAAAAGCGCGCATGGTTCATGCGTTTATACATTTCTATTAACGTTTCTTTGTTCATTTCAGCCATGTTGTAACCTCCTATGACTATTCCCTTGCCAAGAGCAACTGCGCTAATCGATCATCTATGATCAGCGTATTGATGACACGATTGTTTAAAATCGATCGCAAGGGAGGGTATTTAACTTCACCGCCGACGACGGCAACGACATTTTTTATCTTTTTTAAATCATCCAATGAAATACCGATGGTGCGATTTTTTAAAAAACTTTCCGCTTCTTCTCCTTGTTCGTTGATAAAAGAGGTGTTGATATCGCCCACTACGCCTTCTTCCATCAATTGTTCAATCTCACTCTCCTTTAGAATATCCAACTCATGCATGGTGGAGTGTTGGATGTTTCCAATACCGACAATAGCGAGATCCGCATGGCGGCTCATGTTTAACACTTCTTCAATTTGCCGGTCTCCCATCAACAATTCTTTTGATTCATCACTGTGGACAAAAATCGGGGCGTAAATGCCGAAGGCTGTTCCTCGAATATTTTCGGCAAGATTAGAGGCGATGAGGTTGGAGTGGTATTGGTTGATGGCATTGCCGATGCCACCTACCAAAGGGGTGACCAATACATTGGTTTTTCCGTGAAAGGTCATGGCCGAGGCCACTTGATATACGGATTTGCCCCAAGAAACACCAATCACCATGTTGTCCTCAACGAGGGTATCCAAATACTCGCCGGCAGCACCGGCTAAAAAAGAGATACGCTCGCCGTCACTTTCCGAATAATCCTGAAGGACGATGGCCTTGTCCAAGTTGAATCGATGCTCCAATTGTTTTTCCAAATCGGTACAATAAAGTTTAGGGAATCGTACTTTGACTTCGACGATTCCCTTTTTGCGTGCTTCATTGAGCATCATTGAAACATTGGAGCGGGAGATGCCGTGCATCTTTGCAATTTGCTCTTGATTCAGCTTATCCACATAATAAGCGTAGGCAATCTTGAATAATTTATATTCCTTATTCATTAAACGCTCCTAACTAAATACCGAGTTTTTGATGCGATGGCACCAAAAACAAAAACCATCCTATTAATTGCAGTATAGAATGGTTTTGCGTGTAAGTCAACGTTTGTTTGACATTTGTCAATGTTCTTTTGACATTTGTTAAAGGTGATGGTGTCTATCTTAGTAAATGATAAGATATGACAGGCATAACGTCTTTTAAAGCATCGGAAAGACACAGGTTTTATGGCAATTAAAAAAAACGCTCGACCACCTGCAGACTTTCACGTCCACCGGTCAAACGATTTTTTATGTTAATCATTTTTAATCTCTACGTCCATGTTGTCTCAATCGAGACAGGATGTCGGAGAGTTCCGAAAAATCTTTGGCTTGCATTACTTTTTGGCTAACCGGTTTTTCTTCCCGGTTCATCCATATTGGTGTGATGCCCACGCCGAGCGCACCCTGCACATCGCTTCTCAGAGAATCCCCAATGTGCAAAACTTCTTTCGCGCTTAGGTTTGCCATCTCCAAAGCTTTCATAAAAATATCCGCTGTCGGCTTGTAGCAACGGGCTCGCTCACTGGTCATGACCCCGGCCGGCTTTAAGTTCAACCGATCCAGGGCTTGTTGTACAAAATCGTTGTCGCCGTTGGTCACAAAATAGACAGGAAAGGGCGTATGGTTGATAAAGTCCAAGGCATCGGAATACGCCGGCGGTGCACTCCAATGTTCCTTCATTTTATCGCACATGGCTAGGGGATCTTCCGGAGACTTGAAAGCGTTCAGGGTCTCTTGAAAAGTCCGATAGGCGATATCGTATTGTCTTAAAAAAGTGGCATCTTTGGCCTCTGCCGTCAAACGGTTAAAGACTTGCCACCAATGGGCCAAAATTGTTTTTGCGTCGACTTCCGGCACGCTTTTGGCAATGCGATGGATCACTTCATAGGAAGCTTTTCCATATTCGTGTACCACCGTGCCGTAAAAATCAATGAATAGCGCTTGAACCATCGTACCTTCCTTTACTCTATTGCATGTGTTCCTAGCTGCGGCCTGCCAATCGTAGGCAATTTAAAATCGTACATTTGGACGGGAACCTTGATGTATTTTTTATCGGAAATCTTATCCGGTTCCAAGTAGTACAAGGCCTTGACCCGATGTTTCGCATCGTGGATATTGTTGTACAGCAAATGTTGGTATCGAGTCAAATCTTCCGGGTTTTTCATTTCATTTTTATTCGTATAGTAATTGCCCATGCTGTCCATTACCCCTTCGGAGTTGACGATGGGGTATTTTTTCATCAATTCTGCTAAATACTGCTGATACGGCGGCATCTTCAAGCCCAATTCTTCCAACAACACCGATTGCAGATATTGAATGCCGATGACCCCCATCTCTTTTTCTTCAATGTCGAAGTTTGTCCAAATATAAAAAGGCGTATTGTACCGTTTTTGCCTATCCTCAGGAGACCATTCGTCCATGGGCACGCCACCGTTAATTTCTTCATAAAATTGGTCTTCCAATTTCGGGTGATGGTCGCCAAATACAACCACGGCGACGGGTTCCTCTTGGTCTTCGAAATAACGGATTAAATCCTCCGTGGCTTTGTCGGTTTCCAACACCATGGTCAAGTATTGTTCCACCGCCGGGTAATAGCCCTCCAACCCCTCCAAGGTAATTTGATCTTCATATTCGGAGATGTCTCCATAAAAAGGTCCGTGATTTTGAATGGTCACGTTGTGAATAAACAGCGGTTGATCTCCTCGCTCTTCATAAATTTTTTTAATCATGGCGTAACTGGCCCAGTCGCTGATATACATCCTTCGGGCATAATCATGGTCGCTGAAATTTTCTGCCGTATAAAAGTCTTCAAAACCCAGATAGGCATAAGCGCGATTGCGATTCCACGCATTGGGTTGTCCCGGGTGTATGGCATGGCTTTGATAACCTTGCTGGTTTAAGGTTGTCGCCAGATTGGGTGCCAATTCATTGAGATACAATTGATAAGGTCTGGCGTTGGCCGGAACATAAGCTGTGGTATTGCCCGTCAAGTAAGTGTATTCGGTGTCACAGGTACCACCACCAAAAACAGTCACATTGGTGGTACCTTTAATGGTATTTTCCTCCAAATGATGCAAGAAAGGCATATAATCCATATTGGTGTCAAAATTTCCCAAGGTCTTATAGTCCACCAAGGATTCACTCATAACGGAGATGATATGGGGCTTTACGCCGTCCCGATACAATTGGGTCGCTTTGTTCGTGCTCTCGCCTTCTGTCGCTTTGATATCTTTCTTTGGCGAGGTGCCGGCTTTCGGCATCCATTTTTCCAATTCTTTGACTTGATAATTGCTGGGCTCCTTGGTGTTGAGCATTTTGATATTGATACAAAAGGTAAAGGGATAGCCGTTAATTTCCCGTATCCAAGAATAATAAAAATCCTCCGGGGTGCCCCAGTTAAAGTAAAGTAGGAAAGCCGCCAGAACCGTTGTTGCCATCAGGCGCAATACCCTTTTGTGGGGTTTGCTTTTTCGCTCCTCCGAAAGGACCAAGCCCACCACGACGACAAATAAATATAAAAACGTGGCATAGATCATACCCGCATCTATTTGAACAACATAGCTGGCTGAGACGTCTAAGGCTGTACCGGTGGCCAATAAATCGTGTACCAAGAGCGGCTCCCCACGAAACAACATGACCAAGTGGTTGGCCAATCCCAATAAATAAATAACGGTACCGCCAAAAATAACGCTGAGACTTGCCCTGCCGGTCAAAATTAAAACAATTAAAAACGGCAGAGTGGCACACATATAGTTGAGAAATTCCACGATGGAGGCGCGCCAAACGTAGTTTTGATCAAAAAACATCTGCAAAATAGCGTAGGCTACAATACCGGCCATCATCACCATGATAAAATTAATGAGCAATTCGATGCGGCCACGGTAGCGGATATTAAACATCAGAAAAAACAGGAGTAATGAAAAAGCCAAAACGATGGCATAGAAATATTCCTCCCGATAAGTAAAGATATGATAGGTTCTATTGTGGAACGTAACCAAGGCAAAGGCAAGAATACAGGTGATGACGAAACGGGGTAGGTCCGTTTCCATGGTGATATCGTTGGGGATATCGCTTACTTTTTGTATCTCTTGGCTTTGAGGCTGACGTCTAAAAAACTTCCAGTTCAATTTTTTCCTCCGATAAAAAATTATAACATTTTATGCGAGACTGTACAATTCATTCTTAGGAAGTGTGCGGTTTTTTGAACACAATTAAGAAAGCCTCATTTTAAGTGCCCCGTCTCCTTTGAGTTTTAGCCTCCACTTGCGAAATTGCATCTTAGACCAAAGAGATGCCATTCCAAATGATTGGTGACGGATTGACTTCAAATATCCCTTTACGTAAACAATAGTCCATTGTATTGGATTTAAATGGAATAAAAACCAACAAGAACTTAGATTTTTTTCTACCTTCCGTTGAAAGCACGGTTATATCATGCCACTTCGATATAGAAAGAGATGAACCTACCGACAGGATCACCTCTTTATCGATTTTTTTCAATGAAGTGTTGCCACTAAAAGTTTAGATAGGACTTATTGCGAAAAAGCGCCATCTTCTTTTAAAAAAAAGCGTTGCAACCCGCTCTCAACACATACTTTTGGCGATGAGTTCAAGAAATACCTTGGGAATTCTAAAATATCTTTTGTACAGCTCTTCTTTGGAGTAAGTCGTTGCCGGTTCATTTAAATGAATCTGTGTGCGTATGGAGTCCGCATAAATGCGGTTTGCAAAGGCGGCGTAATCGCCGTCAAGAAATGTAAAACGCCGATTATCCAAGGTCGATAAAACCAATATGCCGTCTTCCTCCAGCAAAGGTTTTAATTTAGCATCGCCGTCGGAAAGATTACTGGGAGCTGTTAAGCCTTCGTAGATTTTGCCGATTCTGATAGACCGCCCAAAAACGATTTTTAGGTTATTTTTTAACCGTTCTACGGTGTTTTCCGAACATTTAATTTTCATACAAGATACCTCTCTTTACAGTTTTACCTATAAAAAGAGCATAAAAAGAACACCCATCGTCAGACGGGTGCTGCAATCATTTATAGACACCCATCCATCAAGCTTTAGCACCTTACATAAGTGTAGGTTGCTGTGCGGTTAACGAGCTTGTCTCTCGCGCACTCTTTATAGGTTGACTGTATTATAGCATAAAATCCGTAAAAAATCAATTGAAATGGTAGTATCAAGAGTTTTTCGCAAATTCAAAAATAGCCGTTTGGTTTTTAAGTCTCTTTATATGGCTTGATCATCATCAAACTCGGTATCTATCTCTTCGAGATATTTCATAGGCATATAACAACGAACGCGATCGATTGCGAAAAGAAAAGCAGGTGGTTTTTCCTGTCACCTGCTGGTAATACTTTTCATGCTCCCTTTCTCGCCAGTAGACTTTATAAATATCTTCGCTGAGATCTATTTTCCCCCTGACATAAAGGTTATATTCTCTTGCTATAAAGTTTCCTCTATTATACTTACTAAATCTTTTTTGTAACTTTTGGATAAATTGAAATTAGACATACGGTAAGCCATACCCTCTCTCATAAGATCGTGCAAGATATCTACCGTACTTTTGTAATAGTCATAAAATCCACCCTTCGACAATGATGTTTCGACAATTATTTCCTATGACTTTTAGGAGCTTGAGATAGTCCGTTTCACTATGCAGAACATCTTGTTTTACAAGCTCCAAAATGTTATGAAAATCATTTATTCGCATTTTACCTTCTTCTTTTTTGCAAACAAAAAAGGCGGTTAGATTTTACTCTAATCACCTTTGTTCATATCATTGTCTTTAAGATTTATTTTCTTATCTCTTTCTAAACCAAGGTATGACTCTGTTGACCTCTCGACAATACTCTACGTATTCGTCTCCGAATTTTTCTTTTAACCATTTTTCTTCCGTCAATTTCATCAACACAGTTAAATACGCCCAAAACACAAAGGGTAAAATCAATAAGTATAAGTTTGCCGACATCAATAGCATTCCTGTAAAGATCAGGATAAATGCCGAATAGATCGGGTTTCTGACAATTGAATATACCCCTGTCGTAACCAAGTGTCCTTTTTTTATTTCCTCACCTATTTTTTGAAATATGACTGACTTTATCCATAGAAATATCCCCATAATAATAAGGATTACACCTAGGGCAAACAGAATTGTTTTTCCATTAGTCAATTTACCCATGTCTAAATAGCCATAATAATCTAAAGCCAATGCTCCTATCGTAAGTAGCAGGCAGGTTAAGACATAGATAGGGCCGAATCCGAAAACGGGTAATTTCTTTTTATTATTCGGCATTCATGATACCTCGCTAATCCCTAGCTTAATTAGGTCATTGCAGTAATTAAATTTTACTCACCTTTTTGGTCTATGGGCTTCATCGTGGGGAAAAGAATAACGTCTCGAATAGAGTGTTGCCCGGTTAGAAGCATCACCATCCGGTCAATCCCGATACCCAAACCACCGGTGGGTGGCAAACCTACTTCCAAAGCATTGATAAAGTCGGCATCGAAGGGGTGAGCTTCGTCGTCTCCTTGAGCCTTTTTCTCAACCTGATCGATAAACCGTTGTTTTTGATCGATGGGGTCGTTGAGTTCAGAAAAAGCGTTGGCACATTCCGCCCCGTTGATAAACAGCTCAAAGCGTTCGGTGTATCGGGGATCCTGTGCACAGCGCTTGGATAAGGGCGAAATTTCTACAGGATGCATGGTGATAAAGGTGGGCTGGATTAAAGATGCCTCGACCTTTTCATCAAAAACTTCCGCCATAATTTCACCGATGGAATGGTGATCTTCAATTTCCACATCCAAAGCCTTTGCCGCTGCAACAGCTTCTTCGATCTCGGTCATTTCATCGAAGTTGTAACCCGTCGCTTCGGTGACAGCGTCCACCATGCGCAGGCGTTTAAAGGGCGCCTTCAAAGAAATGGTGTGTTCGTCGTATTCGAACTGGTCGCTACCACAAACTTCCATGGCTACGTAATGATAGAGTTCCTCCACCATTTGCATGACATCGTTAAAATCCGCATAAGCTTCGTAAGTTTCCAGCAAGGTAAATTCCGGGTTATGGGTCGCATCCATCCCTTCGTTTCTGAATACGCGGGATATTTCATAAACCTTGTCAAAACCGCCGACGATCAATCGTTTTAAAGGCAGTTCCAAAGCGATACGCATATACATATCGATGTCTAAGGTGTTGTGATGGGTGACGAAGGGTCTGGCATTGGCCCCTCCGGCCAGGGTTGACAAGACCGGTGTTTCCACCTCCAAAAACCCTCTGTTGTCCAAAAAATCTCTGACTTTTCGGACAATTTTAGAACGAGTCACAAAGACGTCCCGCACTTCCGGATTGACGATGAGGTCTACGTAACGCTGACGGTAACGCAGATCCATATCCTTTAAGCCGTGGTATTTTTCCGGAAGAATTTGGAGTGATTTACACAATAGAGTCAATTTGGATAAACGAACCGATATTTGACCTTTTTGTGTTTTAAAAACCTCTCCCTCGATACCCACAATATCACCGATATCGTAGGTTTTGATGCGATCGTAGTCGTCCAATAAATCTTTCTTCAAAAACATTTGGATGCGACCGGTGCTGTCCTGAAGGTCATAAAAACCGACTTTGCCCTGTCCTCTTTTGGACATGATGCGACCGGCCATCGATACATGACGGCCTTCATGTTTTTCGTAATTTTCGTTGATGTCTTTAGCGTAGGCATTGACGTCGTAACGCGTCTGTTCGAAGGGGTTGATGCCCTCTTCCAGTAGTTGGTCCAGTTTTTGGCGTCGAACCGCTAGCACCTCGCTTAGATTTTCTTGCATGGTTTCTCCTTACCTGCTGATTCCTATAACTTGTAGTTGTTTTTCCCCGGAGGGCACTTTGACGCGAACTGTTTCGCCCACCTTGGCCCCGAGCAAGGCTTTCCCGATGGGTGATTCGCTGGATAAGTGTTTGTTTTTTAAATCTGCTTCTGCGGAACCCACAATTTTATATTCCATTTCTAAGTCATTGGACAGGTCTTTGTAACATACAATATTACCAACAGAAATGGAATCGAGTCCTATATCCTCTTCTTTGATGACGCGCACTTTCTTTGTTTGCTGCTCTAATTCTGAAATTTCGCCTTCGATAAAGCCCTGCTCGCTCTTGGCTTCATCATATTCTGAATTTTCGCTCAAATCTCCGTATTCTCTAGCAACTTTTATACGTTCTGCTACTTCGTAGCGTTTGACAGTTTTCAGGTACTCCAAACGTTGTTTCAGTTTGTCTAAGCCTTCCTGTGTCATTAAAATTTCTTGTGAGTTTTTTTCATTCATCATCATTTCTCCATACAACTCATGATCCAAAAAAAATAAGCGACGTATCGCACAGTCTCGTTCACCTTTATTCATTTTGAATCATCAAGTTATCCTATTTATATTAAATCTTCACAATATTATACATGAATGTTTATCATTAAACAAGTCAAAAGCAATGAAAATTTGCTATTTTACATGTTTTACCGGTTTTATTTCATATCGAAGTTTTGATTAAAACATATCATCAAAACCGATAAACAAAAGAAGATATCCTCTTGAAAGATTGATCCGTTCATATGGCCTTGTACTTGGTATTTGGTTTTAGATATCGGTTCTAAGCTATGTTTCCTGATGGCTTTGCAATCAAGACGGCACACCCCATTCGTTTCGCTATCACTACACTTATAGAAGTGTGCTCTTTTTAATTTGTGGGAAGGCACGCCAAATAAAAATAAACACAGAGCCAACTCGGAAACAATTTTCCGGATTGGGCTCTGTTGTTATTTTTACATGGCTTATGCCTGCGCTCATATGCACATAAACATAATATGGCTTAGAATTTCTTTATCGTATTGTTCGAAACGTGCTCTGGCACTGTCGGGAGCCAAGGGGAATTTTGCTTTAAAAGCATCCCAATCGAAGTGGTACTTCGATTTGTAAGGCCCGATGATGCTTTCATCTCTCACAAAACCTTCGCTGTTTAAAGGCATGCCGTAGGCATCTCCCGGGTTGTCGTAACGACCATATTCGTGGACAAATTGGGTAACTGCGGCGTAGTTTTCCAAGTTGATATCGTTCAGGGTTAAGGGCGCCTTGTCAAATGAAAAGATATAGCCACCGCCGGGCATCATGATATCCAAGAGCTCCTTAGCTTTATCCAGACATTGTTGCTTGGTACCGGTTTTAAGTAACGTGATGGGGTACATACCTTGGAGGATGAATTTATCTCCTAATTTTTCTTTGACTAATTTCGGATCGGCATATTCAAACCAGAGGATGGTGCCCGCAGGCAGTTCCCGTAAATGATCTAGATAACGCATCCAATCGTCCTCGCAGAAGGCCATGGTGCGTGCCCCAAGGGAGGCCCACTGTTCGATCATGGTTTTGTATGTTGGCAACCACAATTCTTCAAAATCCTTTGGACGCATGTAGGTCGGCATATGTAAAGGGGTCCCTACAAATCCTTCCGGATGTGGGGTTGCCGGTAACCCCCAATAGAAGATTAAAGGTAACAACGCTTCGCAAGCCTCTTTAATTTCAGTTCTATGGCGACGCACGTCCTTAGAAATACCGGAGAAGCTTCTGAGTTGATCTGCAATAAAATCGAAGGGTGCTTCTGCAAAGCCGGAAGCCGTCATAGGTGCACCGGGATAGTATCCTTTTTTTTCGATCAAATCCATAAACATCGGTAAAGATGCGTTGGTATCCGCTTGCAAAGCCATTTTTGACATTTCATAACTGATGAGCATATTGACGGGATCAGAAAGGTCTAAATTTTTGTATTGTCTGGGTAAAACCACTTCCCATAAAAAGGCATAGGGGTCTTCGATGAGTTGGTCGTACTCGTCGTCCATCATGCCGACCACCTCCGGGTGTTGGACAAACCCGTTGTTACCCATAACGAAGGACTGGGAATCCAAGCTTTGATAAAAGGACGGTGGACGTCCGATGATGCCGACGGGGTTTGTAATCGGTTTGTCGGAGTATACCATATCTGCCAGTTCCATAGCCGGTTCGTACAATTTGCTGTAATCGTATTGGAAATCAATGGGACTGCCACCACCGTATTCACCCACAATGTTGGTACCCAACGTAACTTCCATAGGAACCCACTCCGGCAATTTGTTGTTGAAAAAATCCGAATACAATTTCATCCGCTGTTCTTGTAGTTTTTTTACATCTTCTTTCATTGTAAAACTCCATCTCTTTGTCTTGTTATAATCCATATAACCAAAATACTGCCAAATCCGTTTCGAAAAACCGCAGGTATGGTTCTTTTTTTAATCCCCCAAATCTTTTACACAACCTACGGAATCACTCTTTCCAAATCATCTCAATTTCATATCACAGGATGATTGTAAAAACTTTAATTGCTCTTCGTCTTTAAGGACAAGCGAAACCCTTCACCCATGCAGAGATTAATTTGTGTCGCTAAGGGTTTGGACGCTTCTATCATGTCGTCGGTTTTTTCTTGAGGAAATCCTAAAATCGTGCCGATATGTTTGACAATAGAAACGACGATGTACTCGTCACTGCAATTCATCGCACCGTTGGCTCGAGCTGTTGACAGGGCGTTGGCAACAGCGTAGTTGGTAATGGCCCCTATCCGTAAAAAATTGCGATCGTATCCGAGACGATAAGCTCGATTCATATTTTCGAAAAAACCCAGTGAAACCAGGTCGTTTTCGAGATAAAAAGAACTTTCATTGAGTTCTAAATAAAATCGCAATAATTTCGGATAGAGAGAGAACATCTGTGTTGAAACCCGGACATCCACGGCGGTTTGCAGGTAAAGTTCCGCTGACGGATCTATTTGCTTAAGACGATGAGCCGTCAGCATTTTTGCATGACTGAAGTATTCATCAAGAATTTCCCTCCCCAATCCGGTTTTGTTGCCAAAATAATAGGCTATTAAGGCCGGATTGGCCTCCGCCGTGGTGCTGATGTCCTTTAAAGTCGTTTGATGAAAGCCCTTTTCGTGAAAAAGCTTTTTGGCACTTTGATATAATCTGTCTTTTGTATCTTCTTGTTTCATATCGGGTTACGCCTCAATGTCTTTGTATTCCACGTGGAAATCTTTTCCTATCCAAATCTGTGTCTTTTCGAACGCTTTTTTAGATTCCTCTAAAACGGATTGGGTAAAGGTTGTATCAAAACCCAGAAGGTCTGCAAAATGTTTGTAAGTCGCCCTCACCATGAAATCGTTGGAGCAATCGATCAGTCCCTTGGCTTTGGCTGATTGAAGGGATGCGGATATCGCGTAGTTGGTCACGGCAACCGCCATGATCTCATCCTTGCTTAAGTGTAAATGGTAGCGCCGGTTGATATTTTCAAAAAATCCCACAGATACGAATTGCTCTTTTAGAAAAAAACCGGTTTCATTTAACTCATTGTAGAATCTTAAAAACTCCGGAGAGGTTTGCAAGTTTCTTGCTTGAATGCGAAATTCTACAGCTGTTACGAACATCAGATCGTCGTTCAGAGTTAGTTTTTCCAATAAATACATGGACACGACCTTTACCGCCGCCATGTATTCATTGAAAACCTCTAAAGCCAAGTTCATTTTACTTTTAAAATAATAGGATACTAAAGCTGTGTTTTCTCCGGAGGCTTCCGATATGCTTTTGAGGGTCGTTTTTTTATACCCTTTTTCATAAAATTGATTACGCGCTGTTCTATAAATTAAATCCTTCGTTTTCTTACCGCTTGGTTGTATTGCCATAGAGCACCTCAGTCTTCCATTCCTTATCCTCTGCATGTCTATTGTTTGATGGCATACGCTGTTGTCATTAATGGTTATGATTTTAACACATTTAACCTTCCCCGTGAATATCCTGCAAAAGTTGGCTGTCTGAACAGAATTCATCTATACCCAAGGCTGTGGCATTCAAAAATACTCTCTACACATTTCACGACTTGCCATTTTCCTACTCAAGCCATGGTGCTACAGTGGTTAACCTTTTAAACTGGATTTTTGAGAGCAAACTCGCGTCCGTATTTTTTTAATTCGTCCTGAACGATCAAATTATTCCATTCGTTAAAACAGATGCCATTGGGAATGGAGGGATAAAAACGCCCGGCGGGGCAATAAGCGTCGATGGCTCGCCTAACTTCCACGCGTATTTCTTCTTCTGTGGTGTTTACAAAGTCTATTTTAGGACCATCGATGCCGCCCACCATAGCCAATTTACCCTGGGTTATTTCCTGGATTTTAACGATATCGTTTTGTGGGATCACGCCTTGCCAAATATCCACACCGATTTCCACCATATCTTCAACGATGGGTTCACAGATACAATCCGCATGATGCATGTAGAGGATATCGTTGCGATGGATAGCATCTGCAATTTCTCTTTGATACGGTTTGATGATGTCCCGCCATACACTCGGTGGCAACCACAAGTTGCGCTTGGTGCCCCAATCGTCATGGTAAAAAATAACATCGGGTTTTAGAAACTCTCCAATTTTATCGATAAACTTGATTTTATAATCGGTTATAACTCGTAAGAGCGCTTTCATTTCCTCGGGGTATTCCATGTAGTTGATCAGCGCTTCTTCCATGCCCATGAGGAAGTGGCTTCTTTCAAAAATACCCCCGGGACAAAAGATGCAGGCAAAGCTTTCCTTTCGATTGACAGCTTTGGCCTGTGCGACGGCATCTGTCCAATCTAGATCATCTATATCCGGCACTGTCAATTGTTCTTCCCACTTGGTGATGTCTGTAATGACAGCATTGTCTTGGGTAACCCGAGTATGCGCACCCGGTTCTCCGGGTAAAAAGACCTTTACCGTCCCCCAGGAGTCTCGATGTTCTTGACCGTCATCGGGGATCAAGGAGTCTTGTGCAAAGACAGGGTCGATGATAAAGGTCATCGCATCCATGAGATCACCGTAAAAATCCGGTTGTTCCCTATGATAAATAGCCATTGCATTTTCTCTTAAATTCATACTGATTTCTCCAATCAAAAACGTTATTTGCGACCGTATAATTGATTGTAATAATTGAGTGAGTAGCGGTACAATTCGTCTCGGGCAATATCGTCTTGTTTCATGCCGACTTCTCCGATATCTTCCGGTCTTATCCAACACATGGTGCGTCCGGTAGCACCAAAACGATCGACAAAAGCACGCACGGTTTCTCTTACTTTTTCTTCATCCCATTCTTTTTTAAGGAATAACATAAAAGAAAAACTCAAGTCCTTACCATAATTGTCGTAGAGCGCCTCGATGTCGTTGGCATCTATTTGAGGTGTCCACATGTCAAAACCCATTTCAATGATTTCCGGAACATATTGCATGTTGTTGCCACAGGAATGGAGTTCGAGGAACATGCCCTGACTGATCATGTAATCAAGGA
Organism: Eubacteriaceae bacterium; assembly: GCA_012522805.1. Lineage (GTDB taxonomy): Bacteria > Bacillota > Clostridia > Eubacteriales > Eubacteriaceae > JAAYJS01. The sequence goes on along the minus strand of JAAYJS010000031.1, from coordinate 32,375 downwards.
GTCTTTGGGTTGGCGGCATAATATGTTCTCTAAACATTTCGTTGGAATAAAAACCAGATCGTTGCGTACCCCAGTCGTCGTGGTACACCACACCGTCTACCCGCCCGTAATGGGTAAAAACTTGTTTGCAACACTCTATTTTGTAGTCAGCCATTTTTTCGTGGAACTCCCGCAATAATTCCGGTTCTTCGTAAAAGGCCATTAAGCATTCGTCAAAGGGCATCATCTCGTGGAGGCGTTCGGTAATGCCTTCTACACATTCGTAAACATGGGGACGGTCGGGGTCGTAAGCTTTTTGAATTTTTGCGCCGTCAGTAGCAAAATCAACTAAAGATAAATCCGGCCATTCCACTTCTTCTTTCCATTTTGAAAATTCAGATATAACTCTTGTTCCCGGTCGGGTAATCATCCCGTCGATATCGTCCACCAGTATCCAATCGACACCCCACCAGTCGTAACCATCCACTTCCGGAATGGGGTGTTCTTCCAAAGCATCGGGCCAAACGATATTCACCTCATAAAAATAAGCCGGCATCCAGTAGGGTTTATCCCCTTTTACACAACGCAAATAATTCTCCTTAACCGAAATAGGCCGTCCTGTTATAGGCGGTTTTGGCTGTTGAAAGATCCAAGGAAATTTTCCCGGTATTTGCCAAGATTTTGAATAATCTCGTTGGGCTGCTCTTTCCATCCAGCGACCGATTTTTTGACTCATGTTTTCCTCCTTCATGAACAGGTCATTGAAACGATAAAATTAATTGCAATTAATTATATTTATATTGTATACCCATGCTTGATCGATGTCAATGAGCATTTTTTTATGTATTATCCATTATTTAACGTTATAATGCCCATTTAAAGGTTTTATTTTGAGTATATATAGATGTTTTCTGTTATTTACAATTTATCTTGACAAGCCCAAGGAATCGTTGTATTCTTTTAATAGCAGTTAATTTTATTCTAAATTAACTAGAATTAACACATTTGGAGGAGATCAATGTCGAAGTTAAATGAAGTCAAAGAAATGGTTCAAAAAGGTAGAACGAAAAAAATTGCCGGTGTTGTGCAGGAAGCCTTGGATGCAGGTGCAGACGCACAAGAAATTTTGGATGCTATGGTCGATACCATGGGGGATGTCGGCGATGCGTTCTCAAGAGATGAAATCTTTGTCCCAGAAATGCTAATTGCCGCCAAAGCAATGAAATTAGGTTTAGAAGTCATCGAACCTCAATTGGCCTCCGGTGCAGGAGAAAAGTTGGGTAAATGCATCATCGGTACCGTCGAAGGAGACTTGCACGATATCGGTAAAAACTTGGTCGCTATGATGATTAAAAGCTCCGGTTTTGATGTTATCGATATGGGCGTGGACGTTCCCGTCGATACGTTTATTGAAAAGATTAAAGAAAATCCGGATGTTAAAGTCGTTGCATTCTCCGGGTTGTTAACCACCACCATGCCCGCTTTAAAAGCCTCCGTCGAAGCGGCCAAAAACTGCGATGTCGGCAACTTCAAGGTTTTGGTTGGCGGCGCCCCCGTTACAGAAGAATACGCCGACGAAATTGGCGCTGACGGCTATGCACAAGACGCCGGCTCCGCTGTAACCGTTGCCAAAGAATTGATAGCAAGTTTATAAAATTTGTGAGGTAAAGAATGCTATCGATCAAAGAAAATTTCCTCGAAACCATTAAAGGTGGCCATCCGGACAGGTTTGTGAAGCAATACGAATTCATGGATATTATTTTGGAAGCACCCATGGGCAAAAACATCATGCCCGGCGAAACCATAGTCGACGATTGGGGAGTGACCAGAAGTTGGCCGGAGGGCCAGATTGGTGGATTTCCCGTTCATTCGAAGGATAAAATAGTCGTCAAAGACATTACAAAATGGGAAGAATACTTAAAGGTGCCATCCGCCATTTACCCGGAAGAAGACTGGGCAGCGGCTATCGCACGTGCAGATGCAGTTCGTGAAAAAGGCGAAAAATACGTGACTGCTTTTGTCGCACCGGGTATTTTTGAACACACCCATCACCTGATGAGTATGGACGAAGCCCTTGTCGCCTACTACGAAGAACCGGAATGCATGAAAGCTATGATCGACGTCATTGTTCAAAGAGAATTGGACTACGCGGCAGAATTGATCAAATACATCCAACCGGAAGTCATCTTCCATCACGACGACTGGGGAACCCAACGTTCCACCTTCTTATCTCCCGCCATGTTTGATGAATTTATCGCCCCGGGTTATCAGAAAGTATACCAATACTACAAAGACAACGGTGTCAAATTTATCGTTCACCATTGCGATTCCTTCGCGGCGACATTGGTACCGGCCATGATCGAAATGGGTATCGATGTGTGGCAAGGCGCCATGACCACCAACAATTTGCCGGAACTCATTGAAAAATACGGTAAAGATATTACCTTTATGGGTGGCATTGACTCCGGCGTTGTGGATTTCCCGGATTGGACCAGAGAAAATATCTACAACTACACGAAAAAAATCTGTGAAGAATGTGGAAAACTATACTTTATTCCTTGTCTCAGCCAAGGGCTCAACTTCTCATCCTTTGAAGGTGTTTATGAAGCCACCGACGAGGTCATCGACGAAGTGAGTAAGGAATTGTTTTAAATTTTAATTTGATGGAGGATCAATATGATAATCATAGGCGAAAAGATTAACGGTTCTATACCGTCAGTTGCAAAAGCCATTGAAGCCAAGGACGAAGAATTTATTAAAGATCTTGCGATTAAGCAAACGGAAGTCGGTGCCGACTTTTTAGATGTCTGCGCTTCCGTAAAAGACGAGATTGAACTGGAAACCATGAAGTGGCTCATCGATCTGGTACAGTCCGTATCGGACACGCCCATTGCGGTGGATAGCCCCAACGCGGCTATTTGTGCAGAAGCCTCTCAATTTTGTAACAAACCGGGTCTGATTAACTCCGTATCCTTGGAAGGCGACAAAATCGAACAGATTTTCCCGCTGATCGCCGATACAAAATGGGAAGTGGTCGCACTGTTATGTGACGACACCGGCATTCCAAAAACAGCCGAACAACGCATCGATATCTTTAAAACAATCATGGCTCAAGCAAAGGAATACGGTATCGCACCATCCAGAATTCATATTGATCCTCTGGTTGAAATGTTATGTACTTCGGAAGAAGGCGTATTGATGATTTTGGACGTTATGAGAGAAATCAAAAAATTAGAGCCGGATGTACACATTACCGGCGCTATGAGCAACGTGTCCTTTAATCTACCCTATCGTAGAATTGTCAATATGGGCTTCACCGTATTGGCTATGCAAGCCGGCCTGGACTCCGCCGTTTTAGATCCCCTAGACAGAGACCTGAGAGGGATCATTTACGCAACGGAAGCCTTGTTGGCAAATGATGAATATTGTATGGATTATATCGAAGCTTATCGTGAAGATATTTTCGGTATACAGAAATAAAATAAAAGTTATGGGAGGTCAATCATGACTACGAGAAATAATGTTCGGTTTACCGGTGTAGCGGCAATTATGTCCATCTTCTTTATTGCGATGGGTATCGGTACCATTACACCTGCGTTGAATAGCATCATGGAAGCATATCCGCAATTACCGGTTTCCACGATTTATTTAACATCCACCTTGCCTTCGCTGGCTGTTATTCCTTCGGCCGTTATCGCCGGAATGTTGGCGGGTAATAAGGTCAAATACAAAATGCTTTCCGCATTGGGTATCCTACTTTTTGTTGTGGGCGGTGTTGCACCTTACTTCACCAACGACAATTTTACGCTCATTCTATTGGGTCGTGCTATTTTTGGTATCGGTTTAGGGATCATCTCTCCCTTAGGAAACGCCTTGGTACTGGGCCACTTTGAGGGCGACAAACGCGCCAGCATGATGGGTATGGGTACCTTGATGATGAACGTCGGCGGAATTATCTTTCAATTCTTAGGCGGCTTTTTTGCAGGCATCAAATGGTATTATTGCTTCCTACCCCACGCTATTGCGATCATTTCTTTAGTATTAGTTCTATTGTTCTTACCGGAACCCGTCGCAGCTGCGGTACCGGAAGGCGCAGCGGGCCAAGAAAAACCCAAACTGCCCCTCGGCGTTTGGATCGCCTCTGTTTTATTCGGAGCTGGTATGTTTATCACCTATCCCATGCTCATGGGTATGTCGACCTATTTATCCATTCTAAACCTCGGTGATGCCGCCACCGCCGCCATCGTTCTATCCTTCTTTACCGTCGGTGGGATGATTGCAGGTGTGATCTTCGGTACCTTGTTTAAGGTAACAGGAAGGTTCTTAATCGGCGTTGCTTTAGCCATCATCGCCATTGGCTATGCTATTCTGCTCTTTGTGCCCAATGTCATCGCCGTTACCTTTGGTGCAGCTTTGGTGGGTGTCGGTTTCTCCATCATCATGCCTGCGACGATGATGATCGTCGGAATGATGTGCTCTCCTGAGCAAGTTGCCTTTGCAAGTTCCATTATTTTAGCAGTGATGAACTTGTTCGCCTTCCTATCCACCTATTGGATCGGAATCATTGCCAATATCACCGGCGATGCCATCATCGCACCGATGAAGGTGGGTATGGCGATTGCTGTTATCGGAGCCATTGTCTTCTTTATCGTCAACCCCTTCCCAAAAACAGACAATCCCAGCTAAGGACGATGTAGTTCGAACTTTGGTGTTGTGTGCAAAGACCTGATTGTGCCGTGCATTAAAGGTCGGATTCTTTTAAAACATTTCGACAAAACAAAAATTCTGTTGCTATTCCATGCATACGTTTAATATTCGATACGGCCAACTACATGTCAAACTCTATCATGTCACCGAAAAAAGGAGAGATCAATGCTATCTATCAAAGAAAATTTTTTAGAAACCCTCAAAAGAGGAAACCCCGACCGTTATGTCAATCAATACGAATTTGTTAAACTACTGATGCACCCCTATTGGACCGCAACACCGCCGGCAACGCCCGGCGGACCACCGGTGGTCAACCCTTGGGGCGTAACCATCTCCTTCCCGGAAGGGATGCCCGGACCCTTTCCCATTCACGACGAAGAGCACATTGTCGTTAAAGACGTAACAAAATGGAAAGATGTGGTCAAAGCGCCGGCAACCTCCTACTCAGAAGAAGATTGGGCACCCTTTGTCGAAGAGATGGAAGCCATCGACCGCAACGAGTTTTTTGTCGCTCCTTTTATAGCACCGGGTATCTTTGAGCAAACCCACTATTTATTGGAAATTCAAAACTGCCTCATGGCTTTTTATGAAGAACCGGAGGCCATGCACGAACTCATCGCTTATATCACCGAGTTTGAATTGGCCTATGCGGAGGATATCTGCAAACACCTCAAACCCAATGCCCTCTTCCACCACGATGACTGGGGAACACAAAAGTCGACCTTCCTATCGCCGGATATGTTTAACGAGTTCTTCTTAGATCCCTATAAAAAAGTCTATCAAAGGTACAGAGACTTGGGGGTTGAATTGATCATCCATCACTCCGACTCCTACGCCGCTACCTTAGTACCCTCCATGATCGAAATGGGTATTGATGTTTGGCAAGGGGTTATGAGCACCAACAATGTGCCGGAATTGATTGAAAAATACGGCGATGATATCATTTTTATGGGTGGAATCGACAGCTCCAAAATCGATAAACCGGACTGGACCGCCGAAGAAACCTTGAAAATAGTAGAGGATGTTTGTCGGGCAGCGGGTAAAAGAGCTTTTATCCCCTGTAACACCATGGGCGGTCCGGAAAGTATGTACCCCGGTGCCTACGATGCCGTAACCGAAGCCATTAAAGTCGTTAGCAAAAAAATGTTCTAATACAACTGAGGGTAAAACGACGTGTATGAATATCGACAACATCCTTCAACAAGCTGAAAAGCTGGGTTTTTATACTGCTCAAGCCATCCCACCGGAAACCCTGAAGTTGAACCCGGAGGTGCGTAAAATGTGCATGTCCAATAAGTGTCATCAATACGACCTTTGTTGGACTTGCCCTCCGGCATGCGGCACTTTGGAAGAAATGGAACATCGCATCCGATCTTTTAATAGCGGCATACTGCTGCAAAGCATCGGAGACATCGAGGACAGCTTCGATTTTGAAGCGATGGAAGAATTGGAAAAGCAGCACCAAAAACGTTTTGCCGATTTGGTCGCATGGATCCAAACAGAGGTAAAGGATATTTTACCTTTATCTGCGGGGTGTTGCCGCATCTGTCCAACCTGTACCTATCCCGACGCCCCTTGTCGCTTTCCGGAACTCGCCTTTGTTTCTTTAGAAGGCGCCGGTATTTTGGTTTCCGAACTGTGTGCCGACAATGATGTGCCCTATTACTACGGTGCCCATCGACTGGCTTACACAGCCGCCCTCTTAATAAACAGTGATGCATGAGCTTTTGTTTATGTTGCTTTTAAGTGATCGCTTGAATCTTCAAACCCTCCAAAGCCACCACATGGCTCGGGAGGGTTTTTCAGTGGTGCTGGGCTTATTTCTACCATCGCAAACAACTCTTGTCACCCCACCGATTTTCAATTATAATCATTTTAAATCGGTTCCCCTTTTGAAGGGAAGATCTTATCAACGTCATAGTGCCAGCATTTTTAACAATAGAGTCGCCCAATTATGACGAACTCTCCCGCTCTGTGCTCCCACTTTAGGTGGCATCGAGCAGAAATGCAGCGTACAGCAATCCAATGCTATAAGCTATTTGGTTCGTGTAAATCTTTATTAATACGGCATCTGTTCAGAACAAAAAATAAGCATCCGATGGTTCCATCGGATGCTTATTTGCCATTCTCTTTTAACGCCAACCAATGGCATGTTTTTGAATCTTGGTTACCCAAATATTTAATACCGTCACCACGATACCAATGACGATGATTCCAGCAACAGCGTGGGTGTAATTGGCATAGGTAATGCTATTTTGTACATAATAACCCATACCGTGGGTAGCCCCCATTAGCTCTGCAAAATTCAGCATTAAAAGTGAAGTCGTCAAAGTAATCTTTGAACCGGACACAACCCCGGGTAAAATATAAGGCAACAATATTTTTCTAATCATAATGGAATGGCTGAGATTAAAAGATCGTGCAGTATCCAGTATTTGAGGCTCTATAAAAGCAATACGGTTGATGGTGGTTAAAAAGGTTGGCCAAAAAACGCCTAAAAATATGACCAACATGGAGGCGCTTCGAAAAGATGGCATAACCGATACCAAATAGGGTGAAAAAACCACTGCCGGTATTGGAGCCATCACATTGGCAATGGGTTGAGTAAAGTTTTTGAGTCTGGTTATCCATCCTGCAAACAGTCCCAGAAAAATTGCTGAGGTTAAACCTAAGAAAAGCCCTGAGAATAAAAGTCTCAAAGAATAAACCACATTGAGCAATAGTTTTTGCCATTGAACCTGAAAGACTTTGAACACATTTTCCGGTGAAGGTGCTAAAACAGGATGACCAATATTATAAACAGACGTTGTCAATTCCCAAATGATAAAGAAAATCCAAATAAAGGTAACAATATCGTAAGCACCCTTGTCTGCAGTTTTATTACTTGCGACCGCTATTAAAAAAATAGTCTCTATTAAAACGATGGCTACCAACATAGCGCCGGAATCCTTGACCATCGGACGCTGCTTAGGTATCAACAACAATATCGATAAAAGGATAAAGAGAAAAACATGGGCAATAAGCATATTTTTTATTTTCATTTTTCCGTTACAGCTCCACTTTTATCAAATAGGGCATATAGTTGTCTTCTGATGCCACACATCTTGGGTCCGTTGATCGGGTCTTGGAAATGTCTAGTTCTCGGTAAATCAACGGAAATTTCATTCGAAATGGTACCCTGATCCATAAAAAAGATACGATTACCCAAACGTACCGCTTCGTCAATATCGTGGGTCACACAAATGACTGTTTTTCTCATATTTCCGGCATTATCCCAAAGCTCTACCAGTAAATCCTGTAAGTTTGCACGTATTTTAGGATCCAAAGCGCCAAAGGGTTCATCCAATAACAATGTATCTGCATCCATGGCCAAGGCTCGGGCAATAGCAACTCTCTGCCGCATACCCCCGGAAAGTTCAAAGGGATATTTATCTCCATCCTCTTCCATCTTTACTTTTTGTAAAAACTGATTTGCGATGTCCTGCACCTCTCCGTGAGATAGATCTTGTTTCGTTTGCTGAATACCAAATTCCACATTTTTTCTGGCAACCATCCAAGGAAACAATGTATAATTCTGAAAGACAATTCCTCGATCTGTCCCCGGACCTGTAATGGTTTTGCCATTCATTTTAATAGAACCGACGGTTGGCAGTGCTAGTCCCGCAAGGAGACGTAATAAAGTGGTTTTTCCACAACCTGATGGGCCTACAACACAAACAAAATCGCCATCATCAATGGTAAGATGGATGTTTTTAAGCACAGGTGGCGCAGTCTTCGTGTATGAAAAACTCAGGTTTTCTATTCTATATTCTGCCATACTGGTTCTCCATGCATTCTGGTTTTAATTATGCATTTTAAAATAATCTCTCAAATCGGTCCACAGGGCATTGTCCGGCTCTCTTTCAACCAAGGTCGCTAAAGCTTTTTCATAGATATCCGTCACGACATACTGATCCCAGTCCACTTCCAAAGCATTTTCAATTTCACCAATATTGTCCAAAGCTTTGTAAAATCCTACCGTGGCTTTTTTATCCGGATCCAAGGAAACTCGCATGATTGGAGTGTAGTTTTCCGTTCCATAAATTTGTGCCTTTAAAAAATCGCGTTTTTCACCGGAATATGCTTCCAAAATGTCCAACGTTTTTTCTTCATTGTTCAGGTAAAATTCGTAGCCCCTGAGAGCAGCGATTTCAAATTTTACCAAATCATCATTTTTCTCTGTATAGGTGCCTTCATAACATGTTTGACGACAGCAAGGATAGGGATTGACAAAATCTTTAACCGTTGCCACCACATCAATGCCGAAGTCGTCCGCATAATAACCCAAGGACGCATTGGTAATACACAAATCATACTCGCCTTTTACACATCCTTCCATGGCAGTGTGACTATCGTTGACGTAGATAAATTTAACATCAACATCTTCATCGGGAGAACCAATGGTGTAGCCTTCTTTTTTTAGATAGTCTTTGAGAACCATCTGTCCCGTTTCGGGCATTTGACAAGCGATAGTTTTCCCAACAAAATCTTCCGCTTTTTTGATTTGAATGCCTTTACCCTTTGCTGCCATAATTTCCGACCCTTCACTAACGGTGCCACCAAACACTCGAAGGGTTGTGGTCCCTTGGGTGATAAAGGTAGCCGCTGCAGTGCTACTAAAAAGGTAGATATCCAAGTCGCCATTCGCAACCGCCAAATAGGCATCATTCATAGAAGAGACTTTTTGAAAATTGACAACAACGCCTTCTTCTTCAAAAAAACCATTGGATTCGGCTATAATCACCGCTACGGGCTTAATAGTCGTGCCCAACATTCCAATCTCTAAGATTACCTCCTCTGTAGATGATGATCGGTCTTTTTCTTCTATCAAATTGTCGGCTTCACTGCTACAACCAGCTATTAATATCAACACAACCAGTATCGCTAGAATTAATCGTCTCTCTCTCTTAATTTTTTTCACAGTCCACCTTATTAAATCTATTTTTTGACACTTCTTCTGCATGCATATTCTATTACTTAATCTGCTATACCAATAATTTTTATATCCTTGTCTGCAATTCTAAGTAATCTCTATTTTGTTTAATTGTATTTAGTATCGTCAGTTTATTTAAATTCGATCGGAGCTTTGAGTCCCATTTCTTTCCATGTGCGATGAACCAAGCTCACGATTTTGATTCCCACTGACGAGATAATGACCACTTCGGTCTTATCGATATTTTCCGGCCAATGACGGTAATGAGACAAGGTACCAACCGAACTAACTTCGAAGTTACCTTTGTCGCTCTTTAAAAAACCTTTGATCCGGTAAGTATAAGGTTTAATTGCATCCACAAAGGACATAAAGTCAGTCTTTGGAATTGGTTTTTCACAGGTCAATACCCCTGTTTTCAGTCTGTTTTCCGGAGTATTGATGCTTTCTTCTGCATCGGGTATCGGGCGTCCTGATATAGCATTCAAAATTTCTGGAAGAGCAACATTTCCATATTCAGAATAAAATATGCAACTTTTTGGATTGATTTCATGAATAGACTTCTCTATTTTTTTTAAATTCTCTTCAGTTTGCAGATCTATTTTGTTAACAACTACAATATTGGAGTAAGCAATTTGACGATTGATGGCAACAATCACTTTTTGTTGCTCCAAAAAATACCGAGCATCAACAATCGATACAGCACCTAGGTAGTCGTAACCTTTACCGGCTTGCTCCTTTACAGTTGTCAATACTGTCTCCATATTGGAGGGATCGGACATGCCTGAGCTTTCAACAATCACCAGATCCAAATCCCTCGACAATAGAGAAATGAGGCCAAGGATGTAGTCTTCTTTGAGACAAGCGCAAAAAACACTGCCACCACTGATCTCTAAAAGAGTCAGTCCGTTTTCCTCAATCAGACGACCATCTATTCCCATATCGCCAAATTCGTTCATCAATACTCCGATACGAAAACTTTGAGTTTCTTTCAACCATTTTTTAAGTAAAGTTGTTTTTCCAGCACCTAAAAAACCGGTCAAAAGCAATAATTTCACGCTTTTCTCCTTTCAAGAATGATAAAAATCGTCTTTATTAAATCAAAGTATCCAATAATTCTGTCAACTCCTGACGGCTGGGAATGATAGATTTCCATTTTAATTCGCCGTTAACATAAATCGAAGGTAATTTTTCTACTTCCATGGCCTTTGTTCTGGCGATTTCTTCTAACGTGTTGTATTTATAAACTCTCAAGTCTATTTTATCTCCGTACACTTCCTCCGCTATCTCTGCTGCTTTGACCATGTAGGTACAAGCTGCGCAGGTTTCCCAATCTAAAGTAAATACTTCTATCAAAGGTTTGTCCAATTTATTGTAATCCGGGAGAGTTACCTCCGGCAGATTATCAACCGCTTCATAATTTTCAATAAATTTTCTAGTTTCCTCTGTATTGATGACTGCTTGAGCGCAGGCAATTGTATTTTCTACCGGAATATGATAGGGCATATCGCAACCAGGACTAACAATAAGATTTTTATGATCGATATTGTCCAACATATCCACTACATATTTCATATTGTCTTGCTGATTCCCAAAAAGCATGGCAGTGGTTAAAGGAATATTTCCCCCGATAGTGATATTGTATTGGTCGGTTATTTTTTTCGCCTCGTATATGTTGACATTTTCATCAATAGAAATGCAATCCGGATTGGAACGGCACATAACATCCAATTGCAAAGTAGCATTGCCGCACACAAAGAAACAACCATAAGCATCTTTACTTCGAATAAAATCAAAGATAGCTGTGAAGCCTTCTAAGAATAAGTCTTCTATGGATTTTGGAGATATTTGACTGAGCACCGGATCGACAATAGCAATTATTTCCATGCCGGCTTCGACATAATAGTCGGACAATGTATTGCACACTTCCACGCAAAACTCCATCATTTGTTTAGCGTAATCCGGATACATGATGATATCCATAAAAAATTCCGGACCTCTGATGTGAGAAGCCAGTGTAATAGGACCACATATAAGCCCGTACAAAGCAGTTTTGTCGCCGATTTCTTTATTTAATCGTTCCATTACGTTTAAAAAAATAGGTAGACGGCCATCAGTTTTTTTAGGTATTTTGCATTTACAAGGAACTTTAAGCTCGGTGCCGGCAAAGGGGTGGCTTAAAACTGAAGGTGGGTTTTCTTCCGCCCACAATAGTTCGCATCCCAGTATCTCTGCTTTGATTTGTAAATCGAAATGTACTGGCATACCATCGGGTTCGTAGAGTTTAAATACCTCCATCAAGGATTCGTAAAGTTTTTCTTCATCAGTCAGAACTTCTCTCGCTGAATAGCCTTTTAAAGCTCCAGCATGAACTCCAGCAAACGGCACCCATGGCACCCGATCCGCTTCTTCGTGTCTCAATACTTTTAAAAGCAATTCTTTTCCCATGTTTTTCTCTCCTTATTGTTATTCATTATGAATTCAAGTTTTACTTAAATTTGACTCTTTAACCCACGCTGTAATAATGGGAATGCTGATCCGTAAAAAAGAAATTTTATTTTTAAAGCTTTATTTTTATTGTTTATACCGACTTTTTAAAGCTTTTTCTCATCTCACAATTTATATTGCTACAATACCGGCAATCATGGTCTACGCCAGTCATTTGCAAATCTCTATCGGCACCATACACGTAGCCCAATGTCTTTAAAGGGTTGTACATATAACCTTCTGTAATGCCAATATCTATCGATAGATCATCTTCTTTAAAAACATCCAGTATGGTCTTTTGATGCACAATGGAAATCGTACGATCGTCGGGAGAGTACCGTCTCGTCAATCCATAACCTCTCTTTTCAGATATCTCTTTACAAACGAGGGTATAGAGGTTGTTGGATGCATTAAACAGCAACAAATCTGCGATACTGTCTATCATCATCCCACTGACATAGTCCCTCTCGGCAAAGTATGCTGTACACTGATCGCTAATGTCTTTACCTAAAGTAACTAGGCAATACACTAAATGAGAAGTATGAGCCAAATCTTCGTGTATTTCTTTTCCAAAAGTATTTTTCCATAGTTTAAATACACCCTCAATTTGAACTAAATTGGGTAATTTTTTCCATAAGGACTCGTAAGTTTTTACAAAGACATCGTAATTGTTCAATTCAGGGGTTATCTTCATATTTTGGAACAATTGCTGTTGATTTAAACTAATCGGCAACTGTACTTTTTCGAACATAGTTTGTCCTTTCTTTATTTAAAGCTCTCTTTATTTTTTGAAGCTTGTTCATCACCAATGACGACTAAAATGACCAAAAGCATGATAAAACTTCCGATGAGATTTCTGAGAGACATTTTCTCAGAAAAAATAACAATCCCTCCCAAATAAGATACCACCGGCTCCACCAGCGAGAGCATTGCTGTGTGGGTTTCTCCAATGGTTCGAACCGCCATCGTTGCAAACGATATACCAACAACAGAAGTCAAACCTAAAAGAAGGATATATCCATACGCTATTGGCTGAAGCGAAAACAAATGCGATTGCCCCGCTACCAGAGCAAAAGTTCCAAATGTCACAATCACCGACAGTGACAAATAAAACATCAAGTTCATAGTGTCAAAACCCTTTAAGCTACTTTGATTGATACTGGTCATATATGCACCAAAAGCCAAGCCGGAGGTTAGCGCTAAAATGATTCCTTTGATGTTAGCTTGTATATCAGTTCCAATAAAGAACCTCAAACTTAAGGCGATCAACAACAAAGCTAAGATCTTAAGCTTCGTTATTTTTTCCTTAAAAAACATCACCATAAACAACGCTACAAAGAAGGGATAAGAAAAGTGAATGACCGTCGCTTGACTGACAGGTATAAAACGACACGATTCCGTTAATAAATATATAGCACCACCATAACCCAATGCGGCAAATGCTATGAGGTCTCGTGCCTGTTTTATCGATGGTACAGTCAATTTTTTCTTGAAAACTAAATACGCACCCGTTAACAGCAACACGATGATAAATCGAGAAACTAAAACATCGGAGCTGCTCACATCGATGTTTAAAAGAAATTTAGCAATTATAGGCAAAAAACCGTACGCTGTTGCTCCAATTATTGCCATTGCAATGCCTTTAGCATGATTATTCATTATTTAATACCGTGCTTTTTTAAACGATAATACAATTTTTGTCTACTCATTCCCAATTCTCTAGCAGTTTTTGAAATATTGCCCATATTGAGTTCCAAATGACGTATAATAAATTCTTTTTCTTCCTGCTCGATCCTTGCAAATACATCTTCGGTTTTATTCTCTTTACTAGGAGATGACGTAAACGTCTTTTGCGGTGTTTTTTCTGCAGCAACATGGTAATTAAAACCATAACGTAGCTGATCTTCCTCGTTGAAGAGATACTTGGGCAAATGGTGCATTTCTAAATACGATTCATTTGTATCAACGGTGTTTATCGCCGATTCCAAAAGATTCTTTAATTGACGTACATTGCCGGGCCAAGGGTATTGGTAAAAAAAGTTTGTTACCTTTTCAGAGAGACCACTCACTTTCTTCCCGAACTTTTGATTGTAGCGTTCAATAAACTTTTGTGTAAGATACAGAATATCTTCCGGCCTTTTACGCAAAGAAGGTACGACGATATACACTACCGCCAAACGATAAAACAAGTCTCCTCGCAAGCGATTTTCATCAACAGCGGCAATAGGATTCTCATTGCAAGAAGAGATGATCCGTGCATCGATGTGTATCAAATCCTGTGAACCTAAACGTGTCACAGTTTTCTCTTCCAATACTCTTAAGAGTTTAGATTGTAGAAAAAGAGACATGGAGTTAATTTCATCTAAAAAAACTGTTCCACAACCAGCTGTTTCAAATAACCCTGGCTTGTCCATGGCGCCGGTAAAAGTCCCTTTTGTTGTACCAAATAACAAACTTTCCAACAGTGTTTCAGGAATGGCCGCGCAATTGATAGCCACAAAGGGATCTTTTCGTCGCAAGCTGTAATCATGTATGCTTTGAGCAAACATTTCTTTCTCTGTGCCAGTCTCTCCAATAATCAATACACTGGAGTTGGTGTCCGCAGCTAACTTTGCAATATCGATATTTCTCTTAAAGTCTTCGTTGACCGTCAATATATCCAAAAAATTGTACCGCGTTTGTTTCTTGGAATATTTCGGTTTCTGATGATTCTTATCTTTTCCATAAACCATATGGTTTTCTTCCAATGTTTTCAATACATTGTAGTAGTCTCTAACAATGGCCATAGACCCTACCATTTGGTCTTTATAGTAAAGAGGTATAACGGAAGTCACGCAATCGACAAACGCACCCTTTCTTGTATAGTAAGATTGGCGAAGTGTGTCGATTGGTTGTTTTGTTTTCAATACCTTTAACAATAAAGAAGTGTTGTCGTCTAGTGCATAAATTTCCGTTACGTGTTTACCTAATACTTCCTCAGGATCCAGACAATCAATTTTCCCTTGAGCTTTATTGTACAAAATCATATTGCCATCCATATCTACAGCATGTATGCCATCTTGACCGAAATGCACCATATTTTCTAATATACTATTGCGTAAATCTTCTTTAGACACGGTTTCAAATAGCCAAGCATCGTAGGCTTTATTAAAGACTTTAATAGCTTGATAGGTGATATTGATCTGTTTATTTTCTTTACTTTTTAAGAAAAGGTTCTCCTTTTGAATGCCGTAGTCTCGTAGTACTTTGTTGACTTTATCTTTAAGCTCTTTTTCTGTAAGATTCCTTTCTATATTAAAAATATCTAAAAACATATCGTTGCATTTGATGATATTTTGTTGACTGTCGAGAATAAGAACACCTTTATGGTGCAAATCAACTAATTCTAGCATTTGATCTATGAGGTTTTTTACTTCAATGTCATCCATAAAATTCTCCTTAATTTTTTTATTCCAACCAGTCACTTTAATTATAAATACAACGATATGCGATGATTTTAGAAAATCATTTTAATGGGACAGTAAGATCTGTTCCTGTATTAAGAATCTTTGAGTGAAACACCTTCCAATCTACTCTTTTCTTCGGTATCATAAACTTTCAGATCACCACGGCTGTAAATATCGAATTTATAAAGACTCTTCATTGCTTTATAATGAGAGACCATCATGAAAACAATTAGCACACATAAAGGTAAACCACACACAATACTCGAAGTTTGCAATGCTGCAGTTCCTCCTGTAATCAATAAGACATACGCTACCAACGCCATTACTACCCCCCAGAAAACCGATACAATTCTGGGCGGGCTTGCTTCCCCAGTTTCATCTTTAAATTCTTTAAGAGTCATAGCAGCGATAGACATTGTCATGGACTCTGCTAATGTTATAAATGACAAAATAACAATCAGTAATGCTATCGGATTCATTAGTTTTGATATTGGCAGTTCGTTGAAAAACGCATATAAGGACATATCAGAACCAATTTCCGAAATCGCCTTACCGATTTGCGTACCATGAAATTTTTCTAGAATTATAGCGCCACCACCAAAGATGCCAAACCATCCAAAAGAAAAAATTACCGGTGCAATTAGGTTAACGGTTACAAATTCCCGAATGGTTCTTCCATAGGCTAACTTTACTAAAAACAAACCAATTAATGGAGCAAAAACAATCCACCAAGTATTAAAGAAAACGTTATTGGCCCCAACCCATCCTGTTCTCATAATAGGATCCAAATAGAGAGACATGTCTAAAAATTGATTGAGATATTGACCTATAGAAGTTATGGTTAACTCAACAACGCCAATAGGATCTATAACGACAAAGGAAAAAACCAATACAAAAAAGTATAGAACTGTATTTAAGTTGGAGATGTAAGTAATCCCTTTATGCAATCCTGAAATACTGGATATCGTATAAACAATGGTGGTCAAACCAATAATTACCAACCAACTAAAAGCATTACTCTCAAATCCAACGATGATGTCTAAACCTCTCGCTATTTGCAGGGTTGCAAACCCTAAGGAAGTACCGATCCCTGCAATGATAGCAAAAATAGACAAAGAATCTATAAAATTGCCAATGGGTCCGTAGGTTTTATCACCCAATAGCGGATACAGTGCCGTGCATACACGATAATCTTTCTTGGCATTGTAGATTAAAAACACAAGGCAAATGCCTACCGATGTATAAATAGCATATGGGTGGAAACACCAATGCAAGAATGTGTATTTTAAAGCATTGAGTATGGCACTTTCACTCATAACCGCAACGCCTAAAAACTCCGGAGGATTGTAAGCAAAAGACAAAGGTTCGTAAACACCATAGTAGTTGATCCCAACTGCAATCCCGGAAGTTAGAGCAATAGCAAACCAAACCGGTTTGCTCATAGTCGGCTCGGCATCTGCACCCCCTAGCTTAATACTGCCATATTTGCTGAAGCCTGCCCATAAGCAGAAGATAACCATGCCAAAACACGCTGGTGTAATAAACCATGTAAAATACTTTAAGACAAATCCCAAAGCGTGATCCGCGCCGGCAGCAAAGGTTTCTGGAATAAAAACACCCAATAACACAAAGAAGATTAAGGCACCGCCTGAAGGAAACAATACCCACTTGTTAACAATATCAAAGAATTTTTTGTTATTTTCTTTCTTTCCTTTCATTTCTTCCCTCTTGTAAACCTTTCATATTGAGATGCCTAGCAGTAGTTAGTTTGCTAGGTAACCAAATTAGTTAAACTTATTTTGAAGCATGCCGGGTTAGCCTCCAAGGCTTACCCGGCATGCTATTCCTTAAAACTATTTATAAGTCTCTATCAAGTCTTTCAACACTTGATCGCATTCTTCTTTAACATCGATATCAAATTCTGGTGTTTTGTGATTTTCAAGAATGTTTCTAACTTTTGCGTTGGCAATATCTCTTAATTCCGGTTTACCATCTGCTTCCCAATTAGCATAAACTTTTCTGTTAAACACGGTTGGGAACCACCATTCGGTTTTAAATTTATCGTAAGTAGAGCGTTCCGCTAAGAAGTTACCACCGGGTCCTACTTTTTTAATGACATCCACCGCCAAGCTTTCATCGGTCACTTCGATACCACGAATAATTTGTTTTGTTTGTCCGATTATATCGTCAGCAATAACCATCGCTTCTGTAGATGTTAATAATCCAGACTCCATGTAACCAACATCATGAATTAGATTACCACCGTACAATGCAGACATTAAGATACTAGTCGCCATATCGATACCACTTTGTTGATCTAATGCTTTAGAATCAGAGCAACCAGCTGTTGTGAAAACAGGTAGATCGTAGAAACTAGACATACTTGCCAAACCGCCAGACATCACGTTAAATTCTGGAGATCCGTAAGTAATTTGCATTGATGCCATATCAACAACAGTGATGACACCACCCATAATGTAGGGGGAGCCTTCATTAATTAATTGATTGATAACCAAGCCACTTAAAGATTCTGCTAGTTGGATAACAATGGTTCCTGCTAGGGTAACCGGAGAGGTCATCCCTGCTTGAGCTGCAGAGGTATACACAAAGGGTAAACCGTGCTCTGCCATTGTCATCATGACATCTAAGCCTTCATTTTCATGAACCAAGGGCGTAATAGGCTCAGAATAAATGGTAAAAAATGGATATTTTTGTAACTCTTCAACACTGCCACGAATTTTGGAACCCATATCGATCATGGCTTGTGCATTTTCACGGTTGTAAGCCCAGTGTACAATCGGTTTTCTTGAATTTTCATACATAGCCCTAAAACAATAAACGTCCAAGACCTGTGTTTCGACATCGTCAATAGTACCAAAATCCATTAAATAGTCGATATTTGGCAATGCATCCATTACTTTAACTGCATTACAGGTATCCTGATAGTGTGGAATTTTTCTTTCTCCGGTATAAGGATCTAGAGTATTAATAACTGTAGGTCCAGGACCATAGTAAAATCTTCTTCCGCCTAAAATCATTTTAGAACTCATATCTTGAGCATATAAAGTTACTTGTGAAGGTGCAGACCGAATAGCTTTTTCAACCATTGCCGGTGCAAAACGAGCTCTCTTACCTTCTACAAAGGCACCTGCTTTTTTTAGAATCTCTAGAGCACGCTCGTTGTGAATTTCTACTCCAACCTCTTTCAATACTTCTAGAACAGCTTGATGAATCATTGCGCATTGTTCTTTATCCAATACTTCAATGCCCAATTGTCTTCTCGTCGTATGATGACTCCAATTATCCATTTGCTTCTCCTTTAATCAAATCGAATCTTACAAAAATCGAATAGTAATATAGATCGCAAACATCTTTAATAAGATTAAAAGCAATTGTTATGCCAGAGTTACTATGTGATATCAGTTTTTTCTTATTATTCAATTATCAAGGAATTCCTTATCGTTAAAACTTAATATTTACATTTTTTTCTGAATAATTGTGAGTGAAGATAGAGAGAAAATATTGTTGTGTAAAAATATCGTATATTTATTTTTCATTTTTTGACATTTTTTTCTTTTTTGAAGTTTTAGTGCCAATGTCTTCGGTCTATTTTTTATAGAGCTTGATCTTTTCTTTAATATTAACATCTAGTTAAGCGCTTAATTCAACTATTTTTAAGTGTTTTTAGCTTTTTCAGAGGATTTTTTTGCATATTTTTATATTTCTTAAAAATCATTATTTTGGCATGTTTTATGCATATCAATGCTATGTAATATAGTGTCGCAAATAAATCTTTAACTACGGAGGTCCATCAATGAGTTTTGAACAAGATCGCGAATATATCGCACAACATTTAGATTTAGGAAAGGAAGCCCTTTACCTTACGAAAAATGAATGCGAAAATATCGGTTTATCTAGAGAGGAAATCCTAGATATTATCGAAGATACTTTGATAGAGCATGGTCATCAAAACTATGAAATGCCAGCTAAGGGTGGTGTTCATCCTTGGCCGGAAGTTTTCTTCCACGCTATGCCCGCTTATGTTCCAAAAATGAAAGCCTGTGGTTGTAAATGGATTGAATGTTATCCCAACAATCCGAAAAAATATGATTTACCACAAACAACAGGTTTGTTTGTATTAAACGACGTTCTCTCGGGTGTGCCCATGGCTATTATGGATAGTACGTGGATTACTGCTATGAGAACCCCAGCCGTAACCGTCATCGCTGCAGCTGCTCTTCACCCTGATGCTAAAACTTTTGGCATGTACGGGTGTGGTGTGCAGGGAATCGAACATGTGCGCTTTGTCGTCAAAACTTTAAAAAATCTAGATAAAATCTACATCTATGATATCGTAGAATCCAGAATGGACGATTTGATTAAACTCGTTCAACCGGAAATAGATGCAGAAATTATCAAAGCTGACAACGCCCAAGTCGTAGCAGAAAATTGTGAAGTTCTAAGCTCTGCTACCATCATTTTGAAAGAACCTTTAACAGCTGTAAAGGATGATTGGATCTCTAATGGTCAAACCATCCTTCCATGCGATATGAACACCTATTTTGACCTTAAAACACAATATCGTGCTGACAAATATATCGTCGACTCCCATGACGAACACGAATATTTCGCTCAAAACGGTTATTTTCCTAAGGACAAAGGGTTACCAAAAGTATATGCACAAACTGGAGAAATTGTTGCAGGTCTAAAAAAAGGAAGAGAAAGCGCCGAAGAGTTAATTGTGTGTAGTAATATCGGTATGTCCGTTTGCGATGTTACGATTGCAAAGGCCATTTTCGATATCGCTATTAATAACAAAATTGGCAAAATGCTCCCTCTTTGATTTTTAGTATAGCATGAATTAATTAAAAAAAAATGAGAGATAAAAGGAGTAGTAATGAGTACTTATGAAAGAATCAGCCAATTTGTGGTTGATGGTAAAGAAGACGATGTCATCAATGAAATCAATAATGCTTTAAAGGCAGGCGAAGATGCTACGAATATAATAAATAAAGGTTTATTAGAAGGCATGGCTATTGTCGGTGAAAAATTTGCAAAAAGCGAAATGTTTGTACCTGAAGTTTTAATGGCTTCTCGCTCAATGAATGCCGGTATGGATATTGTTAAACCATTAATTTCGGATTCGGAAATCCATAATTTAGGTACTGTTGTTATCGGAACAGTTAAGGGGGACTTGCACGATATTGGTAAGAACCTTGTGGTCATGATGCTAGAAAGTGCCGGCTTCAAAGTCGTCAATTTAGGCGTGGATACTGCAAAGGAAGAATTTGTTGAAAAAGCAAAAGAAAACAATGCAGATATTGTTGCGATGTCTGCCATGTTAACCACCACCATGGCTCATATGGAGGACATTATCAAAGCTTGTCAGGATGCAGGCATTGAAGCAAAATATATGGTGGGGGGTGCTCCATTAACACCGGCTTATGCCGAAAGGATCAATGCTATTTATTCAGCAGATGCATCCACGGCTGCATTAAAAGCAAAAGAAATCATTTAATAATAGAGCTTATTGATTCCATGCGCTTTCAAGAAGATATAGCCCTAGGGCTATATTTTCTTGTCCGCAAATATAAAACATGCATAGAGCAAAGGAGAAATTATGAATCATTTTGTTAAAAGACGGGAAAAAGCATATGAAATGCTGAACCAAGAAGAAAAAAAGGAAGTGATCATCGGAACTCCCGAGACGATCAATTATTTGACAGGTATTCACATCATACCTTATGAACGTTTTTACGGTCTTTATTTAAACGCTGAACAAAAATATTGCAAAATGATTAACCCTACAGTGGATACCAATTGCATGAAAGGACGTATAGAGGATGTAACCTATACAGATGAAGACGGCCCACTGGAAGCTATTAAAAGCGTTATAAAGGGAAATGAACTATTCATTGATAAAGATTACTTTTCGATGAAAATCGGCGATGTGCTTTCTGAAGCTGTTACTAAGATTGAAGATATCGGTACGATTTTCCATAAAATGCGCATGTTTAAAGATGATGCGGAAATCGCTTTAATGCAAAAGGCCGCTGATATTGTAGACGATGCAATCGCTTACGTCCGTACCAAAATTAAGCCCGGCATGACAGAAAAAGAACTTCTTTTAATGCTTTACTCTTTTATGGCAAAAATTCCTGGAGTCATCACAGATGAATTTATTATTCTTGCTCTAGGTGCCGCCAACTCTGCTAATCCTCATGGTGTTTCCGGCGACTACTCCTTTAAAGAAAACGATATTATTTTAATGGATTTCTGCGCCTACTACCAGTATTACTGGTCCGATATTACACGTTGTCTTTTCTTGGGTTCTGATATCGATCCAAAGCTTGAAGAAATCTACAATATCGTCTTAGGTGCTAATCAAGCAGCAGTCGCTAAAGTAAAACCCGGTGTTAAGGCATGTGAAATCGACAAAGCAGCTCGCGATTATATAACAGAAAAAGGTTATGGGGAATTTTTCTTACATCGAACAGGGCACGGTTTAGGGCTTAGTGTTCACGAAGAACCCTATATCACTCCAACCAACGACTTGGTATTAGAGGAAGGTATGACCTTTACCATCGAACCAGGTATTTACCTAGAAGGTATCGGTGGCGTACGTTTAGAAGACGACATTCTCGTTACTAAAGACGGATACCATAGTTTTACAAAAACTTCTAAAAAATTCGAGGATTCCATCATTTCTGTATAAATATTGAACTAAAGAAAAGGATTGACTAATGAACGACAACATTACAACAACTGAAATTGTAGAAGAAGGCAAATTGAAAAAAAATATGGGTACCTTAATCATCTTGATTATTTCCGGTGCCATGATTTACGCGCTTCCTTATTTCAAAGCATACTACTATGACACATTTGTTTTACATTTTAACCTAACCAATACCCAGATGGGTACTTTAGGCAGTGTTTACGGCTTATTTGCTATTCCCGGTTACATCATGGGTGGATTTATGGCGGACCGTTTCTCCACTCGAAAGCTCATGACCTTTTCTCTTATGGTTACCGGTATTTTAGCTCTTATTTTATTGTTCTACCCCCCTTATCCTGTTGTTTTACTCATTCATGCAGTATGGGGTATCACCACTATTATGACCTTTTGGAACGCTTTGGTTAAAGCCATTCGTACGATTGCCAGTTCTAATGAGCAAGGACGTGCTTTTGGTTTATTTGAAGGAGGACGAGGCATTGTAAATATTGTACAAGCAACCGCAATGCTTGCATTGTTTTCATACCTCTCTAGAATTGCTTCAGATAAAGTAGGTTTATCAGCCATCATTGCCGGTTATGCAGCAATACATATTCTTTTAGGTGTTCTACTCTGGATCCGTTTTAAAGATCCTTTTGAATCTAAAAATGTAAAAGGGCAATCTTTTGTCAATGTACCGGTGCTTAAAAAAGCGCTCAAGATGCCCACAACATGGTTGGTCGTTGCAATTATATTTACATCTTATACTGTAATTATAAGCTATTTTTATTTTACTCCTTACACCACACAGGTGTTTGGTGCAACTGCAACTTTAGGCGCATTCTTTTCGATCTTTTCACAATATATGCGCCCCATCGGTAGTTTTACTGCAGGTTTTGCTGCTGATAAATTCGGTAGCTCCAAGATCCTGTTAATCTGTTTTATCATCTTAACTTTGAGCATCCTCGGCATCACGATTACACCTGGTAAAGCTTCTTTGATATGGATCGTTGTAATTTGTGCTGTCAGTCTTTACACGGTTATGTACGGTATACAATCCCTCCACTACGCTATTCTTGAAGAAGGAGACTACTCCTTAGAAATGACCGGAACCGTCACCTCAATTGTCTGTCCTTTAGGATACAGTGCTGAATTCTTCGCACCATTGGTTGCCGGTCCTTTACTGGATAAGTTCCCAGGCGTAACAGGTTACAAATATTTCTTTACTTACTTAACCGCCATGGGTGTTATCGGTATTATTGTAACTCTAATATGGCTTTCCATCACAAAAGAACGTCGCATGGAACTTGCACATGCTAGAAAAAAATAAAATAAAAAGAATTGAGAGGAGTTTTTATGCAATACATTCCCAAATTAAACTATGTTTCTGATGAAGAAGTAAAAAAACTTCATGAGTACGGTGTTGGCCTTTTAGAAAGCCTCGGAATGAAGGTGGAAGATCCCACTATCAGAGATCAATTAGCAGACAACGGTTGTCGCATTGAAGGAGAAAGGGTTTATTTTAATCCTGATTTTGTCGGCAAAGTCGTTAAAAACCAAAAGAGCAAGGTAACACTGACTTGTAAAGCCTCCGGTAAAACAATCGATATGTCCCTTGGAAAAACTTTTACACATAGTACCGGTGGGGCTCCATGGATTGCCGATATGGTAACGGGTAAAAGAAGAAACGGAAAATTAGCAGATCTCATCGATACCATTCGCTTAATGAACCAACTGGAACAACTAGACGTTCCTTGCGCTTTGGTATATCCCAGTGACGTTCCCTCAGAAATTACCCAATTAAAACAAACTGCAGCCATGTTTGAGTATTCTAAAAAACCCATATATGGACCTGGTATTTCCTTAGCGAGCAACTCCAAATATATCGCTGAGTTGTTTAAGGTTTATGGTGGCTCCGACCTGGCTGAAAATCCGATTGGCATGGTTGGTATTTCTCCGGAATCTCCTTTGTTCATGCCGAAAGAGATTACGGATACCATGCGCTACGTCGTCACCCTTGGTATTCCAATCTCCGTATTAGCAGCACCCATGGGTGGATTAACCTCTCCCTTATCTGTTGCAGGAACTGTAATACAATCTCATGCTGAAATTTTAGGTTTCTCTTGTATCGCCTATTTGATGAATCCAGACTGTGTCCTGATATACGGTTCCAGAACTTTCTTCGCCAATATGAAAAACACTCAAAGTATTTTGGGTTTACCGGAAACCGGAATCTCATCAGCTTTAGCAGTTCAGTTAGCGAGCTCTCTCGGATTCATGACCGACGTTTATGGTTTATCTTGTACCTCTTGTGCTTTAGATGAACAAGCTGGTTATGAGAAAATGATCAACGCATTGTTGCCAAGTATGGCCGGAGCAACTATGATCACCGGTATTGGAAGTCTTGCCAGTGTAATGTGTTGCTCTCTGAGCCAATTGGTCTTAGATAATGAGATCATGGCAATGATACGCAAAGCTCAACGTCCTTTTACAATTGATGAAGAATCCTTGGGGCTGGACGGATTGGAATATGTCATCAATGATGGCGAAAGCTTCTTAGAGCAAGAACACACTGTCGAAGCTCTCCAAAATAAAGAAGTTTTTGAACCGACGATCGGATTTGATAGCGTTTGGGCAGATTGGATTGCCACCGGAGAAGTGCCTTTAACCAAGCGTGCCGGTGAAGCTGCTCTCGCTATGATTGAAGAAGACGAGATTATTCCGCAAGATCCAACCATCACTAAAGAAGTCAACGCTATCTTAAAAGCCGCAGAAAAAGAATTATTATAAAGAAGGATGTGGAAAACCATTGATTATTATTGGAGAGAAAATTAACGGTTCCATACCTGTTGTGGCCAAGGCCATTGCAGAGAGGGATGAAAGCCTTATTCGAGAACGAGCAAAGATGCAGGCAGATGCCAATGCAACCTACATTGATTGTTGCGCTTCCGTTGAAAAAAATGAAGTAGAAACTTTAAAGTGGATGATCGACCAAATACAATCCGTTACCGATGTTCCTATTTGTATCGACAGTCCCAGTGCCCAAGCCTGTGTAGATGCCATTCCGTTTTGCAACAAACCGGGGTTGATCAACTCCGTTTCGATGGAAGGTAATAAAGTAGAAACCATTTTCCCGGTTATTGCCGATACGGAATGGGAGTGCGTTGCTTTGTTGTGCGATGATGAGGGAATTCCCAAAAGCATTGAGCGCAGAATGGATGTTTTTAACAACATCATGGAGAAAGCAAAAGAATATCGTATTGCTCCATCCAGGCTACACATCGACCCATTAGTAGTTACTCTTTCTACCGATGAAGAGGCATTGTTATCCTTTGTAGAATGCTGTCATCAAATCAGAAAAGCTTATCCTGATGTCCACATTACCAGCGGTTTATCCAATATTTCCTTTGGATTACCCATGCGCAAATACATCAACTTGCCCTTTATGGTGCTAGCCATCAATGCAGGGATGGACTCTGCCATTGTCGACCCTACCAACACAGATATGCTCGGTGTTATTTACGGCGCAGAAGCCTTATTGGGGATTGACGAGTATTGTTTAAATTATATTGAAGCCTATAGAGATGGCTTATTGACTAAAAAAGAACTTTAAAGTGAGGTAAAAATGTCTAAAATTCAAGAAATACACGATCATGTCAGTAAAGGCAAAGTGCGTATTGTACCAAAATTAGTAGAGGAAGCCATTCAAGAAGGTATCGATCCCAACATGATTCTAAACGAAGGAATGATTTCCGCCATGGATGATGTCGGAGCTCGTTTTTCCGCCGGGGATCTCTTTGTTCCCGAAATGTTGTTGGCAGCAAAAGCCATGAAAAAAGGGGTAGAGGTTTTAAAACCTCACTTAGCAAGTGGCGATCAAGAAGCTGGTGGTAAAATGATCCTAGGTACTGTACATGGCGATCTGCACGATATAGGGAAAAACCTTGTACGTATGATGATTGAAAGTGCCGGATTTGAAGTAATGGATTTGGGTGTCGATGTTCCAGCTCAAACCTTTGTTGAGAAAGTAAAAGAGAATCCCGATGTAGCCGTCGTAGGGTTATCCGCTCTTTTAACTACTACGATGCCCGCCTTAAGAGAAGCCGTTCAAGCTTTAAACGAGGCAGACTTTAGAGACAGAATCAAAATTATAGTAGGTGGTGCACCGATAACCCAAGACTTTGCTGATGAGATCGGTGCAGATGCTTATACGCCTGATGCGGCTTCTGCTGCACAAAAGGTGAAAGAGCTTGTCGCTTAAAGATTCAAGCACACCAGTCATAGATGGTCAACCATCATTTGTTATGGAAATTCTACCGGAGGATATCCCCGCTTACGATAAAGTCAATGAAATTTGCCTGAATACTTTTAACGATCAAAATCAAGATCTTGCCCCGGTAGCATTAGCTGAAAAGATTATGGGCATTCCTGAATTACCTTTTCACCATCCGTTTCATCACTATTTGGTATCCGCAGTGTTGTTGACTTGTAGTTACCGATCGCTGGGAGAGGATAGAAAAACACTCGACAATGCCTTGAAAATTGCCTATGAGCGTTCTTTAAAAGTATTGAAAGGGTTCTGCGGTTTGTATGGGTGTTGCGGCGCAGCCGTAGGTTTAGGTATCGCTTACAGCATACTCACCAATACGACGCCTTTATCCAAAAAATCTTGGAGCGACACCAACCGCATAACCGGTCTTGGATTAATAGAGATGGCGAAATATTCGGGGCCTCGCTGCTGTAAACGCAATACTTATATTGCCCTATTGCAAGGCGTTGCTTTTATTCGAGAAAACTTAAAGATTCATCTTGCTGATGAAGGAACCATTCATTGTTCCTTCTATGCCAAAAATAAAGAATGTTTAAAAGAAAACTGTTGCTTTTATCCTCTATGATGAATCCCATCACCTCAAAGTGAACCGCCCATCACATACACACAGAACAAAGAGACTGTAGCTGATTATCATGATTTGTTACAGTTTCTTTGTTGTTTATAAAGACAAGTGAAAAGTGCTCTCTACTTCTTTCACTACACAATTCATCGTTTTGTGAGGAGCCGGCATTTACGATGATTTGCTTGTTTTACAGCACGACACTCACGCAGTCGTAAAAAAACTTAAAAACCTCTCCGGGAGAATCCGCTTTCCCGGAGAGGTTTTTCTTAAATCTTGCATCCTTTATATGGTTTTCAGATTGACCAACTCGATGTCTTTCATTGTCTTTTCGGACTCTAAGCATTCTAACAATGCTCTCGTCGTGTCTAAAGAACTGAGAATATTAATAGAACTTTCAACGGCTTTCCGTCGCATTTTAACTTCGTCTATTTCCGGCTGGCGTCCTTTTGTAGCGGTGGATATCACGTATTTCACCTGACCGCTTTCCAAGAGGTTGCCGATATTGGGCTCTTCTTCCGCCATACGGCGCACCACCTTGGTGGGGATGCCCGCCTCGTTTAGGGTTAAAGCCGTCCCCACGGTGCCGTAAAGGTTAAATCCGATGTCTTTAAAACGACGCCCAATGTCTACGATCTCTTCTTTATCCCGATCTCTAACGGTAATTAAAACGCCGCCTTTGCGATCCATGCGGTTACCGGAGGCCACCAAGCCTTTGTACACCGCATCGTTAAAGCTTTTGGCGATACCCAACACCTCACCGGTGGATTTCATTTCCGGTCCCAATTGGACGTCTACGTCCTGTAACTTTGAAAAGGAAAACACCGGTACTTTAACCGCCACGCAATCTTTTTCCGGATACAAGCCGGAGGTGTAACCCATGTCTTTTAACTTTTCACCCAACATCATCCGGGTTGCTAATTTGACCATGGGAATATCCGTGACCTTGGAAATGTAGGGTACGGTTCTGGAGGATCGGGGGTTCACTTCAATCACGTAAACCTCGTCTTCGTAAATCACATATTGGATATTGACCATCCCGACAACTTTGAGGGCTTTTGCCAATCTGCCGGTGTAGTCTACCAAGGTTTCTTGGATGGACTCCGATAGGGTTTGAGGTGGGTACACGGAAATCGAATCGCCGGAGTGCACCCCCGCCCGCTCCACGTGTTCCATAATGCCCGGGATCAAAAAGTCTTCGCCGTCACAGATGGCGTCAACCTCAACTTCTTTGCCCATCAAATATTTGTCGATGAGTACGGGGTTTTCCAATTCCTGACGGGTAATGATGTCCATATATTCCACCACGTCCGACGCTTCGTAGGCAATGATCATATTTTGACCGCCTAAGACGTAGGAAGGGCGCAACAAGACGGGGTAGCCCAGAGTTTCCGCTACCCGTACCGCGTCGTGGGTCGTGTAGACCGTTTCCCCTTTGGGGCGTGGTATGCCACACTCTTCCAGAAGTGCATCGAACAATTCCCGGTCTTCCGCGGCGTCGATATGTTCGGGATCGGTCCCCAAAATCGGTACATTGATTTCCTGTAGGTGTTTGATGAGTTTAATGGCGGTTTGACCACCAAATTGTACGATGGCCCCTTGGGGCTTTTCGACCTCTACCACGGAGCGCACGTCCTCTGCGGTCAGCGGTTCAAAGTAAAGTCTGTCCGCTGTGTCGTAATCAGTGGAGACGGTTTCCGGGTTGTTGTTGATGATAATCGCCTCGTAACCCATCTCCCGCAAGGCCCAAGCACAGTGAACGGAGCAGTAGTCGAATTCGATTCCTTGCCCGATGCGGATGGGGCCGGATCCGAAAACCAGCACCCGTTTGCGGTTCCGGTTTGTTTTTTCCAAAAATTGCGCGGCTTCGTTTTCCTCATCCGCTGTGGAATAAAAATAGGGGGTTTCCGCTTCAAACTCGCCGGCACAGGTGTCCACCATTTTAAAAGATGCGTAGCGTCGGTCTACCTTGTCTCCCGTCAAAGCCTCGATGGTGCAGTCCATAAAGCCTAAGGATCGGGCAACTTCCAAGCGCTCTTCCCCTTTAAAATCGCGGAGGCCTTTGTTGACCAAGTCTCTTTCCATAATGGCCAAGTGGCGCAATTTATCCAAGAACCACATGTCGATGCGGGTCATTTCCCAAATTTCCTGCATGCTCATACTGCGATACAACGCTTCGTAAACGGAAAAAATTCTCTCGTCATCATGACCGCCGATGGCTTCATATACTTCTGCATTGGTGGCCTTGGCGTATTTCTCGACGCGAAGGGTTTCGTAGCCCAACTCTGCCGAGCGCACCGCTTTCATAATGGCTTGCTCAAAGCTGTTACCGATGGACATCACCTCGCCGGTGGCTTTCATTTGCGTACCCAGTGTTCGCTTGGCATAGACAAATTTGTCAAAGGGCCAGCGTGGGAATTTGACCACGATGTAGTCCACCACCGGTTCAAAACAAGCGCTGGTGGTGCCGGTAATGTCGTTGACGATTTCGTCTAAACGATAGCCGATGGCAATCATCGAAGATACCTTGGCAATGGGGTAACCCGTCGCCTTGGACGCTAAGGCCGAGGAACGGGATACCCTGGGGTTGACCTCGATAACCGCATAATTGAAGTTTTCCGGATTTAAGGCAAATTGAACATTGCAACCGCCTTGAACCCCGAGGGCGGAAACAATTTTTAAGGCAGAGGTTCTCAGCATTTGGATTTCCTTTTCGCTGAGGGTTTGCACCGGTGCCACCACGATGGAGTCGCCTGTGTGGATGCCCACCGGGTCAAAATTTTCCATGGAACAAATGGCGATGGCGTTGCCGACGGCATCGCGCATCACTTCAAATTCTATTTCTTTCCAGCCTTCGATGCCCCGTTCTACCAAAATCTGATTGATGGGCGACAAGCGCAACCCTGTGGATGCGATGGTCGTCAACTCCTCGATGTTTCGAGCTATACCGCCACCGGTCCCCCCTAGGGTAAAAGCGGGTCGCACCACCACGGGGTAACCCATGCGTTTGGCAAATGCTAGGGCGTCCTCCACGGTGTGCACCACCTCCGAGGGGATGACCGGCTCGCCAATATCCCACATCATATTTTTAAAAGCCTGTCTGTCTTCGGCTTTGTCGATGGTTTCGACATCGGCCCCCAACAATTTGACGCCGTGGGCTTCTAAAAAGCCTTCCTTTGCCAATTGCATGGACAGGGTCAGCCCGGTTTGACCGCCGAGGGTGGACAACACCGAATCAGGCTTTTCGATTTCTATAATGCGTTTGACCACATCTAAGGTCAGCGGTTCGATGTAAATCTGATCCGCCATGGCCTTATCCGTCATGATGGTAGCAGGGTTGGAGTTGATCAGAACGACTTCCAAACCGGCTGCACGCAAGGCTTTACAGGCTTGGGTTCCGGCATAATCAAACTCCGCTGCCTGCCCGATGACAATCGGACCCGAACCGATGACTAAAACTTTTTTGATATCCTGTCTTAGAGGCATCCCAGTTGTCCCCTTTCCATAAATTCATTAAAACGCTCGAAGAAAAAACCGGTGCTATTGGGGCATGGGGTAATTTGAGGATAAAACTCCGTCGAAAACACATAGCCTTCGGCATATTCGATGGCTTTGCAACTTTTATCGTGCAGGTGTACGTGGGTAATCTTGCCCACTTTTTCAGATACACTCTCGGGAACTACGGTATAACCGTGGTTTTGATGAGTCATATAGACCCTGCCCGTCTCGACGGATTGTACGGGGTGCGAAAAGCCCCGATGTCCGTGGGGTAAAGTCGTGATCTCGGCACCTTTTACCAAGGCCAGCAGTTGATGTCCCAAACCGATTCCAAAAATCGGCTTGCCGTAATCCAGATAGTCTTTGACCAAGTCCGCATACAGGGAATAGGTGCGGGGATCGCCGGGGCCGTTGCTTAAAAAAATCCCATCGGGGTTTAAATCCCGAATCGCATTTAAATCTGTTTGTGCGGGCATAATGGTGACATTACAACCCAAGTCCAATAAGATGTTTAAAAATGCTTTTCGGTAACCGTAGTCGATCAGGGCTACGTGGTTGGCTCTATTTTCTCTTGTATAAAACCAACCTTTTTTATCGCAGGTAACCGCCGCTACACCGTCCTGCACCGGATCGTTTTGGATACGATCCAACAACGCATCCCGATGGCTATGGACATCTAAGGTCGTAATCGCAGCCTTCATACTTCCCCGGTCCCTGAGTATTTTAGTCAAGGCTCTGGTATCGATATCCCAGAGTCCGACTTTTTTTTGACGCACCAAAAAATCGTGAATGGTCGCGGTGGCTCTAAAGTTGGAGGGTTCCCCACACCATTCCCGAACAATTAAACCGCTGACCCAACTTCTTTCCGATTCCATATCATCGTCGTTGACGCCATAATTACCTACCAACGGGTAGGTCTGCAACACAATTTGTCCGTAAAAGGACGGGTCGGTTAGAGTTTCCTGATAGCCGCTCATGCCGGTGTTAAAAACCAACTCGCCAATGGCGGTTCCTTCAACACCCATGTTGTATCCTTCAAACAAAGTACCATCGGCCAGTAATAGATAGGCACGTTTATCCCTTTTAAAATATGACATCCGATCTTCTCCTTACCACTTACCCAATGGAGTCGTAACAGTGCTCCTAGGGTTTACATACTTGCTCTGAGCCAAGCATCCTTTAAAATGCATCCGATTGAAACGTATCATGTTCTTTTAATTGCCTTTACAGCCCACGTCAATACTGATTAAATTATAACACACATCTTCTTTTCAGAAAGACTTTCCTACAATCTTAATATTGTAAACATTACAACGCATTGGGAGTAGCCCTTGCTTGATGATTGTAACTGGCCTTCACCCTAAAGATGCCGGCACGATGCGATTGCAGTCAACAAACACCATTCCAACTCACCTTACCGACTTAAACCAAATAGATTGGGGAGGCCATTGGTAGCTGACGACCAGTTTGTTGTTTTTTATTTCTAACAGATCAATCCAAAATTTCTGTTGTATCATTGGCTACGTATTCATTTCTTTTACTGCCGAATTATGCAAGATAAAACAAGAGACGGACATCTTGCTACTTTCTCTTGAAAAGTGTTACTCATTTCCACCAAGTTATCGCCACTTTTAAGCCGTGCTCTGAATTTTCCTTCGTAACATTCCCGGGCTTGTCCTCATTCC
>JAAYJS010000030.1 GCA_012522805.1 Eubacteriaceae bacterium | reverse complement strand
TGATATAATAAACAAAAAAATATTAATGGATATATTATGGATAAACGAAGAAAACCCATCATTGGAAACAGACGTCCCAAACCAAGACGTTCACAAGAATTAAATACCCGTAGAAATAAGCCAAGTCCCCGTAAAACAAGGAATCAGGGGGCTTCTTCACTGTATAACGACAATGGCAATGGAAGTGGCAACCACCCTAACAGAAAAAAACGGTCTGCGAAAAAAAACGGTTGTCTTGCCCGATTCTTAAAGATTTTTGTTGCAATCGGATTTCTTTATTT
The DNA here is from genome assembly GCA_012522805.1 of Eubacteriaceae bacterium. Classification (GTDB taxonomy): domain Bacteria; phylum Bacillota; class Clostridia; order Eubacteriales; family Eubacteriaceae; genus JAAYJS01. Next base: position 32,641 of record JAAYJS010000030.1, on the reverse strand, counting down.
TTTTTATCTTATCATTTTCGGAAATCTCCATTCCGATTTAAAAAAGAATGCTTTTCGGCTGCAAGTTTCCCCATCTGCCTACGATTTTGCTTTAAGGCATAAAATTGTAAATGTCGCTGTCCTAGGTGTAGATGAAAGAGAAGGTGTCGAAGGCAGTCGCTCCGACTCTATGATGATCGCCACTGCCGACTATGAGCATAATGCCATCAAAGTGACTTCTCTTTTAAGGGATACTTATGTCTATATCGATGAAGACTATGGTTTTGATAAATTAAATGCCGCCTATTCTATCGGTGGTGCGGAAAAAGCTTTAAAGGTTATCAACGAAAACTTCGATGTCGCTGTGACCGATTATGTTGTCATCGACTTTAATTCCATGCCACAGATGGTAAACGCTGTTGGCGGTGTCGATATTGAGATTAAAACCTACGATGAGTTGGAATGGACCAACGAATACTTGTGGGATGTTAATGAGAAAGTCAATACCCATTCGCCAAATATTCCGGACATCGGGTTGCAACGCTTAGACGGTAACCAGGCTTTGGCTTATTGTCGTGTGCGCTATGCCGGACACGGCGATTACGTACGCACCCAAAGACAACGAGCTGTGTTTGAACAAGTTCTAAAAAAAGTCATCAAACAGCCGCCATGGAAGCAAATAGCCTTTTATAATACGGTTAAACCTTATATCGACACCTCTTTGTCTTTCAACCAATTGATGACCTACGGGGGCAGAATGATCTTTCACAGAAATGCAAGAATCGAGCAGGCACAAATCCCGGACAGTCGGTATTTAGCCGAGGATATGCGGGGCGATGTCTCTTACGTATTTCCGGATACTTTAGAGGATAATATCAAAGCATTGTATCGATTTATTTATGAATCGGACTACAACCCTTCGCAAAACGCAAAGGAAATCTCCAGAAATATTGAAGAACGTTGGTAAATCTATGCTAAATTTCAAAACTTTAGTCAAAAAAAATAATCTGATCAGCTTGTTGATTATTTTTTCTATACTCTTAACCGTATGGATCGGAGAAGCTTTCTATACAAAGATCACCAACAACCGATTGCATCGTCAAGATCTTCGTCCTATCGCACTTGATGAACTTTCTATAACAGACCTTCAAAAAACGGAAGAGAATACCTTTGTGGTAACCGGTCCAAACCCGAGCTTTGTGATCGAAAGAGACACTTATGCACAGCAACTTGAACTAAAAATACAGCCTATTGATGAAACAACCACGCTATCAGTCGGCGCTGTTGCTCAGGATAACCCGTTGCCCACGGTACAGTACAGCGGTTGGAACGCTTTTCCTCAGATCATGCCGGTAAAAGGATCGGTCCCATTAAACCAACAGCCCATTCACATTAATACTTTCATCGGAGAGGTCAAAGATTTTTCAATAGACATTATGGAGGTTGACGCCACTATTCCTTTTAATACGGTACGGTTCTTTTTAATCGCCAACGGACTTATCGTATTGATCCTAGGTATTCGCTATAGAAAAGTATGGGTCCAAAAACCGGCTCTCACTTTTTTAATTTTAGCCCTATACATTGGGTGTTCCATGAGTCTTTTATTACCGCCCTATTGCGGTTTTGACGAAAGAGAACACTTTGTCAAAGCTTATAAAACTGCTACTCCGAGTTTCGGAATCAGAAAAAGCGCCAACTCTTGGCCTGATAAAGACGGTTTAGATGATTTTTTTTCTTATCATATTAACCGTTCTACATTTACAACTTACGAACAACGTCAGAATTTTATGGATCATTTTTCCGAGCTCAAGGGGCGTCGTTACAGTGGCTATGAGTGGAGCACCGCTGACACCTATACACCGGTTCCTTATGTTTTTTCGGCCATGGGAATATTGATCGGCAAGCTATGCAATGCGTCACTGATGACCATTTTTTATTTAGGAAGATTGTCCGGCAGTATAGCCTACGCCGTTCTCGGTGCCTTGATCATCAAAAAAGCTGTCATCAAACAAAAAACCATCTTATTGCTCTGCCTTTTCCCCGGATTGATTTTCCAATTTGCGCTTTACACAGCGGATTTGGCAACTTTTATTTTTGCCTTAGCAGCTGTTACTTTGGTCGTCAATTGGAAGACGGACAAAAATACGAAAATAGGTTGGAAGGAAACCCTACTCTTTTCTTTTTTATGTGCCTTAACATTGATGGCTAAACTACCCTATTTTTTAATTTGTCTTTTAATTTTATTATTACCTCAAGACTCCTTTGTGAAGGGTCAACGCAGAAAGTATACCGGTGCGGTTTTTACCATCACTGCTCTTTTTACATTGCTGACCTATGTTTATGCCACAATCAGCGGTGCCGCCCAATGGGAGGTTCCCGGTATGTCTGTCAGTGGTCAAATAATGTATGTTTTGCGCCACCCCCTACACTTAATCCACCTTTGTTTTCAAGAGGTGTTGAATATGTTTTTAAAATATTGGACCACACCGATCAACAAGTTTGCTTATTTAGGCTATACACCTGAGTTCTTTCCTGCTGTTGCATTGGTCAGCCTATTTTTTGTCACATTTACAGAAGATGGGATGCCCTCCAACAAGCTCTATTTAACCGCTAGAGATCGATTCACGCTTTTCATGACTGTTATTTTAACTTGGGGCTTGGTCTGCAGTGTCTTATATTTAACCTTTAACGCTGTTGGTGCCAATACGATTAACGGTATACAACCACGGTATTTCGCACCATTACTCTTGCCATTGATTTTGATGGTGTCGAGCCATGCCACAAAAACAAAAATAACGCCGGAAATCCTTACCTTAGGTATTGGGAGTTTTGCCTTTGTACTCAACCAATATACATTGGTCTATTTGTTTTGGTTAACCAACCTGTAAGTTTTGCACTCAAGGAAACGAAGTATGATCAAAGCATGGATAACCCGTCATCGCAATTTTACAATCTTTTTTAGTATTTATTTGATTTCATTGACCTTTTGGTGGATTTATCAACCAACCGATCAGAACCTGCAAATACCTTCTTCCGCCTTATTCTTTACATTGGTATTTACCGCTTTGTCCGGTTTTTTTATGTATCACCACGAAGCACCCATAGAAAAGAAAGTTTGTTGTATCTTATTATGTTTCGGCTTTTTATCTTTGATTTTGACGCCCATTTTAGGAGTGCCCGATGAGGTAGCTCATTTTGCCAGATCCGAAGCAACCTCCAGATTGGACTTCTTTCCAAAGCAAAATGATGACACAACCTACAATACGATACAGACTGTTGAAGATCTGAGCCTAGACGCACAAAAACTGTATCAGGTTTCAACCATTCGTCATAAATCTCGGAATTTAGAGCCTGCTAAGACCTTTGATGTGGCCAGACAAAATTTTTTTGTCAGCTATTTACCCCAAGCCTTGGGTATTTTCATTGCCAAAGCCTTGCGATTACCTCCCATCTGGCTGATGTGGTTAGGACGACTGTGTAATTTGCTCTGTGCTTCGTTCTTGGCCTATCACACCATTAAAATTGCACCACAATACAAAGAGGTTTTTGCATTTGTATGGCTTTTGCCCATGACGGTTTTTCAAGCCGCCTCTTGTAGTCCCGATGCGACCATCAACGGTTTTGCCCTTTTAACACTATCTTATTTTATCAAATTATATTTCAAGAAAGAAAAAACCGTCGGTATGCGTGAGTGCACCATACTGGCCTTGATGACCATTGGAGCCGGTATGAGCAAAGTAACTTATTTTGTTCTCATTTGTCTGTTGTTGACCATCCCTCAAAGAAACTTTAAACTCAAACGTCCTGTTCTGTCGTCTCTCGGGCTGATAGGTTGTTTGTTTATCTTATGTCTGGTCATTCTAAAAAGCGGGACGTCAACAATCGGACTCAACAAAATTGATTATCTTGCCGAACAAGGCATTCATTATGGTGATCAAATTGCTTTTATATTTAATCATCCCCGCGACTTTATCTACATCATGCTCAAGGCAATCGCTAACGTTACAGACAAAGTCAATACAATTTTCATATACGGATGGTTTGAATACGAGGATCAAGTTGCAACCAAGTACTTTCCATATGTATACGGCAGCCTCACATTGCTAGCAGGTAAACCCGGTAAAAAACACTTATCTCTCTTTGCAAAAATTGGCCTGTTAACGATCGCTTTCGTGATCTTTCTAGTCACCAACTTCAGTATGTATATCACTTGGACTACAGTGGGCGCATTGGAGATATCCGGCGTCCAGGGAAGGTATTTTATGCCCTTATTCGCCATATTGCCACTTGTTTTTCAAGTTGGCGTTATAAAAGAGTCCCACATAGAAAAGGTCTTTTCTTTTTATACGATGGCGTCATTGGTTTTTCTAACAGGAGGGCTTTTGATCACCTATCTCTATACATCCACTGCATTTTAATCATTTAAAATAACAACTTTAGAGGATCTCAAAATAAAAAACAACTTAGGATCTGTATTGTGTGAAAAAAACTGCAGATCCTAAGTTGTTTTATTTTATAGTCAATTGTTTATGTTAGGAATTCTTGAACACTTTAATCCAAATATGGGACAAAGTATAATAAAGAGATTGGGCTACCGATAAGTTTTCACCTCTACGGTAAATATCGTAATCCGCTTTAACCACCTTCCATTTATTGCTGGAAAGCGAACTCTCTCGAACACGATACCTCGCAAGGGGTTCTTCTATGGCATATAAAAAATCAATTTCTTTTAAGATATTCAACCACTGTTTGTAATCTTCCATTAAAAAGTCTTGCACAAAGAGTCTGCGTGCTACTTGATGTGTATCGTAGATCGCAGTTAAAGTTCCAACAAAATTTGCTTTCAGCATTTTCTGATAGGTATATTTGCCTTTGACACAAACTTTCTTTTTTAATGGATTGCCGTTTTCATCCATTTTATCGTAGGAGGAAAAGACAAAGGGATAACCCGTTTCTTTTAAAACCTCAATTTGTCTTTCCAACTTGTGAGGATACCAGCAATCATCAGAATCTAAAAAAGCCAGATATCGTCCGGTCATCCGGTTGATACCGTTATTTCTAGCGCACACAATCCCCATATTTTTTTCGTTATCAATCAGAATAATGCGCTCATCCTCGGATGCGTATTGTGCCACAATGTCACGGGTACGATCTTGAGAGCCGTCGTTGATAACAATTAATTCCCAGTTTTGGTAAATTTGCTTCAAAACAGATTCAATAGATTCAGCTATATGTTTTTCTTCATTATATGCTGGCATAATGATCGATACTTTAGACATTCTACTTTTCCAACTCTCTAATTCTCTTCTCCATCAAAGCGACAATTTGAATCAATTCTTTATTTTTTTCGTTCAAGATGGAGATATGCCGACTATTGCGGTAAGCTAAGAAAATAATAAAGATCGATACCATTAAAAACAAAAGAGACGGAGGATAATCAATCCCGATGAGTTTTGCTAAAAACACGATGATATTTGGCCAGATGCCCAAGAGCAAAACCACCAAGCAACCCAACATCCAAAAAATGCTCTCATCTTGGGATAATTGATTTTTCCGAACACCTGCGTAGATATAAGCAATGAGGGCAACAGCAAGGAGTATAAAAAATATTTGGGTGATCACGATTTCTGCCCCCTTCTACCGGTGAGGTGGTTGGCAAAAACCACTAATATATAATAAAACATTTTAATCATATACTTGGCAGGTTTTAAAATGCCACTGTGCATGCTTTCGCCAAATTCTCTGCTTTTCATTTGAACGCCCACTTCTTCGATTTGGTAACCTTGAAAAATATATTGGATCAACAAATTGGCATCGGGAAATTCAGGATAATTGTTGATTTTGGATAAAGGTGTAAAAACCTTTCGATTCAACACCTGTAGTCCCGATGTCGGGTCGGATATCTTTTTACCCGTCAGCATCCTGATGATTTTCTGAAACAGACCGGTGCCGATTTTTCTAAAGAAAGAGTGTTGATAATCCGTCGCTTCCAAGAACCGCGAACCGATCAGCACATCACAATCTTTTTCTAAGGCATAATCGTACATTCTTTTTGCTTCAGAAGCCAAATGTTGGCCGTCTCCGTCAAATTGGATGAGATAATCGTAGTTTTGTTCGACCGCATATTTGAATCCGGTCTGTACTGCAAAAGAGTACCCCAAGTTAACCGGGAGGTTGACGTAGTCGATGCCGTCAATTTTTTGAATCACCTCCAGGGTATTATCCTGAGAGCAATCGTTGATGATTAAGATATCCGCTTCTTTAAAGTTATTATGGATATCATCAATCACTTTTTCTATATTCATGGCTTCGTTGTAAGCCGGTATAATCATGAGTACACGCATATAAGTCACCTTCTAGCTGGGTTTGATATTCATAAGCAGAACGCCGATCAATATGAACACAATGCCGATCCATTGTGTTCTGATGATGGTCTCTTTTAAAACGAAAATAGACATGGCGATGATAAAGATATAGGACAACCCCGTCGTAATGGGTTGGATATAACTTAAATTGTATTTTTGCACGATGACGATCCACATCAAAAAACTAAAAACATACATGACCAGTCCCAACAAAGTAACGTAGGACAGGGACAGTTGAAAATATTGGGAATGTAGTGCGGCCTGATTGTGGTCTTGTCCAACTTTTACCAAAGTCAAACCACCCACACTACATAACAAATAAACGAAAATTGAAATTACAGTTGTCATATTTTACCTTAATAAGCGTTTTTGAATACAGCGGCAAAGGTCATGAAAAAGATCTTAATATCCCACCACAGGGTCCATTTTTCAATATATTCGATGTCGCAATTAATACGTTCAACAATAGAGGTATCCCCTCGCCAACCGTTGACTTGTGCCCAACCGGTTATACCCGGACGCACGTGGTGCTTAATCATGTACTTAGGGACTTCGTCCTTAAACTGGTTGACATAATAAGGCCGCTCCGGTCTGGGACCGACGACACTCATGTCTCCTTTCAAGACGTTGAAAAACTGTGGCAATTCATCGATGCTGGTTTTTCGAATAAATGTCCCGAAGACTGTCCGTCTGGGATCATCCTCTACGGTCCATTCCGTCTCTCCTACTTCCGGAATGTCGTTGCGCATGGATCGAAATTTATAAATTTTAAATTCCTTGCGATTCATTCCTACTCGTACTTGTTTATAAATAATTGGCCCCGGAGAGGTCAGTTTGACCAAGAGTGCCACGATCAACAAAAATGGAGAGAGCAAAATAATGACCACCAACGAAAACAACATATCTAGAAGTCGTTTCAACCCTCTGTTGATGGGCTCATCTAGGGGGATGTACCGTGTATAAATTAAAGGTATGCCGTCTAATTCGTCAAATGCCGGTTTGGAACCTTGTATCAAGTGAAAATAATCCGGTACGACTTGGGTTTTAACGCCTTGGTATTCACAAACATCAATCAGCTTATTGATTTTTTGATGGCTATTGGTGGATAACGCAATAACTACTTCGTCCAAGCGTTGATCTTCCAGTATCGCCTCGACGTCTTTGGTCTTCCCCAATACGGGTATATTTTCTACGGTATCGCAATCAACGTAATCATCTACAAAGCCCACGATATTATAACCTAAACGGGGATCGCTTTTTATTTTATTGGCAAAGGTGATGCCTGTTTGCCCGGCACCGATGATGACGATGTGTTTTAAGTTGTATCCCTTCGCTCTAAAGCGCCTTAAGGTTTGGCGAATGATGTAGCGTTCCAACATCATGAAGATATTGCTGAAAATATAGAAAAATCCCAGCATGATTCGAGAAAAATGGATGCTTTTTGTACCATATAGGTAAGCTACCATAATGAGCAATCCCAAGGAATTTGCTAGCAACATTTTCTCTGCTTCTCTGAAAAAAGGTGTTTTTCTAAAGGGTTTGTAGAGATCAAAGGCATAATAAATCAGCGCATAGACCGGTATCAAGACAATGACTAAATTGATGTAGGCAACAAAATCTAAGGAACGCACCCAATCCGGGAAAAATGGAGATACAAAACGTATATACCAGGCAAATAACAATGCCAAACTGACGGACAGCATATCCAATACAAATTGCAAAAAATTAAAATATTTTTGATTGCTTTTAATCATCGTTCATTTTTTCCTTTGTTTTTTATCAATGCAATACCTTTTAAAACCTTTGTGCCACTCAAAACCAATGCAGTCAAAAGCGGTGAATATTGGTTGTGATAGTGCTTTTTAAAAAAAATGCCCATTGAATCATAAAACGCGGAAATGACCTTAGGGTTTCTTTTTCCGATGCCGGAAGCTTTTTTATAATGAAATACTTTGACTTTTGGATAATAAATGATTTGATGTCCTGCTTGTTTCATTCTATAACACCAATCGATATCTTCTCCGTACATGAAGTAGTCCTCATCCAAATAGCCAACTGTATTTAAAATTTCTCTGCGCATCATCATAAAAGCACCCATGATACAATCGACAGAAAAAATGCTGTCTTCATCTACATAGGTTAAGTTATATTCTCCAAAACGTCGACTTTTGGGAAAACGCTTTCCGAGACCCAAAAAATGGTACAAACTATTTGCCGGTGTGGGAAAGCTGCGTTTGCATGCAGGATCTAAGGATCCATCTTCCAATACCACCTTGCAACCTAAAACATCCACACCGCTGTGATGTTCTAAAAATGCAACACATTGTTTTAAAGTCAGTGTTTCTACAATGGTGTCGGAATTGAGTAGAAGGAGATATCGACCCTTAGCAATCCTCAAACCTTGGTTATTCGCCTTGGAAAATCCGAGATTTTCTTTGTTTTCGATAAAGATACAATCGGGATGTGCTTCTTTTAAAGCTTCCAGACTACCGTCTAGGGAGGCGTTATCAACTAAGATAATTTCATAGCTTAAGTCGCTCATATTGGCTTCTTTGATAGAGCGCACACACTGATCGGTCAATTCAAGTGTTTTATAATTGACAATAATAATAGATAAGTCCATGATTTACCATTTTTCTTTTATATATTTAAACATATTCACCAATAATTCTATCTGAATTTTTAAATAAATCGGTATTTTTTTAAAACTTGTAGGTGTTTTTGATCTGCAACCCATCGTTGTCAAACCTTCCCACAAACCGCTGCGATAATCCGAACCAAAACCTATTATTTGAAAATAGACTCCTTTAATCATATGCCCCAGCAATAAAAAGGGCGCATTTAAAATGAGTTGGAGGGTTGGCATATTTTTATAAGCCAAATACACATTGTTGCGAGCTGAAAGAGACACCTTAAAAGGTGAGTACTTTTTACCGTCTGCAGTCGTTGCAGAGCCGATATGGTAACAAACCGCTTTTGGCGTGTAATAGTTGGTATAGCCATACAATTTGCCCCGATAGGACAAATCCACATCTTCTAAATAAGCAAAAAAGCTTTCGTCAAATCCACCGATTTTTTCTATAACAGATTTGCGATAAATACCGGCACCTGCACAGGTGCTGAATATTTTAGAAGATCGTGCTCCATCGGCCAAGGGCTTGCCGTCCCCTCTTTTATAAGCCCAACCCAATATGGTGTAGTTATCTCCAATATCGTCCAGTAAGGTTCGCTCGTAGAAGCGTACCATTTTTGAAGAAACGGAAAAAGCGTTTGCTTTTGATTGTATTGCTGAGGTTAAGTTCGCAACAAAACCTTTTTCAACTACCACATCGTTGTTGAGGAGCAAAACAAACTGTCCTTGAGCTTCTGTAATGCCTCGATTCACGGAATAGGCAAAGCCTTTGTTCTCTTGATTTTCATAAAAACGTATCAGGCCTTTTTCTTTTAAATCTTTCAAATAAGCCTTGCTGTTGTCGGAAGAGCCGTCGTCTATAACGATAATTTCCTGATCTTCCCTTAACGGTAACAAACTCTTGATACAATTGTCGATATAGGCCATGCCATTGTAATTGGGGATGATGACTGAAGTTTGGATAGTTTTTCTTGCTTGATTCATCTTTTTTCCTTTAGGGTCTCAGATGGTTGTATTGTGGCGAAAGGCAAGTGCTCGTTTTGCCCATCAGTATCGCTGCTTCGCAAATAATTCACCACTACAATTGCTATATTGTAGCCTATTTACAGGATTACTGCAAATTTTTAGGAAAGGTTAAAGGGTTAGAAGCGCTTATAAATAAACAAAGGACCGAGGAAAACCTCGGTCCTAAACTCTTCTAACCTAGAATTTATTCATTATGTTCACTAATTTATCCGCATAGTGTGGGTCTGTTGCCCACGTACCTGTTAATTCTCCGATAGTGTTGGCACGACCGGCTAACCAGGCACCATACCTCGGGTCTACACAAGGATTGGATAACTCCGGTGTACTTGTGTATCCCTTTAAATGCTGAACTTGAGCTCGAATACCCATCCGAATACCGTTGGCATCGTCTCCGTATTTCCTAAAGTCGGCTCCGGGAACGCCACCACCGGTTGCACCCAGTCCTGCAAAGTTAAACTGTTGAATTTTGACATCTCCACCGAATCTTAGATATCCGGTTTCATGCAGCATTTGTGCAAATGCCAAATCTCCTCGAACGCCTTCTGCTGCAGATTCTTCCATGTACATTTGTACAAATTGTTCCAAATTGACACCCCTGTCCACATAGTGTTTGGGGAAACTTGCATTTTGGTTGAAAAATTCTACAAAGCGTTGTTTACTTGTTTGAGTCGGACCTAAAATGGTCGTATTCTTTGTAAAGACTTCCTTGGGTTTTGGTTGATTCTCTTCTGCCGGAGGTGTAGCACCGGGTTCACCGGCTTTTACCGTTGCACCGGCAATGTATTCAAGGGAACCATTTGTGAGTTTCCCATAAGCATGTACATGATAAATGCCCTGAGTGTTGAGATGGTTAGACGTCGACACGGTTAAGGTGTACTCATTTTGGTTCACCTTTTTACCGTTGTACCAAACAATATCGTCCTGTCCTTTGTCTTCACTCCATGTTGGGAAATAGATTCTTGAATATTTTTTGCCGTCAATATCGGTCAATCTAACATCAAAACCTTTTCCGGAAGCATTGGAGAAGGATAGCTCGTTACTGACCGGTGGCTCTTCAAGTTCCGGTTCCGGTACCGATACGTCAAGCTTATTGTGGTAAGAAATTCTTCCTTTAGAGCTGACGTAGTAAGCGTGTACATGGTAACGTCCGGTATCGCCTTTGTGTTTATCTGTACTGATCTTAGCAGTATAAACACCATTGGAAACCCGTTTCGCCCAATACCAAACTAAATCGTCCTGCCCGTTATTATCGCTCCACGTCGGTAGATAAACTCCGGATACTTCGCGAGGCACCCCTGTTAATTGTAGGGTAAACCCACTTGAAGTAATATTTTCTGCATAAAAATCTGAGGATCCTTCAGGTTCAACCACTGCGGGTTCCGGTACTTTAGTCGAATTGTTGTACAAACCAACTAATTTACCATCCGGTGTGTTGGCGTATGCATGTACGTGATAGACACCCCGGTCGCCTTTATGATCCGCAATTTTTACATCTGTGTAATAATTGCCGTCGTTATCTTTTTTTGCCGTATACCATTTTAAATCGTCTTGGCCTTGGTGTGAGCTCCATGTCGGCAGTGTAACTCCCGTTACATTACCTTTGAGGCCCTTAACCGTTGCTCTGAAGCCGTCGGAAGTTAGATTGGTAATTTCAATCGCCTCTGCTGACGGTTTCTCCTGCGGTTTCAAGGTGTAGTCGGTGTATTTTAAGAGTACCAATTCACCGCTGAATGTCTGGGCATAGGCATGAACAATATATAAGCCACTTTCATTGTTATGATTGGCATTGTTGACGACGAAGGAATAAAGACCCTCACCATCTCTTTTTGCTTCATACCAACGCAAATCGTCTTGCCCATTTTTTGATGTCCAAACCGGGAAAACAATTTTTGAAACCGACGTCTCTGTGACTCCCTTTAATTCAATTTTGAAGGAAGTATCGGATACAGACGTAACTTTCAGTTCTTTAGCAGTCGGTTTTGCTTGGGTTGTCGTTTCCCTGCCGAAGAAATCGTTAATGGATTTAACGGTTCTATCCGCCATTTTGTTTTGATACGCATCACTTGCGAGCAATCTCGACTCGGAATCGTTCGAAACGAAACCACCTTCAATCAATACGGTGGGGGAATTAACATGTGCCGGTAAATAATCGTCTCTTTCTACTGTTCTTCGAAAGGGAATACCGATACCTTGATAATTTTTTTCTAAAATCCCGGCCAATTCTCTCGATTTAACGGCAACACTACAGGGTGTTTTGTCGCGGTAACCCCAATCCCCACCTGGCCACAAATTGTCCACTCTGTAAACATCTTTTGTGTCCAAAGCCGGTCGGTAGGAGCTCCAGTAAAACTCGTATCCGCTGGCAGTAGAACTACCGGCGTTGAAATGAATGCTGATGCATAAATCCGGATTCGCTTGATTCACCTTTTGACCGGTCGTTTTTAATGCAACTCCATTGTTGTATGCATTGACCAATTCTTGTGTGGTACAAAGTGCCGGAATAGAACACCCCGCAACCGGTTGCGTTAAGTAAACATCGTAGCCTTCAGATTTTAATCTGTTTACAACTTTTGCTGCAACCTCTGCATTTAAGTCCGCTTCTCGGACACCGGTATTGTTGTTGACTGCACCGGGATCTCTGCCGACTAAATGTCCTGGGTTAATGACTACCTTTGGGCCTGCGGCTTGTGCCGGCGGCGCAAAAGTGATCATCGATACTAAGATGATAACACTTAGTAATAGGGGGATAACCCTATTCATTTTTTTGAAACTAATAAACATGTCCTCCTTTCTAATATCATAGAACAAGAGGCTCGGTTCTTGATTGTGCTGCTCAAACTTGTTGCCTAGTCAAATTGTCATTAGGATGATACCATAGCCTGCTTACGATAAATCATAACACAATCTAAAATAGCGGTCAATGATTTCAGTCCAATATCTTTCAAGAAAGCGCTATTTTACGGCCTTTCAGGTTTTGTTTTTCTGTTAACAATGTGTTTATTTTGTAAAGCAAGCGTTCGAATTGTATTCATCTAACTTTTAGTAGGCAGGATCAACAAAAATTTTTCTATTGGCCTCTAAATCGTACGGCTTCACATAGCAACTACGCGACATTTCCTGAATCTCTTATGATTTTACTTGATATTGTCCAGCCACCAAAGATAGGTTTGGACTATAAAAAGGATCTTCTAGGATATACTGCTTCCATCGTTTCATCATTTCCTGGGATTCTTGATCGAAACGTTTTTGCTTCGCAGCTGTGTTTTCTTTTCCACGAGATTTCGATTCGTAGTGAAATAGCTGCGCATTGTGAACCCAAACATTATCTTTTCCGATTTCCAGTAGTTTTAAGCAAAAATCTACATCGTTAAAAGCGACGGTTAAAGATTCATCCAAGCCGCCTACAGCCAAGTAATCTTTTCTCTTGACGAGCAAGCAGGCGCCGGTAACGGCACAGTAGTTGACATCGATAGCTAATCGCCCAAAATAACCTAAATCCGCCGCCGGCATGCCGATGTGTCCATGGCCGGCAATACCACCCAAGCCCATGATGATACCGGCATGTTGAATGGTACGATCTTCATAGAGCAGTTTTGCCCCTACGGCTCCGACACGCTCTTGGCAACAAAGGCTTTCCATATTGCAGAGCCACTCCCCGTTGATGACCTCCGTATCATCATTGAGTAATAAGATATAATCCCCCTGTGTTCTCTCTACCCCAATATTATTGAGTGTGGAAAAATTAAAGGGGATGTCAACCCTTTCAACGACTATCTTTGAATTCTGTTTGAGAGCATTGAATAGTTTGAGCGTTTGACTTTTGACGGACCCATTGTCCAATATGACAATTTCATAATTCGGATACTTCGTCTTAGTCAAAATAGAAGATACACATTTTTCTAATAATTCCGGATTGTCTTTCGTCGGTATTAAAATGGATACTTTACCTTTTTTATCGGAATCGTAACGAATATTGTAAAGACCTAAGGCTTTGCCATGTTCTGCTTTGGCCTTAATACCTCGACGATCTAAAGCGGATTGTAGAGCTTTCTTCCCCGCCTCGAAGGCGTAGTGTTTTGCCTCTTGGGTATCCGCTGTAGAGCCCGGTACCTTCCGCCAATGATAAAGCACCTTCGGAATACGAACGATATTTTTAGTTTTTTCTGTAAAGCGTAACACGAAATCGTAGTCTTGGGCACCTTCATAGCCTTTTCTAAAACCGCCAATTGATTTTGCAATACTTGTGCGGTATACACCTAAATGTGAAATATAATTGGTACCCATTAACAAATCCGGAGACCATGTCGGTTTAAAAGCGGGTTCCACACGAACACCCTTCATGGTGAGTTTGTCTTCATCGGAATAAATTAAATCCGTATCCGGTTTTTCATTGATGACTTTAGCCACTTCATATAGGGCAAAAGGCGGTAAGATGTCGTCATTATCTAACAGTACGATGTATTCGCCGGTTGCCATTTCCAGAGCAGTATTGGTCGCCTCGCAAATGTGGCCATTATACGCTCGATAGGTTACTTTGATGCGTTGATCTTCTGCTGCAAATTTTTCCAACATAGGAACAATCCATTCAGCGGTGGAACAGTCATCTGCAAGGCACAATTCCCAATGGGGGTAGTATTGACTTTGTATGGATGCAATACACTCTTCCAGCCATTGAGGTTCGACATTGTAAATTGGTACCAAAATCGAAAACCGTGGCTGTTTCTCAAACGCTTTGATGGCACGATGAATCTTCCCTTCATCTATTTTTTCGTTTTGAGCGATCCATTTTTTATAGGCTTTAGCGTTATTGGGATTGAATTTTTGAACGACCTTTTTAAAAGTTTGTTTGACGCCGTTTTCTCTGAGGTAAAATAATCCGCGTTTTAAAACATACAATTGTTTGACGAAACCTCCAGCAAATTCATTTTCTAGAGGATAATCCCTGTATAGGTTGATGACTTTTTTTGTGGTTTTTGCACCATCGCTTTTAAAGGAGAAAATGAGTCGGCCTTTCATTTCCGACACGGTGACGATGGCGGTAAACCCGACATTCTCTTCGGCCGGAAGGTTATAATTAGTTGTTAAATCGTGACGTAAAGTGGTAGAAGTTTTTACTTCTACCACTTCTGTTCCGTGGGATTGAACGTCAATGCACACAGTTTTTTTTGTCTTTCGATCAAAGGCCCATCCCTTCACCACGACGGCATTTTCTCTTGGATCTTTTAAGATCGAATCGATGTGGTACATAATTGATTTGCGCATTTACACTTCTCTTTCAAGTAATGTGGGGTTGGTGTAGGGATCCACTGCGCAATCTTTCAGCTGACCTAGTAGTACCAATTCTTCTGTATCTTCTTGAGGATAAGGCTGATAGAAAGCTGCTTGAGGTGTAAACAAAGTTCTCAAGCCCAATTGGGAAATTTTGATACAAAGCTCGATCCCTTTGATCAGAGGCGGTGTATCCATGCCAACGCCTCCCACCTTTTCAAAGTCTTCACGGCTGACCATGAGACAGTCTTCATCGGTAGCAAAGATATACGTGGTGGACATTAGACGGTAATACGTACCCATTGTAAAGCCTTTTACCCCAACTTGTGTTTTGATCAAACGATTCTTAGATCGATTGTAATTGTAGCCGGCTTTGACTATTCTGCCCTGGGTATTTAAAATTTTGCCACCGACAGCTCCAATATGAGGTCGTTGTAAGTGCGTAACCATGTTGGTTAACCAATTTTCGTACAAGGGTTGCAGATAAGGGTTCAAGAAAAGTATATAGTCGCCATCGGACAGTTCCAGCATTTTGTTAATAGGCAGTGGTTTTAAAACATAAACACCTTTTTCTATGACTTCACTTACCTTGAAATCGTCAGGATAACCGGCCAAGTACAGTTTGTAATGAGGGTAGCGTGTCGTTGCCTGTATGGTGTCTATGGTGTTGAGAACCGTCTCCACTTTGGTGTCGTGATCACAGAGTAGAAAAATATCTACCGTAGGGTCGGTCTCCCTTTCATAGTTGATGGTATAGGTACCGTATTCTTCACCTATTGCTACTTCTCCGTCGATACCTCTCCTCTCCAAAGCATTTTCCAAAGCTTTTTTGCCTGCATCGTAGGCGTAGTTTTTAGCTTCCGGGTTTTCTGCCACAGAGCCCTCTATGGTTCTCCAATGATACAATATTTTAGGGATATGATAGACGTTTCTCGCCTTTTCTGTTGCCCTCAATGCAAAATCGTAATCCTGAGCTCCATCCATTTCAGAATTTAAAGGCCCTACGGATTCGTAGAGTTGGCGACTGACGACAACAAAATGGGTGATGTAATTGTGATTGAGTAGCAACTCTTCGTTCCAAGCGTTTTTGAAAAAAGGATTGAAACGTCTGCCACTCACGGAAATCATGTCTTCATCGCAATAAATAAAATCTCTCGTTTTATCTTCATTGATAGCCCGGATGTATTCCATTAAAGCATTGGGTGCTAAAAGATCATCGTTATCCATAAATCCAATGTATTCTCCCGAAGCTAAGGATAATGCCGTGTTGGTTGCCTCAGAAATATGCCCGTTAGTTTTTCTAAAGGCAACTTTTATTCGCCGATCGGAATCTCGGTAATGCTCCAAAGCCGGGCGAACTTCCGGATTGGTGGAACAGTCGTCCGCTAAGCACAATTCCCAATTGCTGTAAGTTTGGTTGCATACGGACTTAATCAAAGCATCCAACCATTTTCTATCCACATTATAGACAGGTGTCACAATGGAGATTTTTGGTTTATAACTAAAGTCATTCTCTGAAAGATTTTCGGCTTTTGTGGGTAAAGTTTCGTTCTCATAGATCCATTGTGAGTAGTTGTCCCACTGTTCTCGTGTTTGTGCCCTGATACGCTGGACGGTATAACTCAGTCCTCTTTCCCGTGCTAGCTGGGAATAAAAAGCAAAGGATTCTTTTAATGTCATCCTATAAACATTGATCTCAGAGACCCTTTTGTAAGCGGTATGACCGTACTCGTCAGAAAATTTTAAAACAAAATATTTCGGCAAAGGTGTTTTAGACTGAATATAAATCTCAAATCCTAGTTTTCTACGATCATCGAGTTGTAAGAATTCGTTTACATCTTTTCGATAGACGGGTTTGATGCGAATTTTATACGTTTTTCTATTGAGGATTTCAACTTTCAGCGCTTCATGATCACATCTGGAAACAGTCCAACCTCTGATCTTAACGTTTAGAAGATCTTTGGATTTCTTAACAGTATCTACGGAATAAAAAATATTTTTCTTTTTAAACATGTGGTCCTCCCTATAACCTACACCGGCTGACCGCCGAAATTTTTATATGCACTGCACACTTCTTGCGTTTCTCCTATACGCACCATTCTTCCCTTATCTATCCAAAGAACGCGGTTGCACAAACGTTCTATTTGATCGATTGAGTGGGATACGATGATAACGGTTGTATCCCCTTTCATCATTTCATTGATACGTCGCTCACATTTTTCTTGAAAAAGAAAATCACCGACCGATAGAATCTCATCGACAATGAGAATCTCCGGTGTAACTGCCGTGGCGATGGCAAAAGCCAAGCGAGCAATCATTCCTGAAGAAAAGTTTTTAATAGCGACATCCATGAACTCTCTAAGCTCGGCAAATTCAATGATTTCATCCATCTTGGAGAGCATTAAATCTTTCGAATACCCTAAAACCAATCCGTTGAGCATGACATTTTCTCGGGCTGTCAGCTCAAAATCAAAACCCGCCCCTAATTCTATTAAAGGTGATAAACTACCTCCCACTCGTACAAAGCCGGTGGTGGGTTTTAAAATTCCGGATATGATTTTCAGCAGAGTCGATTTCCCTGAGCCGTTTAAGCCCACGATGCCAAAAACATCCCCTTTATGAATATCGAAGGTCATGTCTCTTAAAGCATAAAACTCTTTAAAAAATAATTCTCTTTTCGCTAATTTGATGACATATTCCTTTAAGCCTGAAATCACTTCGCTGGCCATATTAAAGCGCATGGATACGTCTCTTACTTCAATCATTTTTTCCATAAACTACACTCTCAAAATAAATTGATCTTGGTATTTTTTAAAGACTGTTAAGCCGATTGATAAAAAGATCAGTGCAATCCCCAAACAAATCAGATTTTCCACTAAGCCGGGTACCCTACCATACATCATAACATCTCGGAAGTAAGTTACATAATGGTATAAAGGATTCAATTGAATCAGCTTGTGCACCTCTTCCGGCAAAATGTCCACCGGGTAGATAATTGGTGTCAAGTACATCCATGCCGTCAGCCAAACCGAATACAGATGGTTCATATCTCTAAAAAAAACATTGATCGTCGATAAGATTAACCCCAAGCCCAAAGCAAAAAGAAACGTGTAAGCCAATGGTATGGGAAACAAAACAATAGTCCAATGCAAGGGTACCTTGGCTATTATAAAAACAATAGCTACCGCAATTAAATAGAACAACGCATTGACCAAGGCAAACAGCACCTTTTCCAGAGGAAAGATATACTTTGGTACATACACTTTTTTAATTAAGGATGCATTGATGAGTATGGCGTTCATGGCACCATTGGTCCCTTCGGATACAAAATTGTATATCAGGGATCCGCATAGGTAAAAGGCTGCAAAATTCTCTGTTCTCATAAACCTGGAAAATACAGCAGTGATGACCAACATCATCAGCAAAGGGTTTAAAACACTCCACACAATGCCCAATACAGACCTTCGGTATTTTATTTTAATATCTCTGGACACCAACTCTTTTAATAAGTGACGGTAACGATAAAATTTTTCAAAATAGTCTTTGAGCCCTTGGGAAGGCACTGTCAATGCCCTTTCAGATTCATTCATTTTTTCTCCTTAAAAGACAAACTTACCAATCGCAGATTGGTAAGTTTATTGTGACCTAGAGTCTTTGGCTTTTATCTAAAACATCCGTTTGAAAAGCGATTTGAAGATATTTTCAACACAAGACAATATTCGAGACCTCAAACTACTGTCACCCGATGGGTTTATTTTTTACTATACATCTTTTCGTAGTAGTCTTGATAGTCTCCCGAGCGCACCTGGTCCAACCAATCCTGATTGTTTAAATACCATTCGATGGTTTCCTCAATGCCCTCTTCAAAGGTATAGGTCGGCACAAAACCCAATTCCGTCGTAATTTTTGTATTATCGATCGCATATCGTCGATCGTGTCCCAGTCTGTCTTCGACATAGGTTTTTAAGCTGTCATCGATTTTTGCGGGGTCGGTATCGATCCCGGAGTATTTTTTTTCTGTTAGTTTTTTGCGTACGGTTTCCAGTATGAGATCGACAATTTCGATATTGGCTTTTTCGTTGTTGCCACCGATGTTGTAGACCTCACCGTCTTTACCATGTAAAAGTACCGTTGCAATGCCGATGCAATGATCTTTGACGTGTAACCAGTCCCGCACTTGCATCCCATCTCCATAAATAGGCAAAGGTTTTAAATCCAATACGTTGGACAACATTAATGGGATCAATTTTTCAGGGAATTGATAAGCTCCGTAGTTGTTGGAACAGCGAGTTATGTTAATAGGTAGTTTAAAAGTTTTGCCGTAGGATCTTACCAGCAAGTCCGCGGCGGTTTTTGACGCGGAGTACGGGCTGTTGGGCTTAAGAGATGTCTTCTCCGTAAACAAACCGGTTTTGCCCAAGTCACCGTAAACCTCATCGGTGGAAACTTGAAGATATTTGACACCTTCTCTGTAAGTTGGGTAACCTAAGTCGTCCTTTCCGGTTTCCCAATGGGCTTTCGCAGCGTCCAATAGAACTTGGGTGCCCATGATGTTGGTTTTAACAAAAATACCCGGGTCCTCAATGCTACGATCCACATGGCTTTCCGCCGCAAAATGAACGACATAGTCGATATCGTGTTCTTCGAAAAGGCGCTCTACTAAAGCAGCATCGGTGATATCACCTTTAATGAAGACATACTGAGGATGGTCTTCTACATCCTTCAAGTTTTCTAAATTACCCGCGTAGGTTAAAGCATCCAGATTGACAATTTTAAAATCCGGAAATGCGCGCAGACTTTCCTTTACAAAATTTGAGCCGATAAAGCCGGCTCCACCTGTTACTAATAGGGTTTTCAAAACAATCTCCTTTTAATGAACCGTTGTTTAAAATGGCAAATGATCGGCGACTTCTTTTAAAAATGGTAGTTGTCGATCTTTATCCGATAAAAGCAGAGTCTCTATTTCTTGGGTTGGCCACTGAATACCTATATCCGGATCATCGTAGCGAATGCCTCCGTCAAATTCCGGTGCATAAAAATTGGTGCACTTATAGGTAAAAGTTGCCATGTCGGACAAAACGACAAAACCATGGGCAAAGCCTTCGGGAACATAAAACATTTTTTTGTTCTCTGCGGATAGGGTGATGCCGACCCATTCGCCAAAGGTTTTAGATTCCTTTCGCAGATCGACGGCAACGTCCCAAACGGCTCCCTCTGTTACACGAACCAGTTTACCTTGAACATTTTGTGTTTGAAAATGCAGACCACGCAAAACACCTTTTCTTGAGCAAGACTCATTGTCTTGTACAAAGGTCATGTTGAGACCGGCTTCTTCAAAAACTTGACGGTTATAAGTTTCCATAAAATAACCGCGTTCATCTCCGAAAACCGTTGGTTCTATAATCACTAAATCGTCAATACCCGTTTGCGTTACTGTAATCCCAGCCATTTTTGATTGCCCCTTTCCTCACAGGCTCTGGATATCAAATATTGTCCATAGGCTGTTTTCTGTAAAGGTTCTGCTAAATTCAGTAATTGTTCCTTGGAGATGAAACCCATATTGTAAGCAATTTCTTCGATACAAGAAACGTAAAGTCCTTGTCTTTTTTGTATGGTTTCTACAAAGTTACCCGCTTCAATTAAGGAGTCGTAGGTACCCGTATCCAACCACGCCATGCCGCGGCTAAACAGCTCGACTTCCAATTTTCCTCTTTTTAGATAAGCGTCGTTAACCGCAGTAATTTCCAACTCACCTCTCGCCGAGGGTGTAATGTTCTTGGCTATTTCTACAACATCATTGTCGTAAAAATAGAGTCCCGGTACGGCAAACTTAGATTTCGGTTTTGCCGGTTTTTCTTCAATCGATATGACTTTTCCACAATCGTCAAACTCTACCACACCATACCGTTCCGGGTCATGGACCGGGTATCCGAAAATAACGGCGCCATCCTCTAATGCGGCGGCAGTACGTATGGACTTGGTAAAACCTTGGCCATAAAAAATATTATCTCCTAACACCAAAGCGACTTTTTTGTCGCCGATAAAGTCCTCTCCTATAATAAAGGCTTCTGCTAACCCGTTGGGTGCCTCCTGTACTTTATAAGTAAAACTTAACCCCAATTCCTCGCCACTTCCAAACAATCTTTTAAAAACAGGGGTATCCTCCGGAGTGGATATGATTAAAATATCTCTAATGCCTGCCAACATCAAAGTTGACAGTGGGTAATAAATCATCGGTTTGTCGTAAACCGGTAAGAGTTGTTTTGAAACCGATCGTGTGATGGGATATAAACGTGTTCCCGATCCTCCGGCGAGTATAATGCCTTTCATAGTTTTCCTTTCTTATTTCTCTTTATATATGTCGTGATATGCCATTTAAATAATCTGCCAATGCCTCTTGCCAAGGTCTGAAGCGGTTCATACCTAAATCTTTTAAGGCCTTGTTTTCCAATACGGAAAAGGCAGGTCTTGGCGCCGGTCTAACAAATTCTTTCGAAGTTACCGGTCGTACTGGAACATCGATGCCCATTTGCGCAAATATCTCTACAGTAAAATCGTACCAAGAGCATTGGCCTTCGCAAGTTCCATGGTAAATGCCGTAATGTTCCGTTTGAATTAAATCCGCAATGGCAATAGCTAAATCTTTTGTACTGGTTGGTGTCCCAACTTGGTCGTTAACCACCGTCAGTTCCGGGTGCTCTTTGGACAATTGCAACATCGTTTTAACAAAATTGGCACCATCGCCGTAGAGCCATGCTGTGCGTACAATAAAAAAGCGCTTCATGATGCCCATGACGTTTTCTTCACCTTTGGCTTTAGAAGCACCATACACCGTTTTAGGATTCGGCTCATCGCTTTCAATGTAAGGTCTGATGTTATCCTTCTCCTTGATGCCAGTACCATCAAAAACATAATCCGTCGAAACCTGCACCAATGCAATATCTTTTTTTTGACACGCTTCCGCTAACAAACGAGGTCCTTCTGCATTAACCACAAAGGCCTGTTCCCTATTGGTTTCACAACCGTCTACGTTTGTAATGGCAGCACAATTGATGACCACCTCCGGACCGACCTGATCTAAAACCTTATCGATATTTTGTGCATCGGTAATATTGAGGTCCCCCAAGTCGTAAGCAAACGCTTCTATCTTTCGTTGGTCCATTTCCAAGGACAGCGCACGCCCCAATTGGCCATCTCCACCGGTTATTAATACTTTTTTTATATTCATCTCGCTATTTCCTTTATTTTCGTCTTAATTATACCCAAAGCTATGTTTTTTGTCTAATTTATTAAGAGATTTATAAGTCAAATCAATATTTCTTTTCATTTTAAATATCTATTGTTATAATATAAGTTGAATAAAATATAAATATAAAGGAAGAACAAATGTCTCTCAAAAAAAGAATTTTGACATTTCTACTCTCTATTATCATGCTTGTCGTCGGTTCGGGCTTGGTATACGGGGTGACCATCTACAGGGGTGTATTAACCGGTTCCCTCAGTGCACAGGATTTGCACATCAAAGAAGGGTTGGATGGCTATGTTGCCAATGTTGCCGTTTTTGGCGTTGACGGCCGAGACGGTGTAGATGGCGACCGTTCCGACACCATCATGATTGTCTCCATTAATTTTAACACATCAACCGTCAAAATAACCTCCATTATGCGGGATATGATGGCGAGAATACCCGGCGACGCCGAACGTTACGACAGCTACGAAAAAATTAACGCAGCTTACGAGTACGGCGGTCCGCAACTGGCCGTTAAAGCCCTCAATCAAAATTTCGATTTAAACATTAAAAATTATGCCACCATTAACTTTGATGCTTTGGTCCATGTGGTGGAGGCCGTTGGCGGCGTCGATGTTCATATTGAAAACGAAAGCGTTTTAGAATGGCTAAACAAATACATTGACGATACCAATGCCCATGTAAATCGGCACGATCCCCATATAGAATCGATTGGTCCCCAACATCTCAGCGGCTCTCAAGCCCTAGCTTACTCTAGGATTCGCTTTTCCGACAATGACTACAAACGAACGGAAAGGCAACGGGAAGTGGTTGGCCAGATTCTGAAAAAGAGTTTTGAATTGGATTTAATTACCGGTATCTCCTTAATGAGTCGAATTTACCCTTATGTGGAAACCTCTATGACTTTACAGGAGATTACCTCCTACGCTAAATTATTCATGAACGAACAAGACAAAACCATGGAGACCTACCGAGTACCCGATGACGGTCATGTTTCTGATGGTTACTTGGACGGCGTTTCTTTTGTCTTCCCGAATAATTTAGAAGAAAGCGCTATAGCCCTGCACCGTTTTATTTACGGTGCGCAAACGGATTACCAACCTTCCGCTACCGTTAAGGAAATCAGCGACTATATTGCCAATGTCAGCGGTTTTGTCGGCTCCGGCACTACAATGCCCGTATTGCCCGGTATGCAGCCCACAGAGGCGCCGGATGCAATGCCCGAAGCCACCGAAGAAGCCGAACCCTACGAACCCGAAGCAAGTAACGAGCCTGCTCTCTATACACCTGAACCCGCAGAGGACTATTCAACACCGGAACCCTCGGAAAGCGAAGAGCCCATCCAAACTCCGAGCCCAGTTTTAGAAGAGTAAAAATTTCAACTGTAAATACATCATTCAAGAATCATAAAACCTCCTATACAACTCTGAGACACTTAGATCTCGAAGTTGTTTAGGAGGTTTTTGTTGATGGTCCATGAGGGTTACATTTTTCATTTAAAAAGCCAACCGGAGTGTTCCCTCAGGTTGGCTTATTGACGTCGTTTCGAATAACCATGACGATACTTGCAATGGTGACCCATGGGCGATTCGAACGCCCGACACCCTGATTAAAAGTCAGGTGCTCTGCCGGCTGAGCTAATGGGTCAGAATAATTTACATAAAAATGGCAGGGGTAGCAGGACTCGAACCTACGCATACTAGAGTCAAAGTCTAGTGCCTTACCGACTTGGCGATACCCCTGCGTAATGGGGTGGACGATGGGACTCGAACCCACGACAACCAGAACCACAATCTGGCGCTCTACCACTGAACTACGTCCACCACAATAATGGCGCGCCAACAGGGATTCGAACCCCGGGCACACGGCTTAGAAGGCCGTTGCTCTATCCGACTGAGCTATTGGCGCCAAAATAACAGACCTAAATGGAGCGGGTGAAGGGAATCGGACCCTCGCGACTGGCTTGGAAGGCCAGGGCTCTACCACTGAGCTACACCCGCATTGTCAACTGAACAGGGTATAAAATATGCCTCTATTCAAGGACAAGACATAGTATACTTCATTTACAAAGGTCTGTCAAGATTTGTTTTAGACTTTTCACCTGATTTTTATATATTCAGGTACTTGATCTCCCCCGTCACCCGGTTATTTTGGATAGTAATCAATCCACAACTGGGATGATACATGCCGTTGGGATACCGGACGGACCCCGGATTCATCATCAAAATACCCTCAACCTCTTCAAGATAAGGTACGTGGGTATGGCCGAAAAGAACGATATCCGCCTCTTCTTCTTTGCCTTTACAGAAAATTATATTGAGTTGACGTTTGACATGATAATCGTGACCGTGAGATGCAAAAATCCTCTTGCCTTCAATGGTCGTCGTTATTTCATCGACACCATCCTTGAGTCGATAGTCCATGTTGCCTAAAAGCAAATATATATTCGCATCGGTCATTTCTTCTAAGGTAGACTTTTTCCCTAAGTAGTCCCCTAAATGAAAAAGGTAATCTATTTCTCCTAAAATTTCGAGAGCTTTTTTAATAAATTCAAAATTTCCGTGATTATCACTCATAACGCCAATTTTTATCATTTTTTTAAAACACTTTCAAGATATTTTTTGCTTTTTTAATCGCTTCGCCACGATGACTGATCCGGTTTTTTTCTTCAGAAGACAGTTGAGCGAAGCTTCGGTCTTCCGTTATCATGAAAACTGGATCGTATCCAAAACCACCCTCACCCATCTCGCGTTCGCCTATAAACCCTGTGACACGTCCCTCCGCATGGTAGATTTTTCCGGTTTTTCCGTCGATGAGGGATAAAACACAAACAAAGTGTGCTTTTCTTTCGTTTTTAGAAAAACCTTCCAATTCTTTTAAAAGTTTTTGGTTGTTGCGACGATCGTCCACAGGTTCGCCCGCATAACGAGCGGAGTAAATACCCGGTGCACCTTCTAATATATCGACAACCAAGCCGGAGTCGTCCCCCATAATCATCACATCTTGTCCTTTTAAGTGACGGTACAAAGCTCGGGCTTTGATGTCGGCATTCTCTTTAAAATTTAGGCCATCTTCTTGGATATCGTCGCTAAAACCGACATCTTCCATTGTCAGAACTTTGTATTGATGGTTGAGCATCTCCGCTATTTCTCGGGCTTTATTTTTGTTTTTTGTTGCTAAAACGATCGTCTTCATTATTGATTTAGGGCTTCTTTTTGCATTTGAAACAATTGTTGCAGTCCTTTTTTCCCTAAGGCGATGAGCTCCTGCATTTCACCTTCGGTAAAAGGTCTCTCTTCCCCGGTACCTTGTATCTCTACGATTTCTCCACCGGAAGTCATCACGATATTCATATCCACAGCGGCTTCGACATCTTCTACATAGCACAAATCCAACAAACTGTTTTCGTTAAAAATTCCGACCGAGGTAGCAGCAACCGCCGCTTTGATCGGCCACTCTTTAATCGAGCCGCGATCCATTAAAAACTGTATGGCATCCACGACTGCCACGTAAGCTCCGGTAATGGATGCAGATCTCGTACCACCGTCGGCTTGAATCACATCACAATCGACCCATAGGGTCCGTTCTCCCAGTTTTGTTAAATCGACTACAGAGCGTAGGCTTCTTCCAATGAGCCTTTGTATTACCATGGTACGGCCGTCAATTTTATTTTTATTGCGGTCTCGTATTCTTCGATGAGCATTGGCGGAGGGCAGCATATCGTCTTCTGCGCTTATCCACCCCTTGCCACTTCCTCTTAAAAAAGGCGGCACCTTATCCTCTATCATAGCGGTGCACAATACTGTGGTATTACCCGTTTGTATCAATACGGAGCCTTGGGCATATCGGGTGTACTGTCGTACTATTTTTACTTCCCTTAATTGATCCGCAGCTCTTCCATCATGTCTTATCATCTTTATCCTTTACAAATATCACATTTATATATTGTTTTCTGAGCTACCAATTTGTATATAATTGATTGGTAGTGTTTGATAAATAAATATTCCATAAATAAATGTTGACGGTGCTTGTCCAATAAACAAACACTGTCAAAAATTATATCATATTTTTGTTTCTTTTGCACAGTCTTTTGTGCAAAGAAAACATCTATGGATTAATCACGACTGTTTAACTTTTTTTCGACCATTTCGCGAATCAATTGATTGGCCAACTGCGGATTGGCTTGCCCCTTCGTGGCTTTCATCACTTGGCCGGTTAGATAACCATAGGCTTTTTTGTTGCCTTTTGCAATATCGTCCAGGGACTTTTGGTTTTCATCGATTATTTTCGCAATGATATCGGACAATTCGCCGGCATCGCTCATTTGCGCCCATTGGTTCTCTTCAACAATTTGAGAAGGGCTGCCTGCGCTCTCTTCAAACATCAACGATAGAACTTTCTTCCCGATCTTACCACTGATTTTTCCTTTTTGTATGAGCGTCAGCAGTTCTACCAGATCTTCGGGTTGAAAAGGAATTTCTTCTATCGATATCTCCTTTTCCTTCAGGAATGGTGGAATTTCTACCATGATCCAGTTTGAGATTTGTTTCGGTTCATCGTATAGCGCAACTGTTTTCTCGAAAAATTGCGACGTCGCTTTGGATGCAGTCAGAACTTCTGCATCGTATTGCGGTAAACCGTAATCCCTCACATAGCGTGCTTGTTTGGCCTCCGGCAGCTCCGGTAAAGTTCGGCGCGCCTCTTCAATGCGTTCTTCCGACAAAATGATAGGCACTAAATCCGGTTCAGGGAAATAACGATAATCGTGGGCTTCCTCTTTACTGCGCATGGCGGAGCTAACCCCTTTAACATCGTCCCATTTTCTGGTTTCCTGAATGATTTCTCTGCCTTTTTTGATGTCGATGACTTGGCGTTTACTTTCGTATTGCACCGCTCGACCCAACGCTCTAAAGGAGTTGAGGTTTTTCATTTCGGTTCGCGTGCCAAAGGCCTCCGCACCTTTTTCTCTGATGGATAGGTTGACATCAAAGCGCAAGGAACCTTCTTCCATTTTACAGTCAGAGACACCGGTGTATTCTAAAATATTACGCACTTTTTCCGCAAAAACCTGCGCTTCTTCCGCTGAGCGGATATCGGGTTCGGAAACAATCTCCACAAGTGGTACACCACAGCGGTTGGCATCTAACAATGTGCCATCTACGGATTCGTGCAATAATTTTCCGGCATCTTCTTCGATGTGTATTCTTGTAATGCCGATTTTTTTCTTTTTGCCCCCTGCTTCGATCTCAACGTATCCATCTTTACAGATCGGATAGTAAAACTGTGAGGTTTGATAAGCTTTAGGCAAATCCGGATAAAAATAATTTTTTCGGTCAAATTTACTGTAGTGTTGTATCTCACAATTCAAAGCTAAGCCGGCTTTGATGGCAAAATCTAAGACTTTTTCATTGAGCACCGGAAGGGTTCCCGGCATGGCAAGGCAAATGGGACAAGCGTGGGTATTCTCGTTGCCGCCAAATTCTGTTGTACAGTTACAAAATAATTTGGTCTTGGTTGCCATTTCCACGTGAATTTCCATCCCGATGACTATTTCATAATCCATTTTTGCCTCCTCAATCTATTTT
This sequence comes from Eubacteriaceae bacterium, assembly GCA_012522805.1. Lineage (GTDB taxonomy): Bacteria > Bacillota > Clostridia > Eubacteriales > Eubacteriaceae > JAAYJS01. The sequence goes on along the minus strand of JAAYJS010000030.1, from coordinate 4,537 downwards.
CGGTTGTTGTGTATGAAAGTCTGTCGCTGATTCAAAGGCAAAAGCCGCTTTGAGTATGGTCTCTTCACACAACACGGGTCCCATCAATTGTAACCCAATCGGCAAACCATTTTTATCAAAGCCACAGGGCATCGATAAAGCGGGAGCGCCCACTATATTTGCCGGAACGGTGTAAACATCGGTTAAGTACATTGCCAAGGGGTCATCGGTTCTTTCACCGAGGCCGAAGGCCGTATTGGCAGTGGTAGGTGTCAACAAAACATCGCAAGAGTCAAACATGCGATTGAAGTCTTCGCGTATCATCGTGCGGACACGTGTCGCTTTATTATAGTAAGCGTCGTAATAACCCGAACTGAGTACATAACTTCCCAAAATGATGCGGCGTTTTACTTCTAAGCCAAACCCTTCCGACCGGGTTTTATTGTACATTTCTTCTAAGTCGTTGTAATCTTCAGCTCTATAACCATAGCGGACGCCGTCGTATCTCGACATGTTGGTGCTGGCTTCCGCCGAGGAAATAATATAATAAGCCGCTAAGGCATGGTCTAAAAATTGAGCGCATACCGGTACGATTTCAGCCCCTAAATCTCGATAGACTTCAATGGCTGCGTCAATGGCGGCTCTAATTTCCGGTTGTAAATTATCACCCATAAAGCTGTCGCAAATCCCAACCTTTAAGCCTTTAATATCCTTTGTTAAGCATTGGGTGTAATCTTTCTTGTCAAGATTTAAGGACGTTGTATCCTTGGCATCGTGACCGGCAATAGCGTTGAGTACCAAGGCACAATCGGTGATGTCCTTGGTAATGGGACCAACTTGATCGAAGGAAGAGGCGAAAGCGGTAACACCGTAGCGTGATACCAAACCGTAGGTCGGTTTTAAACCCACTGTCGCGCAAAATGAAGAGGGTTGGCGGATGGAACCGCCGGTATCCGTACCCAGTGAATAATAAGCCATGTTGGCTGCAACCGCCGCTGCGGACCCTCCGCTGGAACCACCTGGAACTTTTGTCAGATCCCACGGGTTTTTTGTAACCTTAAAATAAGAGGTTTCCGTCGAAGAGCCCATGGCAAATTCGTCCATGTTTGTTTTTCCCAGTAGGATGCCACCTGCATTTTTGATGCTTTCATAAGCCGTTGCATTGTAAGGCGGACGAAAGTTTTCCAACATCTTGGAAGCACAGGTCATGGGCATATGATCCGTACAAAAGTTGTCCTTTAACCCATAGGGAATACCATAGAGTGGGTTTTGGGGCGTCACACCCTTATCGTCTAAGGCCTTGGCTTGTTCTCTGACACCATCGGGATCGGTGTATAAATAAGCACCATATTTTTCGTTTTGTCCTTCAATTTGCTTGAGGACACTGTCTACAACCTCCGAGTAGGAGATCTCTTTGTTTTTTAATAAATCAACAATTTCGTGTATGGTTAACGTTTCTAGTTTCAAAACAGCCTCCTATTCGAGTACTCTGGGCACCTTAAAGCAATTCATTTCTTGTTCAGGTGCATTTTTTAATACTTCTTCGATCGATAAGGATGGCGCAACGACATCTTCCCTCGTCACATTTTTTAAATCCAATATATGTTCGGTCGTTTCAACATCGGTCGTATCCAATTGGTTGATCGTATCGACGTAATTGATGATTTTATCTAAATCGGCAACGAAGCCTTCAATTTCATTTTCCTTCAATTCAAGTCTCGTTAATTCGGCAATATAACTTGCTTGTTCTTTACTTATACTCATAGTTACACTCCTTTATACTGCTTGTCATTATAAATCAAAGCCCAAAAAAAGTAAATATTTTTCACTTATACTTCTTGCTCGTAGGGCGGTTAGAAGTCGCCTACTTTTATTCCTCTATCATTTCATACATCTCGTCTTCGGAGATAATGGGAATACCCAGTTCCCGCGCTTTGTCAGCTTTAGAACCGGCATTTTCTCCGGCTAAGACGTAGTCTGTTTTCTTGCTGACAGACCCGGTAACTTTGGCGCCGTGGGTTTGGAGAAGCTCGGTCGCCTCTCGCCTACCCATAGTGGGTAAGGTGCCTGTTATGACAATGGTTTTTCCTTTTAAAGCATCGCCGGTTGTTGCTTCTTCCTCTACGGTAAAGACCAAACCTTCTTTTCTCAATCTTTCAATCAGATCGCGATTGGAATCGGTTTGGAAAAAATCAATAATTTGATAAGCCATCTTTTCGCCAATGTCGTAGATTTCGGTCAATGCATCGTGGGAAGCGGCCATCAATGCATCGATGGTTTTAAAATGCTCTGCTAAAACAGCTGCACTTCGCACCCCAACCAAGGGGATGCCCAAGGCATAAACTACTTTTGCCAAACCTCTCGTTTTAGAGGTTTCAATAGCAGATAAGAGATTGTCCACAGATTTTTCTCCCAGTTTGTCCAGTTGGGTCATCGCCTCTCGTTGATCGGAAAGGTGATAAAGATCCGCAACATTGGTGATAAAGCCTTTCTCCAACAATTGACGCACAATGGCAGGGCCCAAACCGTCTATATTCATGGCATCTCTGGAGGCAAAATGAACGATACGTCCAAATACCTGCGCAGGACAATTGAAGTTAAAACATTTTGTCGCCGCCTCTCCCGGAACACGGTACACTTCTTGTCCACAAACCGGGCAATGACCGGGCATCTCAAAAAGGGTTTCGCTTCCATCTCGCTCATCGACTAAGGGCTTCACCACTTCGGGGATAACATCCCCTGCTTTTTGCAGTAGGACCTTGTCGCCAATGCGAATATCTCTTTCTGAAATGTAGTCTTCGTTGTGTAAAGTCGCTCTGGAAACCGTAGAGCCCGAAACGATAACGGGTTGTAACTCCGCTACCGGTGTTAAAACTCCAGTTCGCCCAACTTGGAGGGTGATGCTCTCCAGATGCGTTGTAACCTGTTCTGGAGAAAATTTATAAGCGATGGCCCAACGCGGGCTCCTGCTGGTGGACCCTAAGACTTCTCGCTGAGCCAAATCGTTGATTTTTATCACCATGCCGTCGATTTCGTAGGGAAGTTCTTGGCGACCGGAGGTTTCCATTCGATTGATCTCCGATAAAATTTCCTCCATATCCGAGGAATATAAAGCAGGACTGACAACGAAGCCGCAATGTTCTAGAAACTCGAAAACTTCTCGTTGACTCTCAAATTGGCGATCGGCGCAATACTCCAGATTAAAGACAAATATTTTTAAAGGACGGCTTGCTGTCAAGCTAGAATCCAATTGTCGAATGGAACCTGCAGCAGCATTTCTGGGATTAGCAAAGAGGGGTTGGTCTTCAGCTTCTCGCTGACGATTCAAATGCTGAAAACCCAACTTAGACAGATAGACTTCTCCACGCACTTGTAAGGTGACGGGCTCAGCTAACCGAAGGGGAATTTGAGGAATCGTTTTTAAATTGACGGTGACATCCTCACCGGTTTCGCCGTCGCCTCTGGTGGCTCCTCTAACAAATAAACCATCCTCGTAATCCAAAACAACCGTCAAACCGTCGTATTTGTTTTCTAAGCAATATAGAGGTGTGGCAATGGTTTTTTTAATTCGCGTATCGAAGCTTCTTAAATCTTCAGCGCTAAAAGCATTGGATAAAGACAATTTCGGACTAGTAAAATGGACTTTTTCGAAGGCTGAGGATACGGTTCCCCCAACTCTCTGGGTGGGGGAATTGGGATCTGCCCATTGCGGGTACTTCGCTTCTAAGGCCAAGAGTTCCTGCATCATAGCGTCGTAAGCGGAATCCTCTATTTTCGGTGCGTCCAAATCGTAGTACAGACGATTGTGTTTTTCGATTTCTTCTATAAGTTTTTTTATTTTATTTTGGATGTCTTCCATACTCTTATTCCTTTTTCAAGTAACCGGGATCCATTTTCTTGATACCCAATCCGGGAAAAGCGACAGAAACCTGTTGCGGTTTCACTTGCACAACCGTGCCGGATCCAAATTTTTTGTGCATCACCTTATCTCCGGTGGTCAGGAGATGACCACTTCGGCTTCCTTCCATAGCGGGTTGGATTGATTGGGATTGAAAAGATAAGTTGCGTTTAAATCGATTGCTCTCTTTTGTGATTTGTTTTTGAGCAGACGTATTTTGTCGAGTTGTTTGAGCCACCCTATCCAGTGCATGCTCCGGCAATTCATCTAAAAATCTGGAAGGCGCTTGGTAGGTGGGCCGACCGTAGGTAGTCCGGGTTTCTGCACGAGACAGATACAAGCGCTCCATGGCGCGGGTAATACCTACATAGCATATGCGTCTCTCCTCTTCCAATTCTTCGGGATTGTCCATGGAACGTGCATGGGGGAAAATCATCTCCTCCATTCCCGGTAAAAAAACGACGGGAAACTCCAAGCCCTTTGCGTTGTGTAGGGTCATGAGCAACACTTTGCCTTCATCGCTATCGTATTTGTCGGTTTCGGATGCCAAGGATACGGTTTCTAAGTAAGCGGTCAAACTTTGATCGTCGCTGTTCATTTCAAACTCCACAGCAGAGTTGACCAATTCTTTTAAATTATCCAACCTGTTTTCGCTTTTAT
>JAAYJS010000029.1 GCA_012522805.1 Eubacteriaceae bacterium | reverse complement strand
TTATGGAAAACTCCAATGTGTCGCTCATAGAAGTAACACAGAATGCAATCGTAACGGAATTTGCTAAAGATGCGGCCATGGCTCTCGGAATTCAGATTAAGAAATTTTAGGAGGAGCAATGCATTTAGCAAAAGTAGTAGGAACCATCGTATCCACCCAGAAAGATCCTTCACTGGTTGGATGCAAATTGATGATCATTAAAAAAATAAATGAAAATGGAGAGTTTGAGAAATACTCAAGCCAGTCGACAGCCATCGCCGTCGATGCAGTCGGTGCCGGTATCGGTGAAACCGTTATGGTTACCACCGGCAGTACCGCACGTTATGTTTATGGAGATAAAACCGTCCCCCTAGATATGACCATCGTCGGCATAGTCGATGAGATACAAGTGGAAGGTTGAGGGTAACGATGGCAAATGTTTACACCAGAGGTGGAGATAAAGGTCAAACTGGGCTTTTAGGCGGTTCTCGTACCGATAAGGACGATATCCGTGTAGAGGCCTACGGTACCATGGATGAGGCCAATGCGGCTATTGGTATGGCTTACGCTCTCTCTGAAGACGAAGATATACGTAAACTCCTCCATTACATTCAAAAAAGAATATTTGTCGTTGGTGCAGAATTGGCAAGCGATGAAAAGGGCAGAGAGATGCTTCAGGATAAAGTCGGACAAGAGGATATCGACTTGATGGAAACTGAAATCGATCGCTACCTGGACATCATCGGTAAGCAAAAGGAATTTGTCATTCCCGGTAAAAACCCAGCCTCATCGGCATTACACATCGCCAGAACGGCGGTACGCCGAGGGGAAAGGCGCATCATTACGTATGCTAACCGCGATCCCAAAGTTCGTAGAGAACTCATTCAATTTGCTAACCGCTTGTCCGATTTACTCTTTGTGCTTGCACGCATGGAAGAATACAATACGATGGTAAAAGATATCATACAGAAGGTAAAAAATGAATTGGGATTGGATACCTTAGAGAATGATGACGACAAGTTGCTGACATTGGCGAAACGCATGGCTGCAGTTGCACGCATGAAAGCAAAAGAAATAGGCGTACCCATTGTGTTGGCGGTTGTAGATATTGGCGGCAATTTGGTTTATTTCGAAAGAGAGAAAAAGGCCTTATTGGCCAGCCGGACCATAGCCATCGACAAAGCTTATACAGCCAATGCCCTTCAAGCACCAACCGATGCTTTGAAGGATTTAGCAAAAGAAGAAGGCGATTTGTACGGGTTACAAGCATCCCATAACGGACGTCTTGTAGCTTTCGGTGGTGGGTTTCCCATCGTCGTCAATGGCGTACAAATCGGTGGACTCGGCATCAGTGGCGGTAGTACCGAAGAAGATATCACCATTGCCAAAGCAGCCCTGACCATACTTTAGCATGGTATAAGGAGGAAGTTAATAGATGAATTTAGATGCAACAACGATTGAGAAAATCGTCAAATCAATAGTCAAGGAGCTTGATTCGCCCCAGGACAACGCAGCTTGTTATGGCGAAGACGGTATATTCGAAGATATGAATGATGCCGTCGAAGCGGCATTCGTTGCACAAGCTTATTATATGAAACAACCCCTCGCACTTCGTCGTAAAATGATCGAAGCGATGAGAGAGGTCATGTTAAAAAAAGAAAACATGGAAACCATTTGCGCCATGGCCGTAGAAGAAACGGGAATGGGCAATTATGAACACAAATTAGTCAAACAAAAATTAGCTGTTGAAAAAACACCCGGGGTTGAAGATTTAGAAACGGCTGCTTTTTCCGGAGATGAAGGTCTGACGGTAGTGGAATTATCCCCCTTTGGGGTGATCGGTGCCATTACGCCGACCACCAACCCGACGGAAACCATTATCAACAATGGGATCGGCATGTTGGCAGCTGGTAATGCCGTGGTTTTTGCACCCCATCCCAGAGCTAAAAACGTCTCGATTTTATGTGTGCGCCTGTTTAATCAAGCCATCGCGGCTGTAGGCGGACCGAAGAACCTCATCGTTACCACAACGAATCCCAGTATCGAAACGTCCAACATTTTAATGGCGCATCCAAAGGTAAAAATGCTCGTCGCCACCGGTGGTCCCGGTATTGTGGACACCGTCTTAAGAAGCGGTAAAAAAGCCATCGGCGCCGGTGCGGGTAACCCGCCGGTATTGGTAGATGAAACTGCAAACATTGAAAAAGCGGCAAAGGATATCGTCGACGGTTGTACCTTCGACAACAACCTACCCTGTATTGCAGAAAAAGAAGTGATCGTCGTCGATCAAGTCGCCGACTACCTCATCTTCAACATGAAAAAACACGGTGCCTATGAAATCAAAGACAGAGGACTGCTGGATAAAATGGTCGAAGAAATTTTACCGGAAGGCAGACTCAATCGAGATTTTGTCGGTAAAGACGCTTGTTACATTGCAAAAAAATTCAACATCGATGTACCGGAGGATACCAGAGTTCTCATCATGGAAACCAACAAGGATCATCCCTTTGCGGTTGAAGAGCTGATGATGTGCATCTTGCCCATCATACGCGTGGACAATGTAGACGAAGGGATCGAACTTGCAGTGGAGCTGGAGCATGGCAACCGACACACCGCTATGATGCACTCCAGAAACGTAGAAAAACTATCCCAAATGGCTAAGAGAGTTCAAACGACCATTTTTGTTAAGAATGGACCCTCCTATTGCGGTATCGGCGCCGGTGGCGAAGGTTATACGACCTTTACCATTGCAGGACCTACCGGAGAGGGCTTAACCACAGCCAAATCTTTTGCGCGCATTAGAAGATGCGTTTTAAAGGATGCTTTTTCAATAAGATAAGAGGATGGCTATGAGCACAGAAAATTTAGTGGAATTGGTAAAGCGTGCGGGAATTGTCGGCGCCGGCGGTGCAGGCTTTCCAACCCACGTTAAAATCGATGCCGTTGTCGACACGGTGATCGTCAATGGTGCGGAGTGCGAGCCTTTGTTACGAGTAGACCAATTATTGATGGATGCCAGAGCCGACGATATGTTAAAGGCGCTTGAAGCGGTGCGAACCCACACGCAAGCCAAAGAAGCCATTATTGGCCTTAAGAAAAAATATGGCCCTGCCATTGAAACATTGACAAAAAAATTGGTCGATTATCCGAACATACGACTACATATTTTGGAAAACTTTTATCCCGCCGGAGACGAACAATCCTTGGTGTACGAAACGACTAAAAGGATTGTTCCCGAAGGTGGCATTCCGTTAAATGTCAACGCACTTGTAATAAATGTAGAGACCTTAATCGGGATACATGATATAATGGAGAAAAATAAACCGGTAACCGATACGTATGTAACGCTTACCGGCGAGGTAAAGCATCCAATGACAGTTTGCGTACCTTTGGGTATTACGGTTCGAGAAGCTCTGGAACTAGCCGGGGGTCCGACCATCACCCAATACGCAGTTGTAAACGGCGGCCCGATGATGGGAAAAATTGTCGATCCCGAATCGACCATCACCAAAACCACAAAAGGTCTCATCGTACTGCCCTTGGATCATCACATTGTGGAATCAAAAAACAGATCTCTGTCTAAATCCTTAAAGGATGCGGCGGTTGCTTGTATGCAATGCAATCTATGCACCGAAGTCTGTCCGAGATACAACATCGGACATGCGATGGAACCCCACAAATTGATGCGCTTGGCAGCTTATGCCTCGACATGCGATATGACCACTCAGGCAACAAACGCCTTTTTATGCTGTGAATGTGCCTTATGTCAGTATGCTTGTGTTATGGATCTCCAACCTTGGAAATTTCATATTCACTTGAAGCGAGAGCTCAGCAGTAGAGGAATTAAAAATCCTCACCATCGTCAGCCGGAGAAAGCCAACGAATTTATATCGAGTCTTCACTTTAATGTTAAGAGATTGATATCGAGGCTTGACTTGGAAGATTATGATGGCGCTGCACCTTTGACGTCGATAGATCGGACCTTCGACAAAGTTAAAATTTTGTTGAGTCAACATATCGGCGCACCGGCCCAACCCGTCGTAACCGTCGGGGATTCGGTCAACAAAGGTGATCTGATAGGAGAAATCCCTGAAGGAGCTCTTGGAGCGCGTATTTTCGCGAGTATTCCCGGCAAAGTAACAGCCGTGGAAAATGGTAGTATTACCATTCAGTCCTAAATCTATTTAAGGGGGAAAATATGGACTTAACATTATTAATTATGGCCTTTGGTGGCGGTGCATTCGGCGCTGCGATCGGTGGCGTACCTGCATTTGTATTTACCGGTTTAACCGTTCTAGCAGCGATATTTGGCGGTGCTGCAGGGGCTCCCATAGTGGGTGCTGTCAGTTTCGGTTCATTCTTTGGACCGCACATTGCATTTGGAGGTGCGGTAGCAGGAGCAACTTACGCCAAAAGTAAGGGACTCCTAGAAAACGGTCAAGATATCGTTACACCTTTATTTGTAACGGGAGATGCCGGCGTCTTGTTAGTCGGTGGTATCTTTGGTGTGATGGGTTATGTATTGCATTATCTCATCGCCGATGTATTTGGCGGTATGGTCATAGGCAATGCAGGTTGGACCGACACCATCGCTTTAACCGTATTCCTTTCAGCCATTATTGCACGATTTGTATTTACCAAATCGGGTATTATCGGCAAATATACCGGAAGCGAAAAGCGCGCGTATTTCCCATCAGGAAAACGCTTGACCTTCTTGATCATGGTTGGTGTTGCCATTGGTGTTGTCATCGGTGGTTTAGCAGCGACTTTGGGACAGATGGCAGTAGCAGGAGACGAATATGCACTTGCATTGTTTAACAGTGTCGGTGTGATCGGCTTTGGTATTGCAGCGGCATTATTGATCTTTGCATGTATGGGACTTCCTTTAGAAGGACACCATCATGTCATCTTACCTGCGGGTACAACAGCAATGTTGATTTTTGCGAACTCTCAAAACCCGATTGCTACAGTAGTCGGGGGCGTCGTAATGGGGATCATCACCGCATTATGGGGAGAAGCCATGGGTATGACCTTTAACTCCTATGCCGATTCACACATCGACCCGCCGGCAGCGACCATCTGGGTATGGCAATTGGTGAACTTTATGATTATCGCCTCTGTGTTGCCTTCCACGATGTAAAAAAGGTCTTGTAGAAAAGAAATTATTTCGATTATATAATTAAAATATTCACAGCAAGAAAGAAGTGGTGTTTTGAAAAAAGCAATTGGTATCATCGAATTTAAAAGTATACCGAAAGCAATTGAGGCGACCGATGAAATGCTCAAGGCCGGAAACGTCGAACTTTTGATGTCATCGCCCCTATGTCCCGGAAAATACGTAACGATTGTTACGGGAGATGTGGGTGCGGTCAGAACATCCATCAAGAGTGGCGAAGAAATCGGTGGGATTCATTGTTTAGAATCCCACGTGATACCCAATATCCATCCGGCTGTATTGCCGGCGATGTTGGGTGTCGACGATCCCGGCGAGTTGAAAGCCTTAGGAATTGTTGAGACCATCAATGCTATTTCCTCAATACTTGTGGGAGACATTTGTGTCAAAGCGTCCAATATCAGGCTTATAGAGGTGCGAATTGCCAGAGGCTTGGGTGGTAAAGCATTTGTATTGTTAACAGGCGAAGTTTCATCTGTTAAAACAGCAATTAAAGCTGCGGAAACAGAAATGCGAGAATATGGGGTCATCACCTCCTATTCGGTCATCTCTTCACCGCACAAAGATCTAAGCAAAGTAATTTTTTAGATTGTCATGAATATGTTTAGGTGGTTGTGCATCGCCTAAACATATTTTTTATATCTAAAAGCATCGATAGAAGAATGGCAGGTAAAAATTGAAGACAATAGCATTCTTTAACTTAAAAGGCGGATGCGGTAAAACGACTTCCGTCATAAATCTCGGTTATTTATTGGCAGAACACAAAGTGTCGGATGGTCAAAAAGTTCTTTTAATAGATGGGGACATGCAAGCGAATTTAACCAATTCCTTAACAGATTACGACATACAACGTCGAAGTCTATACCACCTATTGGTCAGCGAGGCCAAACTGTCGGAATGCTTGATACCCGTCAGAAAGAACATAGACCTATTACCTTCAAGCCTTTTGTTGGCGACCATAGAGCCGCGTTTAAACAAGATTGAAGATCACGGAACACTGTTAAAAAGAGCGTTGAGCACAGTGAAGGATCAATACGAATATTGTCTCATCGATTGCTCGCCCTCCTTTAATACGGTTACCATCAATGCTTTAGCTGCCAGCGATGCCATCTTCATACCTGTTCAAACCGAGTTTTATGCTGTCGATGGCGTACATCTGTTGAACGAAACCCTAGCGTGGGTGAACAAGGAATACCGATTAAAAAAAGAAATAACGCTTCTTTTTGCCACTATTCACGATAGACGTAACAATATCGACAAGATTCAATACGAACAATTAAAAGAAAAATATGGTTCACAGTTCATGCACACGGCGATTAGTAAAAACATTGCGTTAGTGGAAGCACCTATCTTTAAGGAAAGCATTTTTGAATACAGACCACGGTCCAAGGGTGCACAGGATTATCAAAAACTATTTGAAGAAATCGACCATTGGGGAGGATTTTAGAATGGCAAGAAAAAAACTGGAAGAAACATTAAAGGAGAGGAGTAAGGACTTAGAAGTCAAAGTGGAATTAATGGATAAAAAAGATCAGATCAAAAAGGAAAAAGCCGAAGAAGAAAAGAAAACAGCCGAAGCGAAGAAAGCTGAAGAAGAAAAGAAGGCAGTCGCAGCGAAAAAAGCTGAAGAAGAAAAGAAGGCAGCCGCAGCGAAGAAAGCTGAGGAAGAAAAAAAGGCAGCCGCAGCGAAGAAAGCTGAGGAAGAAAAGAAAGCAGCCGAAGCGAAGAAAGCTGAGGAAGAAAAGAAGGCAGCCGAAGAGAAAAAAGCTGAAGAAGAAAAGAAAGCAGCGGAAAAAGAAAAAAAGAAAAGAAAGCATGACATGCCGACTTATTTGCTATAAAGGCAAAGACAAGCTTTCATACGAAAAGCCCTGACCCGAGGTGTTGACCTCAAGTTAGGGCTTTATTTGAACAATCTATTTTGACAAACGTCAGCGACCGGGCCTTGGCAAATATCGACTCTGTTGTCTGTTTTTATTTTTAGATAAAGATTTTAGAATGCGTAGGGTTCTCAATACACGATTACCGGATCTCCGGCTTCAATGTGGTTAAAAATGGTCGCTGCAGCAGGGTAGGGGGTGTTCACACAACCGTGGGAGCCATCGTTAATGTAGATATCGCCACCAAACTTTTCCCGCCAACTGGCATCGTGAATACCGATATCGCCGTTAAAAGGCATCCAAAAAGTGACGGGAGAGGCATACCCTTCTCCGCGTAAAACCACATCGTAGGCTTTATAAGCCAAGGCATAGGTGCCGGATGGGGTGTAATACCCTTGGGAAATTTTCCCCGTAACAATGGGTGTGCTGACTACCAGTGCACCGTTTTGGTACATCCACATATGTTGTGCACCGATGCTGATTTCCACATAGGTATCGCCATAATCGCGATTTCCGTATCCCGCAGCTCTTTGAGCGAAAACCGGTTCTCTTTCTAGCTTTTCGCCCTTTGTCACATTGTCTTTGAGGGTTTTTACTTCCTCCTCGGTATCGACGATCCACCCGTAATCCCCACCGTATACATAAATGACAGAGCCACCGCTGGTGGTAAAGGGACGGGTCATACCATAGGTATTGTAGGTTTCAGACAAACCGTCCACATAGTCGCGCAGGAGCTCTTCCTTGATATGCACCTTCATATTCTTGTCGACTTCCAACCATTTGGCAATGGTTTCCGGTTCTAAGACGGTTTGGCTGGACCCAACCTGATAGGTTAATTTTGTTTTTAAAGAGTGGTTTAATTTGTCGCGAGCTGCGATAACGCTTTGATGCTCAGATGTATATTCGGGTAGGATGTAACAATTTTCTTCTTCTAAATTCAACTCCTTGTGATTTCTTAGAATGGCGTTGATAATGGCTTTTTTGAGAATCTTTTGATCGATTTGATTCCCGACGACTTCCTTTTTAATGACAAATTGCCCCTTTTCATAAACGGGTTTCGCATTGACCATTTTGACGACTTGAGAGCCGGAAACGGCCTTTAAGCCCTTGACCAATTGATCCATTGCTTTTTCATCGTACCGGAAGTCGGTTTCAAAAGACAATCGATAGTTGGGAAGTAAATATTTTGGCCATAAAAAGGCATTGGTTTCTTCCAATTCCTTTTGTAGTTTTTTTGAGTCGCCAAATTTTATTTGCAGTACCTTCGGATCGATGGTTTCTTGAGCGTTTTCCTTTTCAATTAAAGTTAAGGGTTGATTGTTGATATGATTTTTTAAATAGTCATGAACCTCTTCCGGTGTTTTAAAAGAGACATCTACGCCGTTAACTTGGGTTAAAAAGGGATAGCGTTGGTGAAACACAAAGGTCAACACCCCGTATCCGAACAGTATCAGGGATAGTAAGATGGCAAACAATTTTCGCATAATCAGACGAACCTCACTGTATTGTTTATCAATTTTATAGTATCTGTTATAATAACTATATTTTACCATATAAAGAGAAGGAGGAGATAAAGAAGTCATCTGACATGTAAAAATAAAGTCACAGAAGAAATCAAATCTCATCGAATCAGTCTATTAATGAATAAGGAGTCTTATGTTAGAAAAAGTCAACTCTCCTCTTTTTAAAAATTTGAGTACAGAGCAATTAAAAACCTTGGAATCCGATAGAAGTTTAAAATATTTGTCCTTCGAAAAAGGAGAAACGATCTTTGAACAGGGGGATATGCCACAGTACTTATATGTCATACTCTCCGGAGAGGTGCAAGTAGAGAAAATTACCTCGACGGGTCATCATACCATTGTGAATCGCTTTACAAAAAGTGGCACGGTTTTCGCTGAGGTCTATTTGTTTATGAGAAGTCGCCCCTTCGACTACACGGGCATCAGTATGAAAAAAACGAAATTGATGGCGTTTCCCTACGATTTTTTCTTTAAAAGAAAATGCGACATACAGGAAATCATTTTGGGAAATATGATTGTCATCTTATCAGAAAAAGCCTTTCATCTGAATCAAAACTTATTAATTATTAAAGGGCACAACTTAAAGCAAAAAATTGCCGCCTACCTCTTAACCCAACCGGCGAGCGACGGCAAGGTTGTTTTAAAATTGAATCGCGAAAACTGGGCTGCTTATTTAGGCGTCAGCAGGCCCTCTCTTTCTCGGGAATTAATGCAAATGGAAGATGAAGGTTTTATTCGAGTGGATAAGGGCGTCATTCATATTCTCGATGCCACTGCTTTAGAAAATATTTTTTAATGTAACATCGGTTACAGTATTGATGGTCTCTAGAGGATATACTTAACTTAATAATCATAGGAGGAACATAGAAGATGAGTGAAATGTTTTGTTATCAATGTCAAGAAACAGCCAGAAATACGGGTTGTACTAAAAAAGGCGTCTGCGGTAAATCGGCAGATGTAGCAGGCTTACAGGATTTTGTTATATGGCAGACCAAAGGCCTATCTGAAGTAGCCGAAAAAGTAAAAAGCGAAGGTGGCGCACTTCCGGAAAATTTAGGATTTTTAATCTGTGAAAATTTATTCGGCACCATCACCAATGTCGATTTCGATCCCAAAACTCAAGAAGCAAGAATTGCCAACACCTTAAAGGTAAAGGGGAGCTTGCTAGACTCTTTAAAAGACAAAAGTCATTTATCCCAAGCGGCATTGTACAGCAACAACGATCCGAGTGCCTGGGCAGCAGATGCGAAAACGGTCGGTGTTTTAGCAGAAGAAAACGAAGACCTGAGAAGCTTAAAGGAACTCATTGTTTACGGCTTAAAAGGTTTGGCAGCTTATATGACCCATGCCATGGCACTGGGCTATAACGACGGCGAAATCACCGATTTTTTACAAAGCACCATGGCGGAATTGCTTAAAGAAAAAAACATGGATGAATTGGTCGCGTTGACTGTAAAAACCGGCGAGTTCGGTGTCAAAGCCATGGCGCTTTTAGATAAAGCGAATACGGAATCCTACGGTAATCCGGAAATAACAGAAGTATCTCTGGGCGTTGGGACCCGTCCCGGTATCTTGGTATCCGGTCATGACTTAAAAGACTTTGAAGATCTCTTAAAACAAAGCGAAGGCAAAGGCGTTGATATCTATACCCACGGCGAAATGTTGCCGGCACATTACTATCCCGCTTTTAAAAAATACGACCACTTTGTTGGCAACTACGGTGGTTCTTGGTGGCATCAGAAAGAAGAGTTCGAAAGCTTCAATGGTCCGATCTTAATGACGACCAATTGCATTGTACCACCCAAAGATAGCTATAAAGACAAACTCTTCACAACCGGTTCGGCCCATTATCCGGGATGCCCCCACATTGAAGGGGAAAGCCCGAAGGATTATACGCCGGTTATCGAAAAGGCATTGCAATGCGAGCCTCCGAAAGAAATCGAAACGGGCAAAATCGTCGGTGGATTTGCCCACAACCAAGTGTTGGCATTGGCAGACACAGTCGTCGAAGCCGTTAAATCCGGTGCTATTCAAAAATTTGTGGTGATGGCCGGTTGCGACGGACGTCAAAAATCCAGAAACTATTACACGGAATTTGCCGAAGGACTGGCAGACGATACAGTTATTTTAACAGCCGGTTGTGCCAAATATCGCTACAATAAATTAAACTTGGGCGATATCGGCGGTATTCCGAGGGTATTAGACGCCGGACAATGCAACGATTCTTACTCTTTAGCAGTGATCGCGATGACCTTGCAAAAAGTTTTTGAATTAGACGATATCAATGATCTGCCCATCGTCTATAACATCGCATGGTATGAGCAAAAAGCGGTTATCGTCTTGTTGGCACTCCTGGCCCTAGGCGTTAAAAACATTCACTTAGGACCGACCTTACCGGCCTTCCTTTCTCCGAATGTTGCGAACTTCTTGGTAGAAACCTTTAACATCGGTGGCATTACCGACGCTGAAAGCGACTTACAAACCATGATGGCATAGTGTTATCGCATAAAAAGCACCTTCGGGTGCTTTTTAAGTATTGAAATTCAAGTTAAAAAGCGTTATACTATTAATACCCTTAGGGGGTATAAGCATAGAAATAGGAAAGAGGTGAGAGCTATGACAAGTTGCCATGAAATGAAAAAAGGCGATATTTATCGATGTACGCATTGCGGCTTAACCGTTAAGGTTATTCAGGAATGTCATTGTAATGTACACAATTGCGATCCCATGGATTTATCTGAAAATTGCTGTCATCTGCCTCTGCAACTACAGAAAGGTAAACGCAGGCCAACTTTTTTTCTTGAAAAAATAAATACCGCATTGGTAGAGAACAGACAGTGAATCGATGGGAGTAGGATGATCGATAAAATTCGTATAAAATCCTGTTCTCCCCTTGATTTTTAAACAAAACTCGGTTATCATATGGACTATATTACAGTTGTTCAGGAGAGTGTCATGAAAATCCTGCATCGGCCTATCGTAGAGGCATACTATTATTACTTCGTACAAGAGGGCTATATCTGAAGTTAATTTAACGAACGGTATAGGCCTATTTCTAATGGGACTTGTACCGAAGTGAATTTGATTAAAATCATCCGGTACCGGCGACCGGATTTTTTTTATGGTTGCAATCATTGATTGCGACAAAAATAAGCCAATGACTATCAACGCATTGGTAAAAAAATAAGGAGCGAATGATGAAGAAAAATGGTTTTAAAAAAATGACTGCACTGGTTATGGCAATTTTAATGATTGCCTTAGTAGCGACCGGTTGCGGTGGTGGAAGTTCGAACGAAAAAGAATCGGATGCGGCAGATAAAGTTTACAAAGTAGGTCTTGTCCAATTTGTGGAGCACGAAGCCTTGGACCAAGCCAATAAAGGAATGGTAGACGGTTTAAAAGCTGAAGGTTTGGAAGTGGGCAAAAACTTGGAAATAGATCAACAAAATGCCCAAGCAGATCAAGCCAACTTAAAAAATATTGCCGATCGTTTCGTAGGCAATCAAGTGGATTTAATTTGTGCCATAGCTACGCCGGCAGCACAAACCATGGCGAATGCCACCAGCGATATTCCTATTGTCGGTACGGCGATTACCGATTATGTGGAAGCCAAATTAGCTGAAAGCAACGAAAAACCGGGTAGCAACGTAACCGGGACCACAGATATGAACCCTGTGGAAGAACAAGTAGATCTGTTGTTGGAATTGGCGCCGGAGGCAAAATCCATCGGTGTGATTTACACTTCCAGCGAAATCAACTCTCAAATTCAAGCAGATCGTGTCAAAACGTATGCGACCAGTAAAGGAATTAACGTAGAGGAAGTAACCATATCCAACGTCAACGACATGCAGCAAGCAGCGCAAAGTTTGATAGGAAAAGTAGACGCCGTCTATGTGCCCACCGACAACAACGTCGCCTCCTCCATGCCTATTTTGGCGGATATCACCAGAGAAAACAACCTGCCGGTCGTCTCAGGCGAAGAAGGTCCTGTCAGAGCAGGTGCCACCGCCACCATCGGTATCAGCTATTACGAGTTGGGGAAACAAGCCGGAATCATGGCGGCTAAAATTCTGAAAGGTGAAGCAACACCGGCGGATATGCCCATCGAAGAACAAAAGACTTATACAACGGTTATCAATAAAAAAGAAGCCGATGCCATTGGTTTAACCATCCCGCAAGCAATCTTAGACAATGCAGATGAGGTTCTCGAATAAAATCCAATTGAATGCATCCGTTCATTGCGAAGGGATGCAATTGTAACGGATACTGTACTAAAAATAAAAGGCTGGGATAAAACCATCGGATGTCAAAGAGCCCGACATATGGACGATTTGAAGGGGTTTTATCTCGGCCTCTACCTACATATTGATTTTTAGCTTTCAAACAAACACAATCGACACGTCTTTGTTTTGTAAAAAAATGAAACCTCCATGTGTTGGAGTCAACGACTTACTACCGAAATTTTGAATAAGAGGAATTTATGTTTAATTTATTGATCTCTACTGTAACACAAGGTTTGTTTTGGGCGATACTGGCCCTCGGCGTTTACATTACCTATCGGGTATTGGACGTTGCAGACCTTTCCGTTGAGGGAACCTTTCCCTTGGGTGCGGCGGTCACCGCGTCTCTCATTACTGTCGGTGTCAATCCTTTTCTCGCTTTGTTGGCAGCAACCATTGCAGGAATGTTGGGTGGTGCGGCGACGGGTATCTTTCATACCAAATTAAAAATCCCCGCACTATTATCCGGAATTTTGACAATGATCGGCATGTACTCTGTGAACTTGCGCATTATGGGCAAAGCGAACCTGCCGATGTTGGGATCAGATACAGTGATTACGCTTGTTCAAGGTTTTGGATTAAGTAAAAGCATAGCCAGCTTACTACTCGGATTTATTTTTGTTGTTGCTGTGGCTGTGTGGATGTACTGGTTTTTTGGAACGGAACTCGGCATGGCCATTCGTGCCACGGGTTTCAACCCCCAAATGATCCGCGCCCAAGGGGTGAATACCGATCAAACCATTATGGTCGGTTTGGTACTTGCCAACGGTTTGGTGGGTTTGGCGGGCGGCTTTATTGCTCAAAATAATGGCTTTGCCGACGTCGGCATGGGTATCGGTACCATTGTGATCGGCTTGGCATCGGTCATCATCGGGGAAGTGTTGTTCGGGGTTCGGAGCTTTAAAAATTCTCTGATCTCCGTTATCTTAGGCTCTGTCGTTTACCGTATGGTCATTGCGTTGGTATTGCAAATGGGCTTGAAACCCGACGACTTAAAACTATTCACCGCACTTTTGGTGGCTTTAGCGCTTTCAATGCCCCTCATTCAGGAAAAACTGCGCAATAGAAAAGGAAATGTCTAAAATGCTACATATTGAATCGATCAGTAAAACTTTTTATAAGGGTACCATTAATGAGAAAACAGCTTTAGACCGCGTATCCTTACATATGGAACCCGGTGAATTTGTCACCGTTATCGGTGGGAACGGCGCCGGAAAATCCACTCTCCTCAACAGCATTGCAGGCGTTTATCCCGTCGATCAAGGCAGCATTGAAATTGACGGTAAAGACGTCACCAAAATGGCGGAACACCAAAGGGCCCAATATATCGGAAGAGTTTTCCAAGACCCCATGATGGGAACTGCAGCGGGCATGATGCTCCAAGAAAACTTGGCCTTAGCAGCGCGACGTGGAAAAAAACTGGGATTAAGTTGGGGGATAGATACCACCAATCAGAAATTTTATGCTGAAAGACTGGAAAGCTTGGGTTTGGGTTTAGAAACCCGATTAACGGCAAGAGTCGGTTTGCTTTCCGGGGGTCAAAGACAGGCCATCACCTTATTGATGGCGGTATTGG
>JAAYJS010000028.1 GCA_012522805.1 Eubacteriaceae bacterium | reverse complement strand
ATATATAGTCTTTTAATGAATTACAAGATAAATAAAGTTTTATCATCTTTCATTAATGTTACTTAATTCTTCAGTCTTTAAATAGTCGACCAACTGTGTGGCGGTTCGACCCGATCGATTTAGATGACGCAACTCCCAAGCGATTGCTCTTTGTATCAAATCCTCTTCTTTTATTTTGAGCTGAGCTTCCTTTGCTAATTTTTTTACAATTGTTAAGTACTCTTTTTGGTTCGGATTGACGAAGTGTAAGACCAAACCAAAGCGGCTGGATAAAGAGAGTTTTTCTTCCATAACGTCTTTTTTATGAACAGCCTTGTCTCTTTCTTCAAAGGTTTCTGTGACTAAGTGCCTTTTATTGGAAGTTGCATAAAGCAACACATTGTCCGGTGTCTCCTCTAAAGAACCTTCCATTATATTTTTAAATAACTTGTACTCTACTTCGTTCTCTTCAAAGGAAATATCGTCTAAAAATAAAATAAATCGAAAGGGTCTGATTTCTAAACGATCAATCAAAGCGGGGATGACATCCAGCTGATTTTTTTTCACTTCAATCAAAATCAATCGCGAATCTTTAAAATATGGAACCAAAGCTTTGACCATTGTGGATTTACCGGTCCCCATATCGCCTTGTAAAAGGACATTGAGAGCGGGCTTTCCGGCAATAAAAGCGGCAGTATTTTTAATTAATTCTTTTTTCTTGCTTTCGTTGCCAACAATATCTTCGAGCCTTTTGTATTCCGGTTCCACAATGGGTTTTAAGGACCCGTCATTCTTAATAGAAAAAGTTCTTTCATCTCTAAAAACACCGACACCATGTTGAAAAATGGTTGCGTTTAACAGTTGCAAGAGTTCTTCTTCCGGTATATCGTTTGTTAATTTGTTTTGAAAATCAATGCTGGGTTTTAAACAATTACGGTCCATCACTTCCAATCTGGAAGCTTCAAAGTAGGATAAAGCACTCCAATCATAAAAAAACAGGTTTTTGATGATCGCCATATCTTTTAGAAGTTCAGGGTAATAAGGAAAGTTGGGAGATAATCTCTTCGCTTCCATGGTTAGGTTAATGGGGCTTTCGTCGGTCAACAACACAGATAGAATATAATTCTTCCAAGGTTCTTGGTGGTAACATTGAGTTTGATTTAATTGCTCTGTAATGAGCTGGCGTGTTAAAGAAGAAATTAAAGTGTTTAGGCTATCCATATTCCGGTTTTCTTTTTCTAATTCTTCTAATAACTTTATAAAGATTTTTATGCCAGCATTCTCAAAGATATTTTGATAAAAAACAAGTTGCTTGAGTTGGTGTGATTTCATGTGTCTCGTCCTTTTGATAATATTGTACGTCTATAACGCTATGTTGAATTGATAAATGAATAGAAAGTACGACTTTATTAATAGTAACCTTTTTGGAGAAATATTGCTACACGCAAAAGCATACCGGATACGCCAGTGGATATACGATAGTAAAAAAGAACCCAATACAGGTAGCTGAAAAAAACATATGGTAAAATTACATAGAGGTATTGTTATGAATCAGAAAAATACGACAGCGATGGATCGCGCATTAAATTATATTGGGTACAAAGACCGAACCGTATACGAAGTACAAAACTACCTGATAGATAAAGACTATTCAAAAGATGTTGTTGCCAAAACTGTAGAAAAGCTTATAACTTACGGTTACTTAGGTGATGAACGCTATGTAAGCCTTGCGTGCCAAAGTAACGCGGTGGGCAATCGTTACGGCAAAAACCGATTAATACAGGAACTGCGTCGAAGGGGTATTGATGAAAAGTTGCTCATTCAAGTGGGCCTATTTATTGATGATGACCAAGAAGAGGCAAATGCACAATTTCATTATCAGCGTGCTTATACCAAATTTTCTCGAGATATGCCTAAAAGAAAGAAAGACAAAATAGCCCAATACCTCATGCGGAGGGGCTTTACTTGGGATAGCATTCAAAGACAATTTGATAGGCATTGGAACTTAGAAAAAGAAGAGGAAGCGGTGGATCCCGAAGTCATGAAAGAAATGGTTTCAAAAACTGCAAGGAGAATTATAAACAGAAAAAGCAATCGCCATTTGGAACAATGGGAGTTAAAAAATAAAATTATGCAGAACTTAGCTATGAAAGGTTGTCCTCTCAATGACATACGCCATTGGGTTGATGCATATTTTGAAGAGAAATATGAGGAATCTTATGAGAATTGTAATAACTGAACCACTGAAAATTGAAAAGAAAGCTTTAGAGGATTTGTGTCGTCCCTTCGAGGAAATAGGCCATACGATAGAGTACTATGAAGATGTCCCAACTAACCGTGAGGAAAAAATAAATAGAATCGGCAATGCCGATGCCATTATCATCGCCAATAACCCCCTGGAGAAAGAGGTTATCGAAGCTTGTCCCAATTTAAAATTTATCGACGTTGCATTTACCGGCGTCGATCATGTAGCCTTGGATGCGGCAAAGGAAAATAATATCCGCGTCTCCAATGCAGCCGGTTATTCTACGCAAGCGGTAACGGAGTTGACAATTGGTTTGATGATCGGCTGTTATCGTAGAATGGCGGATGCTCATACCTATACCAAAGAAAGAAACGCTTTTCCCCACGGCATCGGCCGGGAACTTGGTGGCAAAACGGTAGGGGTTATCGGTACCGGGGCTATCGGACAGCGGGTTGCAAAGCTTTTGCTGGCTTTTGGCTGTCATGTGCTTGCATTCAGTCGTACAGAAAAAAAGGAGATGGTAGAAGCTGGTGTTATTTACGGATCGCTCAAAGAAATTTTATCACAAAGCGATATTGTAACCTTACACCTTCCTTTAAATGACAAGACAACCCATTTAATTGATGCACGCGCTTTATCGTGGATGAAGGAAAACGCTGTGTTGATCAATACAGCTCGTGGAAAGATCGTCGATAATCATGCTTTAGCAAAAGCATTAAAAGACGGCAAACTCGGGGGCGCCGGCATTGACGTTTTTGATATGGAACCGATACTACCGGCAGAGGAGCCCGTACACAACGCGCCAAATGTATTTTTAACCCCGCATATTGCTTATTCCACGCAGGAATCCATGCTCATGAGGGCAGAAATTGTTTTTAAGAATTTAGAAGCTTGGCTAGAGGGGAGACAAGAAAATATTATTCTGTAAAGCTTGCAAAACAAAGCTTTAAAGCGTATAATAACCAAAGAAATAAATTGTCACAAATAAAGATAATGACAAAGTGAAGATCGGAACGAGTAAACAGTGAGGTGTCTACAGAGAGCATCCATTTGGTGTAAGGATGTGGCGATTATTGTTGAAAACCACCCGGGAGCGAGGGCAAACCCCAACGGTGACACCGTTATCGTCAATGAAGTGAACAACAAAGCTTGTTGTTAACGAGGGTGGAACCGCGTTAGAATATACGTCCCTTTTATAATACCGCATGGTATTGTAAAAGGTTTTTTTATTGATCAAAAGAAAATGAAGGAGAACTCAATGATACAAATAGAATTAAAAGATGGTTCTGTTAGAGAATATGAAAAAGGGGCAACGGTCTTGGATGTTGCCAAATCGATCAGTGGCAGATTGGGTAGAGAAACCATTGTCGGTAAATTAAACGGCAAAATTGTAGATGTGCGCTATCCTATTAACGAAAATGGTACTCTCGAATTGCTCTCATTTGACGATGAAGAGGGTAAACGGACTTTCTGGCATTCCGCTTCTCATTTAATGGCACAAGCTATTAAGAGGTTGTGGCCGGAAGCACAGCTCACCATCGGTCCTGCTGTTGAAAATGGTTTTTATTACGATATCGATTTAGACCATACCTTTACCCCTGAAGATTTTTCTAAAATAGAAAAAGAAATGACTAAAATTGTCAAAGAAGCACCACCCATCACACGTTGGATCGCAACCAGAGAAGAAGCTTTGGAATGGGCAGAGAAAGAAGGCGAGACCTATAAAACCGAGATGATCGAAAACCTCCCGGAAGATGAGCCTATTTCATTTTATGGTCAAGGTGAGTGGCAAGATCTCTGTGCAGGTCCACACATTTTAAACCCTTCAATGATCAAGGCATCTAAAATTATGAGTCTTGCAGGAGCTTATTGGCACGGAGATGCCGATAATAAAATGCTACAAAGGGTTTATGGCATTGCCTTTCCTAAAAAAAGCATGCTAGACGAATATTTAAAACTATTAGAAGAGGCAAAAAAAAGAGATCATCGTAAATTGGGTAAAGAATTAGACCTCTTTTCTATGCACGAAGAAGGACCGGGATTTCCATTTTTCCACCCGAAGGGCATGGTACTTAGAAACCAATTGGAAACATTTTGGAGAGAAAAACATCAACAAAGCGGCTATGTAGAAATCAAGACACCGATCATGTTGTCAGCTGAACTGTGGAAACAATCCGGTCATTGGGATAACTATCGAGATAATATGTATTTTTCTGAAATAGATGAGCAGGAATTTGCTGTCAAACCGATGAATTGCCCTGGAGCGATGTTGATATACAAATCCAACCCCCACAGCTATAGAGACTTTCCTCTGCGCATGGCAGAATTGGGACAAGTCCACCGCCACGAATTAAGCGGTGCACTCCACGGTTTAATGCGTGTTCGCAGTTTCGTTCAAGACGATGCGCACTTGTTTATGACCTTTGACCAAATTCAAGATGAGATAGTGGGCGTCATTCAATTAGCGGATTATTTCTATAAAACTTTTGGTTTTGAATACTCGGTAGAATTATCGACGAAACCGGAAAAAGCGATGGGCTCCGATGAAGATTGGGAAAAAGCAACCGATGCCTTGCGCAATGCCTTAGAAGTAACCGAAATAGACTATGTACTCAACCCGGGAGACGGTGCTTTTTATGGGCCCAAAATAGATTTTCATTTAAGAGATTCTATTGGAAGGACTTGGCAATGCGGTACCATTCAATTGGATTTCCAAATGCCGGAGCGTTTTGATTTGCACTATGTCGGATCGGACAATGCAAAACACCGACCTGTGGTCATTCACCGTACTGTCTTAGGCAGTATTGAGCGTTTTATGGGCATTTTGATCGAACACTTTGCCGGTAAATTCCCCCTATGGCTATCGCCGGTACAAGTGCAACTCATCACAGTAAGCGATGCTTACAATGATTTTGCCCAAGAATTAGCAGAAAAATTCATAGAAAAAGGTATTCGCGTAAACATCGATGATCGTGTTGAAAAAATCGGTTATAAAATTAGAGAAGCGCAATTGCTACAAATACCTTATATGTTGGTTATCGGTGAAAAGGAAATGACCAATCAGATTTTGACCGTGCGAAATAGAGACACCGCTGCTCAAAACGAATATACCGTTGACGAATTTTTAAACAAGCTAACAACGAACATTGAAAATAGAACCTTGGAACTGTTCTAAGAGCTAATCGATCAGATCAGGAGGAAAAATGGAAAGAACAGATTGTACACCTGTCGACTGCAGCACTTGTAACGAGGATTGCGGTAGTCGTCAAGACATGGAGAGCCCAATTTTAAAAGCGCATCCATGGTCTAATATCAAAAAGGTCATTGCCATTGCGGGAGGGAAGGGCGGCATTGGACGCTCTTTCATCACCGCCACCTTGGCAGTGCTATTAAAAGCAAAGGGATATCAAGTCGGTATTTTAGATGCAGATATTATGGGGCCGGTCATCCCTCAAGCTTTTGGTATAACCGAAAAAGCAAAGGGATCGGATAAAGGAATTTATCCCGTTAAAACATCAGATGGTATCGATGTCTTTTCCATGAGTTTACTTCAAAAAACAGATGAGGAGCCGGCTTTGGTTAATGGTGCCATGGCCTCAAACATCCTAGGGCAGTTTTGGGCTCAAGTCATATGGGGAGATAAAGACTTCATACTCATCGATTTGCCGTCGGGAACCGGAGATCTTCCACAAACTATCTTAGAAAGATTTCCCTTAAACGCTGTTATTTGTGTAACGTCCACCCCTAAATTGACGCAAATGGTAACTGAAAAATCGCTTAAAATGATAGAAGATACTGAAATTCCTCTATTAGCGCTTGTCAACAATAGGTCGGTAAAAGGAGAAGACCTCCTCAGAAATAGAAAAGCGGATTCGGAAATACCATTTTCACCGAAGAATGAAACCTTAATGAATCAAGGGCGCGCGTCAGAAATTATTTTAAAAGAATTGGAACCGACAATAGATAAAATAATCAATATGCTATAATAGATAAGAAAAAACAATGGCAACATTGTTTTTTCGTTTGTAAAAGAGGTTTCTAGAATGAAAGACATTTTAAAAATTGCTATACCCCAAACCATTCCTGTATTGATTTCTTATATTTTTGCGGGAATGGCCTTTGGTATTTTGCTCAATCAATTAGGATATTCTTATTGGTGGGCTTTATTCATTAGCTGCACTGTCTATGCCGGGACGATGCAATTTGTTTTGTTGTCCTTTTTAGATGGAGGAGTTGCGTTACTAAATGCTGCTCTCATAACTTTGGCAGTTAATTTGCGCCATGCATTTTATGGTTTGAGTTTTATTGAAACTTTCAATGAAATGGGACTGCCTGGCCAATATATGATATTTTCTCTAACCGATGAAACTTACGCATTGATGTGTCAAATGGATACGGTTCAACATCAAGACATCTCCAAAATACGGTTGGCAATAGCTATGTTGAATCAATCTTACTGGATATCAGGTTGTGTGTTAGGTGCCATGTTGGGAAGCTTTATTCCTTTTAATTTGAAAGGGATAGAATTTGCCATGCCTTCTCTTTTTATGGTTATGTTCGTAGAACAATGGCGGAGTAAAGAAAACCATTTTCCAAGCATTTTTGGCATTAGTATAGGCTTAATAGCATTGCTTATTCTAGGAGCTGACCATTTTATTTTGCCGGCTTTAAGTGTCGTTACGTTGACATTTTTTTTGATAGGCAATCAGAAATTAGAAAGTATGGTTCAATAAATGCTGACCTTTCAACAATCTTTAAGCATCATTATCGTAGTAGCACTGGTCACTTACTTGACGCGAGCCTTGCCTTTTATCTTGTATAGAACTAAGACGCCTTCTGAAAAAATGATATTGCTTGGAAAAGTATTACCCTTTTCCATCATTGCTATTTTAGTGGTATACTCGTTAAAGGATGTACACTGGGGAAGCTATCCCCACGGCTTACCGGAAATGCTCTCTTTAGCTTTTACGGCTATATTGCATTGGTGGAAACAAAACAACATGATTTCCATTGGCGGAGGCACCCTCTTGTATATGGTTTTAGTACAGGTTCTGTT
>JAAYJS010000027.1 GCA_012522805.1 Eubacteriaceae bacterium | reverse complement strand
CAATAGGACCAAACATAAAAGTACCAATGAAAATTGGAATATCTGCAGGGTCGTACTCTAAAAAGGGCGCTGCAGGAAATATAGGAAAGTGAATGGTCGCAACTAGGATGATAGACATTGCAGCCAACACAGCCATTTCTGTTAATCGTTTCGTTTGTTTCATTTTAATCCTTTCCAATTAATCCAACAAAAAAACACCCGAAAATATTAGGGTGCTTTAGATGTCTAGTGATTCTTTCATCCGGACTATACCGTTGGTTTCGGATTCTCACCGAATCGACTTACGCTCGTAGACTTATTGCTCTAGGCACATCACTACCAGTGAGGAGTTTCACCTCGCCCTGAATATTTATCAAGTAGATTATAGGATAAAGCTCTATCTTTGTCAATATGTAGTTTGTGGCGCGAATAAATATTGATATTTTGAGTTTTCGTCGGTCTTACATTCACTATCTAGTCTTATCAACTTATAATTATGAAAACATATTCTTTTTATAGAGCAAGTAACCAATGCCAACGGTGATGATGACTATCATTAAAGATACAAAGCGAAAATCCGGAACAGGTAAGGATGTGACGTTCATCCCATAAAGACCGGATATCATAGTGGGTATTGCTATCAAAATAGCGATAGCAGTCAGCACCTTCATAACGATGTTTAGGTTGTTAGAAATGATCGATGCAAAAGCATCCATCATACCACTTAAAACATTGCTATAAATGTTGCTCATCTCGATAGCTTGGTCGAATTCGATGATCACATCTTCCAAGAGTTCTTTGTCTTCTTCATATAACTGCACAATTCGCCCACGCGATAGTTTTTCCATGACGCTTTGATTGGATTTTAATGATGTGGAAAAAAATACCAAGGATTTTTCCAGCTCCAAGAGTTGTATCAGCTCTTTGTTTTTCATGGATTTATGCAGTTCACGCTCAATAGCCGTACTTAATCGGTTGATATGCCGTAAATACGCCAGGAACTTTGCCGCCGTTCGGTATAAGATTTGAAATACAAATCTGGTTTTGTGGTTGGTCATGACTTGCTTAACCCGTCCCTGGATAAAGTCGTTAAGAATCGGGCTTTCTTCCAAGCATACCGTAATGATATTGTCCAATAAAACGACAATGCCTACCGGGATGGTTTCATATAGGATTTTATTGTTTTCATTGATAACGATGGGTACGTCTATTACTATCAGAGATTGTTCAATATCTCTTTCATATTCTGCACGTGAGGCTTCCTCATCATCTAGAGCCGCACGTATAAAGCCTTCGTCGACGTCTAAGGCACCCATCACATATTGCAATTCATTTTCTGTTGGCTTGATGAGATTGATCCAAGAGTTTTTTTCTATACTGTTGATTGTCTCAAGTTTACCATCGACGCTTTTGTAAATTGACAGCATAAATAGCCCCCTCTTGTAGGTGAAAGAGTTTCTTTGCTCTTACACTAAAAACTTAATATGATTGGGGCGATTTTCCATCGAAAAAACAAATGCCTGGTCAAGGGTGTTGTTAATCATATCGCCATCTATATCCATTAGACGTAAAAGATTTCTGACAAAGTAGCGGACCAATTGACTGGACGTTACTTTGAATTCCCGCTCGTAGTAACGCATAAACATTTCTTTCCGTGCGCCAAACTCAGACAAAGCGATGACTTCCAGGTCGTCTTCATCGTAAGTTTTATTTAAAAAGTCTAAGCATGACCGGTTAAGAGTTTTCGTTATGGATACCCTTCCGCCACCATCAACGTCCTTTACCAATACTTCATAATACAATAATGCATTGTGTGGATCGGTTAAAATTAAATCATAATACAAAACGAGAGTATAAGCATACTTGGTAATCAGATTCAAATCTCTATCCGACGTTTCACTGACATAATCGTACAACGCCATAAAAAATGTGTTGTAAATGTCGCTGATCATGTCGTCTTTTCTTTTAAAATAATACGTTATGGTTCCTAATTTTACATTTGCATAGTCGGCTATGTCTTGTACACCTGTTTTATTATACCCATGTTCGTAAAATAATTGTTTTGCAGATGTAATGATATTCCTTTTAGTAAGGGCCCCTTTTCTTGATTTTGCCAATTTGTCACCTTCTTATAAGTATTTGTCCCTTATATTATAACGATGTTTCGATTTAATTTCAAGAAAACAAAAATAAAACAAGTCACTTCTGTAAAAAATACCTTTATTACAGTTTTAGCAAACTTTCTTGATCTAATAGTGAAGCGTTCTCAAAATTCTGTAATATTTCTTCAACATTGGTCCATTTTTTTCTATCGATCTTAAAAACAATGACGGAAATAGCATCATTGGTTGAGGGATACGAGTAGGCATATTCGATGCTTAAATCTTTGGAAGATAATAAATCTACAAATTGCAGCATGGCACCCGGTCGATTGGGGATAGAAACGGCAAAAACAGGGGTTATGTTACACAAAACGCGATTGCTTTTTAAAGCGGTCATCGCTTTTTCCGTTTCGCTTACAATGAGGCGCATGATACCGTATTCGCCCGTTTCCGAAATGGTTAAAGATTGAATGTTGATATCATCTTCAGACAATATTCTCAGCACCTTGGACAAATGGCCTTCTTTGTTTTGCATAAATATTGATAATTGTTCTATCATGATAACTCCTAAATATTTCTTAAATCGATCAATCTTTGCGCTTTACCTTCGCTGCGTTGCAGGGTACCCGGTTCCAATAAGGTCAGTTTAACTTGTATCCCCAGTACGCCATGGATTTTTTGTAAGATTTTTCTTTCAATGGCATTTAAATCCTCTAAACTGTCGATAGCTTGATCTTCATTGAGCTCAACCCGTACTTCCAATTTATCCAAAATACCTTCTCGTTTTACAATCAGCTGGTAGTTGGCGGTGACGTGACCGGTGCTGATGAGAACGGATTCTATTTGTGTCGGGAAGACATTAACACCGCGAACGATGATCATGTCATCCGTTCTGCCGACCAGACGTTGAATCTTACGATGAGTTCTGCCGCATGGGCATAACTCGTCCATGATCATGGTACGGTCTCCCGTGCGATAACGAAGCAATGGAATGCCTTCCTTCGTTAAGGTCGTGATCACCAATTCCCCCATTGTGTTGAGTGGAAGAGATTCTTCGGTAACGGGATCGATGATTTCCATTAAAAATTGATCCTCCCAAATGTGCATACCTTTTTGTTCCACGCATTCGATGCCCACACCGGGGCCACATATTTCGGACAATCCATAGATATCGTAAGCTTTAATATGGAGTCGCTTTTCTATTTCCTCTCGCATTTTTTCAGACCAAGGCTCCGCACCGAATATCCCCGCTTTAAGTTGCAAGTCGGAAATGGCTATCCCATAGGTTTTTAAGGACTCGGCTAAATACAAAGCGTAGGAGGGCGTACAAGTGATATGCGTTGTATGGAAATCCTTCATGAGCATCAGTTGTTTTTCTGTATTACCGCTGGATACCGGTATGATGGATGCACCTAATTTTTCTGCTCCTCCATGAATTCCCAATCCCCCGGTAAACAAACCGTAACCGTAGGCATTTTGTATCATAGAATTCTTAGTGGCACTGGCTGCCATCAAACATCTCGCTGCTATTTCTGACCAATTATTTAGATCGTTTCTGGTGTATCCCACCACCGTAGGTTTGCCCGTGGTACCGGAAGATGCGTGAATTCTAACAATATTGTTAATAGGCTCTGCAAACAAACCGTATGGGTAATTGTCTCGCAAATCGGTTTTTCGTGTGAAGGGCAAGCGATTTAAATCCTCTAATCCCTTTATATGATGAGGGTCTAAGCCTCTTTCTTGCAATTTTGTTCTATAAAACGGAACATTGTGGTAGAGTCTTTCCACCAATTTTACCAATCTTTTTGACTGTAGTTGTTCCAATTGCTCTCTGGGCATACATTCGTAGGGTTTGTTCCAATACATATCCAACCTCTTTCTCTGCACATTCTAAGATGAAAATAAAAAAACTCGCCCAAAAAGGACGAGTGATCGCGGTACCACCTTTATTGATTATTGCTAATCCACTTTCATTGATAACGGAATAAGCATTCCGATCATGCCTACTTCAAGTTCAGCACATAGCTCCGGAGTGAACTTCGTTGGTGTTCCCATTACCGGTTTGCAGCACCTCCGGCTCTCTGAAATGTTTCCACTACTACTCTTTCCATCATCGCTTTTAATTTGTTTTGAATAGTATATGTTTTAAAGATCTGAAAGTCAAGAGAGAAGATTGTTAAACTTTTATTATATCGACTCTAAACTCTTCTTTTGATCTCAATTCAGGAAGAAGACGTGGCGTAAGGTCTCCCCATCCAAAGGGTAAAGGCATCGGCTCCTTGCCAATGAAGCATTTCTATCCCCTTGATGATCTGAGCGCCTTGCTTTTTTGCTTCTAAAAGCAATTCAGTCTCATCGGGGTTATAAATGATATCGACCACGTAATTGGGAAAGGTCACTTTTTTTAAAAATGAAAACTCAGAACCGGTTTCTGCCATTCCGACGGAGGAAGTATTGACCAGCACATCAGAGTTTTCAATTCTATCCAAATAGGATTTTTCATCTTCCAGCGCACAAACCTCTACTTGGGTGTCGGTATGCTTTTCGATGAGTTCCTTTAAAGCCAGTGCTTTTTCTATAGTTCTATTGATGAGTATCAGTTTTTTTAAACCTTCCAAGGCTACTTGGATGGCGATGGCCCTACCGGCACCCCCGGCGCCAATTTGCACCATGGTCTTACCGCCCATCGCTATGCCATGGTCTCCCATCATAGAGATAAAGCCACTGGCATCGGTATTATGACCCACAGTGCGTCCATTTTCCGATAGAACTACGGTGTTTACCGCTCCAATTAAAGCCGCGTTTTCTGCCAATGCGTCCAAGTATTGGCAGATCTCTCTTTTATGAGGCATGGTGACATTAAATCCTTTAAATCCCAAGGCAACCATCCCTTTTAAGGCTGATTCCAAATTCTCACTTCGAACTTTAAAGGCAAGATAACGGGCATCCATACCGTAATAGGCAAAGGCGTCGTTGTGCATGGCCGGCGAGATGGAATGGGATACAGGGTTTCCGATTAAAGCGTAAAGTTCTGTTGTTCCGGATATTTCTTTTTGAAATTTCATAGACTGACCTCGTGTTGATAAAAAAGGAGATCTGCACCTCTTTTAAGAAGCAAATCTCCTACTTGATTCCTTAACTAGAATAACGGTACCACAGCACCTTCATATTTTTCTTCGATGAATTTCTTAATGGCATCGGTGTTCAGTGCTTTTAAGAGCGCCTGTGTTTTTTCGCTGCTTTCTTCACCTTTTCTCACCGCAATCACGTTACCATAGGTTTGCGCCGCTAAGGATTCTTTTTCTTCAATGGCCAAGGCATCGGAAATTTTCAAATCTGCTCCTAATGCGTAGTTACCGTTGATAACCGCCATGTCCATATCTTGCAAAGAGCGACCTAATTGTGCCGCCTCCAACTCTTTAATCGACAAGTTTTTCGGATTTTCTTCGATATCCTTAGGAGTTGCGTCCAGACCTGCATCGGCTTTCAGTTTAATCAAGCCTTTTTCTTGTAATAATAACAGAGCGCGGGCTTCGTTGGTGGTGTCGTTGGGGACGCCAATCTCAGCACCATCGGCCAATTCATCGATGGATGCGATTTTACCTGCGAAAAGTCCCATGGGCTCATAGTGAATGGCACCTGCCGAAACGAGTTCCGTACTATTTTTAGCATTGAAATCTTCCAAATAGGGTAAGTGCTGGAAAAAGTTTGCATCTAAATCGCCTTTGTCCAATGCGTTATTCGGTAAGACATAATCGGTAAATTCAACAATTTCCAGAGCATAGCCGTCTTCTTCCAAGGCTGCCCTTACTTCCTCTAGGATTTCTCCATGGGGTGTAGGCGTTGCACCGATTACTATCGTTTTGTCATCTCCCGCTTTAGATGCATCTTCCTTTTTATCGTCTGCAGCACCACCGCCGCAACCTGCAAGCACCAAGAGGCAAAGTAAAGCTGCCAATAAGCCCGCAATCGTTCTTCTTTTCATTTCATTCTCTCCTTTTAATATTTTTTTATAGGTCGTCTGATGTCTATGCGACCCATTAAAAGCACTTTATTTTCTTTTGTCTGTTTTACGGACAATCATCATGCCGATTTCTTGAAAGATTTGAACCAAGATAACCAAAATGATCACCGTGACCAGCATGATATCACCTTGAAAGCGTTGATAACCATAACGAATGGCGATATCTCCCAGACCGCCACCTCCGACAAACCCCGCCATGGCGGTGTAGCTTAAGATGGTTACGACAGAAATCGCTCCACCCATTAACAAGGCCGGTTTCGCCTCGGGGAGCAGAACTTTAAAAATGATCTGCATGGGGCTGGCCCCCATCGCTAAGGACGCCTCGATAACACCTTTGCTCACTTCTCTTAAGGATGATTCGATCATACGTGCGACAAAGGGAGCCGCACCGATGACTAAAGGCACAATAGCGGCATTGGTACCAACCGTCGTCCCTGCTATGAAACGTGTAACAGGCATCACCGCTACTAGGAGAACGATAAAGGGTATGGACCTCGTGATGTTCACATAAATATCGATGATTTTGTGTAATGCCGGTAACGGTTTAATGCCTTCGTTATCACAAGCAACCAAAATAATACCCATGGGCAATCCAATCAGATAAGAGATGAAGGTCGATACAAAAATCATGTACAGGGTTTCTAAAATTCCCATACCGATCATAGCCCAAGTCACAGCATCAAACAATTTCGTCCACCTCCTCTACGGCTAATTGGTGGGATTTTAAATAGGAAATGACTTTTTTTGACTTTTCCTCATCCTCGGGCAATTGTACGACCATTTGCCCGCGCGCAATGCCGTCGATATTTTTCATATCGGCGTACATGATGTTAACCGGCGCATTACAATCTAAAATCATATTGGCCACCACAGGGTTATAGGAGGAAGAGCCATCAAAGACGATGCGAATCAAGCGTTCGCCAATTTTATCGTTGACGGTTTCAGGAAAAATCATCTTACGTGCTACCGCTGTTTTGGGATTGGTAAAGATGCTTTCCACAGACCCTTTTTCTACAATGCGACTGTTGTCGATGATAGCTACCCGGTTGCATATTTCTTGAACGACGCTCATTTCATGGGTAATGATGATAATCGTGATACCCATGGTGCTGTTGATCTGTTTTAACAAACTTAAAATGGAGCGCGTTGTCTTGGGATCTAAAGCAGAAGTCGCTTCGTCGCACAGCAAAACTTTAGGGTTGTTGGCCAAAGCTCGGGCAATGGCAACTCTTTGCTTCTGTCCACCGGACAATTGGGAAGGATAGGAATGGGCTCTGTCGGAGATTTCGACAATTTCCAGCAATTCCCCCACCCGAGCATCTATTTTTTCCTTGGCAATGCCGGCAATTTCCATAGCAAAGGCAACATTTTGCGCAGCTGTCCGCTGCTCTAAAAGATTAAATTGTTGAAAAATCATCCCCATGGAATGGCGCACACGGCGTAAATCTTTCTCGCTGATGGCGGCAATGTTCCTTCCCTCGACGTAAACATCACCGGTGGTGGGTTTTTCTAAAAGGTTGATACAACGAACCAGGGTGCTTTTACCCGCGCCACTCATTCCGATGATACCGTAAATATCGCCCTTATCCACGGTCAGGTTGATGTCGTCTAAAGCCACCACTTCCCCTACTTTTGTTTTAAAGATTTTGGATAAGGATTTGATTTCTATTTGGGGGTTGTCTTTTGTGTTTTCAGGTTGTGTTTTCATACCACTCCCTTCAGATTGATGCGTCAAACAAACCACACTACGCACTGTAGTGTTTTGTACTTCTATTCCAAATATTATATTGTAAATGACTTAAGCTTGTCAAGGTCAAGCCTTCCGACTGGTTTCATATAGCAAAGGGATACAGTGGTTGTAGTACCCCTCAAGTGCTCTTAAGTTTTGCTATCTTTACTTTAAACTTTTCTTTTTAAGTTTTCTATGCTACATTAATGAAAAGAATAAAGGAAGGATCATCATGGGATATAAGGAAGATTTTATTGATTTTATGGTACATGCCGGGGTTTTGACCTTTGGAGATTTCGTTACCAAAAGCGGACGCAATACGCCCTATTTTGTCAACACCGGAAACTACCAAACCTCGGAACAGATTTCCAAACTGGGGCAATACTACGCTGCTTGTTTAATGGACCGCATCGACATTTCCAGTTTCAACATGCTCTACGGGCCGGCTTATAAGGGTATCCCCTTGGTGATTGCCACTGCCACCTCATTGTATCGGGACCACGGCATTGACATCGCCTATGCATTCAATCGAAAAGAAGTCAAAGACCATGGCGAAGGCGGTTCCTTAATCGGCTACAAACCTAAGGACGGCGACAAGGTTATAATTGTCGAAGATGTGATTACCGCCGGTACCTCCATCCGAGAAAGTGTGCCCTTATTAAAAAGTTATGCCGATGTCGATGTCAACGCTTTGGTGATATCCGTCGATCGTATGGAAAAAGGGCAGTCTAACAAAACCGCTATCAGCGAAGTTAAAGAAGATTTTGGCATCGAAACCCATGCCATTGTCACTGTAAAAGAAATCATTGCTCATTTGCATGGAAGAGAGCTGATGGGTCAAGTCGTCATCGATGATGACATGAAAAATAAAATGGAAAACTATTTGAAAACCTACGGGATTTAAATAGAAAAATCTCGCATTCAGCTTCTCGTTTCTCTAAGCCGAATGCGAGATTTTCTTTTCATGCTTTTATTGTTCCTTTTTATTTCTCACCAAGATGCGAATCGGTGTTCCGTAAAAATCGAAGGTATCGTTGATGCTGTTGTGCAAATACCGTTGGTACGAAAAATGCATGAGTTTGGCATCATTGACGAATATGACAAAGGTCGGCGGTTTGATACTGACCTGGGAGATATAAAAGATTTTTAAACGACGGCCGCTCTTTAATGGCGGTTGTTTCATCATGACAAATTCTGCCAAAGCTTCGTTTAACCGGCCGGTGGTGATCCTTTTTTCGCTTTGGGTCTTGACAAAGGCGATCTCATCAAATAGTTTTAATACCCGTTGACCTGTTAAGGCGGATAAAAACACAATTGGCGCGTAATCGATAAAGGAAATATTGTTTCTGATTTGCTTCGTCATCTCGTTGACGGTCCGGTTATCTTTCTCGACGGCATCCCACTTGTTGACGACGATCACCAAGGGTTTATTACGGTTATGGGATATGCCCGCTATTTTAGCATCCTGTTCAGTCACCCCTTGAGTGGCATCGATGAGTAATACCACCACATCTGCTCTTTCGACAGAAGCAATGGCGCGGACAATGGAGTAGCGCTCAATATTTTCATATATTTTGCTTTTTTTTCTAAGCCCTGCCGTATCGATGAAGATGTATTCTTTGTCTTCGTAAATGACATCTGTATCCACGGCATCCCGCGTGGTGCCGGGAATATCGCTGACAATGAGGCGATCCTCTCCAATTAAACGGTTGATCAAGGTCGATTTACCCACATTGGGCTTTCCGATAACGGCAACCTTGGTGATGTCTTCTTCCGGTTGTTCTTTATAAACCTCGTCTAAGTTTTCTACGACCAAATCCAACAAATCACCCAGACCTAAGCCTTGCTCTGCGGATATGGCTATCGGCTCTCCAAGACCTAAATTATAAAACTCAAATTTTTCTTCTTCCATCCGAATATGATCCAATTTATTGACGGCTAACAATACCGGCGCCTTATGTTTGCGCAACATATCGGCAACGTCGTAATCCGATGCCAGTAAACCTTCTCGACCGTCTACTAAAAATACAATGACATCGGCCATTTCCATGGCTATTTGTGCCTGCAAACGCATTTGTTTTAAAATGGTATCTTGCGAATGGGGCTCGATGCCCCCGGTATCGATCAACATAAAATGATGGCCGGTCCACTCGGCATCCGCAACAATTCTGTCCCGGGTCACTCCCGGGGTATCTTCCACGATGGCAATGCGCTCCCCCACCAGTCTGTTAAACAAGGTGGATTTACCGACATTGGGACGACCGATAATCGCAACCATTGGTTTTGCCATTTTATTTCTCCTTTATAATCTTTTTACACAAGTCATGACCATCAAAGGCTGCTCTTGTTACCGGAACACCCAGATGTGTCCTTAAATCTTCTAGCGTGGTATCGTCCAGCAGTAAATCCTCCCCGCTTTTAAATAAATTATCGGGTAAAATAAAACGATCCATCTCGTGTTGTTTTAAAATCTGTTTGCTAATATCCTTGCCGGTTATCAAACCGGAAACGGTCACATCCTCGCCGAAAAAGTCGTTTTGAATTGGAAAAACGTTTATGGACAAGCCTTCGAAGTGGGTTTCCAACGCTTTTGCACATTCTCTGATAAGAGGTGCCGCTAATGCACCGGTAATCAACCCGATTTTTTGATGAGATGGCCTCTTCGGCATCTCTTTTAGGGTTTCTGCGATGTTGGCTTTAAAATCTGCAATCATGCCTACGCCGTTTTCTATCTGTGGAAACCCATCGTAATACTCGGTCTCCGGAATGGGTTTTTCTGCCAATAAGAACAATTCGTCTGCGGGATAAACAAATCTTTTATGACCTCGCGCTGTCATTTGATGTTGTACGTCTTCGATGAGGGCAATGGCATGGCGTGCATCTTCGGAGGTGACGGCTTGTAAGGGCGTCAGTCCTTTACGATGCTTAGTGAGCCCCACGGGAACCACGGATACGGAAACCATTTCCGGATACAATTGCGACAAATCATTTAAAGTTTTTTTGAGATGTACGCCGTCGTTGTATCCGGGGCACAGAACAATTTGCCCGTTCATTGCGATGCGGTTGTCGGCGAAGTAACGCAACTTTTCCATGATTTGACCGGCAAAGCGATTGTGTAACATTTTTTTTCGTAGTTCGTCATCCGTCGTATGAATGGAAATATTCATGGGCATGATCCTGTAACGGACTATGCGCTCTCTATCCGCATCGGATAAGTTGGTCAAGGTTATATAATTGCCCACCAAAAAGGACATGCGCTCGTCATCGTCTTTAATGTAAAGCGACGGACGCATACCACCGGGCAATTGGTCGATAAAACAAAAAACGCATTGGTTGTGACAGGATTTAATATCTAGGTTAACTTCATCGAAAACAGCACCTAAAACTTCGTCTGTTCCCATTTCAATGTCCAACTCCAGGATTTCGCCACGCGCATCTTCTATTTCTAAAAGCATGACCGGCTCTTCCGATAAGAACTTGTAATCTAAAATATCTTCAATTTTATTCCCGTTGATGCTCAAGAGTGTATCCCCGGGTTGGACACCCATTTCCTCTAAGACGGAATCTTTTTCTATGGCTTTAATCTTCATTTTTTCTCCAAATTCATTGGGCAATGGGTTATGCATAAACCACATACCACGCCGCGTCCAATATGATGAAAGGCAGATTTCATATAATCGCTACAAGCTTTGGCATCAATTAAGGGTGCACGTGGGTCCAGTGCTGTCCAATGATTGCCCTCAAGTGCCATTGCAGGACAGACCTGCCTACAAATTTGGCAAGTGCCACAACGTGAAGGTGACGGAGAATGTTCGCATTGAACGGGCGCCTCGGTTAACAGCGTTCCCAAACGCACCATGGAGCCGTATTCTCGATGCAAGAATAGCGCATTTTTTCCAATGTAACCTTTACCGGACAAAACAGCAGCTATTTTATGAGAAAACACACCGTGATAAGGCTGTTTTGGATTACTCTGAGACGCTGCAATGGGAAAAGACGGGTACCCTCTGCTTTCTAACTCTAGGGTCAAGTTGGTGACAATCATATCGATCATGCGGTTGACGGAGCGATAATGAGAAAAATACGAAATAGTCGGTGCCTCTACAACCTGTGAGAGTACCGCCTTGGACAAAGGGACCATCACCGATATGGCACGGGGCATTCCGAGGGTTTTCGTTTCTTCCGGCAGTGTGGATAGATCCGCAAAGCCGAGATCGCACCGACACAGCGCTTGGGCCTTTTCTACGAGTATACGATTTAAATCATCCATCATCTCTTCTCCATTCTTGTATGAATGTATGGTATAATATCTGCATAAAAAGGTCAATCAAAAGGAGGTGTTGTGCTTTGCCTACAATAGAAAAGACAGAAGAAAAATTGCTCATCCTTTATGTTCTCAATACTTTGGATTCCGGTTTAACCCGCATTCAATTAGGTGATGTGCTAATCCAATGTCTTCAAATGAACTACTTTGATATTCAACACTATGTAGACCAATTAATCGAAGAAGACCTGGTTAAAGACTACGATATGGAAGACAACGGTCAGAATATTTTATCGATTTCTGCTGCCGGACGCCAAGTCTTAGATGTCTTCATAGAAAAGATATCCCCCTTTGACTTAGAGATCCTAACGACCTATATTCGACAAAATAGAGATCGCATCTTAAAAGATGTGGAAATCCATGCTTATTATGACCGCATCTCTGAATATCATTACGATGTACACCTAGTGCTTAAAGAGAATAAACAACCTCTGATCCACCTCACACTCATGGCGCCTTCCATACAGGTAGCAGAGCAAGTTTGCCATAATTGGCGAGAAAATACAGACCATATTTACGCATCGATGATTTCTCTTCTTTCTTCTTAACATCACTTTAAAAGTAATTCTTGTATTGAGAGTTTAAAAAAGCTTTTCTGAGTTATTGTTTAAATTATATAAGACCCTGGCCTTGCACCTTCTTTATCTTAGACCAAAATCTAACATAGAGAATTGTCGCAAAATATCCAGGGTCTTTTTTAATTAAAATTTATTTTTGAACACCATTCGTGTGAAAGAAAGTCTTCCACATAGTCGGTCACACCATAGGCTGTGAGCCTGGTGGACGATTATGAAACCTTAACTTCTTTTCGAAAAGGTCTGATTAAGAGTTTTCCCAACTCTACTATTATTAAAGGTGCAAAACTTGCCGCTGCTACGATCAACCACTCTTTGGAGTTTAAATAAGTGACAGAGAAAACACTATGGGTAAAGGGCAACAGGACCACGATCAATTGTAAAAATCCGGATATGCCGATAGCTCCCCATAAGAATTTATTTTCAAATAATTGGTCGGTAAAAACCG
This sequence comes from Eubacteriaceae bacterium, assembly GCA_012522805.1. Lineage (GTDB taxonomy): Bacteria > Bacillota > Clostridia > Eubacteriales > Eubacteriaceae > JAAYJS01. The sequence continues at coordinate 18,182 of JAAYJS010000027.1, read as the reverse complement.
TTTTTCTTCCTGCTTTTGCATTGAGGACATGGGTGAGTTGAGATAAGCCCAAGACCGCAAATATCATGGTGCGCGCTTCAGCGACACCGTAGGTGGTGTAACCGTAATAGAATACACCTAAGGAGATGATGGTCAACATCACACCGTGAAGGACTATTCTGCTCCCCAGCCCATCAGCAAAGATGGATGACTTGGGATCTCTGGGCTTTTGAGACATGATATCCGACGATGCCTTTTCCATTCCCAGAGCTAAAGCCGGAAGGGAGTCGGTCACTAAATTAATCCACAAAATATGTGTGGGTAAAAGAGGTCTTTCCCAATTCAATATCGTAGCGGTAAAAATAATCAAAATCTCTGCAATGTTACAAGATAGCAGGAAGTGTACTGCTTTTCGAATATTCTCAAAAATACCCCTACCTTCTTTAACAGCCGACACAATGGTAGCAAAGTTGTCGTCGGTTAAAACGATATCCGATGCTTCCTTGGAAACATCCGTTCCGGTAATGCCCATGGCACAACCGATATCGGCCTTTTTGAGAGCCGGTGCATCGTTGACGCCGTCACCGGTCATCGCCACAACCCCGGATTTTTTCTGCCACGCATCGACGATGCGCACTTTATGTTCCGGAGAAACTCTAGCATAAACCGTGGTCTCTTCGATATTGTCCATCAGTTCTTCGCCGGACATTTTTTCCAATTCAACACCGGACAGTGCTTGATTGCCTTCGTTGTAGATGTTTAAATCTTTGGCTATCGCAATAGCGGTGTTTTTATGATCACCGGTGATCATCACCGTATGGATGCCCGCTTCGTGGCATTCTTTGATGGAAAGTTTAACTTCTTCTCTGGGCGGGTCGATCATACCCATTAATCCCACAAAAACCAAATCCTGTTCTAAGCTATTGTGCTCGATTTTTGGCATGATATTAAAAGGTTTATAAGCTAAACCTAAGACACGCAAGGCTTCGTCTCCCAAGTTCGTGTTGATCTGCATCACGGTTTCTTTGTAGGCATCCGTTATCGGTAAAATCTCGCCGTCTTTGTAGTAATGGGTAGATAAATTAATGATCTCATCCGGTGCACCCTTGGTAAAAGAATAGTAGATGTCCTCGCTTTGGTGAAGGGTCGTCATGAGTTTTCTGTCGGAGTCAAAAGGTAATTCGCCCACTCTGGGCATGTTGGCCAAAACGTCTTCTTTATCGATTCCCAGCCGCTTGGAAAAAGCAACAAAGGCTACTTCCGTGGGATCCCCGATTTCTACCCACTCTCCATTTTCTTCGTTGATAGAAGCATCGTTACTCAACATGCCGATAGTCGTCAATAACCTTTCGTGGGCATTCAAGTCTTCCCGACTTTTAAAATCCTCGGCGCTCTTGGGTTCGCCCTCTGCAAAAACTCGGACAATGGTCATTTTGTTTTGTGTCAGGGTACCGGTCTTGTCGGAGCAAATGACCGAGGCGGAGCCTAAGGTTTCTACCGCCGGCAACTTTCGGACAATGGCGTTTTTTTCCACTAAGCGTTGGGTGCCCAAGGCGAGAACAACGGTTACGATAGCCGGCAGCCCCTCCGGTATAGCCGCTACAGCCAATGAGACCGCAACTAAGAAGGTTTCTAAAACATTTTTGCCACGAAATATGTCCGTTGCAAAAATGACGCCGCAGGCGATTAACGCGCCGATGGCCAGTATTTTCCCCAACTCGTTGAGTTTCTTTTGAAGGGGCGTGGCCACGGTTTCCGTGGTTTGAAGCATTCCGGCAATTTTACCTATTTCCGTATTCATGCCGGTTTTAGTAACGACAAATTTGCCGCGACCAAAGGTCACCAAAGAGGACATATAAACCATGTTCACACGGTCCCCTAAGGAGGTTTCCGGATCGGATAAAACGGCGATGTCTTTTGTAACCGGAAGGGATTCGCCGGTTAAAGCAGACTCTTGTATTTGTAAAGAAGCCACATCAAAAATACGACCATCTGCAGAAACGTAATCGCCGGCATCCAAGAGCACCACATCACCAACTACTAAATTTTCCGCTTCGATGATGTTCTCTGTACCGTCCCGAATTACTTTGGCCAAGGGCATGGTCATTTTTTTCAAAGCTTCCATGGAATTTTCAGCTTTATTTTCTTGGACGACACCGATAATGGCGTTCACGACAACGATCACTAAGATTAAAATAGCATCGCTGGTTTCACCCATCGCTCCCGAGATGATCGCCGCAACCATTAAGACAATGATTAGAAAGTCCTGAAACTGCTCGATGAACATTCCAAAAACAGTTTTTCGTTTACCCTCTATTAATTTGTCTTTACCGTCGGCTTGAAGCCTTTTTTCCGCTTCTGCCTGCGTTAAGCCTTTGTTGAGATCCGTCTGATAGTGCTCTTCGACTTGTTGGATATTCATCTGAAAGGTTTGGGCAGATAAGTGTTCTGACTTTTCCACTGTTGTTTGCATATTTCTCCTCTCCAAAAAAAGACCCTTCACCTAGATGGTGAAAGGTCTTACTCACAAATAAATTGCCGTTTAACCGGAGAAAAACTTCTCGAATTGACGACTAAACGAACCGTGTGGGCGAGTTACTCCCCTTTAAAAAAATATAGCATAGTTTTTTTGAAAAGTAAAGTTAAATTACCATCCCGTCAAACCATAGAATATTTTTCTGTACGAAGACTAGACGCCAAGTGATTCATTTTTCTTAAGCATTTCTTTTGGTTTTGGTTTTGTTTTTGTAAAAACAATATACTATAATATAGTAAGATTTAACTAAAACCTAGAAGGGAGAGGCAACCTTATGTTGAACCACCGTTATAAAACATTCATACAAGTTGCCAAGGACTTAAATTTTACAACTGCAGCCCGACATTTATGCCTGACGCAACCAACTGTCAGTAAGCATATCAGTTATATAGAAAGTGAACTCAACGTCAAGCTTTTTTGTTTTGAGCAAAAACAACTTTACCTCACAACCGAGGGCAAGTACCTGTTTAATGAGATCCTGTTGTTGGATCGCCACATCTCTAAAATCAAACAAAAGCTCCTAGGACCGACTCTGACCTATACCTTATACATCGGAGCCAGTCGCAGTATCGGAGAGTATTACCTGCCACATTACACCCGTTTATTTCAACCCAACAACTTGCACTTCGCTCTAACCATCGGCAACACCGATTTTCTCTTAAATGCATTGGCAAAAGCTGAAATAGATTGTGCTTTGGTCTCCGGCCCGATTGATCACTTCGGCGGTTTTTCCAAGCGAATTTTCTATAAGGATCGCATCGTCTTGGTAAGTGCGCCGGATCATCCTTTGGCAGGTCAAACCGTAGGTTATCAAGATATCCTATCTGAAAACTTCGTTTTAAGAGAAAAGGGTTCCGGGATTTACCAATCCTTGAACAACATATTAAGCGAACATAATCGCTCTTGTAGCGATTTTACTCAGGCGGTTACCATCAACAATATCGGTCTGATTAAAAATTTATTGCTCCAAGAACCCAGCCTATCTTTTTTTTATTTAACATCGATTGGAGAGGAACTGTCTAGCGGTCTTCTTTCTGAGGTTAAAATTGCAGATCTGAATTTAAATCAGAATTATTATATCGTTTTTAATGAGAATTTAGTTTATCGTTCTAAGATTGATTTTCTTTATGAATTAATTTCTAAACCGGTATAAGCCGTGATATAAAGATTAACCTCATGCTAATTAAAAGCTTTATAAATCTCTTCTTTGATCTTTAAATATCTTTCATCTACGATTTTTGCTCTGTTGGGGTCTTTCAGTAATTTTTCGGTATAATCCACCGCATATTCTTTTACAATACCGCCGCCCCCTGCTTTCATAACCAAAATCCGAGTTCCCAATGTCAAAGCTTCGTCGATATGGTGGGTAATCATCAACACGCTACTCTTTGAGTTTTCCCACAATCCTCTTATAAAGTTTTGCATTTTAATTCTGGTAATCGCATCCAATGCCCCTAAGGGTTCGTCCATCAACACCAGCTCCGGATGATTGACAAGAACACGGGCCAATTGTACCCTTTGCTGCATACCTCCGGACAGTTCAAAGACGTGTTTGTCAATATCTTCGGTCATACCGATTTCTATCAGCATACTCTCCACCAAGTCTTTGATTTGTTTTTTAGGAATCCCTCTGTTTTCCGGGCCAAAGGCGATATTTTCTCCCACTGTTAGCCAGGGGTAAAGCGCTTGATTTTGAAAGACCACACCCCTGTGCCAAGAGGGCCCGTCGATGGGCTCTTCTTTAAAGGTAGCCTCACCGTGCTGATTTTTTAAAAAACCTGCAATGATGTTGAGCAGCGTGCTCTTTCCACAACCCGAAGGACCCACCACACAGATAAATTCTCCAGGATAAATTTTCAGATTGACATCTTTTAAAATCGGAGCTTGATTGGGTTCATAGCTAAAGGTCATATCCCTCAGTGTTACTAAAGACTTTTGTGTCTGTTTCATTTTTTCCCTCCCGTTTTTCGAACCGATTCTTCTATGTAAGAAGGGTTGATGAAGCTTTCAATTTCCGAGTCGTCCGGGAGTTTTCTAATTTCTCTTTGCATTACTAAAAACTGACCAATTTCAGAAATGATCGTTTTTAAATTACCGATTTGATCCCGTTTTCCCATATAGTCTTCCGACAGCAAAGTTTCTACCGGCAACCAAATGGTGCCCTCCATCTGTTGTTTTGCCGACTCCGGTGTAATCTCCAAGGCTTTAGCGACAATTGCCGCCGCATTTTCGGGGTCTTTTCTATAGTGATCCCCTGCTTTTGCTATGGCCCCCAGTATCGCCGAAGTTATTTCCGGGTATTGCTTTGTAAAGCCTTTGCGTCCCAACATGATGTTGGCGGTCACGATCCCGCTTTCTGTCAAGTCTTCTGAACTTACGAGAACCTGACCACGGTCGGCAACGATGGTGCTGAGGGTGGGCTCCCAAGTGTAGGCAGCATCGACATCTCCTCTTTGCCAGGCCGCTGCAATCTCTACGGTTTTCATGTCCAATAGATGGACATCTTTAGACAACCCTTGGGCTTCTAAGACTTTAGCTAAACTGTAGTGAGAGGTCGACGCGAAAGTCGTTGCTATTTTTTGACCCTTCAAATCATCAAGACGATTGATGCCACTACCTTCTCGCACCACCAGAGCTTCATTTTTACCTAAGAGTTCGTGTACCCATATGAGCTCCACATCTAAATGATTAGCCATCGCAATGATGCCGTTGGTAATGCCCATACTGGCAAAATCAATAGCACCGGAAGCCAAAGCTTTGTTGGCTTCGACACCGGAATCAAAAACTAAAAAGTTTGCACGGACACCATAATCCTTCAATTCTTCTGAAATCGAATCGTTGGCAATAGCAATCATCTCATCGTTAGGGACCCTTAGGTATCCGATATTGACGACCATCGGTTGGTCTTGCGAGCGCTGGTCCAAACCGGCATAATTGGTGTAAGAAATCCCCAATCCTACAATAACAAAAAGGACAATGCCCAATTTAATCAACTTTCTTTTTAAATGCATCATCCTCGTCCTTTCCAAAACACCAGGTTCTTTTCCACATAGAGCATTGCTTTATCGATGATCAAACCAGAAAGACCCATAATAAAAATTCCGACAAACATCACGTCGCTTTTTAAGTAACGGGACGCATCGATGACCATCCAGCCGATACCCGAAGTAGCTGCGGTCATCTCTGCTGCTACCAAGGTCGTATAGGCAAACCCGAAGGCGTTGCGAAGACCTGTAAAAATTTCCGGCAAACAAGCCGGCCAAATAATGTTCAGTAAAATTTTTCTTGGAGAGGCCCCGAGAGATTTAGCGCTGAGAATGTAATCTTTCCGGATATTGCCGATGGCCGAAACACAGGCGATATAAATCGGTGCAAAGGCCGCCAAGAATAACAACATAATTTTAGAACGGTCGTCGATTCCCATCCATAAAATCAAAAGCGGGTAGTACGCCAAAGGTGGTATCGGTCGATAGAATTGAATAAAAGAATCCACCAGACTTCGAATTTTTTGGCTGTAACCACTTAAAAAACCAAGGGGCACCGCCGTTGTAAAACCCAAAAGCAAGGATAAAAATAACCGAACAAAACTCGCCCTGAGGTGATGGCTAAATAGAATACCTGAATAACCGCCACGGGCAATGGATATAAAGGTCTCCCAAACCCGAATTGGAGAGGGAATCATGACCGACTCGCGTTTCAAAACAATTGTATAGATCGTCCACAAAAGAAATACCATCGCCCATGCTCCATAGCTTAACAGGCTGTTTTTCTTACTTTTTAAACTTTCTTTTGTCAATAGCCTTTTCCTCCCTCTCATAAAAGCAATGCCAAAAAAGTCTCAAAGACTTTTTTGGCATTGGACAATTGAAGCCCATTAATTAAAATTATAATTGGTTACAATCGGTTCGCGTTCCTGCACCGTATCGTTGTAAAATTCATATTCACAAACACCTAGGAATGAGCCGTCCATGTTGAAAACATTTTGATACCCTCTTTGCATCAAGGCTCTACACATATTGTAAGAGCGTTGACTGGAACGACAGTGAATGTAAACCGGCTGATCCATGGGGATTTCATCTAGGCGATTTCTAAATTCACTTAATGGTATGTTGACTGCCCCTTTAATATGAGATAATTCGTATTCATCTTTTTCTCTAGCGTCGATAATCAATGCTTTTGATTCTACTAAATTTCTAATCTCGGTTACGGGAACTTTTTTGTAAGCGCCATTTAAGATGTTCAATCCTACCAAGGCGGCGTGATTGACGACATCCTTCGCCGTAGAATAATGAGGCGAATACGTCAATTCCGTTTCTTTTAAATCCTCGAGGTTGGCTCTCATCATAATCGCCATGGCGATCACGTCGATACGTTTGGTCACATTACCTCTACCCACTGCTTGTGCCCCCATAATTTGACCGGAGGGAACCGCAAACAACAGTTTGAAAAAGATGTTATTGGATTCAGGCATAATGCCGACGGCATCTTTCGGAATGATGTAGGCAAAGTCGTAAGCAATGCCTGTTTCTTTTAATTGTTTTTCGTTCATACCGGTGCTGGCAACATTTAAGTCAAACACTTTTACGGAAGAAGAACCGATGACACCGGTGTTGACATAGGTCAGTCCTCTCATATGGTCTGCCGCTGCACGTGCTTGTCTTTGAGCCGGTCCCGCTAAGGCCAAGGTGGTCGGTTTTTTAGTAAAGAAATCCGTCACTTCGATGGCATCACCCACAGCATAAATGTTATCATCTTCTGTTTGGTAGTGATGATTGACTTTGATGTAACCTTTTTCGTTGGTTGCAAGCCCCGCTTCAACGGCCAATTCACTATTAGGTTTAACACCCACAGCTAAGACAACAGCTTCAGCAGGCACCTCTTTGCCGGATTCCAAGACAACGACATCGTCTTTGATTTCGGCAACACAATCATCAAGATAAAGGGATAAACCTTGTTCGTAAATGTGACGATTGACGGTTTGTACCATGTCGTAGTCCAAGGGTGCGATGACTTGGTTTTCCGCTTCGATTAAAGAAACATTGTAACCGGCAAATTTTAAGTTTTCTGCCGCTTCGATACCGATGTATCCACCACCGATGACCGCAACATTTTGAACACCCTTGGTCTCCAAAAATTGCATTAAAGATTTCAAATGTGGAACGGTTTTCAACGGGAAAACATTATCTTTACCGACTCCTACGATGTTCTTGGGGCGAATAGCGGATGCACCGGTTGCAATAACCAATTCATCGTAAGTCTCTTCAAAACTTTCTCCACTGACGACATCCTTGACAACGACTTTTTTATTTTCTCTATCAATCGATAAGACTTCGTGGTTAACCACTGCGTCGATATTGTATTGGTTTTTAAACTCTTCCGGCGACATCAATAAAAGATTATCGCTACTTTCGATCATTCCGCTGATGTGGAAAGGTATACAGCAGTTTGAGTAAGACACATAAGGTCCTTTTTCAAACATTCTGATCTCTGCAAATTCATCTAAACGACGTAAACGTGCAGCTACAGAGGCTCCACCTGCGCAACCGCCGATAACAACTAATTTTTTACTCATGATAACTCTCCTTTAGTGATTTATTTTCTTACATGATCCGGAATCGGCAGGATGTTAACCTTGCCTCCAAATGCTTTGAGTCCGATGATACCGCCGGCAACCATTGCCAACAGAAAAATCCAGCCGGAAATCGAAAAATTCGAGATGGCGGAGTACATCGCCCCAATGTTACAACCCAGTCCAAAACGTGAACCGAATCCCAGCATCAGACCGCCTAATGCGTAATAAAGACCGTCTTTGACTGAGAAATCAAAATCAATTTTAAAGCGATGGGCCATTAAGAATGCCAACATACTGCCGAAGAATAAACCGATATTCCGAACCGTACCGCCATCGCTTAACAAGCCGGCATCGATTTTAGCCAAATGAGATCCGAAATTTTGTTCTGAAAAAGTCATTCCGAATTTTTGAAGAATGGCGACATCCAACGTAACCAGAGGTGTCGATACGCCCCAAGCTTTTCCGGTTGTTATCATAACAAAGATAGCACCAAAAGCTATAGCGAATGCACCGACTAGGAAATTCCAACGTTCCACAAATAATTTATGATAGGTCGGATAAGAAAAAAACGGATGTCCTTCACTTGCATAGGATAATTCGAACTCTTCGTAATCGCCAATCGGGTCTTTTGAAGTATGTTCTGCTTTTCGCTTTTTTTCGTAAGTAATGCCAATCCAGTAAATTGCACCCAAAAGCACAATGGTTAAAATGAAGGATCCCATATAGCCGAATACTTGAGGAAAATGCATTTGAATGCCAACCTGACCTAAAGCTGTGCGGTCGAACACTTCTCTCGCCCAGTGACCCGGCGCTGCGGCTAGAACAAAGAAGATAAATGCAATCAAAGCTCTACCTTGACCTTCTCCAAAATCCGCTAAGGTACCGGAACCACATCCTCCTGCCAGCATCATACCGATGCCAAAAATAACACCACCTATAATCGTTGCTAGGTTTGTAAAATAAACATTTTGCGTTCCGGGGATAATTGCTTCCCCCTCCGCCGCCATATAGGCCGGAACGGCACCATCCATAGCAGCTTTCCATTGAAGACCCATGAATACAAGCGTCGTCACACCGACTAAAAGAACCAACGCAGTGGTTAAACTGCTTTCGCCACGCATATAGATGCGTTTGACACCACCAGCAAAACCGAAACGGGAACGCGTTAAGCTGTATCCCAATAAAACTCCGGCAAACAAATAGGTACCCATGGTCTCCTTAAGCGTATTCGTGTAAGAACCAAAAATAAAAAGACCGACCATGATCGCAATGCCTATCATTGTTTGGGTGTAGGCTTTTCTTTTATGCATTCTTCCCTCCTTAATTATATAATGATTAATATACAAGTCAACTGAAGTTAACTGTTGGTTAGATTATAATCAATCATAACGACTAAGTAAAATTCTTATATAGAATATTACTATTCCTTATTAGAATAGTTGTATATTTACGAAGAACTAAGTTTTGTAAACCTCACTTTTTCTCAATTTTAACCATTTGCCAGCTTTTAAGGCGATAAAAAAAACAGGCTCACGCCTGTTTTTAATTTTTAATTTATTGACCGTAGGCTTTAAGCCTTTCTTCAACTTTCGTTAAAGTTTGAGCATAACCCTGTTGTTTTTCTCTTTCAGCTGCAACCACTTTTTCCGGTGCTTTGCTGACAAATTGCGGGTTGTTGAGTTTACCTTCGACCCTTTGCAATTCCTTTAAGAGTTTTTCTTTTTCTTTTTCTAAACGCTGGATTTCTTTTTCTTTATCGACCAAATCGTCTAAGGAAATAAACATTTCCACTTGCTCCACCACCATGCTGATAAAGTCTTCCTGTACTTCTGACGGATCGATCATCTTGATCTCGGAGACAGATGCCAAGCTGATAAAATAATTGTTGTAAGTCTCCAGCATTTCCTGAACAGCGACAGGGGGCTGAGCCACATAGAGGACAGCTTTTTTAGAGTGAGGCACATCTTTCTCAGAGCGCATGTTGCGAATATGTTTGATCGCCTCCATGATAAAGGCCATTTTTTTAACCTCTTGAGGATAGGATAACGCTTCTTGATAGGTTGGCCAAGGTGCGACAATCATCGGCTGTTGTTTGCCGGGTAAAAAGGCGTTCACCTCTTCGGTTATAAAAGGAATGAAGGGATGAAGCAAACGCAGAGTTTCAAGTAGCACTTTATTGAGGACAAATAAAGCGGTTTTTTTGGAAACTTCGTCGTCACCGTACAATCTGAATTTAACCAGCTCGATGTACCAATCGCAGTATTCATTCCAAGTAAAGTCGTACAATTTAGAGGCCGCGATACCCATTTCGTACCGGTCCATGTTTTCAGTGATGTCTGTACACAAATCATTGAATCGACTTAAAATCCATTTGTCGGAAATCTCCAAGTGCTGCATCGCCTCGGCTTCGTATTCAAAAATATTTTCTTCTGTATTCATCAACACAAATCGTGCGGCATTCCATATTTTATTTAAGAAGTTTCTACTGGACAAAAGCTTGTCCTCTTGCCAACGGATGTCGTTTCCTGCGGAGTTACCCGTCATCAGCGTAAAGCGCAGGGCATCCGCCGAGTAGTCTACGATGATCTCCAAGGGGTCAATGCCATTGCCTAAGGACTTACTCATCTTACGACCTTGCGAGTCTCTAACCAATCCGTGGATATACACATCCGCAAAGGGAACTTCACCTTTTTGATAGAGCCCCATAAAGATCATTCTGGCTACCCAGAAAAAGATGATGTCGTATCCGGTTACCAGAACCGTATTGGGGTAGAATTTTTGTACATCCTCCGTCGCCTGTGGCCAACCTAAGGTTGAAAAAGGCCACAATGCCGAAGAAAACCACGTGTCCAAGACGTCTTCATCTTGAGTAAAGCGGGTAGAACCGCAATCCGGACAGGTGTCGGGCATTTCCAAAGCGACAATGGTTTTGCCACAGTTGTCACAATAGTAAGCCGGTATTTGATGTCCCCACCACAATTGTCTGGAGATACACCAATCTCGGATATTTTCCATCCAATTGAAGTAAATCTTGCTGAATCGCTCCGGCACAAATTTTGTATCGCCATTTTTGACTGCGTCGATGGCCGGTGCTGCCAAGGGTTGCATTTGAACAAACCATTGTTCTGAAGTCATGGTCTCGATAGCGGTATCGCATCGGTAACAACCGCCGACATTGTGCAAATGGTCTTCTACTTTTTCCAGTAGGTTCAAGGCTTCTAAATCCGCTACGATTTTCTTGCGCGCTTCGTAACGGTCTAAGCCTGCATAAGAACCACCCAGTTCGTTGATGGATCCATCCTCGTTGAGGATGTTGATTTCTTCTAAATTATGGCGCTGACCGACTTCGTAGTCGTTGGGATCGTGAGCCGGAGTCATTTTAACCACACCGGTTCCGAAACTCATATCCACGTAGTCGTCCGCTACGATGGGCATTTCCCTATCCATCAAAGGGAGGATAGCGGTCTTGCCGACGAGATGTTGGTAACGCTCATCCTCAGGGTTGACCGCAACGCCGGTATCCCCCAGCATGGTTTCCGGTCGAGTGGTTGCCACCACTAAAACCTCATCGCTATCTTTAATAGGGTAACGGATATGCCACAGGTGGCCATCCTGCTCGCTGTATTCGACCTCTGCGTCGGACAAGGCGGTTTTACAATCGGGACACCAATTGATGATACGAGAGCCTTTGTAAATATAACCGTCATTGTACAAATCGACGAATGTTTTTTTCACAGCTTCGCTGCAACCTTCGTCCATTGTAAAGCGTTCCCTGTCCCAATCGCAGGAAGCACCCAGTTCTTTTGTTTGTTCTCGGATGCGGTCTCTATATTTAGCCGCCCAAGCCCAAGCTCTATCCAAAAAGGCTTCTCTGCCTAATTCTTCTTTCGTGACGCCTTCGGTTTCCCAAATATTTTCCACCACTTTTACCTCGGTGGCGATGCTGGCGTGGTCCATTCCCGGTAACCACAGGGCAGCGTAACCCTGCATTCTTTTATATCTGGTCAAAACATCCTGTAGGGTGCCATCAAAGGCATGCCCCATGTGTAGTTCTCCCGTAATGTTTGGTGGGGGCATGATGATGGTAAAAGGTTTTCCGTCGTCGTGTACCTCCGGTTTAAAGTATCCCTTCTCTTCCCACCATCGATAGATCTTTTTTTCAACATCCTTCGGTTCATAAACCTTAGACATTTCTTTTCTCATGTATATATAACCTCGCTTCATCTGTAAATCTTGCTCTTAAATGTATATTATATCAAATACCCTGTGTCGATCAAAGTATTGTTGTATTTTTCTAAAAGTTTTCTATAAAAGCCCATGGATCAGGTGCTTTGACAATCGCACCGCTTTGCGTCTGCACATTATCCTTCAATGAAAGGTATGCCGATAGAAACCGCAAGGCCATGGGGATGGTTGTGCTCAAAACAAATCTCTCCCCCATGGGCTTTGACTATTTGATACACTAAACGCAAGCCGAATCCGTGGGTGGATTCACCGGTGGCTCGATACCTCTTTTTATAAAACTCTTCTTGATTATAAAAAAACAATTGCTTATCGGTCATACCGACGCCATTGTCAGAAATTGAAAACACACAGGTTCCATGATTTTTTTGGACGCTTACCACAACCGAACTCCCCTTGGGGTTATGGGTCATACAATTTAAAATGACGTTTGTCAGCATACGTTCGAGAAGTGAAGGATCCCCTTCTATTGCCCAAGCAGCGGACTCTTCCGAAGCTTCCAGTGTCAATTCATACTTGGTATCCAAACCTTGATTTAAAAACTCACTCGCAACCCTTCGGGCTGTCTCCAGCGGATAGATGCGTTTTTTGTTTAAGGGGTGCATGGAATACTCCAGTCTCGAAACGAGATTTAAATCTGTGATCAAGGCTTTTATCTTCCCCCCCTGGGCACGTATCATTTTACCTTGTGTTTGGGTTTCCTCAGGGATAGACACATCATCTTCGATCTCGCTGGCATAACCTAAAATCAAAGAAAGGGGTGTGCGAATATCGTGGGAGATGCCGTGGATCCAATCCTGCCGGGCTTTTTCTTTTTGGCGCAAATGCCTTCCCGCGATGTTTAGCTTCTCTTTGATTTCTGATAGCTCTCCATGATCTTTGAGGTTGATGGGACGTCCTTCCACCATTGTGTCAATCCCCTCGAGAATTGGCGCCACGGCTTTTTCTATTTTTCGTGTATGGTACCAAAAGAGGACCAGTATAACCCCGAGGTTCATCAACACCATCCCGGCGATTCCTATCAACAAAGACATGATATAGGTTTTATCTGTCGAAATATTGTATTTTATCAGACTGTCTTTTTCCATGCCAATCACCAGCAAACCCCGGGGGTGTACTTGAACAAGTACGGGATAACCCTCCAAATACCATCTGCTGAAAGATGCTATCTGGGAAGACGTATAGGACCGGGGCAAACTTTTCGGCATGTCCTGCTGCCAGATAACTTTTCCAGCATCATCCAACAGCATGGCCCATCCCTCGTTTTGTTGCAAAATAGTTGCGACTTCATGACTTGAATGGATGTTTCCCTCTTCGTCTGCTGTGATTTGTTCGCCGATGGTTTGTATGGGTATTTCCGGTTCCGTGGATTGACTCCACGCTGCCAATAAAACCACCACCAGCAAGGCGGTATTCACCATAAAAAATATCAAAATAATACCGATGGTGGACAGAAAATACTTTCTAAAAAAACCATGCACCCCATCCATTTAGCTCGCCTCTTTGACAAGAAGTTTGTATCCTAAACCTTTTACCGTGACCAGAGAAACCGGCGAAGAGGGATTGATTTCAATTTTTTCTCGAATATGGCGAATATGTGTCATCAAAGTATTTTCATAGCCTTGCCATATTTCCCCGCAGGCTACTTCGCAAAGGGCACCGATGGTCACGATGCAATTGGCATTTTCTGCCAATTTTAAAAAAATAGTGTACTCCTTATCTGTCAACGCGACGGTTTCTTTTTGCCTTTTTACCTCTGCCGTATCCAAGTTAACCGATGCATGTTCCAGTAAGACCCTGCGACTTTCCTCAGGGTATGCCCGTTTTAAAAGCGCTTGAACCCTCAGCAACAATTCCTTCGGTAAAAAGGGTTTGACAAGATAGTCATCGGCCCCTAATTCAAAACCGGCAAAGCGATCCTCCGGCTCTCCTTTTGCGGTCAACATCAACACCGGTATCTTGCTTATTTTTCTAACTTGCTCCAGCACTTCAAAGCCATCGATTCCGGGAAGCATCACATCCAAAATCACCAAATCCGGAAGTCTACTTCTGACCATGGCCATGGCTTCTTCTCCTGAGGAGGCCGTGTTGATCTGTGTGTAACCCGCCTTTGCAAAAATAGCTCGCAACAACCTCAGGAGCTCCAGCTCATCCTCAACAATTAAGATTGATCTTTCGTACAAAACCATACCTCTTTCTCATCGTTTGCTGTTTCCATTATACGTTAGAGCTCGGCTGGAAACTATCTCAAACCTGATCTTTACAGCAATCTCAAGGGAATCTCAATGTTGCCTCAACCACAGCTCAATGATCGCCGATTATGATGATCACAAAGGAGGCTATGCCAAATGAAAGAAATGATTATTCAAACTCATAATTTGACAAAACAATACGGAAAACAAAAAAGCGTTTCGTCCCTCAACATGAATGTGCGCCGGGGGCGGATCTACGGCTTGCTCGGACGCAATGGCGCCGGAAAAAGCACCGCCATGAAAATGTTGCTGGGTTTGACCACGCCAACCTCAGGGGATGTGACGATCTTCGGACAGAGTATGCGAACAAACAGCAATGAGATTTTGCCCCATATCGGCAGTCTCATCGAAGCCCCGGGGTTTTACCCCAACCTGACGGGAACGGAAAACCTGCGCATTTTTTTCCAATTGCGCAACATGAAGAGAACCGAAAATATCCGAATAGCCTTGGAATTGGTCGGTTTACCCTATCGGGACAAAAATTTATTTTCTCAATACTCCTTGGGTATGAAGCAAAGACTGGCCATCGCTTTGGCAGTTATGCACAATCCAAAAATTTTGATTCTCGACGAGCCTATTAACGGACTGGACCCCATCGGTATTGCGGAGATGCGCTCTTTTATACGTTCCTTATGCGACAACTACGGTAAGACCATTCTCATATCCAGTCATATTCTATCTGAAATTGCCATGTTGGCAGATGACATCGGCATCATTGACAAGGGCGTCTTACTGGAAGAAGAAAGCATGGTGGAATTGGAAAAGAAAAATCGTCGCTATGTGTCTTTTAAAGTCTCCAATACCCGTCAGGCATCGGATTTATTGGAAACGGAATTCAACACAAAAAACTTTAAAGTCCTAGACCACCACCGTTTGCAACTCTTCGATACAGATCTATCCATTCCTCAGATCAATCGCAAATTAATTGAAAGCGGTGTTGATATTGCTGAGGTTCAACAACGCGAAGACACCTTGGAGGACTATTTTAAAAAAGTAACCGGAGGTGATGGCATTGCTTAAACTGATACGGTGTGAGTTTTTAAAGTTTAAACGAAAAAAGCTGGTCCTCTTGGTCATCCTATCAGCCTTTTTGTTTCCTGTCCCCTTAACCTTTATTGTCACCCGACCCGCGTTAATGGCCCAGTACGCCCATAAAGCAGAAGTCTTCGACGGCCTTTACAACAATGTTTTGGGCTTCGGTATGCAGTTCCTTATGCCAGCGGTAATCGGGGTGATCGCAGCCATGCTCTTTTTCACGGAACGAGACAACGACACTTTTAAAAATATCCACACTATCCCTGTGACCAGTACAAAAATCATCTTAGCAAAGATTTCAACTCTGTTTCTATTCGGCATACTCTTTTGTGTTGCCTCTACCTTTGCCACCATCTTCTGCGGATGGCTAACCTTGGAAGTATCCGGCTTAGCCTATAAAATATTTTTATCGATGGTGATGGGTATTTTGATTACAGGCGGAACCTTGCCTTTAATTGTATTGGTTGTATTTTTTAGCAGGACTTATATTTTTTCTGTTTTGCTTTGTGTATTTTATACGGTATTCAACATGAGCGCAACCGCTCTCTACAATGTGCTGCCCAAAGAAGTCCTTTGGCTTCTTCCCACACCCCTTACCACATTTTGGAGCGCAGGCGATATGGTCCGACACGGTATTCAGTTAAACCTATCCCCTATTCAGGGCTTAATACCGTCGACAGGTCGGGTAGTGCTGACGCTGGCCCTCATGGCATTTTTGTCTATTGTGACCATCGATGGATTATACCGAAAAAGGAGGGATTGATCCGTGAGAAACATTATACGATCCGAAATTTTAAAACTAAAACGATACCGCATTTTATGGGCAGGCATCGCTTTGATGCTCCTGTCGGTACTTTTAACTTTATTTACATCCTTGGCCGATGACGGTTCCCACTGGGATTTCAAATATTTGATAGAACAAGTGATTAAGAACAATATGACGATGATCTTCCCCATGTGCATCACCTTGATAACGGGGTATGTGATTTCCCGGGAACAACGAGACGACACTTTGAAAAACACTTTGACCATTCCCATTACCTTGCAAAAATTAATGACCGGCAAATTGTTCGTCTGCGGATGGATCTCTGTTTTTTTCGGCATTGTCTGTTTTGTTTTTACCTTGGGAGCACAGCTTGTTGTCAATTTTCCGGGGGTAAGTTTAGAGCTTGTGCTCCAAGCTTTGTATCAAATCACATTCTATAATTTGTTTTGTTATATCGCCCTCATGCCCATCATCGTCCTGACCAGCCGTTCTCCGTCCGGATTTTTAGTGGGTGTCATCATCGCCTTCGTGTATGGTTATGGTGGGCTGTTTGCAACAGGAAATATGACCATTGCAAATCTGTACCCCATCTCCGCTGCCTTGGGTTTGATCGGTTACCGCAGTTATGACGCTGCCGTGTCTTGGAACTATGTTCTATGCAGCACCAGCCTTCTAACGATGATGGTGATAACCGGGGTCTTGTTGGCTTTCATGAAAGAAAAAAAGTTCAGCAACAAAGTAAAAAAGAAAAAGACCAAGAAGATAAAGAAAGGATGGTAAATTGTGGATAGAATTGTAAAAACTTTGATCGTTGTTGGTATGCTATTCGTGGGAAGTATGAGCTTCGCAGGATGTGCGGAAGTCGAAACAAAAGACGAGATATTGAGTGTTTACAATAGCGTGGTAGAAACTTTAGGAAAGAGGGAGCTGACCTCAAATTTTAAATTGCAGGGAAAAAGAGACTTTGGCATAGACACCTACACCGGAACTTATCGTGGAAACTACCATCATTTTTCTAACACAGAGTGTTTATTTGGCGGTACAACCATTGAGCGCAAAGCGGGAAAGGAAATAACCCTGACCTGCACTCTGGAAATAAACCAAGGACAAGCGGAGCTTTTTTGGCGCTCCGGTAATGAAGAGGAGATCGTACTATTGGGCGACACCGGATGTTATTTTGAAACCATTACTCTACCGGAAGGGGCCAATTACATCGGGTTTTCCGGCCAAGGGTTTACAGGCTATTTAGATTTGAAAATAGAATAATAATTCTGCAAAGCATCGAAACAATTGTTAGATACGGAACTGTTCACCACAGCTGGAGATAAGCTCTAACCATTGTCGTATCGCGTTGCTTGGCACCACATCTCTATGCTCCCTTGCTACCAAACAACCTTGGCATCATGCTATGGTTGCCTAGCGAAACCACGAGGGCTCAGGGCTATAGCCGATCAAGTTTCTATTTAATTCTTAAGCCATGCTACCCCATCGCTAGGCGATGTGATCTGTCGTTACCCCACTCGCCTTTTCCTTCGGTCGAATTCTCTTTCCGGCAACGCCAAATAATAATGAAAAAAGAACAACTCAAAATAAACTATTGTGCTTTCGAGTTCACGCGCAAGCCATGCTACCCCATCGCTTAGCGATGCGATCTGTCGTTACCCCACTCGTCTTCTCCCTTCGGTCGAATTCTCTTTCCGGCAACGCCAAATAATAATGAAAAAAGAACAACTCAAAATAAACTATTGTGCTTTCGAGTTCACGCGCAAGCCATGCAAGCACATCGCTGAGCGATGCGCT
>JAAYJS010000026.1 GCA_012522805.1 Eubacteriaceae bacterium | reverse complement strand
CCGTATTTCTTTTAACGCTTTTTAGCCTTGATTTTGAGACATCATGACACTTTTTAAAATTTGCATGGCTTCAACAAATTCTTCTAAGGTTAAATCTTCAACTTTTCGTGCTACCACAGCATGACCTTCTTCCAATGAAGTACATTGATTCAACTCAGCCATCAGATGGTCATCTCCAAGAAATGCATCTAAAATCGTTTTATATCGTTCTTGATCCATATTTTCCTCTTCACTTAAAACAGACTTGAAATCCAATCGATAAAAGCAGAAAAAACATCCTTTATATTTTGCAAGAAGCTTTTTCCTTCGGGAGATGCTAAAAACGCACCTGCCTTATCGGAATATTTTTGTAATTGATTGGATAATTCGTCCCAATTAATATTAGCATCTTTCATTTTATCGAACAAGTTTAATAATTGCTGGGATTGTTCGGGAGTTAAGTTGATGTTGTAATTGTTATTGATGTTGTTGATAATGTTTTGAATTTCTTCGGTTGTTTGCGGTTTTTTCTCCGCAATTTCTTTTTTTATTGCATTGATCACATCGCTGGCTTTTTCGTCGCCTATTTCATCTGCCAATTCTTGAGTGGTAATCATTTCTTCGTTGGCAACCTTCTTAACCTCGTCAGAAATGGGCTCGCCGGTGGATATTTCGTAAGCTTTCATGATACCGGTTAAGGCTGCTGTTCCGGAAACCTCGAAGGGTGAAGATACAATGATGTCCGCATCCTTCACACCGGCTGTCATCAAAGCGTTGGTGTAGGTGTCTTTACTGATATAGTTGATGTTTTTACTCACCTTGACATTTAATCCGGAATCCTTAGACGTGTAAGTGATGCTCACAGATGAGATGGCTATGGAGCCGATCTGCGCTTGAGGTATGACACCGTCTAAATACTGGTGTTCCTCTGCATTGGTTACTTCAACGATTTGTGCTTGATCCGACGCTTTGAATTGTTGCAACATTTGTCCTCGTTCTTCGTCGGTTAAATCCGCTCCTAAAACCACAATCGTATCGCCGACCACTGCATCGGCCAGCACTGTTATCGGGCTTAATATCAACAAGACTGCTAATAAGAAGCACCCTAATTTTTTCTTCATTTTTCATTCCTCTCAGTATAGTTTATGCGATTATAGCATAAAGACTGTATAAAATAATTAAGAACTCTTGAAGTTTAAGATTCATAAATATGAATGATTGGTTTCTTTTAACATGCAAAAAGAGAGTTTGGGGGGAAACTCTCTTTTTGACTTCTGCTAAATATTGATTCTCAAATGATTTGATTAAAATACATCTTTAACGATATTGAGGGTCCAAATAATCCCTTAAGCCATCGCCAATAAAGTTGGCGCCGATGGCTACGGAAAAAATTGCCAATCCTGGAAAAGTAGATATCCACCAATAATTAAAGGTTGTCACACCGTCGGATACCATGGCGCCCCATTCCGCTACGGGCGGTTGAACACCTAGACCTAAAAAACTTAAACCGGAAAAGACCAAGATGGCATTTCCCAAGTCTAAGGTTGCCATGACGATGAGGGAACCAAAACAATTGGGTAGTATTTCAGCGAATAAAATACGCAAATGCCCGGCACCCATAAGGCGGGCAGCTGTTACGTAGTCGCTCTCTTTGATGGAAATGACGACCGATCGCGTAAGCCTTGCGTAGTTTGGCCACCAGATCATGGACATCGCCAATACAGAGTTGTAAATATTTGGGCCCAAGGCCGCGGCAATGACCATGGCTAAAATTAAAGGTGGAAAAGATTGGATCATCTCAGACAAGCGCATGAGGATTTCATCCGCCCATCCCCCTACGTAACCGGCGGTCCCACCTATAATGATACCGACAAACAAAGAAATGATTACCGTCACCATACCTGCCGCTAAAGACAAGCGACTTCCGTATAGCACTCTACTGAAAACATCTCTTCCTAAACTATCAGTTCCAAAAAAATGATCTTTGCCCGGAGGCTGAAAACGCATCGCCATATTTTGGTCTTTAACGGGATCAAACGGACTGATGAACGAAGCAAAAATTGCAATTAAGATCCACAATAAGCAAATGATAAATCCAATTTTTAACATCGTGTTTTTTTCGTGTAGTATATACTGCAGCATTTTGATCTCCTTACTGATAACGTATACGTGGATCAATGACCCCGTAGAGCATATCAATTAATAGGTTGATGACCATATAAGTCGTCGCAATCAGAAGCGATACACCACAGATAGCCGGAAAGTCCAAATTTGTCGCTGCTAAGTATGCGTATTGGCCGATACCTGGCCATGAAAAGATCGTTTCGACAAATACCATGCCTCCCAGTAAATTCGAAAAACCCATACCGGCAACGGTGACCACCGGTATCAAGGCGTTGTTTAATGCATGGTTTTTGATAACGCGACTTTCACTCATCCCTTTGGATCTGGCAGTTCTAATATAATCCTTACTCAACACTTCTAGCAAGTTGCTTCTCGTCTGTCGAGTAATTAAACCCATTGTAAAAAAACCCAAGACCATTGCCGGCAGTATCACATGGGCTAGGGCATCTTTCAGCATTAGAAAATCTCCCCATAAAACAGCGTCCAATACGTACAGACCCGTTCCACCGGAAGGGCTAAAAACCCTTGGATCGATACGACCACTGCTAGGAAACCACCCAATGTTTTTAGAAAATATGGACATCACAACCAGGGCGAACCAAAAGCTGGGTAAAGAGACGCCGCTGACAGAAACAGCGCGCAAAATTTGGTCTAAAGGTTTGTTGCGATACAATGCAGATAAAATTCCAAATAATATGCCGAGTATCAACGCGATGATCATCGCAAAAATTGACAGTTCTAAGGTAGCCGGGAAGTATTGTTTCAATTCATCCATAATTGGCCTACCGGTGCGAATAGAAATGCCTAAATCGCCTTGCATGAGGTTCTTCAAATAAATCAAGTACTGCTCATATAAGGGCTTGTCAAGACCCCATTTTGCCTCATAAGCAGCGACTATTTGCGGATCACTCATGGCCGACTGGCTCAAGTTCGCTGCAACGGGGTTGGATGGCACTAAATGCGATATTAAAAATACCATTAAGGATACGCCAAAAAGTGTTATGACTAATAGGGAGAGGCGTCTTAGAATATAGCGTAACATTACTCTCATCCCTCCTTTTGTGAATGATAGGGCTCAGCACATTCGCTGAGCCCTTAGTTTAAATGATAAGGTTTGTCTATCTAAAACAATTTTGTTCTCGAATGTTTTCGAGTCTTATTTTAATTTCAGATGGTGTAGTTCTATTTTACACAAGTCGTTATAGGGACAATTGGCCAGTCGCTCGGAATTATAAGCGATCGTCTTGGTATGTTGCAATAAAGTAGCAATTGGGCTGTCCTTTTCGTATGCTCTTTGCAAGTCTTCAGATAAAGCAGCTCTTGCATTGGCATCGTCTTCTACGTATATTTTACTACCCAAGTCTACCAATTCCTGATTATCCGCCGTGACATCCCAGTGTGCACGATTGCCATAAATTGTTCCGTTTTCACCCAATCCCGGCAAAAATGCAAATTGGTTATTGATGTCATAATAATCCGGACTCCAGAACATCAGGTAAAAGGCCATCTCCGCATTTCTCATTTTTTCATATACCAGAGTTGCTTCTAGGGTTTCAATACTGACATCAATATCGATTTCTGCTAAATCTTCTTTGACTTTTTGTGCAATGGTTGTCCATTCCAGACCTTCAGAATTGTTGTTGGCACAGGTCAGAATAATATTAAAGCCGTCTTCATAACCAGCCTCTTGCATCAACGCCTTTGCTTTGTCTAAATCTCTAAAATTTTCATCTCTTTCCAAGGCACCTACAAACCCGTTTTGAACAATATTTAAAGGTATACTGGCACCTTCACCTGCCATGGTTAAGTATGCGGGGTAATCCAACGCATAGCGAACGGCCTCTTGTACTTTCGGGTTTGCCATTTTTTCCGATAAAGCGGTATCTCGGCTCATCACCAAGAAGGTCATCAAAGCGGTTTCCCCTTGTTTAATCGTTACATTCTCTATACCTTCTAATTGTTTGGCTGTCTCCTGGTTTAAACTCAAGGCAATGTCGATTTCTCCATTTTTGAGAGCTGTAATTTGAGAGTCGACAGAGGTCATTTCTTGAACGATGATTTGATCGATCTCCGAAGGTGTACCCCAATAGCTGGGATTTCTTTCCATAACAACTCTTTCCTTAGGCGTCCATTCTTTGATGATAAAGGGTCCGGAGCCGGCAGAGGTACCGTCTAAATAGGTTTTTGCCGTATCTCCCCCTGTATCGGAGCCGCCCTGCTCTTTGACCACTTCGCTATCAACAATAGCGTATGCATTGGAAGTAATCTTGTTCAAAAACGATGCTTCCGGCTCAGCTAAGGTAATGACCACGGTGTAATCGTCCGGTGCTTCTACTTTTTTAACATTTTTCATGTTGACATGAGCATTGCTTTCCGGCATGTTCAAAACGCGGTTGTAACTCCAAACTACATCTTTAGAAGTTAACGGGTTGCCGGAGGCAAAAACCACATCATCTCTAAGTGTAAAAGTGTATTGGGTTTTCGAATCGTCTAGGGTATAACCCGTAGCAACGGACGGTTCGTACTCACCTAAGGTTTCACTTTTTACTGTGTACAAGTTGTCATATGCTGCATAGGCAAACATATTGGCATAGGGCTCGTACATATGGCCCGGGTCCAAGGTTACCAAGTCGGTTTGTGCACCGATCACCACTGTTTTTTTGCCGTCAGCACTGTCTGTTGCCGTTTTGTCGGCATCGTCTCTTCCACTACTGCCTCCGCAACCGGCTAGAGTGACGGCGATCAATAGCACCACTAGAAATATTGATAATTTCTTTTTCATTTCGTACTCCTTTTCTACATATATACTTACACCTTATGATAAAGGTGGCAAGCAACAAAATGCTTTTCTTCCATTTCCGTTAGTATTGGCTCTTTATCCTTACATATTGGCATGATTTTTGGACAGCGCGTATGAAATTTGCACCCAGTTGGTTGATGAACAGGGCTGGGCAAATCCCCTTCTAAAACAATTTTATCCCGTTTTACGCTGTCCCCAACTTGAGGTATCGACGAAATCAATGCTTCCGTATAAGGATGCAAGGGCTTTTGGTACAATTTTTCTGCCGGTGCCAATTCTACAAATTTTCCTAGATACATCACCGCAATGCGATCGCTGACGTATTTCACAACCGATAAGTTGTGAGAGATGAAAATATAGGTAAGTTCAAATTTTTCTTGCAACGCCTTTAACAGGTTGATGACTTGTGCCTGTATGGAAACATCCAATGCTGAAACCGGTTCATCGCACACGATAAATTTTGGTTTTAATGCCAAGGCTCGGGCAATACCGATACGCTGCTTTTGTCCACCGGACATTTCATGGGGATAACGGTCGTAGTACTGTTTTGAGATACCAACCATTTCGCACAAATAGTCGATTTTTTCCTGTCTCTCTTCTTCGGAGAACATCCGATGCACCTTAAACGGTTCTTTCAAAATTTCTTTGATCGTGCGTCTGGGATTTAAACTTCCGGAAGGGTCTTGGAATATCATTTGACTTTCCCTTCGGAATTGTTTCATTTCGTTGCGATTAAAATCTTTTAAGGCTTTACCTTGATAGCTGATGGTTCCATCTGTTAAATCGTAAAGTCCCAACAGCAGTCTACCAAGGGTAGATTTTCCACAACCGCTTTCTCCAACAATACCAAAGGTTTCGCCTTCTCGGATATTAAACGTTACGCCATTAACGGCTTTAAGAACAGCCTTTTTACCGTTGACCAACTTGATATCAAAATGTTTGGATACCGATTGAAGAGATAACAAATTTTTATAGGGTTTAGACATGTTTAGACACTCCGTTATCATATAGAAAGCAACGCACTTGCCTGTTGTCCCCACAAGAGATCAATTGCGGAACCTCTTGGTTACAGCGTTCAAAGGCTTTAGAACACCTCGGGTGAAAACGACAGCCCTTTGGCATTTTATTGCTATCGGGTACAGTACCCTCTATGGTTTTTAGCTGAAGCTCTCTATTGCTTTCCGGGGACGGTATCGCGTCGATAAGACCTTGGGTATAGGGATGTAGAGGATTTTTAAAAACATCGTCCGTGCTCCCCTCCTCCATTATTTGACCTGTATACATGATGACAACCCGTTCACATATATCATATACGATTCCGAGATCGTGGGTAATCATCATAATACTCATATTTAATTGACGTTTCATTCTCTTTAACAAATCGAGAATCTGTGCTTGAATGGTCACATCCAATGCGGTCGTCGGTTCATCTGCAATCAATAAATCGGGGTTACATGCCAAAGCGATGGCAATCATCACTCTTTGACGCATTCCACCGGACATTTGATGAGGATATTCGTTAAAACGCTGTTCCGGTAAAGGAATGCCGCAAAAATCCAACAATTCTATCGCTCTATGTTTGGCTTCCTGTTTACTGAGGCGATCGTGGAGCAACATGGGCTCCATAATTTGCGCACCACAGGTTTTGGTCGGATTTAAACTGGTCATGGGTTCCTGAAAAATCATAGAGATGCGATTCCCTCTAATTTGCTGCATATCTCTTTCTGAAAGCGTGATTAAATCTTTATCATCAAAAAAAATATTTCCCTTCACTTGAGATCTATCCTTTGGCAGCAGGCCCATGATGGACAAAGAGGTCACACTTTTGCCACTGCCGCTTTCTCCGACAATCCCAAGGGATTCACCTTTTTCAACAGTCAAATACAAATGCTCTATGACCTTTGTTTGATTCTGCTCATCTATACCGAAAGATACACTTAAGTCTTTAATCTCCAACAAATTCTTCATAACGTCTCCAAGTTTGCTTATATCAAAGGCCGAACAGTCAATATTGCTGGCCTATTTTACACTTCAGTTCACTAAATTATTCATCATTATAGCATTAGTACCCCTATCTTTCAATTAAGAAGTTTTAATGACAATTGTTTTATAAATCGAATTGGTGCCTTATCCCACGATAAATAGACCTAGGACCATCTTGATGCTTCCGATAAAAACTTTAAAGGCAAACGGAAATCCAACCTTGATTTAACCTTAAAATTTCTTAACGTTTTATGATTCTTTCCCTGTTTTAATTGAAAGCCCTGTTTTTTGGTGCTAGAATGTGATGGCTAAATGTACGAAAACGGAAAGATATAGAAAAGAATGAAAATAAATTTGAGGAGAATGCTTTGATCAATACAATATTAGCAATCGTCTTTTTAACGGGAGTGCCGTTTTTTTTATACGGCATCTATTATTTATTTATCGGTTTGTTGGGATACCGACGCCACAACCGATACCCACAACACCCACCACAAAAAAGACTGGCTGCGGTCATAGCTGCACGAAACGAAGAACAAGTCATCGCACATCTGGTGGAAACCCTTAAAAAACAGCAGTACCCCCAGTCGTTATTGGATATCTTCGTGATACCCAATAATTGTACGGACGATACCGAGACAGCAGCGAGAGCTGCCGGTGCAAAGATATTCACTTGTACCAAGCCGGTTAAATCCAAAGGGGATGCTTTGGAGCAATTCTTCGATTATATCTTCGAAGAGAACGACCACTACGACGCCTTTTGTGTCTTTGATGCGGACAATTTGGTAGAACCCGGCTTTATGAGCGCAATGAACAACGCTTTATGTGAAGGAGAAACCATTGCCCAAGGCTATCGCGATTCTAAAAACCCTGCAGGGTCTTGGATATCCGGCTGTCAGTCCATCTTTTATTGGACCTTAAATCGTTTTTTAAACCTTGCTCGTCACAGTATGGGCTGGTCCGCAGCTCTAAACGGAACCGGATTCATGGTATCCAGAGAAGTATTGGCAGATGGTGGTTTTAGAACCTTTACCTTAACGGAAGATATCGAGTTTACGACTCAAAATATCATTAAAGGCCGCCGCGTAGCATGGGTGCCGGAGGCAATTACCTTTGACGAACACCCCATAGCATTTGAAACCTCTTGGAAACAAAGAAAGCGTTGGTCTACGGGAACCATTCAATGCTTTGCCCACTATGCCCCTATTTTATGGGAGAATTATAAAGATACAAAACAGTGGACATCCTTGGATATGATCTTATATTTGGCAGCCCCTTTTGTACAAGTCGCTACCTTTCTATATACCATATTCAGCTTTGTCATCTTGGGGATGATCTATGTCAATACTCAAGTATGGTCGTCGTCTTTAACCTTTGCCATACTAATGCTGGTTCTTGGAGTCAGCACATCTATTTTGTTTTCCGTCATGGTGGTTAAGTTGGAGGGGCATCAACTGAAGCAAGTTAATCTTCGCAGTTTCTTCAGCTTTTGGTTTTTCTTATTCTCATGGATTTTCATCAATGTTTTGTGTTTTTACAGACCAATCAAAACTTGGGAACCCATCGAGCATACCCAAGGCGTTAAGTTGTCTCAAATTAAACATTTGCAAACAGATTAACCATCTAAAAGCTTACAAATAACAACACCCCATATCGTACGTCGACACGCATGTACAATATAGGGTGTTTTTTTAATTCATTTTATACCGATGCGTAAAAAAATACCATATGAGAACAAAGTCTCTTATGGTACCCTTTTGCTTTCGATATGGCTGTCATAGAACCATATTTAAAAAGTTAATCGTTCTCTCATTTTGAGGATTGTTAAACAATTGATCCGGTGGACCTTGCTCAACGATATAGCCGTCATCTATAAAAATAACACGATCCGCAACCTCTCGGGCAAAGCCCATTTCGTGGGTGACGACAATCATGGTCATGCCATCAAAGGCCAGTTGTTTCATAACATTTAGAACTTCCCCAACCATTTCCGGATCTAAAGCAGAAGTCGGTTCATCAAATAACATAACATCCGGTTGCATTGCCAATGCTCTGGCAATGGCAACTCTTTGTTGCTGCCCTCCGGATAATTGATGTGGGAAAGCATCGATTTTATCTAGCATACCAACGCTTTTCAAAAGCTTTCTTGCAGTTGCTTCCGCTTCCTGCTTAGTTTCAACTTTTAAAGATACCGGTGCCATGGTAATGTTTTGCAAAACACTTTTGTGGGGAAACAAATTAAATTGTTGAAAGACCATGCCGATATTGCGTCTATAAAGGTTGATATCCCCTTTTTCATCGGTGATCTCATTGCCATCGACGATAATCGTACCGCTGGTTGCCTTTTCTAAAGCATTGATACAGCGCAGCATCGTGCTTTTACCGGAACCGGAGGGTCCGATAATGCAGATCACTTCGCCTTCGTTGACTTCTAGGTCTATTTTTTTGAGAACCTCTAAGGTTCCAAAATTTTTTCTTAAGTCCTTGACCTCAACTTTTACCATACTCTAAATTCCTTTCAATCACTTTGGATACTTGGGTCAACACCATGATGACGATAAAGTACATAGCGCCAACAATCATCCAAATTTCTGCCGATCTAAAGTTATTTGCAATGATCAACTTGCCTTTTTGAGTGAGCTCCGGCATGCCGATAACTGAAAGAATCGACGAGTCTTTTAAAGTGATGATGAATTGATTGATCAGTGCCGGAATCATTGTTCTGACAGCTTGGGGCAAAATGACTTTACGCATCGCCATGCGCCTGGGCATCCCTAAACTTCTGGCTGCCTCCATTTGTCCTACATTGACGGCTTGAATTCCTCCACGTACAATTTCTGCGATATAAGCGCCGGCATTTAATGTTAAAGTAATGGTCCCCGCTGTAAAGGATTCAAAACGAATACCCGTTAAATTCGGTATACCGAAATAAATGAAAAACGCTTGGACGATTAAAGGTGTTCCTCTAATGATGTCCACATAAACTCGATTGAGTCCTCGCAAAAATCCAACCTTGGATACCGAAAACAAACCGAAAATGATCCCTAATACCGTTCCGACTAGGAGCGATATTAGGGTTGCTTGCAGGGTAATCCAAATACCTTGTACTAAACGAGGAAGAGATTGCATGAAGAGTTCGAAAAAACCCATTGGTACCTCCTCTTAAAAATCCTGTGTTCTGTTATTTGGTGATATAAGTGTCTAAAATTTCGTCGTACTTGCCACTTTCTTTTAAGTTTTTAAGTCCGGCATTGAATTTTTTTAGGAATTCTTCGTTTTCGCCTTTACGAACACCGACACCATAGGAGTTACCGGCTTCCAATTCACCAATCATCTTTAAGGGTTGACCTTGGGTTATGGCATAACCTAAAACCGGATAATCTTCAAAACAAGCAACAGAATGACCGGATTTAACGGATTCGTACATGTTTGCGGAGTCCTCGTAGGTCGTCATTTCAAAGCCGTATTGTTCAGCAATAGATTCTGCAAAAGCGGCTCCTTCGGTGCCGGTTTTTACTGCAACTGTTTGACCATTTAAATCTTCATAAGACTTGATGTCTTCGTTGTCTTTGCTGACAGCCATGCCGACGCCGGAATCAAAGTACGGATCGGAGAAATCAAATTTATTTTTTC
This sequence comes from Eubacteriaceae bacterium, assembly GCA_012522805.1. Classification (GTDB taxonomy): domain Bacteria; phylum Bacillota; class Clostridia; order Eubacteriales; family Eubacteriaceae; genus JAAYJS01. The sequence continues at coordinate 2,609 of JAAYJS010000026.1, read as the reverse complement.
TTTCTTCCGTAATACTCATACCCGCCATAACAGCATCTGCTTGTCCTGATTCCAAAGCTTGAAGAGCAGCATTAAATCCAAGTACTTTAACTTCGTATTGAATGTCTTGATCTTCAGCTATGGCTTTTAATAAATCCATATCGATTCCGACAAATTCGCCATCATCGTTTTCAAATTCAAAAGGTGCAAATGTGGTATCTGTGGCGACGATAATGGTTTCGCCATCTCCTGCAGCACTGTCCTTATCATTGGAAGCGGATCCGCCACCACATGCTGCTAAGCTGACAACCATTAAAATTGTCAATAATACAACCCCTATTTTCGTTATTCTTTTCATTTTTTCCTCCTTATTGAAAAGTTTGCTATCCAACAAAATGCAATCCAGTTACAGGAATGCCTTTTGTTCAATATTAAGCTTTGTTCTCTTCACCTTCCATGTTTTTCATAAGCAAGGCATAGTCGTCCTTGTTGATGATCACCGTTGCGCCGTCCAATTCTACGAGAATTTCGTCTGGTTCCAACACAAAAGGAATTTCTTCTGCAACGGGTTTTTCAATTTCATCTAAAGCATTCTCTCGTTTCTGAAGTACATCTGCTCGACGTTTCAATTCATTTTCTATGCGATCTAAATCGTCGATTCGCATGTTAATTTGTTGCGACAAATGCGTCAAATCATCCATAACTTCGTCTAAAACATATTGTTTGTCCACAATCATCTTGAGTTTTTCTCGAATATTGTTGCCGGTTTTGCTCAGCTCTTCGTCGGAATAGCTGACCTCTAAAGAATCTAATTCTTTAGAGAAACTATGGACGGCATTGAGCAATTCTTCAGCTTCCGTTTGTTTGCTGGAACGGCGCATATAGTCCAAGTTCGTTTCTAAATGATGACTTTTGGTCATCAAGGCAATGCTATCAACAGGTTTGGTATCCTCTGCACTGTATTCAATTTCCCCAATGGCTTCTTTTTCTTCGGAAACCGTCTTCTCGACAACTTCGTCGGCTGAGCTTTCGGGCTCTTCTTCACTTATGTCAACAGGTGTAATATGGGCCGTTTCGCTGGTCGACACCTGATCGGGTTCAATGATGGTTTCGGCCTCTTCCATCGTCGCTTCGTGATGAGGCGTATCGCCTGCTTCAAGGTCTTCAGAAACTGTTATACTTTCTTCAGGAATCGCTTCTTCACTATCTTGTTTTTCAAGTTGTTCTGTAACCAGATCCGTTAAGATTTCGTCGGTCACACCGAGATCATCGTAGAGTTCATGATCAAAATACTCAGTGCTTTTTTCAGTTTCGCTTGATTCCACATCCTCAGACGCATCCGCTTCTGCTGCAACTGCTTCCGGAACGAAGACCTCTTGAGTTGCAACTGGTTCTTCGTCTTCTAAGGATGTATCTTCCGCTCTTTCCTCTTGGCTTTGGGTGTCCATTATTACCGGACCGGTAGCCGCTACGGGGTCTTCTTTTGTTAAGACTAACGGCTCCAAATCCACCTTACTCTCTTCGTAAGCTGTCTCCGGATCGACCGTTTCGTCCTCCAACGTTTTTTCGGAAACCAAGTTGTCCAACAATCGGTCGTGGTCTCTATCCTGCATTTGATCTTGATCGGCGAGCCATTTTCTTCTTTCTTTCGACTCTTTATAGCCGGGTGCAGTCATTTTAACGACGGTATGCACCAGGGCGATGAGCACAATATCGACGACAGCAATGACCAACATCAACTGACGGGCCACGCCCATAGACATAAACAATTCAACGACAATGACCACACCATTTGCCAACATTGCAAAGAAGATGGCCACCAAAACGCTGCGTCCGATTCCGGTTACATCTGCAATTGCTAAAATGAGTATTTTGATACCCACATAGTATATCAAAACCAAGGCCAAATCCCCTATTAGGGGTTGATGATTCATCTGGTTCGTAATCATATAGACGGCGAAAGTAGAAAGTATTAAGGCAAAGCTGTCTAAAAATAAAATTAGACCCAATCGTTCTTTTTGCTCACTCATTTTGATCATTCCTTTCGCTTTGCGACGCTTCGTTATTCTCCGGTAATACTTTTCTAAATGCAGCCGTTATAGACTCTGTTTTTTTATAAATCGCTTCGATTTCCATTAATTTTTCGTACTCTTCTTTAAGGATTTTCTCTCTTTTATCCAAAGCTTTTTCCTTTAAACGCAACATTTCTAAAGCTTTTTCTAAAGATTCCAATGCTTCGTTCAGGATGGCTTCCCTGCGTCTAAAAGCCATTTCTTCTGCAGATGATAAGGGTGTTTGCTCTTTTTGAATCTTTTCTTTTTCAGAACTTGCATTTTGATCGGTTGCTGACTGAAAGACGGGAACAAACTCTTCTTCTTCTGGAGGCAAATGATTTAATTCTTTGTCTTCATTGTTACTCATACTACCCTCTTTCATGAACATGATGGATAAGTCCGTCTAACCCTTCTTGTATAAAAATAATGACGGGTTGTCTCGACAACCCGATCAATCCACAAAGATTTACGGTTTTTTGTTTGCTGTGCTTGTTGCAAACTATCGGTAAAACAAAATTCTATTGTAGTTCATTTACCGGACATGTTCAAATTCATTGTATATGATAGATATTATAT
>JAAYJS010000025.1 GCA_012522805.1 Eubacteriaceae bacterium | reverse complement strand
ATTAAAAGACAATATATAATGATACAAGATTATGAATAATACAAGTGGTCAAACACCACATGTCAAGGAGGATATCAATGGCTGAAAAAATAAACAGAAAAATGAGTATTGTTGAAATTGTACAAACTTACCCGGATACCGTACCCGTTTTTCAAAACTACGGAATGGGTTGTCTGGGATGTGTAGCTGCTCAATTTGAAACATTAGAAGAAGGCTGCTTAGTTCATGGGATTGATCCCGACGAATTAGTCCGAGCATTAAATGCTGTTACCGCATAAAACCAAAACACGCTATCAAAGCGTGTTTTTTTTAATATCTCATTGCACTTTATTTTGTACAAATTAGTGGTTTTTACAAATCTCAATAGCTTGACAAACACCCTTTAGAAGAGTAATATTTATTGTAATGAGGGCTATAATTTTGGTTTCATTCTTCTGTTTCAATATACTCAGAAACAGTGTTTTAATATTATATATTTAAGAAAGCAGGTAAAAAAATGTCCGCTCAATACAACCCCTATGATCAGGTTTTGGCAACTGTAGAACAAGCTGCATCTATACTGGGCTATGACCAGAGTGATTACGAAATCCTCAAATACCCGGAACGGGAGCTTAAGGTTTCAATTCCCATCATCATGGACGATGGTTCTGTTCAGGTTTTTCAAGGTTATAGAGTACAACACTCTACCAGTAGAGGACCTGCAAAGGGTGGCATACGCTTTCATCCTAACGTCGATATCAATGAAGTAAGGGCTCTCGCAGCATGGATGTCCTTTAAATGTGCCGTCGTCAACGTTCCTTACGGCGGTGGCAAAGGTGGCGTTGAGTGTGATCCCACCAAAATTTCCGAAAGCGAAATGATGCGCATCACCAGAAGGTTTACATCGATGATCGCGCCGATGATCGGTCCGGAAAAAGATATCCCCGCACCGGATGTCGGAACCAATGCACAAGTCATGGGGTGGATTGTTGACACTTACAGTATGTTGCAAGGTCATGCTGTCCCCGGCGTTGTAACCGGCAAACCGATTAATCTCGGTGGCAGTTACGGTAGAGCTGAAGCAACCGGGCGTGGCGTTACCATCACCGCACTCAATATTCTTAAGACCTTAAATATCCCGATTGAAAACACCACAGCCGTTGTACAAGGTATGGGTAATGTCGGTTCTATAGCGGCAAAATTGCTTCATGAAAATGGTTTGAAAATTGTTGCTGTTTCGGATGTTTCCGGTGGAATTCACAACCCCGATGGTTTGGATATTCCCAACATATTGGACTACTTAGGTAAGAGCAAGGACAATTTGCTCATCAATTACCACAAGAAAGATGTCCAACACATATCCAATCAAAAACTATTGGAAACAGAAGCAACACTTTTGATCCCCGCAGCTTTAGAAAATCAAATTAATGCGGACAATGCGGATAAAATTAAAGCCAAGGTGATCGTTGAAGGTGCCAATGGACCGACGACCGGCGAAGCCGATGATATCCTCAACAATAAAGGTATCATCGTTGTACCGGATATTTTAGCAAATGCCGGAGGCGTTATCGTCTCTTACTTTGAGTGGGTGCAAAATCTACAGCATATGTCATGGAGCGAAGACAATATCAATAAACGTCTCAAGGTGATCATGGATCATTCCTTCGATGCTGTTTACAATATTGCTAAAGAGAACGATACGTCTTTAAGAACAGGTGCCTATTTAATCGCTGTGAAAAGAATCGTCGAAACCAATCAAATGCGTGGCATTTGGCCATAAAAACTAAATCAACTGGTGGATATACCCCTGCTAGAGAGTTCGAATCTCTGCAGGGGTTTTAATATTTAAAAAATTTCAAAATAATATAGGACCGGACATGGGTGTCCGGTCCTATTACATTCAACACATATATCAAAACTTTGTATCGTTTTTATAATGATGCTTTGAGCTTATAAACTTCGTAACGTTCTTGAGCTTCCTGTTGTGTCTTTTCGTACAATTCTTCAGCAATTTCCGGTGCTGTTAATTGCAAGGATGTGTAACGTACTTCGGAACGAATAAAGTCTTGGAATTTCGAGAAATCCGGTTCTTTAGAATCCAAGGTGAAGGGGTTTTTACCTTGTTTCTTTAACTCGGGATTATAACGATACAAGTGCCAGTAACCGCTTTCTACAGCTAGCTTTTCGTGGTGTTGGGTTCTACTCATACCACCCCTGATACCGTGATTGATACAAGGTGCATAAGCGATAATTAATGAAGGTCCATCATAGGCTTCCGCTTCTTTTAGCACTTTCATATAATGGTTTTTGTCTGCTCCCATGGCCACCTGTGCTACATAAACGTAGCCATAAGTCGCTGCAATCATACCTAAGTCTTTTTTCTTAACCCTTGCACCGGCTGCCGCAAATTTCGCAACTGCCGCAGTGGGTGTTGATTTAGAAGCTTGACCACCGGTATTGGAGTAGACTTCTGTATCCACTACAACCACATTGATGTCTTCATTGCTGGCCAAGACGTGGTCGAGTCCGCCAAAGCCAATATCGTAAGCCCAGCCGTCTCCACCAAAGACCCAGATAGATTTTTTAACAAAATATTGCGCGTTCTTTTTCACAAAATCTAATTTGTGTTGTAACTTTTCATCCTCAACAGTAAAGTCTTTCAGAGCTTCTTCTAATTGTTTAGAAGCACTCTTCGATGCCTCACCATTGTTTTTATCAGCGATCCATTGGTTAATTGCCAGTTTTAGTTCTTCATTTGCCACTTCCTGCAGATCGACTAAGTAGTTTTCAATGGTACCGCGAATTGCTTTATTGGCTTGCAACATCCCATAACCGAACTCGGCGTTGTCTTCAAATAAGGAGTTTGCCCATGCAGGCCCTTTACCTTCCGCATTCGTGCAATATGGTGTCGACGGACAGGAAGCACCCCAAATAGATGTACAGCCCGTAGCGTTGGCAATCATCATTCTATCGCCGTACAATTGTGTTATGGCTTTGATGTATGGTGTTTCACCACAGCCAGCACAAGCGCCTGAGAATTCTAACAACGGTTGTTGGAATTGACTACCTTTGAGTGTAAATCTGTCCATGAGATCGTCTTTCATGGTAACCGTCATGGCGAAATCCCAATTAGCTGCTTGAGCTTCTTGACTTTCAAAAGTTTTCATTTCGAGTGCTTTGGTTTTTGCAGGACAGGTATCTGCGCAGTTACCGCAACCGACACAATCCATAGGACTGATTTGAATACGATACTTCAAACCTTCCAGCTGTTTGCCTCTGGCATCTAAGCATTCAAAATCTTCCGGTGCCTTGGAGGCTTCTTCCTCATCTAATAAGAAAGGTCTGATCGCAGCATGCGGGCATACGAAAGAACATTGATTACATTGAATACAATTTTCTGCTATCCATTCCGGTACGTGAACGGCTATACCCCGCTTCTCGTACTTAGATGAACCAGCCATAAAGGTTCCGTCTTCTCTTCCGCTAAATGCAGATACTGGAATTTTATCCCCTTCAAATCGGCTAACTGGACGTAAAATTTCTTTAATAAATTTCGGTTCGTCCACTTCTTTGATTTCTTCTGCATCTTCTGCGTTTTTCCACGATTCAGGAATATCTATTTTTACTAAGTTTTTATCATCTATGCCGGCGTCTACTGCATTGTTGTTCATATCAACAATTTTTTGACCCTTGCTGCCGTAGGTTTTTAGGATGCTCTCTTTAGAGTATTTAACAGCATCTTCAATCGGTATGATGTCTGCAAGTTTGAAGAAAGCAGCTTGCATAATCATATTGGTTCGAATACCCAATCCCAAGTCTTCAGCTATTTGTGTCGCATTGATAATATAAAATTGAATATCATTTTCTGCCATGTAACGCTTCATACTGGCGGGGATTCTTTCTTCCAATTCTTCCGGGCTCCATACCGTATTCAATAAGAAAGTTCCGCCTTTTTTTAAGCCTGCCAACAAATCGTATTGATTGACATAAGCTTGCGTAGAGCAAGAAATAAAGTCAGGGTTAACCAAGTAGTAAGTAGACTTAATCGGTGTTTTACCGAAACGCAAATGGGATACGGTGATACCGCCGGATTTCTTTGAGTCATAGTCAAAATACCCTTGAGCATATAAGTCCGTATGGTCACCAATAATTTTGATGGAGCTCTTGTTCGCACCGACAGTACCGTCAGAACCCAATCCCCAGAATTTACAGCCTTTTGTACCTTCCGGTATGGTGTTGATAACTTCTTTAATTTCCAAGCTGGTGTGGGTAACATCGTCTTCAATCCCGATGGTAAATCCGTTTTTCGGTGTCTCTTCTTCCAAGTTGTCATAAACAGCTTTAATTTGGCTTGGTGTTGTGTTCTTTGAACTTAAACCGTAGCGTCCCCCAACAACTAAAGGCGGATTTTCCTTACCAAAGTAAACCGTGCAAACATCTTGATAAAGCGGTTCGCCCAACGCGCCTGGCTCTTTTGTTCTGTCCAATACAGAGATTCGCTTAACTGTTTCCGGCATCGTTTTTAAGAATGCTTCGGCTACAAAGGGACGGTACAAGTGTACAATCACGACACCGACCTTTTTGCCCTCTTTCATTAAATAATCTACAGTTTCCTCGATACATTCCGTAACAGAACCCATCGCTACAATGACATGTTCTGCTTGGGGATCTCCATAATAATTAAAAAGACTGTAGTTACGACCGGTCAATTCGCTGATTTTCGCCATATAGTCTTCTACAATTGCCGGCAAAGCGTCGTAAAACGGGTTACACGCTTCTCTTGCTTGGAAGTACACATCGCCGTTTTGTGCCGTTCCCTTTGTAACGGGGTTTTCGGGATTTAACGCTCTATCTCTAAAAGCTTGAATCGCATCCCAGTCGGCCAAATTGCGATAGGTTTCCTGATCCATTACTTCAATTTTTTGAATTTCATGAGAAGTCCTAAAACCGTCAAAAAAGTGAAGGAAAGGTATTCTGGATTTAATGGCTGCCAAGTGGGCAATACCACCCAGATCCATTACTTCTTGAACTGAACTTGATGCCAAAAGTGCAAAACCGGTTTGACGACAAGCCATAACGTCCCCTTGGTCGCCGAAAATGGACAGGGCATGCGCTGCTAAGGTTCTCGCTGAAACATGAAAAACGCCCGGGAGTAATTCCCCTGCAATTTTATACATGTTGGGAATCATTAACAACAAACCCTGCGATGCTGTAAATGTAGTGGTCAATGCACCGGCAATCAAGGAACCGTGCACAGTACCCGCTGCACCGCCTTCCGATTGCATTTCAGTCACACGTACGACTTCGCCAAAAATATTTTTTCTACCTTGGGCAGCCCATTCATCGACATATTCTGCCATGGGAGATGAGGGTGTAATCGGAAAAATTCCGGCAACTTCCGTAAATTGATAAGCAACATGTGCTGCGGCGGTATTGCCGTCCATCGTCATCATTTGTTTAGCCATGTACTCCTCCTATATCATTAAAAATAATCGCTTCACATAAGCAAATAATACCATATAGTATCTTTATAAAGCAAAATATTATAATCACATTAATATAATAGCTAAGAATTAAAAACAGATTAATGTTTTAAAAAAGCTAAGTAATTCTCTGAAAGATTCGGATCATTTAAAGTTTCTAACAAATACGCAACGTATGCTTCTCCGGTTGCACCGGTATCGCGCCCTGTCAGTACGACTTTTTTCTCTAAGGTATTACAGATTTCCAAAGCCATTTGCAATTTTTTAGACTCTTCCACATAACCGATGTGTTCCAAAAGCATACCCGCAGCTCTTATAACTGAACCGGGATCGGCGTAAATGGCTCTACCTTCTTCCACCATTCTGGGTGCTGAACCGTGAATGGCTTCAAACATAGCGTAACGAGCGCCGATATTAGCAGAACCTGCGGTTCCTACCCCACCCTGAAATTCAGCTGCCTCGTCTGTCAAGATATCGCCGTAGAGATTGGGTAAAACCATCACCTCAAATTGTGATCTTCTTTTTTCGTCAATCAATTTTGCGGTCATAATATCAATGTACCAATCGTCCATTTCTATTTCCGGGTAGTCTTTGTGAATTTCTTTTGCTATTTCTAAAAACTTACCGTCGGTGGTTTTAATAACATTGGCTTTTGTGACGACCGTAACTCTTTTTTTACCCATTTTACGCGCATACTCAAAGGCCTCTTTAATAATACGATAAGACCCTTGCTTTGTGGCAATCGTAAAATCGATAGCCAAATCGTCATTGAAGTGTAGACCCTTTGAGCCGACAGCATAGCCGCCTTCGGTATTTTCCCTGAAGAAGGTCCAATCGATGTCCAATTCTTTGACTTTCACTGGACGCACATTGGCGAAAAGATCCAACTCTTTGCGCATGGCGACGTTAGCACTTTCAATATTGGGCCATGGATCCCCTTCACGGGGTGTGGTGGTGGGTCCTTTTAATAGGACATCGCATTGTTTTAACTCCGACAACACGTCGTCGGGAATAGCTTGATTCTTTTCTGCTCGATTTTCGATGGTCAATCCCTCAATCGTGCGGAGTTCGATACGTCCTTTATCTATATCTTCTTTTAGTAAAATACTGAGTACGTGTTTCGCATGCTCTGTAATGGTCGGTCCGATACCGTCTCCTCCCACTACTCCGATAACGATATGTTCTTTTTTTGTATAGTCTACCCTTTCGCCTTCATTTTTAAGGCGCTCGATACGTTCTAGTTGCTCGGTGATGATGGCTTCAAAATGTTTTTTTGCATTCTCAAGTTTTTGATTCAATGAATATAACCTCCTAGATTCTCTGCAATGTTCAATAGCTTGACTTTATTATAACACATATTCCTCAGTTTAATATGAATTTTTATAATAATACACTTTTTTCGTCTAATATTCTATTTTCCTTAAGTCTATTTAAACTATTGTTTCCGAATTTAAAGCAAACCGCTCAAAAGCCGTTAAAAAATATTTCCATGTATTCTATTTATAATGCAAATTTGTGTTGTCATCGATCAATAAGATTAAGAAGTATTTGCTTGTTTGAACTCGCTTTTGGATCATATAAACCCATGTAGCGGACACCATAGATCGCGTTTTAGGAAAAATAATAGGCCTCTCAGTGGATACCTCAAAGCCCTTTGTCGATCATAGTAGTTCATTTAAATACTATGTTCTTTTCCCTCATGTTGTTGGTGTGTTCGGTATCATGTAATGATTATTTTCAAATTCTTTTTTCTCCCAAAGCATCTTCAAACTCTCTAGTTAAGAACGCCAAGGATGTAACCAGCATGGTCAAGAATAACCATGGATACAAGAGCCACCATTTCCAAAATGGTGTAAAATAAATTCCTGAAAAACTTGTGGCGTGGTTGATGATAAGCCCCCAAGAACCTGTAGTGGGGTCTCCCAGACCTAAGAAAGCGAGGGATGCCTCTGCTACGATAGCTCTACCGGTTAAACGGATCATGGAAACCGCTATGAGCGGAAACAATTCCGGTAAAAAATGTTTTCTAAGCAGGTAGAAAGTCCCTGCCCCGTAATGTGCCGCTGCTTGGATATAAGGCTGTTGCTTTAATGAAAGGGTTGCCGCTCGGACCATTCTTGCCGGAGCGGCCCAAGAAAACAATACCAAAACTAAAATAATATTGAGAAGTGATGGCCCAAAAAAAGCAGCCAACACGATCATCACCGGCAAGTTCGGCAAGGCAACGGTCATGTCGATGATGCGCATCACCACTTCATCAAAAAAGCCTCCTTTATACCCGGATATAATACCGATCGCAGACCCACCCAAGCCCGCCAATAGGGCTGTACCTAAACCGATAGTTAAAGATACTCTGGCACCGTGACAAATCATCGACCAGAGGTCAACCCCTAAATCGTTGGTACCTAAAACATGAGGTGCAGCCGGTGGAGATAAGGCCGGTCCGGAGGACCGATTGTATGGAAAGATTGTGATGGCGGGTGCAAACACTGCCATGAAGAGCAAAATTAAAAGCATCAATAATGCTATTTTCCCGAAGATTGACGTTTTAGAAAGAATTTCTTTCGTTTTATTTAAAACTTTCAGACGATCGCCTCCCCTCTCCTATTCTCTTACTCTGGGATCCAGTTTTCTATAAAAGTGATCAGCTGCAAAATTGGCCGTCATCACCGTCAAGGCTAAGACGAGAAATACCCCTTGTATGAGGGGATAATCCCTGACATTTACTGCAGAGCGCATCAATAACCCAACACCGGGATAGGCAAAAACATTTTCTACTAAAATGGTGCCACCCATCATGGTGCCCAATTGCATGGCTAACCTCGTAAACAGCGGCAAGAGCGCATTTTTTAATGCGTGTACATATTGAATGCGCTTTTCTCTTAAACCCTTGGCTTTGGCAGTTCGTATGTAGTCCTGTTTTAAAACTCCGATTAATGAATTGCGAACTAAGAGATAAACGCCTCCTACTCGGACAAAAGTTAAGGTTATTACAGGTAAAATGGCATGATGCAAAATGTTGATGACTTTCTCACCCATAGAGGTGTACGTCGTAAAATGCTTCATAGAACCCGATAATGGAAATAATTTTAAATTGGCTGCAAAAACTATAAGCAACACAATCCCCACCAAGAATGGCGGAATTTCCGAAGTGATCGTCATTAGCATGTATAGGGCTCGATCTTGCCAGCTATCCCTGTGCCAGGCCGAATAAGAGCCTAGAATAATACCCAAAATAAAGGATAGTATCAATGCGGAGAAAGCCAGTAAAAATGTCCACAATATTCTGCGTAAAACAATATCCAGAACAGCGGTTTTATAGTAGTAGGAAAAACCCAGATCACCTTTTAACAACCCCTTTAGATAATCGCCATATTGCGTTAGAATGGGTTGATCTAGCCCGTAATAGGCATTGTAGTAGGCAACCTGCTCGGAGGAAGCGGTTTCAAAAACCTCTTCATCTTCTCCCGACAAGTGTACAAAAGGGTTACCCGGCATCATTCTAGGTAAGGCAAAATTCAAGGTGATGATTAAAAAAAATGTCAACACATAGCCGAACACCGTTTTCCAAAAATCTCTCATGCCAATTTTAATCCTGTTTCCAACAACTCTTGGGTGACGCAACAGTCGGTATTATCCATAATGTGACTCGTCGCCCCGGATTCTACAATAACACCGTTCTCCAAAACGATGATGCGTTCCGATATTTTTCTGGCTAAGTGTATATTGTGGGTAATATAGAGCATGGCAAAACCCTTGGTATTTTGTAAGCCCTTCAAAAGTCGCATAATGTTAGCTTGAGTCGAAACATCCATCATCGATGTAATTTCATCGGCTATCAGTAATTTTGGAGCCATGACCAAAGCTCTGGCAATGGCAATGCGTTGCCTTTGACCACCACTTAAAGTTGAGCAAAGTCGTTTTAAAAAAGCGTCATGCACCGGCAGTTGTACCGCATTCAAAGCCTCTTTGGTACGGTCTCGTCTTTCTTGAATACTGCCTATCCCATTGATATTTAATGGTTCTTCAATGACATCCGCAACGCTTAGTCGCCTGCTGATGGATGAAAAAGGGTCTTGAAGCACCAATTGGATGCCTCCTTCTCTTTGTGCCACCTGCCCATCCTCAATGGGTAGTTTTTCGAAGGTAACCCCGCCCTGATCGATTGGAATAAAGCCCGACACCATGTGGGCAAGTGTGGACTTTCCGGATCCCGATTGGCCTACTAAGGCAACCGTTTCGCCATGGCGCACGTAAAAACTCGCACCTTGAACGGCTTCGATTTTCTTTTTGCCTATCGTGTAGGTTTTGGAGATATTGTGGGCTTCCAGTAAATGAACAATACCCCCTCGATGACAAGCAACTTTTCTAAAAGGATTCACACTTTTAAGCTCCGGCTTAAAGATAAAACAGCTCTCTCTCTTTTGGGTACAACGCGGTGCAAAGGTGCATCCCTCATCCATCGCATTGGCTGCTTCCCCGGCGATGCCCCATAAATCCTTATACGGAAACACCTGCACTGAGGAAGATATCAACCCTCTGGTATAAGGGTGGTTTGCTTCATGAATCACCTCGTCGGTTTTACCGGTTTCTACTATTGATCCGGCGTACATCACCAAGAGATCTTCTGATAACTCGGTCATAACCGACAAATCGTGGGAGATAACCATCATCGAAAAGCCTAATGTCGCTTGTAATTCTTTGATCAGTTCGATGGTGTTTTTTCGCAATATCACATCTAAAGAACTGGTGGGTTCATCAAATATAATCAGCTTGGGTTTACAGGAAATAGCCATAGCGATGAGTACGCGCTGGCGCATCCCTCCGGACAATTGGTGGGGGTAAGCTTCCTTCCAGTGGGGCTCTAAAGCGACCATTTCTAAGAGTTTTTCCTGTTCTGCTGAGGCTTCTTCTTTGGAATAGCCCATGAGCTCCACCAAACGCTCTGTTATCTGTTCGCCAATAGTCATAACCGGATTCAATACGTCCAAAGCATTCTGAAATACCATGGCGATTTCTTTCCAACGTAGGGCTTTTAATTCATTCTTCGAAAGCTTTAATAAATCGGTACCTTTATACAGTATTTTGCCTTTTACCTGATGGGGCGACTCGATTAAACCCATTAAAGCCATCGCTAATGTGGTTTTACCCGAACCGGATTCACCAATAATACCGATGTTTTGACCCTGTCTTTGAATTAAATCGATTTGATGGATTCCTTTAACCCAATGGGCATCGGTGCGGTAGTTTACTTGCAGACCTTCAATTTGCAAAATTAGTTTGGTCATCCATACCTCCTTTCTTTTTGAAAACACGAATAGATAGATCGATAAGAGTAAAGGAGATACACCGATTGGCATATCTCCAATTCTACTATTCCAGATAAGAAAGTTTATTGTGGGTACTTTCGTGGTGATCGAATTCGTATTTCCAGCCGCCATAGGTGGTATTTCTATAAACGGTTTTACCGGTTCTCATAAAGAGGGGAATTTCCGGAACATCCTCAGCAAGGACTTCCTGCAACTCCATGATTATTTTTTTACGTTTTGCTTCGTCAGTCTCTACGCGTTGTTCTTCTGCCAGTTTAGAAAAGGTCTCATTTTCGTAGCCCGGTGTTCCGGAGGACCAACCGTCCGCTTTTCCCGCAAAGCGAGTGCGCAGATAATCGGCATCTCGACCCCATCCGCCATGGCCGGTTACCACCAATTGGTAGTCACCTTCGGCCATTCTAGAATCTCTTGACTTGAGATCTGCCGTAACGACATTGACTTGAATGCCCACAGCTTCTAACTGTTCTTTGATGAGTTCTCCTAAGCGAACTTCTTGGCCCTCGCCTACCAAAAGTTCGTATTCTCCAGGGGTTACGCCTGACTTTTCGATCAATTCTTTAGCTTTTTCTATGTTTTTATCGTATTTCGGAACTTGATCGTTGTACCAAATGTGCGCAGGTGGTAAGATGCCCATGCTGCCCGGTACACCGGCACCTCTGGCAATTTTATCAACAATGTCTTGACGGTCGATGGCATAGGCAAAGGCTTGCCTAAATTCTTTAGACTTAAAATCATCTACATTGGCGATATTGAAGCGAAGTCTGGTGCCGTATACTCCAAGATTGTCCATCATAGTAAATTCTTCTTTGTCCTCAAATCGCGACAAAGAATCCACCGGAATACTGGCAAGATCGATATCTCCGTTTTCTAAAGCCATCACCGGATCGCTGACAGGTACAAACTCAATCACATCTACCGCCGGTTTCGGTCCCCAAAAATCTTCTCTCGCTTCAAAGCGATAGGTGCCGTGTTCTTTGTTGTAGTCCACTAATTTAAAGGGACCCGTTGCAATCAATGCTTCTTCGTCGGTAAATTCGTCGGGGCGCTCAACTCCCTCCCATATATGTTTGGGTATGATATTTACCGATATGATCGCTTCTAAAAAATTTGGATTGGGTTCAGACAGGTTAAAGACAACTTCGTGATCGGAAGTCTTTGCCACTTCCTTTAAAAATCCTTCTTTCATCAGTAGTTGAGAAGAACCCACCGGTGGGTGTACCTGACCATAGTCAAAGGTGAAAACCACATCCTCCGCTGTAAAAGGCTTTCCGTCGGCCCATTTCACATCATCGCGTAATGTAAAGACATATTGTTTACCGTCTTCTTTGAGTTCCCAATTTTCTGCCAACCACGGAATATAGCCCTTGTCGTCTTTTGCTACTAAACTGTCAAAAACCAGTTTGACTTTGTATGTACCGGGGCCTCTGGAATATGTGGTATACGGTTGGGAAAGGCCGAAATCGCCACCGGCCAATTTGACAACGACCGGTTCAGTTTTTTCGGTTTTCTTTTCCGCATCTGCTTTACCTTGGTTATTATTAGAAGAACACGCTACCGTCAGCGCCATGATAAGGATTAACATCCAACACAATATCTGCTTACTATATTTTTTCATTTAAAATCTCCTCTTTTTAATACATGAGTCCTTTTATTTTGTTCTATCACCACGTGGCGTTGCTGCTCCAACTCTACATGGTTATTCTATTAGTCCGCTTCACCGCAATTTTTTTCCTTAAACCAGCTTAATTTCGAATCTACGATAGAATCCAGCTTGGAATTATAAGGTTTGATATCCAACAAGGTGCTCTGATCCAGAGCATCTAAACCCTTTACAAATAATACATTGTCTTCTCTATTCACTAGATCAACAATACCTAAATTGATGGGGTTTGGCCGATTGGGAGATCTGGTGGCAAATGCACCGTGTAAAACACTTTTGTCGGTGTCGTGGGGTGTATTGGTTAGCAGTTTTTCTCTATCTGCTTTATCAGCCCAGTAGAGAATGAATAAATGACTGGCACCTTCAACATCCTTTAACGCCGGCGCAAATTCTTCAAACACCTCTATTTTCGACTCTAAATTTTCCATCCTCCCTTGACTAGGGGCATCGCTTCTTTCCGCATAGGGCGAATGGATGACACCAATGGGTTTTAATTTCATAAATCCTCCTTCTTAAATTAATTTACTTGAAAGCGTTTAAAACAAAACTGCATTAAACAATCTTCAATTGACTACAATTGTATTTCGATGAGTCATGAGCGCTTAATAGAAAACAAAAAAGAGCTTCTTATTTGATTATAAGAAGCTCCCCATCCTTGAGTTTCGTATATCGCTATGTCCCCTCGTTGCGACGAACATTATTAGGCAGGTCTTCTGGCTTGCGACTTAAACCTTATCTCCGCCTTCCCGGCAAACCAGTGGCATTTTGGAGACTCGTATTCGCTTACAGTGGTGGGTCCGCGCTGTATTTCAAACAGCTTCCCTATTCTCCCTCTTGAGAGGGCACCTAACAATTGTTTATTTTGTTTGTCCATAGTATACCATTGCAACCATAACAATTCAATGTATTTTGAATATTGGTGTTTTCTATTACTTTAGAAGAAACAACTAAACCTTTATCTGAAAAATCCAATTCCTCTCAAAATTCTATTAATGTGAATTCGTTTTTAGTCTTTCTTTGTTGAGAACATGGATCTTTTTATAACCGATGAGTTGAATATTCCCCTCTTTTTCTATTTCTGATAATTTTCTCGAAACGGTTTCCCTAGATACATTGATGGCAGATGCGATGACATCTCTGGTTAATTCGATGTGATTGTGTCCCATTTGATCGCATCGCAGAGCCAAATAATATTCTAAACGTTTTTTTGCATCGGGTATGGATAGCAATCGGATCTTATTCTTATCTTCTGCTACCCTTTTACCCAAACTGCGAATGAGCTTAATGGCAAAAGCCGAATTAGATGCCAGCAGTCTCTCCAACAGCTCTCTTGTTAAGATACAGGCGTTGACATCCGTAATGGCCTCTACGTACATACCTACATTGTCTTCGGAAAAAATCGCTTCTTCTCCCAGAATGTCGCCATCACCAATAAGATCATAAATATATTCCTTACCGTTTTCGTCGTAGGCACAGAGCTTTAACTTACCTCTCTTAACGATGATTACTTTGTCCGCTTTGTCTTCCGGTCGCATGATAATAGTAT
The DNA here is from genome assembly GCA_012522805.1 of Eubacteriaceae bacterium. GTDB lineage: Bacteria > Bacillota > Clostridia > Eubacteriales > Eubacteriaceae > JAAYJS01. The sequence goes on along the minus strand of JAAYJS010000025.1, from coordinate 80,584 downwards.
TTTTAGGAAACAATTGATGTCTGGATTCTTTTAAAATCTGAAACTGTTCTTCAGCGTTTAATTTTTCGAATAATTTAATTTTGTTAATGCAAATACCGCATTTATCGCATTGCAAGTCCCTTACTTCTTCTGTCATCTTCCTCCGTCAACTTTCTCTTTCTAACAAAGTTGCCATCTTACTCATTAAAACTGGGATATGGCTGTGGTCAACATCTTTAACAGCAGTTAAAAGGGTCACCACTTCTTGTTCTTTTTTCTCGATCAATCGTACAAAGCGTATCAATTCGACATTTTGCGCAAGCTCTCCGCCATAAACCTCTTTAAAAGCCTTATAGTCTATGACACCGTTGTGGAATTTTTTTCTGAGAGCAGTAGATGGGGCAAGTTCTTTAGCCCACAGGTCGATGTGCGCGTCCACTTTTTTAATGCCCCTAGGCCACAATCTGTCCACAAGCACTCGATAGCCGTCATCGGAACTTCTGCTCTCATAAATTCTTTTAAGTTTTAGTACCACTAGCCTCACCTCCATTTTTATGATTTACCCTTCAGATGCTTTTTCTTTTTTATTTCTTCTTTCATTCATTGAACGTTCAGATATTTTTTCCAGATCAGCTCATCGATTTGCCTGCTTTTCAAACAACGGAATAAGGATCGAATTTTCCTTATATACGTGCATAAAAATATCCTGAACCAAGGTGTTCAACAATTGATAGGTTTTCTGATACGTATAGCAGCTATCCTCCGGAGGGGTGAAGTTATCGGTTAGGTTTTGCATTTCTTTGATCACATCGCCGGCTACATCGTGTTCCCGTTCCAAAACCTTGACTTGTGCAATTACTTCCGGGCTTGCGTTGGGATTTTCCAACATTAATGGGAATAACAATTTTTCTTCTTTAGCAAAATGTGCCTCTAATTCCGTCTTAAGTGTGCCGAATAATTTGTGCAATGGCAGCAATTTTTCGGAGTGACTTTGATAGTGTACAAGTAGTATTTTGTTGAGCAAATCGTCAATTTCTTTGAGTAATTTACGCTCATCGTGATGGTGGGTCATTTGCAAACTGTCGATCATTTCTTCCATGGAATATTGTTTGAATTCTGCTATGGAATCTGCTTTAGCACTGCCTATTTTTTTAACGCTTTCATGTTTATTTTCCAATAGAGCGATAAAGCGATGTAAATCCAAGTTTTTCTCTTTGGCCACCTTTCCCAAGCTGTCGCCTCCGCCACAGCAATAGTCGATACCCAAATCATTAAATAACTCCACCATGTGTGGGTTGTCATTGATAATCTCTTTTAATTTAGTTTGATGTGTAAACATTTTCTACTCCTTAATTATTGTGATACAAGAATCTTACTATTGATTTAATTTCATTTTATCCCCACACACGGTTCAAATCTGTGACGAATGTCACAAAATCAATTTTTCTCTAAATTTTAACTTACAATTGTCCAATTAAAAAAGCCCTGACACTCGTCCGGGCTTTTGATGAGCAGATTTGCTTGAAATTTAGTATTATTTGGTTTAGATTGCCAATGAGTTATTTTTATTGGACAAACTCGGCTTTTCTTACAATTCCAATTTTGTTTTTATCTAACTTTTTGAGAGACTTGCCTTCTCTCAAAATTGGTTTTTCTTTCATCGTCAAAACACCAATGGCGCTGAGCAACAATCCGAAATAAAGATGTAGCGCCCTTGTTAAAAACATCAGAACAAAAGCCTCCGGCAGCGGAATAATCAAAGCATATACCGCCGTTAGTGATAATTCGCCGACACCGACACTTCCCGGTAAGGGAACGCTTTCCAAAGCAACAACCGCCACCGATTGTATTGCAATCATTTGCCACAAACCGAGATGATGGTAACCCAAGCCTCTGTACAAACAATAAGGTATTGCATAAAAGAAAAGCAACATCGGCAAGATATATATAAAGGTTTTTAGAAATACGATTGGGTTACTTTTTATGAACGCGCTGCTGACTTGGTATTCTTCACATTGCTGTTGCAGCTTTTCTTGGGTACAAGCAAATTTTTTCAACAAAGGTATGCGGCGAATTCCATGAAAGAACAAAAAGATACCTTTTGGCACCAAATCCTCAGTCAATAACAAGGCTGTCAACAGTGCAACAAATAGAATTTGGGCTCCGATGCCGTAAACCGTTAGCATTTTCATAGCAGGAATCTTAGCGACCATTTGTGTCGCCCCCATGGTCATAGCCCACACCGCAATAAAAAGCATGGCTATATGATAAACAGCATTAAAGGTAAATAAAGTTGTTAGACAATGGGCAGGCGGTATACGGTCTCGTTGCATGGCATAAAACTGGCCGGGTTGACCACCGCTGCCTCCCGGTGTAATAGTCGAAAAAAAGTAATCGTGCAAAGTATAACCAAATATGCGACCCACCGGTATTTTGTGTCCATTGACTTTTAGCAAGTAGCTGAAAGCAAAGGTCTCCGATAGCAAATAGAAAACAAAGGACATAGCTGCGACAAAAAGATAAGGCCACTGAAATCGCAACAAAATGGACTTTAAATCCATGTTGGGATAGCTCCGTGAAAAAATGATTAGGGTCAACAAACTCAAAGTAAGAACAGCCACGAGTTTTATGGTGTTTTTAGTTTTTTTCATAATCGCTCCAAGGAGTGAGCAGACCACCCTGCGCCCTCCAATTTTTGAGATATGCTTTTAAAGCAGCCGGCATGATGTGGTTAGCATTGGGGTCTGCCTTGCCTTCGCTGCCATCGTGCAACACTAAAATTCTACCCGGTGCAGACCTATTCATCAACCGCTGTGTTAAAGACTTTGCTTCACCGATTTTCCAGTCTTCAGCCAAGACTGTCCAGTGGACAATTTCCAATCCGTTATTGAGACAAAACAACCAACTCGATAAGGTATAAAAACCATGGGGTGCACGGTAGTACCGAGGTTTCAATCCCAAATGCGCTAAGATCTGATAAGCTTCGCTGAGTTCTTTCCATTGTTCCTTAGGTGTTAAGGACAAGGGATGGCGATGGGTATTCCCATGCAGACCGATACTGTGCCCTTCGCGAGCCATACGAGCCATTAACTCCTTGGAAGCTTTGGCTTTTTCACCCAATACAAAAAAGCAAGCGTTGGTATCGTTCTCCGCTAAGATGTCCAGTACCTCTTCGGTAACTTCCTGACAAGGGCCGTCATCGAAGGTTAACAGAATGCCTGGGGCATCGGCCAAAAGCGTCTTTCTTCTTAATATTAAATTAGGCAAAAGATAATACACACCCGCAAAAACTGCAATAAATTGGGTCATATAGAGAATCATGTTAAGCATTTCTTCTTTTATCGATGGTTTCGATGTGGTCTAAAAACGCTTCCGGTTCCAATTCGTTTTTCATTTTGCGCATGTTTTCCCGAAATTGGCTAAAAATCAAGTCATCAAACTGAGAGAAGGCGCTTAGATTGTTTTGAATCGACAAACCAATTTTACTTTTCTCAATAAAGCGAGCATTGCGCTTTTCTTGGGGTAAAAAAGGTGGCAGATACAGAATAGGTGTCTCCCATTGAATGGCCTCAAAGGTCGAGAGTCCACCTGCTTTGCCGACAAATATATCAGCCCATTCCAGTTGTTCTTCCATATTGGTTACAAAACCAAAGGTGTAAATATTTTTTAAATTGGCATGATCTAATTTGCGTTTGATTTTAGCATTTTTACCACAGATCACTCTTAATTCCGCATGGTAGCGATCTCGCAGATCCGTATAAAATTGAATCTCCTTCGGGAGCTAACCCAGACCACCACCGGTCACTAATATTTTGAGAGGCCCTTCGAAACTTCTTTCAATGTTACCTTTACTCTGTCCACCCAATCCGTAAACCAGAATTTGCTCTTCTTGGACTTCCCCTTGTAGTAAATGCGCTTTTGTAAAGGGTGATGCGACCAAATACAAGTCCGTATAATCGTTCATCCAAAATTCATGAGCCATAAAATCCGTTACACAGGTAATCAAGGGGGTTGTCAGTTCTCTTTCCTGTTTGTAAAGTCCTAAAAAGTAGGCGGATAAGGAGTAGGTGGCGATAAAAATATCCGGATTGGGACGGCTGTCTAAATAATCGAAGAATCTATTTTTCAAAAAAGTTAACTGCGGAATGACTTTGTCCTTGACGCCATCCACCTTTAGAAATAAGTGGTACCACAGGTTTTGTTTTTGCATTAAATCCCTATAAAAATAATACACCCATTCGTGCATATTGGGGAATATTTCTTCGTATAAATCGATAATTTTAGTTTCGTGATCAGCGTCTAATTGTTCTTTAATAAAATCCGCTGCTTTATAATGGCCATTACCGAAATGGCAAGTGTAAATATTTATTTTCATTGGATTACCTCCGTAGATTTATCATAACAAAATAATTCTACAAACTATTTACACCAAACGAAACTTTGATAATAGAATTTATGAAGGCTTTCTGAAGATGTTTCTATCTTGTATTTATTTTATACATTTTTGAAATAAAAGCATGAGTGTCTTTATTAAAAAAATGTTGGGTTAGTGAGAATTACACTAAAGGCTCAGAATCATAGACCTTTGTTAAGTGACCTTTTAATAATGGTCATCGCACCTTTTGCACCATAGGTTCTCTATCGCTTAGCAAATATCTTTCACTGTGTATGTAACCCTCCTCGTTCTTCACAGCACAATAGAAAAGCCGGAATAATTTGTGAAAGAATCATTTCTTTTCTACCCTGTCGATAGGCCAAAATATTCAAAATTAAGCTTACCCTCTTCTTTACATAATATTTTTATATTTTTGATTTTTGCATAAAAACCACCCTTACAGGTGGATCATCTTAAAGCCTCTTATGTTTTTAATTCTGCCATTTCAGGGAATTCTGTATCAAATATTCTTTTTTCTTCTAATGTTAATTTATTAGGATAATCTGACCAAAAATTATAGATTTTTTCTTATCGAAGTTGAAGTAAAATGGTCCGACAGCATCAAGCTCATCAATCAACCAAATTTTGCTTTCCGGGTTTTCTTTGTAAAAATCACTTAGCATATCCGTCAACTCCTTTCTGTTCGTCTGCAGTCTGCAGTATTGATAAAACCTAAATTATTATGAATTTCATTATTGTCTTTTTATGACTCCATGTCTTTATTATCGGTTAACTTTATCTACAATTAATACGTATTTTCAGCTTTTTTCGTATGTGCTAGCTTTTCTTTAATTTTAGTAGTATTGTCTATATCCCGCCAGCTCTTTATATGCACGTTCTGACGCCTATTTTTCCTAGGGTCATACTCTAAGCAATACCGAGCTCTACGGAAGACATGGTTGCCGGTGACTTTTACTTTTACGTAATCGTGAACTCCGACTACTTCTTTACACCAATCGCAACATTTCCAACAATTACCCTAATCATTTTCGCTTTTAAACCACTTATATAATGCAAATCGGCATTATCTTCGATGGTATCGTCTATCGCCGCTTGGTAAAGTTTTAGCCGGTTCGTCTAAAATCCATTTAACGTCGGTCAAGTGCTCTTTATTTCGATAGTCGTTCAATGATACCGTTTATTCTGTATTGGTTGAGCGACAGTTCTTGCATCTGCAAACCAAGATTGGCCTTATATTCAATGTCTTTTGTGTTTGAGTGGCATGATGCGAAGAGTGAATTCATTTCACAGATAGTGTTCTAATACTGTCATTATGAACTCATAACAACTATTTTTTTTGTTGTTGAATTCATTTCACAATCGCGTTAAAATGAACATGAATTCAACGAAGTCAGAGAACCCATGATTGACTTATTCAAAAAATAAAAATCTTGATAGTTAAAAATAAGTATTCTCAAGAAGAATTAGAAAAAAAGTTGGCAATTCCGAGAGAACTTTTATTGCTAAAATCGAGGTCAGGAAAGTGGAATTCTCTTAATCAAAGATTGTTGACCTCGCCAACGCTTAAGCGTGGCGCCAATAGAACCAATAGGTTGGACTGATAATGTCGGACCTATACTATTATCTACAAGAGAACCATCCGCATAAAAGTTTAGGGTGCCCTCAATAAAACTTGTTGTGAAAGTATTGTAAAGTTTAAAACCAAAGGAGAAAATATGAAAAATTCGATTAAAGGTATTCTTGGCATAGTGATCGCATTTGCTCTGATCAGTACCGGATTATCCGGCTGTTTTAATAAAAATCAGGAAGACAAGACAGCGGATACTACATCAGAAGCACAGCTGCTCTTTGCCGACCAGGTAGGTGCTCCCCTATCCGAAACCATTGATAAAATAAATGCTGCCGGCTACACAGGCACATATATTGCCGACGGAGTCGATGTTACCTCTATCATAGACGACGTAAAAGAGGACTACACCACCGGAGAAATTAAAGAAGATCCAAAGAATAAAACAGCAGAAGTCACCTTAAAGCCAATTTCACACATTCAAGCAGAACAAAATGAAGTGCAGAGTGAAAAACTTGAAGAAGACAAAGCTTGGTCAGCTGTCAAACACCATGGCCAAGGTATTTATGGTGAAGATTTCGACTTGGATTTCTCAACGGGGAAAACAATAGCAAAAATGGAAGGCCCTGACACATGGTTTTTGAAATCGTATTGCGAAGTCAACGGAAAGAAAATGATTTGCAAAGCCAAGGTAACCGGCACCAATGAAAATCCTGAAATCATATACTTTGGTGTATATTAAAAACACATAAAACCTCTACAAAATTAGAAAGCTTGGTCTTAGACCCGGAGGTGTACTTCCTTTTCAACAAAATCGTACGTGCCTTCCGGGTATTTTTATGCTCTTTTTAGGATGTTTTTGTCGAAGCCTCATAGATGGCTAACTGAGTATTGCAACTTCAATTTAACCGAAACCATGCGACGCGGTGTCGGAACTAATTTGGAAAAATGTAAATCCAACGGATCTTTGCCCTAAGGTCACTCCACCGACAAAAATCAGGATATTGAAATATAAGTGCCGGCTGTTCGCAAGATTTTCAAATTTTATCCAATCTATAAAAGTAGAAAATGCAGATGTTCAAGAAAGTTGGAAAACCTGCTGAATGCCATGGACAACGGTCAAAACAGCACCAGTACACGCAACATACAGACACAAAACAACAACATGTTGAATGACTTGAAAGTAAAGACCTCAAAGATGTCAACGCTTCTAGAACTTGAGACAATAAAAAAGACCGCATCGCAAGGATGCCGTCATCTTATTTCCTAATCGTTTAAACAAATGGTCTACACGGTTAAGAAAAATCAGGAATTCACTTTAAAGCCCTGATCGAATCTATTTTTATTGACAACATGCAAGTGACGACCGCCTACAACTATTCTGAAAGCGAGGGCTGAATCGCACTATTTGCTGCCGATCAGAACGAACCTAATGGTTCGTCTTATGGTTCATTTGGTGGAGACGAGGGGAATCGAACCCCTGTCCGAAAGTACATTCATACGAATTTCTCCGAGCACAGTCACTGATTTATTCTTACCAAATTCAACGAGCAATGACACCCTTTGAATCGGCCAGCTTCTGAGTCACTATTATGTCGAAGCCCCCATAACAGTGTTACCTGTTAAATTTGACGTCGATCTTCCAATCACAGGTAAAAGGAAGCGACGCTCAGCTATATAAGCTGAAGTTTTGTGGTCTTACTGCAATTAAGCAGCAAGAGCCATTTCGAAGTTATCTTCTGCGTTTATATTAAACTGCCACTTTAACGATGTGTGCACCTCGACTCGCTGTTCGTACTGCAATACCCCCGTCGAAACCTTTACGTCCCCATATATTATCTTCTGATTGCCCTTTCCATGCGTCTTTTGGCATCTTGCTTGGCAACCGCATGGCGCTTGTCATGCATTTTTTTACCTTTTGCCAACGCCAATTCCAATTTAACGCGGTTGTTCGAGAAATAAATGGTTAAAGGCACCAAAGTATACCCTTGTCGTTGCTTAAGTCCGATAAGCCTTCTGATTTGACGTTTATGGAGCAATAGTTTTCTTGGACGAACCGGGTCTTGATTGTGAATATTGCCCATTTCATAGGGTGTAATATTCATTTGATAAACAAAAACCTCTCCGTCTACAATATCGGCATAGCTTTCTTTGATACTGACCTTTCCCTGTCTTAAGGACTTGACTTCCGTACCGGCTAAAACAATGCCACATTCTATTTTTTCCTCGATAAAATAATCGTAGGTAGCTTTTTTGTTTCTTGCGATAATTTTAATATGTTTTTCCATCTGAATAGTCATTATACCATATATCGGTTTTGTTTACAAGTCATCACTATGGCTGGGTAAATCTCTTCTTAATACCACGATCCCTAAGATCCCTATCGTCATCAAGACGACTGAAATGATTTGTGCAACTCGAAAGCTACCGAGCATTAGGGAGTCGGTCCGTAAGCCTTCAATAAAAAAACGATAAAAAGAGTAGCTGATGAAGTACAAAAACAACAGTTCCCCATCTTTTTTTTGATATCGTTTCTCATAAACCAACAAGAGGATGAAAGTTAGGATGTTGCCTAAAGATTCGTATAAAAAAGTAGGATGGACTTTGATCAAACCCTTTTGAACGTCAAAAACCTCGATAGCCCATGGTAAGTCGGTTTCTCTGCCATATGCTTCTTGATTAATGAAATTGCCCCATCTGCCGATCGCTTGCCCCAAGGGCACAACCGGTATGATGCCATCTGCAAAATGAAGGAAAGGAATCTTCTTTTTAATACAATACCAATAGCTCACCGCAATACCGGCCAGTAAGCCACCATGTATAGCTAATCCACCCTCCCACATGGCGAAAATTTGTATCGGATGTTGTGCATAGTATTGCCATTCAAACAGGACATAATATAATCTGGCACCGACGATCATTGCAGGTATGAGGTAAAGAAAAAAATCTAACACATCATCTTCTGAATAACGGCGATTTTTAGAACGTTTGATGGAAACAAAGATACCGATTGCGATTGCTAAAGCTATCAGAAGACCATACCAACGCACCTCTATTCTTCCCAGTTTAAATGCTATCGGATTGATTGCTGCTAAATTCATTCAATGATCTCTCCTGTTGATTGGCGACTTTCCTTTTGTGAAAGTAATTCTCTTGCCAATTCATAACCTTTTTCTGTAAGGTAGGCACCACCCAACATACGGGCGAGCTCTTCTGCCCTTTCTTCTATGAGTAGTTTTTTAAAGTTAACTTTCGTTTGATTCTGTGTAGACTTTTTTTCCACCAGAATATGGCGGTCAGCCATCGCCGCAATTTGCGGTAAATGGGAGACGCATAATACTTGATGTGCACGACTGATATCGTTGAGTTTTTCTGCAACTGCTTGAGCAGTACGTCCGCTGATGCCCGTATCGACCTCGTCGAAAACCATAATCGGCACCTCTAAATAAGTACCGTATATTTTTTTAAAAGCCAGCATCATTCGCGATAACTCCCCTCCAGAGGCAACTTCATTAAGTGATTTTACCGGAACTCCGGGATTGGCAGAAAACAAAAAATCAAAAACATCTTGCCCATACTTGGAAATTGTATTTTCCTTTCTTTGAATATCTACTTTGAATACGGCTTTTTCCAGTGCTAAATCTTTTAATTCATTTAAAAACTTCTCGGAAAAATCTGTCGCGACTTTAATTCTCTGACGATGTAAAACTTGGTCTTCCTTTAAATACGTTTGCCATAATTCTTGGTATTCACCCATCAGCTTTTTTAGATTAGAATCGTAGTTTTCAAATTGAACCAATTTCTCGGACAATTGAGAGGCATAATCCAGCATTTCTTCGACATCCATATTGTATTTACGCTTTAATGTCGCTATGAGACTCAGCCTGGCTTGAATTCCATCCAAAGAACTCTGTTGGTAATCCAAATTTTGGAGATCGGAACCGATAATACGAGACAATTCATCTAAATCACCAATCATCGACTCCAATAAAGCATCGTAACTTTTGTAATTCTCGTCGTAGGAGCTGAGTTCGTAAACCAATTCCTTTAATTTATAGAGGTCTTCCACAATCCCACTGCGATCGATTTCTGCATTTTGAGACTGCAGAAGCCCAATGGATTGATAAAGCTTTTCAGCTAGCAACTCTTTGTTTTGGATTTTGATTTTCTCTGCCGTTAATGTTTCTTCTTCTTGGGGATTTAATTGTGCTTGGATGATTTCCTTATACTGATGGTTTAAAAATTCCTTTTGCTTTAAGGTCTCCGCATAGTCTTTTTTACTTTGCTGGATTGTTTTGCGCAATCTTTTCATTTGGTCGGTTAAATTTTTTATTTTTTCTAGAGAGCTGTCCAGTTCCTTACCGCCATAACCATCTATAATATCGCGGTAGTAGGCTTTATCCTGAAGAACAACAAATTGATTTTGTGCATAAATACTGACTAAGAGTTGAGAAATCTGTTTTAATTCGCCAACAGTTATTAAAAACCCATTGATTTTACAAACATTTCTGCCACTACGATTAATTTCCCGAGATAAAATCAAATCCTGACTATTGGGATCTATCCCATAAGTTTCGGAAAGATCCTTTCGTATTCTATCGTTTTGCAACTCAAATTGACCTTGTATGACAGCTTTGTTTTGACCGTAAGCAATATCTTTTTTGCTACTGCGTCCACCCATTAAAAGAGACAAAGCATCGATGATAATCGATTTACCTGCACCGGTCTCTCCGGTCAGGACATTGAGGCCTTTGGAAAATTCGACAGTAACATCTTCAATTAAGGCAAAATCTTTGACATACAATGTTCGGATCAATGGATTCTCCTTTAAAGCTTCATCAACTTTCTAAACTTTTCAACCACTAAGGGAACATCTTTTTTTTCTCTGATTGCAACAAAAATAGTATCGTCTCCGGCAATGGTACCCACCACTTCATTAATTTCCATGGAATCAATAGCTAAGGCCGCTGCTTGCCCCATTGCAGGTAAAGTTCTCAATACTACCAAAAACTCTGCAACATCGACAGTCAGTACGGCTTTTTTAAAAACAGATACTACCCTTTCATCGTACAGGGTGCCGACGTCTTTGTAAGTAGAATAGTACTGCTTACCGTTTTTCCCCATAACTTTTATGAGCCTCAGTTCTTTGATATCCCTAGAGATGGTCGCTTGCGTCACAAAAAAGCCCAACTCTTTTAGTTTTTCACTCAAGTCGTCTTGAGTTTCCAATTGAAATTTATCAATCAACTCTATTATTTTTGTTTGACGTGAAATTTTCATCCTACACCTCTGGACCTCTATTTGATTTCAGTGGACATTTTTTTTCTTAATTTTTCGTAGAAATAGCTACCTTCTAGTCGAATAAATGTCGTTTTGAATTTTGATTTTTCAATCGTAATCGTATCACTTTTTTGAATCGGAATGTATTTTTGCCCATCCACTGAGAGAACGCCATTTTGTTCGTCCTTTTCCGGAAAAGTCAATTGCAGCTTCGAATCTGCAGGTACGATATAGGCTTTGTCGTGTAAACGATGTGGACATACTGGATTGACGATGTGGATGTCGGCGTTAGGTGCTACCACAGGGCCTCCAGCAGATAGAGAATAGGCTGTTGAACCGGTAGGTGTCGCGACGATCAGACCATCTGCACGCAAATTATCCAGCTCTTCTCCATCGATACTAATCTTAACACGCATCATACGTAAATCTGAATTTCTAACAAACACATCGTTTAAAGCGATATCGTGATGCTCTACACCTGTGGAGTCTTTATGTCGGCAATCCAGCATGGTGCGCCGATCAAAATAGTAATTGCCTGTGCATAGTGCTGATAAGGTTGCCCTCCAATGGGCCGCCTCTCCTTCCGTTAAAAAACCGAGTTTACCCAAGTTGATGCCTAAAATCGGTATAGAATGGAAACAAGCATGCCGAGCAACGGACAACATCGTACCATCCCCTCCTAATGCCAAAATTGCCTTAGGTATCGAGAAAAAATCGTCATAATCATAATGACTGGTTTCTTTTGGAATATCCGGAATCAGGTTGGCTTGATCCTTAAAAACAGCCGTTGCTACACCTTTTTTTTGTAGATATGCCAAGCATTGAGGTGCTAGGTTCATGCTTTCTTTTTTGTCAGTATTGAGATAAACACCTATTTCTTGAATCATTTTTTATCCTTCAATTCCTCATGTGCATTTTCGACTATCTTTTCAATATGGATATGGGTATTGCTTTCCGACATTTTTTTTAGATGCGCCAAAAATTCAATGTTGCCCTTAGGGCCTTTAATCGGCGAATAGCTTAAACCCATTACTGAAAAATCGATACTTTCGGCAAATGTTAAGATATCGCGCAATACTTCAATATGGATTTGTTTATCTTTCACCACACCCGGTTTTTCTACTTTGTCTCTATCGGCTTCAAATTGAGGTTTAATTAAAAGAATACCCTCTCCTTGAGATTGTAAAATATCTTTAAGCTTTACCAATAGTTTCTTCACGGAAATAAAAGAAACATCCATAACAAAACCATCCACAGCTTCGTCCATAAAAACAGTTTCATCGATCGTTCTGAAATTGGTTCTTTCCATTACAACGACCTTGTCATTTTGGCGTAAAGACCAATCCAACTGGCCATAGCCCACATCGATGGCATAAACTCTTTTGGCACCGTTTTTTAAAAGACAATCGGTAAACCCGCCGGTCGAAGCTCCTATATCCAAAAATACTTTATCTGAGACGGATATATCGAATGTTTCCAGTGCTTTTTGTAGTTTCTTGCCCCCTCTGCTGACGAAGGATTTCTCAGTGGTGGTTATGGTAACTTTTTCCGGGTTGTAATCGATGCTAATTTGTTCTCCGGCTTTGCTGCATACTTGTCGGTCCAGTTGCACATTGCCGACCATCACTTCGCGTTTGGCCTTATCACGGGTTGGAAAAAAACCTTTTTCGACGAGCCACTCGTCCAACCTGATTTTGCTCACTGTTGATTATTCCAAGCTTTCCAAATATTTGGATAATTGCACAGCGGCAACAGCTCCGTCGGAAGCTGCAGTCACCACTTGGCGCAATGGCTTAACACACATATCTCCGGCTACATAAACGCCGGGAAAAGGTGTTTCCATTTTTTCGTTGGTCAATACATAGCCCGCTTCATTCATAGGTATTTGACCTTTGATGGTTTCGGTATTGGGTACTTGTCCTACAAACATAAAGACACCATCTATGGGTTCTTCAAAGGTTTTTCCCGTTTTGACATCTTTAAAGACAACAGATTCTACAAAGTCTTTTCCTTTAATTTCTTCAATGACCGTTTCCGGTCTCAATTGTATCTTGTCATTTTGTCGTGCCCTATCTTGTAAAATTTTAGTAGCTCGCAAAACATTTCTTCTATAGACGATACCGACAGTTTTTGCAAACTTGGTCAAAAACAAGGCTTCTTCCAATGCCGTGTCGCCACCGCCGACAACAATAACATTTTTATCTCTAAAAAAAGCTCCATCGCAAGTGGCACAATAAGAAACCCCACAAGATGCAAGGGTGTCTTCACCTTTTGCACCCAACTTTTTGGGATGGGCACCCATGGCTAAAATAATCCCTTTTGTTTTAAAGGTGTTGTTTTCACAATGAACTTCGTATCCGCCATCTATTACTTCAAAACGAATAAACTCATCGCTAATCAATCGTGCACCGAAACCCTCACATTGTTTACGCATGGTGTCGGTTAATTCAAAGCCCGATACCACTTCAGTTAAGCCTGAGTAGTTTTCCACCTCGAAGGATGAGGCAATTTGACCACCAACCACTGCTTTTTCTATAATTAAAGTGCGCAATAAACTTCTTGCAGTATAAATTCCTGCCGTTAATCCCGCCGGTCCACCGCCAACGATGATAACATCATATTCCATTAATAATTTACCTCCTCTTCCAATAAGGTTTTTTCTTCGTCCAAAGCGTCTATCAATCCATTGATTATATTGACCGCGTGGTCGCCTATTCTTTCTAAATTGGATAAAATGTCCGCATAAATGATGCCTGCAAGGGGATTACAGGTGCCTTCGTTAAGCCGTTTAATATGTCTGTCAATGTAGAGATCAGTTAAGTCGTCAATGACATTCTCTCTATCTAGAATCCGATGACAAATATTGAGGCTTTTATTCTTTAATACATCGTTTAAATCAACTAAAATCGCCTCTACTGTTCCCAACAACTCCATCAATTCCATTTGACCACTCTCGCTGAAAATAATGTTATCTTCATAAACACTGGTGGCAGCTTCAGAAACATTGACACAATGGTCACCAATTCTTTCTAAATCATGGACACTTTTTAAAATAAAAGCGACGAGCTGGTTGTCCTGAACACTCATATCTATATTGGATAATTGTACTGTGTAATCGATAATTTGTTTTTCAAAACTATCGATCATTTCTTCGGTTTCTATTATTTTAGGAACATTATTCGAATCCTTGTTTTTTATATCCTCCATTGTGCGTCTAAAGTTTTTTAAGCACATGCTCTCCAAGGTAATCATTTCATTGTACACTTGACCTAAAGCGACAGAGGGGTTGCTTAACAAACGGGTATCCAATTGAATGGTAAATTCCGCTTTTTCGCTGGGAATGAGATTGTCTAAAAACTTGACCAGAGCATTGAGCACAGGTAAGATGACCACCATATTGGCAACATTAAAAAATGTGTGCATCATTGCAATTTGCCGAGCGAGGTTCGGTACGACTTGACGATTGGCGTCAATCATGTTGCCGGATATTTTGGTGACAAATTCGTAAACCGGGTTGACCGGAAACACCATGTTGATGATTCCAAAAATACCCAACACCCAAATCGCTCCAAAAATATTGACAAATAAGTGTATCCATGCAGCTTTTTGCGCCGTTTTGGATGTTCCAATACAGGAGAGCATAGCAGTGATACAGGTACCGATATTGGTGCCTATAATAATTGGGGTGCAAATACGGATGGCATCTGTGCTGCTCATACCGACAAATAAACCCGACAGCGCAACGGCTTGCAACAATCCAACCGTTGCCGAAGAACTTTGCATAATACCGGTCACTAAAGTTCCGAGCATGAGCCCCCAAAAAGGATTCATACCGTATTGAACCAACAATTGCTTGATGAATTCACTTTCTTTAAGGGGTTCCATCACACCCGACATAACGGATATTCCGAAAAATAACAATCCAAACCCCAAGATGATGGATCCTAGGTCGGTTGTTTTTTTCCTTTTTGAAAAAAGTGTCATGACGGTTCCAATGCCGATGAAAATTGGACTGGCAGCTGTGATATTAAAAGCGATTAATTGTGCCGTAATCGTCGTACCGATATTGGCGCCTAGAATAACACCAGCAGCTTGTTGGAGTGTCATAAGTGATGCGTTTACAAAACCCACCACCATAACCGTTGTCGTACTCGAGCTTTGTACGATCATCGTGAGGATGGTACCAACTAAGATAGCCTTTAATCGATTATTCGTCAAAACCTCCAGTAAGGTCTTCATTCGATTACCGGCTAGGATTTTTAAGCCTTCGCTCATCAAATGCATTCCATAGATGAATAATCCTAAACCTCCAATTAAACCTGCTGTCATTGCAATAATCATATGATCTCCTCCAGTAAATTTAATACCTAAACAAGTTATTTTCATTTTAACATGTATTATAATTTTTAACACCTTTAAATAATAATTTGATTATCTTAACGTTTTGTCCGCTTTGTGTTATGATAACAACATGAACTTAGATTGCCTTAAGGAGGATTAGATGCACAGCTTTACAATGAGTGAGATTGTCAGCATTGCAAAAATGCGGGGAATCATTTTCCCTGGATCAGAAATATATGACGGATTAGCCAATAGTTGGGATTACGGACCCATTGGCGTCGAGATAAAAAACAACTTGAAAAAAGCTTGGTGGAAAAAATTTATCCAAGAATCACCCTATAATGTCGGTGTAGATGCCGCAATTTTAATGAATCCCAAAACTTGGGAAGCTTCGGGTCATTTAAGCGGATTTAACGATCCCTTGATGGACTGCAAGTCCTGTCAAACCCGATACCGTGCGGACAAATTACTAGAGGATTACTATGCTTCCAAAGAAGAGGAAGTTGTCGTTGACGGCTGGTCTAATGAAAAAATGTACGCACACATTATGGAGCATCAAGTGGTGTGCCCCCACTGTGGAAAATCGGATTTTACCGATATCAGACAATTCAATTTAATGTTTAAAACTTTTCAAGGTGTCACGGAAGACAGCACCTCAGAACTCTATCTGCGACCGGAAACCGCACAGGGTATTTTTGTGAACTTCAAAAACGTTCAACGTTCCACCAGAAAGAGAATACCTTTTGGCATCGGACAAATCGGGAAATCTTTCAGAAACGAAATCACTCCGGGGAACTTTATTTTTAGAACGCGAGAATTCGAACAAATGGAGTTGGAGTTTTTCTGTGAACCGGGTACCGATCTGGAATGGTTCGAATACTGGAAGGATTTTTGCATCCAATGGCTGCACGATCTCAACATTGAACCGGATAAATTACGTTTCAGGGATCACACCCCGGAAGAACTATCCCATTATTCCAAAGCAACCATGGACATTGAATATGAATTTCCCTTTGGATGGGGTGAACTTTGGGGAATTGCAGACAGAACGGACTTCGATTTGAAGCAACACCAAACCTTTTCCGGGAAAAACATGGAGTATCAAGACCCCATTACCAACGAAAAATATATTCCCTATTGTGTTGAACCTTCCTTAGGGTGCGATCGAACCTTCTTAGTGGTTCTATGCGACGCACTTAAAAAAGAAACTCTAGAGGACGGCAGTGAGCGTACGGTTATGAAAATACACCCCTATCTTTCTGCTTATAAAGCCTGTGTCTTACCTTTATCGAAAAAACTCAGCGATCAAGCACGTGAAGTCTACACTGAGTTGTCCAAATACTTCCCAGTTGACTATGACGAAGCGGGATCCATCGGTAGACGTTACAGACGTCAGGATGAAGTGGGTACACCGGTTTGTATTACCATTGATTTTGAGACTGTGGAAGACAACACCGTTACCTTAAGAGATCGGGACACCATGGAACAAATTCGTATGCCCATTGATGAAGTAGCCGACTACATCCGCCAATTGATTGCTTATTAATTCCATGACCTGTTGTCTATTCCGTTCTAATTCTTACAGCAACGGATCGACCCGGTTGCTATCAGATGTTAGCAATCGATTGTATGGCGTCAGAAAACAACAGGAAGACCTATGACTTAAAATAAAAATGATCGGCTTTGGCCGACCAATGGTTACGCCGCCACGAAATGTGGCGGCGTTTGTTATATGAGTTTAAATATTCAATCGTCGTCAAAAGCATAGCCTTAAAGTAAGCTATGGGTCTCTTAAAACAAAATAGAGTTCGCTAAACCTTAGGGCACCATTCCAACTCTCAATGCGACGGTTTTGACACAGAAGCCTTTACAGAGCTTGGTTCCGTTATTGATCTCTTTGACAAATATAACGGATCATGGTTTTTAAAAAAGATGTATCACAATCCAATTGGTTCATCAATCGGATCCCTTCTTCTTCTAAGTTCTTCAACTTTCGTTCCGACTCTTGAAGTCCGTATAAGGTGACGTAAGTTGTTTTTTTATTGGCAAGATCGCTACCAATCGCTTTGCCAACTACTTCCGGATCCCCTTGGACATCCAATATGTCGTCGCGAATTTGAAAAGCCAAGCCGATCACGTCGCTATAGTGTTGCAAAATACTGTATGTCTTTTCGTCGATCTTTGCTAAGATTCCCCCGCACAAAACCGCAGCATTGATCAAAGCTCCGGTTTTATGGGTATGAATATAATGCAAGGTTTCTTCATCGATGTCTTTGTTTTCAGATAACAAATCCACCCCTTGGCCGCCGATCATGCCGTTGACACCGGCTGCTGTAAATAGAATTCTCATGGCTTGCAAGTAGACCTTTAAATCGTCTTCTTTTAAGTTTTCTGCGCCTTTAAGAGCTGTTTCCATTGCCAAGTTCAGGAGGCCGTCACCGGCTAAAAGCGCCATGTCTTCACCAAAAACGATGTGATTGGTGGGTTTGCCTCTCCTCAGCTCGTCGTTATCCATACAGGGTAAATCATCATGAATTAAGGAATAGGTATGTATGAACTCCAAAGCTACCGCCAAAGGAAAAACATTTTCCAAGGTGGTGCCAAATAGTTGTGCCACTTGAAGCATGAGCACCGGTCGTACTCTTTTACCCCCGGCTTCCAAGCTATAGCGCATGGCTTTTGTCAATATTTCCGGAGCATCGTAAACGGCCTCCCCTACCATTGCCAGCATTTTATTTTCAAAAAGATCCTTAGTTCGGTTGTATTCATCGTGAAAGTTTTTCATTGCCTAATCCCAATTTAAATCCGTTTCCTCTAGAGTATCTGTAATTTTTTTTACCTTTAAAGCAGTTCGGCGCAGGGTTTCTTGACACTCCTGAACCATCGCCATACCTTTTTCAAAATATTTGAGACTTTCTTCTAAGCCTGTGCTTTCTTGATTTAAGGCTTCTATACACGTTTCTATTTCCTTCATTTTTTCTTCAAAGTTTTTCATTTTTATCACCAATTTTATCTACTACTGCATGGGCATGACCATCGTGGAATATCAGATGAACGCCCTCCCCCAAAGTTAAAGCCGATACACTCTTCAATAGTTCTCCTGCATCGTTTTCTGCGAGGAGATACCCCTTCTCTAGAATGGAGCGAGGGTTCAAATGTACTAGTTTGCTTGTTGCAAGGGTCAAAGCTCTTTCAGACATAGCCTGTTTTTGATCCATTTTGTTGATGAGGGTTTTAGCGTAATCCCTTAAATTTAAAGACCGTTGGATTAATTTCTTTTCCGGCTTTTGACCAACCAACAATTTTTGCAGAATTTCCATGCGATGGCTTTTTTGTTCTAAGATACCTTGAATACCATTGAGCAATTGTTGTTTTTGATTCTCCAAACGATTGAACAATTGCACATGGCTCTCAGCCACCAATTCTGCCGCTACAGAAGGTGTGGGAGCTCTGACATCTGCAACAAAATCGGCAATGGTAAAGTCCGTTTCGTGACCGACAGCCGATACAACGGGGTGACGATTTTTAAAAATTTCTTCTGCCCATTGTCTATCGTTAAAACTCCACAAATCCTCAATGGAGCCGCCACCTCTACCGATAATGATGCCGTCGATATCTTCTCTTTCATCAAAATAGCGCAAGCCGTCGATTAAATTGTCACTGGCGTCCACCCCTTGTACCAAACTGGGGTACACCAAGCAGGTAACGGCCGGCGCTTTGCGCGCCATAACGGAAAGTATATCGTGTAGGGCTGCCCCGTCGATGGAGGTGACGATGCCCACTTGACGAACAAAAGAGGGCAGGCTTTTTTTATATTTTGCGTCAAAATAACCTAAATCCTTCAGCTCTTTCTTAAGCGCTTCGTAACGTTCGTACAATTCACCTAAACCCGCAATTTTTACCGAACGGACTCCCAATTGGTACTGACCCATGCGGTCATAAACCCTTACAGAACCAGTAATAACAACTTGCAGACCGTCGTATAACTCTATTTTGGTTTGGGCATAATCACTTTGATACATCACGCAGGCTATTCTGCTGTACTCGTCTTTTAATGAAAAATAAGCGTGACCGTTACTATGTCGTTTAAAGTTGGAGATTTCCCCCTCTACCTTGATGCTTTTCAATAAAGCATTGGATTCTAGAAGGGTTTTTATAAATTGATTGATCTCTTTAACGCTAATCACTCTGTGTATCATGTATACTCTCCAAAGCTCTTCTTGCCAGCAAGGCACAACCGACGGCATTATCCGAAGAAAAAGCCGGTTCTGCAAAAGCTAATATTTGGTATTTTAAATCCGCTTGTAATAATCGTTGTTGGATGTATTGGTTGGACATCACACCTCCGGAAAACAGCAATACTTGATGATAATCGCCATCTTTTTGTAGCGTTAGTGCGTGTATTAAAACTCTTGCCAAAATGTCAAATAACGTCAGGGCAATGTCTTGGGGTGGGTAGCCCTTCTCAATCCAAGTCTTACAAATATTTTCATAACCGGACAAATTAAAATTGTTACCGGTGAAACGTAGGTTCAAGGGTTTGTCGGCGATGCATTTTCCTTTTTTTGCCAAGGCTTCCAAATGTTTACCCGCTGGAAAAGGCAAACCCAACATGATGCCGATGCGGTCTACCAATTGGCCGGCGTGAAGATCCAAGCTATGACTGAAAACTTCGCTGTGATAGCCGTCCTTTTTTTTTGTTACTTTTAAAACTTCCGATGTGCCGCCGGAATAATGAACCGCAGTAAAATGATTGGGTAAAGCATCCCAAGCAAGCCCTGCGGAATAAAGGGCGGCTTCCAAATGGTTTTCTTGGTGGGATACCTCGATGACCGGAATGGAAAGGACTTCAGATAAAATTTTGGCCATGGCATACCCTGCTAAAAAAACCGGCATATATGAATCTTTCTGTCTTCTTGGTTGGGTAGAAACACCGATGCCGGACAAATGTTTTTTCAACGACACTTTTTTTGCAAGTTCAGCGATTAACGATGGCAGATGATTGGTGTGTTGATAATGGGCTTCCGCTTGACGTAAACCTCTGGCACCCGTTTTGACAGTCAACATTTTTTTGATGTTTTCCAACACATGTCCATTTTGATCGACCAAAGCTAAAGAAGTGGTATAGTTGCTGGTATCCACACCTAAGTAGTATTTAGTCATGGGAAGGCAACCGCTTTTCTGCTATATTGTGTAAAACCCCATTGATATATTTGGTTGATGCTTCATCAGAGTACATTCTGGTTAGCTCTATCGCTTCGTTGATGGCAATTTCCGGCGGTTGGTTCAAATAATACATTTCCGCCAATGCGGTCCTTAAAATGGTTGCTTCGATTAAAGGTAAACGATTCAAGGTCCAATCTTTTTTTAGGAATTCTTCCAAAAGTTCATTCAATACTTTCTTATGTTGAACGACCACATCTATCAATTTTTTGGTATAGCTTTCTGCATATTGAAAGTTTTTTTCTTGCTCAAAAAAACGCATAAAATACGTATGGGCATCCATCTCTTGATGAAATTCAATTTGATATAAACACTGAATAGCAAGTTCTCGCTCTTGCTTCATATATTTTTTCTTTTTCATGATCCGCATCTCCGAAAAGTCCTCATCATAATTCGATAATCTTTTCCACCGGCATTTTCTTAAAAAGCCCTAGGGACAAAAAACCTCAAAAGCGGAGCTTTGCAAAAGCACTGCCCCGCTATTATCTTAGCTATTTTGCTGTGGTATAAAGTTACCTTTTGCTTTAATATCGTCCACAACCTTTTACATGTACATTGACCTCAGAAACCCGACCACCGGAAATAACCTCGACAGCTTCTTTCACTTTGATTTGAGCTTCCCTTGCCACTTTTGGAATATCGGCATTTAAATCAACAATAACATGTAAATTGACACTATAACTGCCATCGGACTCAATGACTTTCACACCTTTGGAAACAGCAGACGGGTAGATAACATCTAGGATTTCGTCCGATAGGCTCATAAACATTTTTTCGATCCCATTAACACCTAAAGCTGCCGTGCTGCTGATGCTGCATAGCATCTCATTGGAGATTTCTTGAGACATTTTTTGCTTTAGTTGATTCATTTTTCTTACTCTTCCATATCCTTTAACTGTTCCACCATCGTTTCTTCTATTTTAAAGTCTTCACCACAATGGGGGCATTGAACTTCATCCATATCGAAATCGTCAAAACTGGCCAAGTAGGTTTCTTGACAAGCAGGACAGACCACTTCGTATAAGTCATCCTCTCCATCCATATCGTGATTGTGATGACAGCATGGATGAACCATGTCTTCAAAATCTTCTATTTCACCGTAGAAGTCATCTTCGATTATTTCTAAATCCTCATCAATTTCTTCGATGTAGGCCTCTAATTCGTTATGTGCTTCTTGCAGATTGTCGACCTCGTAGGCCATATCTTCTAAGACATTGATGACTTCTTTTAATACGTTTTGAACTTGGTCTTCCTCTGAGAAACCATAGCCTTCAGTCAAACCTTTTAAGTATGCAATTCTTTCACTTAACAGTTTCATTTTATACTCTCTCCATGTATTCGTTGCTTCTTGTATCAATGCGAATGACATCGCCTTCGTTGACAAAAAGAGGAACAGAAATAGTTGCACCGGTTTCCACTGTGGCCGGTTTAACGGCACCGGTTGCGGTATCACCTTTAACACCTGGTTCCGTTTTGGTTACTTTTAATTCTACAAAGTTAGGGGCCGTTACAGAAAATGCTTCGCCCTTAAAAAATCTGATTGTAGCATTGTCATTTTCTCTTAAATACATCATCGCATCTTCTACTTGATGATAATTTAAAGGAATTTGATCGAAGGAATCAAGATCCATAAAATAATAAAGATCGCCATCTGAATACAGGTACTGCATTTCTTTCGTTTCTATATGGGCTCTGGGAAACTTTTCCGATGGGTTAAAGGATTGTTCCGTCACAGCTCCTGTCAATATATTTCTAATTTTTGTTCTTACAAATGCGGCACCTTTTCCTGGTTTTACGTGTTGAAACTCAACAATTGTATAAACACTGCCGTCCATTTCAAAGGTTATTCCTTTTCTAAAATCGCCTGCTGATAGCATTTCATATTCCTCCATTACTTAGAGTATTCCTGTACATTTTATCATATCGAAAAACATACTTCAAATCAATTCAATTTCTTCTTAACAAGACACCTCTGATGGTATGGGTCAAATCCAAAATGTCTTTGACAAAACTCATTTGGCTATGATCGATAACTGTTTTGAGAGGCTTATGTTGCCCATCTCCCAACTCCAACAAGAGATAGCCCCCTTGGTTTAAATGTGCCGGTGCATCATTTAAGATATTTCGGTAATAATCCAAGCCGTCTTCCCCGCCATCTAGGGCTTTTTTAGGTTCAAATTCTGCAATTTCTTTTTGTAGATGTTGAATCGCTCCACTTTCGATATAGGGAGGGTTGGATAGGATATAATCAAAACGACGGCCTTTTAATGATTGAAATAAATCGCTTTGCACGATTTGAACATTTTGCAAATCCAAGTGTTGTCTGTTTTTTTCAGCTACGTTGAGCGCATCGTTAGAAATATCCGACAGAGTGACTTTAGTTTTCGGATACAGTTTGGCAATGCTCAATCCGATGGCACCGCTACCTGTACATAAATCCAAGACTGTGCAACTGTTGTTGGACAAAACATCGTCAAACGTTTCTATGAAATCACTGACTAGAGATTCCGTATCCGGCCTTGGGATTAAGACCTTTTCGTTTACTGTGAAGGATAAACCCATAAATTCTTTTTTACCGACAATATAGGCATAGGGCATCCCCTCCTTGCTTTTTGTTAGAAGATTTTGATAGGCTTCGACGCTTTGTTCGTCTACTTCCGCTTCATGTTGGGTATACAAAGCGACGCGATCCCACTTTAAAATATGAGCTAACAACAATTCCGCTTCAAACCTAGCATTTTCAATGCCGGCTTTTCTTATTTGATCCGTCCCTTCAGCTAATAGATCTCGTACATTCATCTGTTTCTGTTTGATCATTGAAAACAAAAAAACCGGTCAAACCGGCTTTTTTATTACTCCGCTTTTCTTCCATATTTACGATTAAATCGTTCAACACGTCCACCAGTATCAACGAGTTTTTGTATCCCTGTAAAGAAAGGATGGCACTGAGAACATATTTCAACCTTTAGTTCAGGTTTGATGGATCCGGTTTCAAATGTATTGCCACAAGCACATCGAACCGTGGCTTTTCCATATTTCGGATGAATATCCTTTTTCATTTGATTCACCTCTCTCTCTGCTGTTTTTGCTAACTTAAACAGTATATCAAATTAAAGTCTTTCTGTAAACATAAATCTTCATCTCGTTTGAAGAAAAATATTAATGACATTGATGCTGCCAACGATGTTGCCGATGGCACAGCCGATGTTGGTCATGGTGGCCACCAATAGAATTTTTGTTACTTTGTTTTTCCAAAAACCCTTAAGTGTGTAGATATCCTTGGGTAAATCTTGAAAGTCCAACACCTGGGGTTTTTGAATTCTTATTTGCATCAAACCGGAAAACCATCCGGCTGCCAAAACAGGGCTCAATGCTGAAATTGGCGCCACGACAATAGCCGTTAGGACAGATAAAATGTGACCGCCACCGATAACGGCACCAAGGCCCGAAAGGCCCATGGTCAACGCCAACCAATAAAGCGTTTGCTGCCATCCGGCAGACACATTTTGTGTAAAAGTATACCCCACCATAGCAATTAATAGGATAGGAAGCACCCAAGCAATCACTTTGCTCCAATTCTTTTTTTGGGGCAAGTGCTCCAAGGCTTTCAGGTCTATCTCTGAATATAAATTGTCGATAATGCCCTGTGCATGGGCAGCACCGATCACTGCTACAATTTTTTTGCCCGGTGCTTTGCGTATATTTTCTGCCAAGTAAAGGTCTCGCTCATCCAAAAGATGTACTTTAACACCCTTAAAAGAGTTTGCCAATTCATCCATGGCTGCCGTTAAAACATCTTTTTGTTTTAAACTTTCCAGATCTTCTTCTGTTATTTCTTCATCATCTAAGACTGAGCTCAAGATGGCATACAACAACTTGCTTTTTTCGACCAGCGAGGACCCGCTCCATATACGTTTAAAAGTAATTTGAATATCTCTATCCGCTAAAACAATTTCGGCCCCAATGGACTCGGCAG
Source organism: Eubacteriaceae bacterium (assembly GCA_012522805.1). Taxonomy (GTDB): domain Bacteria; phylum Bacillota; class Clostridia; order Eubacteriales; family Eubacteriaceae; genus JAAYJS01. Next base: position 55,822 of record JAAYJS010000025.1, on the reverse strand, counting down.
AAAGAATGGCCTGAACCATCTCCTGACCGGACTGAATTTCAAATTGTTCCGCTAATTTTCTCTGATAGTTGGATAAAATTAAATTCATCAGAAAAAAACCTGTGCGTCCCTCTTTGACTATTTTTGCAATATCCATATTTTCCCAACGATCTTTATCCCGTAAGGAGCGATAGCGGTCTTTGTCAAGTTCAATACAAACGGAGTCCGGCCGTTCTGCTTCGATCACTTCTTTAACTTCTTTGACGCTTTCCGGCGAGACATGGGCTGTTTTGATCAGGATAATCTCTTTATCTTGATATTGAATTCTCTCGATATTAGAATTTTCCAAAATAACTCCTAATTATTTTTTTCTATTAATGAGTTACGCTCAATCAATTCGAAGGGTATGCGGATGCTTTTAATTTCCGTTTCTTCTTTTTCGCACAATTTGATGAGCATTCTGGTGGCTATGGCACCGATATCGTACATGGGGTGGCCAATGGTGGTTATTTCCGGTTGTACCCATTGGGAAATCCACAGGTCGTTGAAACCACAGACGCTGATATCCTCAGGGACGGCAATGCCCTTTTGTTGAGCTGCTCGAATGGCGCCTAAAGCCATTTGATCATTGTAGCACAATGCGGCGGTAAAGGGTTTATCCATCATCAAGGCCTTTTCCATCGATTTGTATCCGCCTAAAACGGTTTCTCTTCCATAAAACAACAGGCTTTCATCTAAGTGGATGTCGTGTTCTTTAAAGGCTCTTTTCACACCGCTGATACGTTCTTGATTGACGTACCCTTCCACCATTTCATCATAAAATAATGCAAATTCGCGATGTCCTTTTTCTATACATTTTTTAGCCAGTTCATAGGATGCTTGTTCGTTGTCGATTAAAACCGAGCTGATATCCTTTCCGGAATCCGGAACACAACCTAGGACCACTTGACAAGGTGCTTTGATTAATTCTTCTCTTAATTCTTCGGAAAGATTTTTTCCTACAAACATCACACCGTCACATTGTTTCTCTAGTAAGACCCCTAAGGAATCCTTTTCCTTAGCTGGTTCCATATCCGTATTGATCAGGATAATATTGTAATTGTAAATTCCACTGACATCTTCCGCTCCTCTTACAATTTCTGTGTAGAAAGGGCTGGTGATGTCCGGAATCATAATGCCCAAGGTGTTGGTCTTCTGAATTTTTAAACTTCTTGCAATGGCGTTGGGTTTATAACCCGTTTTCTTTATCGCCTTCAAGACACGTTTTTTTGTCTCTTCATTGACAAGGGGTATATTGTTGACTACTCTGGAAACCGTCGCAACCGATACATTGGCTTCCTTAGCAACGTCGACTATCTTTACTTTCATGCTTACTTTCCTAATTTACCTTTCTTCAACTCATGAAACCACTTGAATCGCATTGGCGATCATTTTCGGTGCTTGTGCACATTGAAATTCCGGTACGGCGCATACGGCAAATCTCAGACCGCCATTAATTGCCACCATGAAGAGGTTGTCTTCCATCAATCTTTCCGCAACTTTTTGTGACTGTTCACAAGGGATTGTAATAAAAAAACCACTTTTATAAGGTAAGGTCGGCAGTTGAGCTTTTTCTGCAGCTTTCAAGAACGCCTCCGCTCTTTTTTGAAGGACGGCTTTATGTTTGTTTCGTTCCGCAGAAAATCTTGCCTGTAACTCTGGATTTTCTTTGATTTTTGCAACAATTTCCATAGCGCACCGTGTTCCGTTGGACCACGTACCCCTATTGGAAAAAGAGCATGTGTTTACAAATTCCTTTACAGTCTCCTCGCTGGAAGATAAACAAATTAAAGCACCGTTTCGCAAACCGTACATGGTGTAGCTTTTAGATGCGGAAAAGGCAAATAAGAATAAAACATTTTCCGGCAAATCCGATAATAACTGCGTAAAGGCACGTTCCTCCTTGCTGGCATAGTCGATATAAGCGATGTCGCACAGAACGATGATGGGTATGCCACTTTCGGCTTTCTCTTTTAAAAAGGAGAGAATAGCCTGCCATTCTTCAGTAGAGATCGAATAACCCGTCGGGTTATGTGCCGGTGTGTTCAACACCGTTAAAACTCTCTTTTGCTTTTCGGCTAGTTCGTTAAACTTCTCTTTAAAAGCAGACAGATGAAAGGCATTCTTGTCGTTGAACAAAGGAAAGAAAGCCACTTGCCTTCTATTTTCTGCAGCTATGGTTTCGTAGGGTTGCCAATGCCAATCAGAAACCAAAATCGCATCGCCTAATTCTGTATAATTGCAAAAAGCATGACGGATAGCACCGGTCCCGCCGGGTGTTGCCACAGCTTCTATATAAGCATCGGGCAAGTCGTCGCCGAAACAGTCACCGATCGCGCTCTTTAAATAGGAGGGTATGCCACCAATCCCAGCGTAACTTGCGATGTCGCAATTGTCTAAGGATTTCATCGTATCGTACACCGCATCAAAGCACACGAGACGACCGGCATCATCGAACAAAGCGCCCAAAGTCGAGTCGATCACTTTATCTTTTCCAATTTCTGCTTTCTTTTCATTTGCCATGGCTGCCATTCGAAAGATGGGATCGCTCCCCCCTGCTCTCAGACAGCTATCAATAACCATTTGACTCATGTTTACCTCTTTTACTATTCTTTATCATAAATACTGTTGCCGAATGAATCGATTGCCACGACGGCTGGAAAATTTCGAACGTCTATTTTTAAAATAGCTTCTGCTCCCAAATCTTCGTAGGCAATCACCTCTTGGCTTTGGATACAATTCGCATAATAGGCAGCAGCACCACCGATGGCAGCAAGGTATACCCCACCGTTTTCAATCATACTATTGATAACCGCTGCTGAACGACGTCCCTTTCCAATCATTACTTTTAAACCCATATCTAGGAGTTGTGGTGTGTATCGGTCCATACGTGTAGCAGTTGTTGGGCCGGCAGATCCTATAACCTGTCCCGGTTTTGCCGGAGCAGGCCCCATGTAATAAATGGCTTGATTTTTTAATGGAAAGGGTAAGGGTTCCCCAAGCGACAACCTTTCTGCAATGCGCAGGTGGGCAGCGTCTCGGGCAACGTAAATCGTACCATTTAAATACAGCCAATCGCCGACTTGCAATTCTTTGATTTCTTCTTCATTTTTTAAGGGAAGGTCGATTGTTTTTTCTTTCATAGCAAGCTCCTGGTGACGTGCCTGTTCAAGTAACAGCAAATATTAACCGCTACCGGTAAACCCGCTATGTGGGTTGGGTAGGTTTCTATATGAACCGCCAAGGCTGTCGTGTTGCCACCGAAACCCATGGGACCGACACCGGAATCATTTATTTTTTGAAGCAAAGTTTCCTCCAAGTTTTGAATATGAGATTCGGGGTGGGCTTGTTTTAAGGGTCGCATCAAGGCTTGCTTTGCTAATGCTGCCACTTTCTCGAAAGTACCGCCTATGCCAACACCCACAACTAGGGGCGCACAAGCATTAGGAGCTTTTTCTATCACAGAAGATGTAACAAAGTCCACAATGCCCTCTACACCATCCGATGGTTTCAGCATTTTAAGCTGACTGGCGTTCTCAGAGCCAAAGCCTTTAACCGATAGGGTTAGTCGAAAACAATCTTCGGGGACCAACCGATAATGAATGACGGCCGGGCAATTGTTTTTTGTGTTTTCACGCAATATCGGGTCCTTGACAATCGACTTACGCAAATAACCTTTCTCGTAACCCGCAGCAACACCTCGATGGATGGCATCTTCTATATAACCGCCCTCAATACACGTGTTTTGCCCCATGGTAATGTATACGATGACCATGCCGGTGTCTTGACATATGGCCATTTGTTGCGTTTCTGCCATCTCAATATTTTTAAGCATGATTTCTAAAGTGCGCGCCTCTAACTCCGTTGCAGGGGTTTTCATCGCCTCATAGATCTCGTTTTTTACATCCACAGGCAATACATAGTTCGCCTCTATGCACATTTCTTCAATAGCTTTTTCAATTTGATCGACATGAATTCTTTTCATTTTTACCTTAGATTTGGAAAACTATTTTGTTTCAACGCTTCATATAGGATGATACTGACAGCATTGGACAAATTCAATGATCTGGCTTGTTCTAAATCCAACATCGGAATGCGAATGGATGTGACGAGCGGATCCTTGTGAATATATTCGGGAACTCCAGCTGTCTCTTTACCGAACATAAAAAAATCGTCCGGTCTGTAATGATAATCTGCATAACTCTTTTGCGCATGCGTGGTCAATAAATATAATTGTTGATTTGGATACGTTTTTTTAAAGTCTTCAAAATTCTCGTAAACATGCACGTCCAACAAGTTCCAATAATCGAGACCGGCGCGTCTCAATGCTTTTTCCGATAGGGAAAATCCCATAGGTTTAATGAGATGCAAAGTCGAGGCACTTACCGCTGCAGTTCTGGCAATGTTGCCTGTGTTCTGGGGTATTTCAGGTTGATATAATACAATATTCAAAAATATTTCTCCTCATCCATATAGAAAAATTATTTGGGTAAAGTCATCGTAAAGGTACTGCCCACATTCAACTCCGAAGTGACATGAATTTTACCTTTATGCATTTTGACAATAGCATCGGCTATATTCAACCCCAGACCAAAGCCACCCTTTTCACGATGGCGTGCGTCGTCAACACGGTAAAATCTGTCAAAGATCTTTTGTCGCGCTTCCTCACTCATACCGATGCCTTCGTCTTGAACAGAAACGGAAATCGACGACTTCGTTTCACATAGTGTGATCGTGACGGTTCCCTGACCGTTGGAGTATTTGATGGCGTTATCTATTAAAATACGCAATGCTTGTTTGATTTGTTCTCTATCTCCACAATAAATAACCTCATCGGGAAGGGTCGTTTGGATCACAACACCGTTTTCAAGGGCAATGCTGTGCATTAATGCCACCAATTCACGGCACAATTCCGAAAGGTCGAATTCGGTTTTTTCAAGAACGATCTGTTGATTGTCCGCTTGGGCAATTAAGAGTAAATTACCAATGAGCTTACCCATTGTTTGAGCTTCGTTTCCAATATTGTTTAACCATTGTGCATTCTCTTTGATGGTTTCATCTTCTTTGAACTCCAACACATCTAAATTGGATTGAATAACTGCCAAGGGTGTCCGCAGCTCGTGGGAGGCATCGGCAACAAATTTCTTTTGAGCTTCATAGGACGTTTTGATGGGTTGCAAGTTTTTGCCTGCGATTAAATAAGAAATCGGAAACAAGACAATGGCACCGGCTGCACCGATTACAATTAAAAAACTGACCGTTTTTGCCATCAAGCTTTTCTCTGCAGATGTATTCTGAAAGACTTGCAAAGTATAGGTATTACCTTCCTTCGTATAGTCGGTTTGATACATGCGATAAGAGATCCCGTTTAACTCAAAGTTTTCGTATCCCTTATAATTTCTGTGATTTTGTAAGTTTTTATATCCTTTTACAATCAACCCCTCTTGGCTGACTTTATTTTCTACGATCATATCGTTGCTGTTCCATTTGATATAATCATAACCGGTTTGGTCATAATCCGTTCGTACAATATTAAAGCGGTCATCTCCTATACTTTCGGAAAAGGTATTTCTGGATATGAGACTATTGGCTGTATCGAATAAATAAATCTCTCCGGAGTAACGGAGGGACCAATTCATAAAAAATACAATCGCGCTGACGAACACCACTAAAAAAACGACCAGTGTTGAAGTGGAAAACAGCGCGATTTGTCTTTTAATTTCCCGAAACATAGAGGATTATCTTTTGCCAATGGAGTAACCGACTCCACGAATGGTATCGATTTTTACATTGGTGTCCAGTATTTTTTTCCTCAAATTATGTACATATATTTCAATATTATTTTCGTTGACTTCTTTGTCAAACCCCCATACACGGTCCAGTATTTGCTCTCTTGTAAAGACTTGGTTGGGGCGTTTCAACAACATTTCCAATATCTTGGATTCTTTGACCGATAATTTGTACTCCGTGCCTTTGGCTTCCAAAACATTCTTTTTGGTGTTAAATTCCAAATCTTCGTAGGTGATGATTTCTCCTTTAATGTCTTGATCCGGACGTCTGCTCAATGCACGAATTCGAGCAAAGAGCTCTTTTGCAGAAAAAGGTTTCACTAAATAGTCGTCGGCACCTAAATCCAAACCTTTAACTTTGTCATCCACCGTACCCTTTGCGGTCAGCATGAGTACCGGTGTTTTGATGTCCCCTTCCCTGATTTCTTTTAAGATTTCCAAACCGCTTTTTAAAGGCAACATGATGTCCAAAACGATGACGTCATATATGGGATTTAATGCAAACAATAGACCTTCTTCTCCATCGTTTGCAACATCACAATCTATGTTCTGAATTTTACATAACTCCTGCAATGCGTCGGTAATTTTTATTTCATCTTCTATGAACAATATTCTCATTGATTCGTACCTCCTTGTTTTATCTCTGAGGATAGGACAATGAAAACAGTATATCCTCAATACCTTAATTTTACATCATTTGTTGGTTCTTTTCAATTTATTTACATACTTTTTTCAAAAGATTTTATGAAGCTTTCTTTACAATTCTACAACTCAAGTTGAACCCAATTTTTGCAGTGATAGAATCACCGACTATCTGAATAATCGGTTGTAAAGCCAATCCGCTTTGAATCCGGTATGAAAAAGATGCCCTAAAATACAAAAAAGAGATCACTGACGTGTCTCTTTTTACTTTGGTCTCTTTGCAACTTCTTATTATACTCTCAAAATCAATTCCATATGGTTGTATGTCAACCCTTCCGGCAAAATTTCATTTAAACGTTGAGTGATGAGGCTTTCTAGCTTTTCATCGTGTACATCTTGAATGTTGTTCGTTTCATCGTCTATCATATGAACGTGAAAAGTGGTGATCGCATCAAAACGCATCACTTCGTTTTGGTCGTGGAGTTTGATAATGAGTCCCTTTTCTTCAAAGGTGTCTAAAATATTGTAGATGGTACCAACAGACATCACATGTCCTTCTTTTTCCAACATTTTAATCAACATATCCGCACTGGGGTGACAATCGGTTTCTGTTAAAACCTTTAAAATGCTGATCCGTTGTGGGGTTGCTTTTAACCCAACCTCTTTTATTTTAGCTCTATATTCTTGAATTTTTTGCATTATAATCAACTCGCCTCTTACAAATAGAATACATAAATGTTGTTGGTTTGTCAACTTTTATCTTAAAATAAAGTATTCTTTAATCAAACTCATTATGAATTACAGTAGTTACCCTACAACGCCACTACTGTAGCGCCATAAGAGCCTTCTGAAGGGGTGCCAAAACGAAAAGATTTAATTTGTTTATTGTCTTTTAAGTATTGGTGAACGGCAGTTTTCAAGACTCCTGTACCCTTGCCGTGTATAATGATGACTTCTTCGACGTTTGCCAGCAAAGCATCGGATAAAAACTTTTCTACTCTAAAGACACCTTCCTGGCTGTCAAAACCCCGTATATCTAATTTTGGATCAAAGGGGGCTTTATCAACGCTGTGTCTTTTTTTATTTGTTTTAAAGGGTTCCTTTTTTGATGTCTCTTCAACATAAGAGAGTTGATGGATGGGTACTTTTAATTTCATGCTGCCTGCGAAAACCATGGCAGACTTTTCCTTCGGCAAGATATCCAAGATTTCTCCTCTTTGTTGAATACTCTCTACAAAAACTTGCATGCCGTTTTCTACATCCTCTAAATTCAGCTTGTCACCAACTCTTTGTGGTTTCGGTTTGCGTTTCTTTTTGGAACGAATTTTTCTTTCCTGATCGTGGAGTTCTGTTCGCAGACCCTCCAATTCTCGATTGGAGCCAGAAAAATACCGTGCCTGATTTTGCATTTTTCGAATTTCTCGGTAAATCCGTTCGGTCTTTTCTCTGGTTTCTGACAGTAGTTCTTCCGCCTCCATTTGTGCAGCCAGAATCATATCTTCGCTGGATTGACGCAATGCCTTGTTTTCCTCTTCAAGCCGTTCTTTTTCCAATTGAGCAGCGCGATGCTCCTCTTGTGCCTTCAGGTGCAGTGCATCGATTTGGCGTTGCTTATTTTCTATTTTGACCAACACTTCTTCAAATTGCAGTTTTTTCGTGTCGATATGCTTTCTGGCCTCGTCAATGATGTCGCTGGACAAACCCAATTTTTGTGCTATTTCGAAGGCATTGGATTTACCGGGCAATCCGATGAGCAGACGGTACGTTGGTTGCAGAGTTTCTACATCGAATTCTACAGAAGCATTGGTTACGCCCGGAGTCACCAATGCAAAGGATTTTATTTCGCTATAGTGGGTGGTGGCCACCGTTGTAATTTTTTGTTCTTTCAGATATTCAATGATGGAAATCCCCAAGGCGGCCCCTTCTGTTGGGTCGGTTCCGGCGCCCAATTCGTCGAATAGAACCAAGGAATCCTCATCGGCCACTTTTAAAATTCGGACGATATTGGTCAAATGCGCGGAGAATGTCGATAGGCTTTGTTCGATACTCTGTTCGTCGCCGATATCTGCCAGCACTCGATTGTACAGATGTACTGTAGAACCTTCTTGCACCGGTATAAACATCCCGCATTTAACCATTAAAATTAAAAGACCTATGGTTTTTAAAGTAACGGTTTTACCCCCGGTGTTGGGACCGGTAATGACCAAGGTGTTAATTTCGGTATGCATGTAAATATCCGAAGCTACGACGGTTTTAGGATCCAATAAGGGGTGGCGTGCCTTTTTCAGATAAAAGTGTTTGCTCTCTGTCAGCTTGGGTTTTGTCGCGTAGATTTCTAAAGCGTAAGCAGCCTTTGCAAAAATGAAATCCAATTCAATCAGCGAGCGGTAATTTTCCAATATATCTTCTTGGTGCAGTGCAATCTCTGATCCCAATACGATTAAAATGCGCTGAATTTCTACATCTTCGTCTATTTCCAACAAACGCAATTCATTATTCAATTCAACCACTTGACTCGGTTCTATAAATAAAGTAGCCCCGGAGGCAGACCGATCTAAAACATGTCCTTTAATTTGTGAACGATACTCTTGTTTAACGGGTATGACGTAGCGATTGCTCCTTAAAGTTACAATCTTTTCTTGTAATGCCTTCTCGTTAGCTTGAGAATTGAGGATCCTCTCTAACACGTCGTTAATACGTCTGTTTTTAAATTGTATTTCGTGACGAATCCGTTTCAGCTCCGGCGATGCATCGTCCGCTATTTCCGATTCACTGAGAATAGACTTTTGAATTTCCTTGATAATATCCTTACAATCCACCATATTGTCGCGATAGTCAATCAGATAGTTTAGGCTTCCGATCTCCAAATCTTCGTCAAAATATTCTTGGACATCTTCGCATACCTTGAGCATCGACGCGATACGGAGAAACTCTTTGAAACTCAGAGTAGAGCCAATCTCCGCTCTTTTTAAATAGTCTTTTACATCAAAAACATCGGCAATGGGCGGGGTTCCGTTGCGCAATGTCATCTGTAAGGCTTCATCGGTGGATTCCAAACTTTCTTGCACCAAATAAGTCTCTAACATAGGCAACATGTTTTCAGCTTTTAGTCTTCCCCCACCGGTTTTACAGAATTCTTTCAATTTTTCTTGAATTTTATGTAATTCCAAAACACGCATGCTTCTTTTATCCATTAATGAACTCCTCTATGTATTAAACCCCTCGTTCGATTGGGCAATGCCTTGATCCATCGATCCGATTTCCAGGGTTGATCTTTGCGATATTCTAAAATAATATTTTCTATCTCCGATCTTTTTTCCTTTGTCCAATAAATGCGCCACTCATCACAATAAGGCAGGCGATTCAATTCCCGATACAAGGCAAACACGTGAGAATTGTACAGATGAATATGCTGTAAAGGATCCTTGTAAAGAAGAAAATCTTGATTCTTTTCGTCCCTTAAGCGGGCACCGGTTATCAATTGACAATGGTCACACTGCCGCTCTTTACATGCGAAGGGGCAATGATCGGTTACCATCATCTCACTATAGCCATATACCGGCAAAGTATACCTGAAACCCTTACGCAATACTTCTGTCATTTTTTGAATTTGTGCGTATTCCAACTCCATGGATAATACGACGGATGCCACTCCGTCTTTTTCCAAATGATCGATGGCCAGATTGTTAAAGATATTCAAAGAGCTATCCCCTTGAATAGGGGCTAGTTTTCTCATTGTAAGCCAATGCAACACGTCGTAATTTTTTGCCAAGACGCGATCTGGATTTAACCGTTTTAAGTCTTCTGTCATGTCATCCAGCTTTTCCATCGTGTTTGTATTGACAATCCTTGGAAAGGCGATGTTTAAATCTATTTTTTTATCGCGCAAACCTTGACGATTGGCACGGATCATCTCGATATCTCTGTAGTCGTAAACAGGTACGACCACTTCGTCTAAATCAACATCAGGTAGGTGATCCAGTTGGATGCTATCTCTTAATTCCAAGGATAATTGTTTTTTGAGCTGCACATCCGATATGCTCCTGATACGCCTTTTGGGGAGAATGTCTTCCGCTCGATAGGTTGGATATTGTATTTTTTCTTTTTTTCTGTTATCCCTTAACCTACTTACAATTTCTCTTCTTACGGCGTTGAGTTCACTCTTTTTAAGAAAAAGTCCTTCTTCTAAATCGACTGTTAATGTTTTAAGAGTATAGGGTGTGTCCCCTAATTTCTCCAATTGGTTTTCAATGAATTTCAGATCAATCGAGCGGTTTCGCGCTTCTTGGGGAAAAATGGGAACCTCAAAGTTCAGTCCTAAGTCTCCCAACACTTGTACATCAATCGGTTGTCCTTCTCTCAGAACTAAATGGAGTGATAATGGTTGTTTCGGAATAGAAATGGGCTTCAATGCTGCTTTTGTCAGTGTTGATTCTAGGGCTTCATCCTTGGTTTTAAAAACTTTCATTTGCTTTAGAACTCTCGAATTAGGCGGCAAAGCCACACACCCCGAAGGCATGTTTTCTAGGCGTTCAACCATCCCACCGATTTTTTGATCTTGTCCAAAGGCGATGCCATCTCCCAGTTGTAAGGTTTCGCCTTTCTTTAAACGCAGCACCAGTTTATTTGGATCACTCACTTCCACAATACCGATATAGCGCCCTTTGTTTTTGGCTATCTGCTGATTGAGTGTCTGCGTATCCTCAAATAATAAACCGGAGGTAAAATCTCTATTGAACACCATTTTTATGGCCATGTTCGTATCTACTGGCTTGCCCTCCAAGGCATTGCGATAAGCTTGGGTCACCGCATACACATAGGCAGGTTGTTTCATCCGTCCTTCGATTTTTAAAGCATCCACACCCGCTGCGACGATCTCCTGAATATGGTCCAAGGTATTTAAATCCTTTGTGCTGATCAGGGTACCGGATTTGACAAACTTGCCGTGTTTATCATACAGTGTATAATTTTTTCTGCAAGGTTGTGCGCACAAACCTCTGTTGCCCGACCGACCGCCAATTAAAGCGCTCATCAAACATTGGCCGGAATAGGCGTAACACAGTGCGCCATGAATAAAAATCTTTAATTCAATTGCGGTCTCTTCTCGAATCCGAGCTATTTCTTTTATGGGCATTTCCCGCGGAAGGACGACGCGTTGAAAGCCTAAATTTTCAAAATATTTTACACCTTGTAGTCCATAGACCGAACCTTGGGTGCTGGTTTGCATTGAAAACATAGGATAGTGATTGCGTATAAGTTCAATGAGCCCCAAATCTTGGAGAATCAGTCCGTCAATGCCCATATTGCCGAGGTGGTTTAGAGTTTCGATGACTTCCTCAAACTCTGAATCTTTTATTAAAATATTTATAGCCAAATAGACCTTGACACCTTGGCTGTGGCAAAGCGTTAGTATGTCTTTTAGTTCTTTTAAACTGAAATTTCCGGCTCGCCTTCTGGCAGAAAAGCTTTTTTCTCCGACATAAACAGCATCGGCACCGCCGTTAATGGCTGCCAGCACCGATGCCCTGTCACCTGCCGGTGCCAGTAATTCAATTTTTTTCATACAACCACCTTTCTTGAAGTGGATACATTGGTTCCGATGGGAAATGTATCTAAAATGAGGATACTGTGGACTTTTAAAAAAACATCTTTTAAAATCGATGCCCATGTTCTTTTGCTGATTGTTTCTGAACTGATAAGAGGGAAGCGTTTAACTTCCCGGTTGTCCACTTGTACGATCCCTTCGCCGACAATAGCCCCTCTGGTTATAGATCTGTTTAAACGCAATTGGCCTTCTGTCTCGTAACAATACGTATCGTCCCACTTATAATCCAATTGATAGCGACGCTTTTCCGATTCGGACAAACAGCTCCGTAGATCTTCGTCTGTTTGCAGGCGCAACCATGCATCTCTTTCGCTTCTCGGATTGAGGACCGATTGATTTTTTTTCTCCAAAATATTGTTCCAATCCAACAATGTGTATGATTTATCAACATTCTCGGTAACGGCGTTGCTTTGAACAAATATGCCGGTTTTATCATCCGCTCCCAATAATACACCGATGATTTCCATGTTTCTGATTTGACTTAAAAAAACAAAGCAACGACCCGCTTCGTCTGTAAAACCGGTTTTCCCACCCCATATCGTGGGGTTATAGAAGGGGTTCTTTCCAAGATACTCACCTTTTCGGTCATATACCGGGGGTATTTTATCGGCAAATAAATGAAGATTCGAATTGTACCATTGATGTTGTTTACCGTTCAATCCGGAGCAGCTATAATGCGGCGTGTTGATGATTTTTAGTAAGATTTTAGAAGAAAAGCTTTCTTGCGCGATGATCGCTAGGTCTTCCGGAGTGGTGTAGTGCTTGGGGTGATGTAAGCCGTGGGGATTTTCGAAGTGCGTGTTGGATAAGCCCAGGTTTTCTACTTTGCGATTCATCAATGTGACAAAACCATCAACAGGATTTTGAGAGTTGGTTCTCAGCCCGATGTGATGGGCTAAAACTAAAGCCGCATCGTTACCTGAGGGGAGCATCAGCCCATACAACAAGTCCATATAAGTTAGGCTTTCACCAACCTCAAGGTCTGCTACCGAACTTTCCGGATCCAAATTCTTTATTTCCTCGCCTACTGTTACTTTCTCATTGAAATCCGATATCTCTTCACAGACCACCAAAGCGGTTACTAATTTAGTGGTGCTGGCAGGATAGTAACGCTGACCCGCACCCTTTTCATATAAGCGATCCCCACTTCTTTCTTCTAGGATCAAAACACCTTCTTTTGGATCAAAGAGATGGTCGTCGATGCGGTCAGCTTTCACATGAAGGGGGCCCATTAACCATAGCGACAAGATCATGAGGATGATAATGGTTTTTTTGTTCATCAGTCCAAGATGATTAAATCATCAAATATAGATTTTTGACCCATTATTTTATCGCTGTTACCGATAACGCATAGTTGATTCGTTGTATTAAATGTATCAAAGATATCCGTTAAATCCTTTAGCTTTGCAAGGGTACAACCCAACATTTCATCTCTTTCTTTTTGAAGGTCATCCTCAGTCAAGCCACTAAAATAGCAACTTTCAGCAACAAAGCTTCTGTGGGCATCGCTGACGGGCACTTCCTTAGGACTGATGGAACCGATGATATATTTTTCCAATTCTTTTTGATCGATGTCCAAGTTTTTAATAAAATCAGCTGCCTTGGCATAAACATCCAAGGTACCGGCTAAGTGTGGGTCTCGATAGGAAGTAAAATACAGATCGCCACTATAACTCACGCCAAAAACAGCACCGTAGGCACCGCCCAACACACGCAATTGTTTCCACAAATACTCCATGGAGAGCAATTGTTTTAACACCATCAGCTCCCCGCGGTAAGCATACCCATGCTCCAAGATGTTAAACCCCTTGGCAACATACTGTACGGTTCCACTGGTTTTGATACCTTCGTTATTGCCGGTTTGTGGCAAATCTATGGCGTAGTGTTTTCCTGTACCCGGGTTTAAGGTTTTGGTTAACGTCTCTGTTTTTCTGATTAAGGTCTCTTTATGTTTGGGATGAGAGGTGATGCTGACGGTTAAATTTTGACTGGTAAACAAATGTTTTGACAAAGCTTTGAATTGAAGTGTTAATCTTTCAAAATCTTCTTCTCCCCAATGTATATCATCCAATTGTTTATAAAAATCGTACCCACCAACCAATTCCAGATAACGTCCACTTTGCGAACCATAGCTTTTTAATCTCTGCGCAGCAGCAATATGTCCTGAATTGAGCAATTGGTTTTTCTTTGTCAGCTTTGCTTCCGTTAAGATATCTTTAATTAGATCCCTCTCATTAAAAATGCTTTCATTGACGATGGACTCCATCAATTCCAAAAGATGATCTGCATTTTCATAGAGCGCCTTACCCTTGATCGTGAATTTTCCCTTATAGCCACCGGGATTTTTAACATCATTATGGATATCGATGTTGGTTGAAATGCCGCCAGTATAAAGGTCCATTTGGCGATCTAAGGTTTCATAGGGGTATTTTTTTGTGGAAACGCCGGTTAACACTTTGTTGAACATCCCTAAGTAGAGTAAGTTTTCATAGTTGAGCGTACCGGTATCAAAGATCAATTTGTAGTAAACGATATTATCTCCGGTGCTATGATAATAGAAAATATCATATGCGTTTTGAGAAATCACCTCATCCATGCGATAAATTTTTGCGTCTTTTTCTATTTCGTTCAAGGATAATTTTGGAATTGTCGCCAAAGCTTCCGGAGAATCGGTTTCTGTTTGAAATTCTATTAGTTTTTGATTTTCATCTAAGAGTTCTTGTAATTCCAAATCCGATAGACTCTCTTTATAAGCTTGCAACTTTTCTTTTAAAGCATCCTCTTGTTGACGTCCCAAGTTTTCGTCGGGGCGCATGGTAACGACAGCGCGATGGCGATTGTCTAAGAGTTTTTCCTTCAACAATTCTTCGAACCCATTGCTATCCATCCATTTTTTGAGTTCTGCATAAATGTCACGGTATTTTAAATAAGCGAAAGGATTGCCTCCGTAAAGCCATAGTTCCAGCATATTCAACCCAAAAATAAGCCCCTTGGGGTAGTTGCCAAATTCCGCTTCGATGGTTTCAAACTCCGATGCTTGAAGGCGCGCTTTTAACAGCTCTCTATCGATACCTTTGCGATAAAGTTCTTCAAATACTCTGTCGATTGTATTGAGAATTGTCTCTTTGTGTTCGATTTTTGAGTTTTTAAACGTTATCGTAAATAACGGTTGTTTAAGAGGTGTGGAAAAGCTGTATTCGATATCTTCGGCAATTTTTAAATCCAATAATTCTTTTTTAAGCGGTGACACATTGGAGTCCAATAAAAACTTTAACAAAATTTCCAAACCCGTTATGGTCGTAACGTTTTGATTGAGGTCAAAAACATAACCCACACTGATGTAGTCCCTGTTTTCCTCTTGAACTGTTTCTGCAACCGGGTAAGCAACTTCACGTTCTGCAATGTTGTGTAATGGCCTTTGCTTATCAATGCGACTGTCTACTTCTTTTTCTTCAAATTTCGACAAATATTCCCTGTCCAAATAGGCTAATCTTTCTTCTAAGTCCAAATCCCCATACAGATAGAGATAAGCATTAGCGGGGTGGTAAAAATTGCTGTGGAAATTGATAAAGTCTTCGTAAGTCAAGTCTATGATATGCTCCGGATGGCCACCGGATTCGTATCCGTAAATCGTATCCGGAAACAATGCGCTGGACATGGCACTGTCTAAAATCTCTTCCGGATTAGAGTAAACACCCTTCATTTCATTGTAAACCACGCCGTTATAATAAATCGCATCATCCTTGTTTTCTAAGTGATAATGCCATCCTTCTTGCTGGAATACATAAGAGTTTTCATAAATATTCGGGAAAAAAACGGCATCCATATATACATCCATGAGGTTTTTAAAGTCTTTGTCGTTGGTGCTGGCAACGGGATAGACCGTTTTATCCGGATAGGTCATGGCGTTGAGAAAAGTATTCAATGACCCTTTAATGAGCTCTACAAAGGGCTCTTTTAGGGGATACTTTTGAGATCCGCACAAAACGGAATGTTCTAAAATATGTGCAACGCCGGTGCTGTTTTTTGAAGGGGTTCTAAACCCAACGTAAAAAACTTTATTGGTATCGTCATTCTGGATAGAAACCAAACGCGCACCGGTTTTGACGTGCTCAAACACTCTACCGATGCTTTGGATCTCCTCAATTTCTTCTTGACTAATTAATTTAAAACCATGTATGATCTCGTTTATTTTCATCTGTCGTCCTTCCATTCTTCTAGCTTTTGAATCGCTTCTAAGTATTGCAATAGTTTTTTCTCATATCCTAATTTCGTTGGGTGATAAAAAGTACTACCAACGATATCGTCGGGTAAATAGGGTTGTTTATAGTAATGATAGGGGTAATCGTGGGGGTAGTGGTAAACCCTTTCTTCTTTAACGCTTTGATCTCTATAGTGTTTGTCTCTCAAATGCTCCGGGACCTTGCCGCTGGATTGCTTTCTGACCGCTTCGCTTGCACGGTTAATGGCTACGTAGGAGGCATTGCTCTTAGGCGAGGCGGCCAAAAATGTCGTCACTTGAGCCAAATTGAGTCGTGCCTCCGGCAAACCGATCATTTGCACCGCATGGGCGGCTGCTACGGCCATGGCCAGACCTTGGGGTTCCGCATTGCCGATATCTTCCGAAGCTAAAATCACCAAACGTCTGGCTATAAAATTCGGATCCTCGCCGGCTTCCAACATTTTTGCCAACCAAAATAAGGCTGCGTCAGGATCGGAACCTCGTACACTTTTAATGAAAGCGGAGATGGTATCGTAGTGATTATCTCCGGCTTTATCGTATTGTACACCTTTCTGTTGGATACATTCCACCGCAATGGGATAGTCGATGACAATTTGTCCCTCTTCGTTTTTTTCTACGGTAAGGGCTGCCAATTCCAAAGCGTTTAACGCCTTGCGGACATCCCCGTTGGCCGCCATCACCCAATGTGCGATGGCTTCGGGTTTTACGCTTAATGGATAGTGTCCCAATCCCCTTTCTTGATCCGTAACAGCTCTCATGATGATTTCTTCAATATCTTCATCGGTCATGGATTGAAAAGCAAAAGCCGTTGAGCGAGACATCAAAGGTGAGTTGATTTCATAAAAAGGATTTTCCGTGGTCGCTCCGATCAGGGTGATCAGCCCTTTTTCTACGGAAGGCAAAAGCGCATCTTGCTGTGCCTTATTAAAGCGATGTATCTCGTCAATGAACAAAATGGTCCGCTTGTTATGAACACCTAAGTTGTTTTCGGCAACTTGAACAATTCTTTCTATATCTTTTTTCCCAGCCATGACTGCGTTGAGCTCGTGAAAATCCGCTCGCGTTTCGTTAGCGATGACACGGGCTAAGGTGGTTTTTCCGGTACCCGGAGGACCGTAGAAAATTGCAGAAGTCAATCGATCCGCCTTAATCAATCTATAAAGGAGTTTACCCTCGGCTACTAAATGCCTTTGGCCTACAAAATCCTCTAAATTTTGGGGACGCATTCTATTTGCTAAGGGGGCGTGTTGCATTTCATGGGATTTTCTGTTGATCTCAAACATATTTTCTTGCATTGCTTGTTTCCTTTAATACCAGGGCACTTTCCTTACGGCTCAGTTCAAAGAAACCATGAAGCCAGGTTTCGAAGTTTTCCGCCAATTCTGATTGATCGATCATATGATTGGCGTACTGCCTATAGTCGTTTTGAAATCGTTCCAATTGCTTGCTCTCCACTTCCGGAATGCGCAAGCGCATCAGGGTGTTGGGATAATATTCGTACAGATCTTGACCCAGTTTTTTAGCATAGGATTGGAAATAATAAGTATACAACCGTGAGTTTAAAAGTAACATTAAAAAGCATTCATCTACGTGAACATACAAAAGTTCTTTCAGAACCATACCGTAAACATCGGCGGAAAATAAATAACCATCCTGATCAATTGCAAACCGATTGCAGGCAGCTTTGTAGGGATAAACGATTTTTGTTTTTTTAAATTTGCTCAACTCCCTACCCCACTGCATGTGAAACCAAGGGAGCGTACCCCTTTGGGTTTCACGTCTTCTCATCAAAGCCTCTCGATAAGGCAACAATCTTTCTTCCAAGACAGGGTATTCTTTAATATCCTGTATTTCGTTGGTATAGATCGCTGCCAGTTGAGGGGTATCGATTCCATAGGCATGGACATCTTTGTTTTTGATCCATGGGTGAATATAAGGCTGTTTTAAGAGCGCATCACTTTCGTCCTCCGCTTTCAATACGAATGCTTTATCGCATCCGGTAATGATCCCTTGAAAGCTATCGACTAGATCTTCAAGATAAAAAAGAGATTTCTCTTCAATTTTTTTAACGATTCCGGATGTCATCTCATCGTGAATGCGCCACACCTTGGCATCCAGTTTCTTTTGTTCGGTGATGATGGTGCTATAATAACAGCCGGTTTGTTTTTTCAAGTCTTCAATCATGCGATCGTTTGTAGCGCCGGTGGTGTAATCCAAGCGTTTTGTAATAAAAGTCGATGTATCGTTTTGATCCTTTTTTAATTGAATGATCGCCGGATCGATGCCTACTCTATCGATGGGGCGCACACCGTTAAAATCGATCAACATCTTGATGGTAAAATGGTCGGTGATATACTCTCTCAAGGCTACGCCGTAATGGGCTTCCATAAAATATCTGGAGGTTAAAAAAAGCAGTTGACCGCTCTTTTTTAACAGTTGTTCCCCCAACATAAAGAAGCAATAAGAAATATCCGCTTTATCTGAATACACAGGGGCATACTTTTGTCTCAATTGTTCACTGTAATTTCTGTCAATTTCTTTATGGCCCACATAGGGTGGATTGCCGATGATGCAATCAAAAGAGTGATCGATCTCGTGGTTATCGGGCATAAACAAGGCGTCCCCTTGCACGATATGGCGCGGCGACACATAACGATCCGATTTTAAAACCAATACCAAAGAGGATACCAAAACAGACAAGGGTTCTGTATCCCATCCGTGTAAAATGTTTTCCAACAAAAGTTGGTGGCCTTTTTGAGGTTCATCTATAAAAACAGTCGACATCATTTGGTCGTAAACGGCGGATAGCAATTGGCCGCCACCACAAGCAGGATCTAACACCTTAAGCGATGCCTTTGGATTGGGTTCTATCTTTGAAAACAACATCTTCGCCATCAATTGTGCTAGGGGTTGTGGCGTATAGAAGGCACCCTTTGCCCTTTTGCCCACCGGCGGCAATAACGCTTCGTAGATTTCAGCCAATGATTCTGAAGGGTACTTGGAGAAATCAAACTCAAACTCCAAAATTTGACGGACCACCCCCCACATCGTATCGGAGAGCATTAATCGTTCTTCACGATAAAAAGTGATATCCCGACGTGCTTTTTTGCTCCACAAGGACATGAATGTAGGAACCGTAAAGTCATTTTGAATCCTACGGCGCGTTTCCTCGTCTATGACCATTAAACGATGATCACATAACCACTTCAAAGTGACACATTTCATCAAAAATAAAACCATTTCTTCTTCTTGATGAAAAAATAAGTAACGCGTGTATATTCTTTTGAGTTCTTTTATCAAGCGATCCATGCTGTTATCCTTTTCCTGTTATCAAGGCTTCTTTTGCTTTTCTGGTATAGGTTTTTATTTCATATTCTCTTTTCATCGCCTCAACTTTGGTTTCAAAGACTTCACGATAGGCCAAAGTCACCGGTAAACGCGCCCTTGTATATTTGGAAGCCTTCCCTTCGTTGTGGGCTTTTAGGCGTTTTTCTAAATTGTTCGTCCAACCGGTATAAAAACTACCATCGGCACATTTTAAGATATAGACAACATTGTTTTGTTTTTTCATTTTTTCCCTGTTCGTTTTGTTCATGATATCATTAGGGTTCGCATAAGTCATGCAAAATCATAAAAAAACAGCTATCCTTATTCTGCTAGATAAAGATGACTGTTTTAAGATTTCCTATATTGTAACGGCGGCTCAATTCTGTCGTACCGTTTTATTCATTGCCTGTTTCTTTGCGATAGCGTTCCATTTCTGTTTCGATGTCTTTTTCCACCGCTTTCATGGCTAACACCGTTTCCCACAACAGGTCGTCAATATTCATTCCCAAAATCTCAGCACCTTTTTTGATGGTATCTCTGGAGCAACCGGCAGCAAATGCTTTATCTTTAAATTTCTTCTTAATGCTTTTGAGTTTCATATCCTGTACGCTTTTAGATGGGCGCATTAAGGCGGCAGCCCCAATGAGACCGGTGAGTTCGTCGACAGCATACATCGTTTTTTCCATTAAATGCGTAGGTTCCACCTCTGAGCAAACGCCGTAACCATGGCTGACCACCGCATGTATCAAATCCTCCGTCGCACCCGACTCTTTTAAGATGTCCTTTGCTTTTTGACAATGGGCATCCGGGTATTTTTCATAATCTATATCGTGGAGTAAGCCAGCGATGCTCCAAAAGTTCACATCTTCACCATGTTTTTGCGCAAAATAACCCATCACTTTTTCGACGGTTATGGCATGTTGGATATGAAAGTCTTTTTCATTGTATTGTTTTAATAATCGCCATGCCGCTTCTCTGTCGATCCCTGTATCCATCCTTCACCTCGATATTTCATTACTTAGATAGTATTGTAAGCTTTTTTGCCTATTCCTTCAAGCATAAAAAAGCTCTCGATTTTGTTACAAATCGAGAGCAATTGTTTTTATACTTGTTCCTGTTCCATCATCATGTCTTTGACTTTCATTAATCGAGTGATATTGCCTCGCTCATTTTCATCCAGTTTCATTTTGATATAGCGAATTTGCTCTGTCATTTCAGGAATCATGACATGTTCCAATGCATTGACGCGTCTTCTGGTCTTTTCGATTTCATCTGCCAGCATGTTACAGGTTTTTTCGATTTGAGCCAACTCCAATAAGTTAGGTAATAGTTCGGCCATATCTATAACCGCTTTATCTAAAGCACCGGAAGTAAAAGCAAAACCGTAGGGTAAGTCCGAAACGGAAATATCACCGGTAAAAGCAATGGTCGGCACATCGACGCTCATGATGTTTTGCCTGCCCAGTTCCAATTCAACGGACTGAGCCGGGTACATCAAAGCTTCTCGTACATTTTCTTCTCCCATTCGCGCACCGGCAACAGCAAATTGCACCATGTTCTTTTCCAAGATTTCCTCAACCTGTGTGCGCACTGTTCTGTTTCTGCGTACCAGCAACATAAACCTTCTGACCATTTCGTCTCGTTTATCTTTTAATAGCTTATGTCCACGGACAGCCATTTTTAAACGCTTATTAAGACGGGTCAATTCCATTCGTGTGGGATTGACTCGAGCAGCCATAGACTACACCTCCTTTGTTTGTGGTGTAGGACAGAATTCATCAATATAGCTTTCGTTAATACGTTTAAGCTCTGTTCTAGGCAAGATAGACAATAACTCCCAACCGATCGTCAATGTTTCCATAATGGTTCTGTTCGTGTTAAAACCTTGAGAAATATAGCGCTCTTCAAATTGAGTGGCGAATTCTGCATAGATTTTATCCACATCGGATAGCGCTGCATCCCCAAGGATAACTGCCAATTCCTTTGCGTCTCTTCCCCTTGAGTAGGCGGAGAATAATTGGTTCATCGTGTCGGCATGATCCTTACGGGTTTTACCCTCGCCAATTCCTTTGTCTTTTAAACGGCTCAAGGAAGGCAATACGTTGATGGGCGGTTCCAATCCTCTCATGTGTAATTCACGTGATAGGATGATCTGCCCTTCGGTAATATAGCCTGTCAAGTCGGGAATTGGATGGGTAATATCGTCTTCCGGCATGGACAAGATAGGAATTTGCGTGATAGATCCTTTGTTGTCTCTAATTCTTCCAGCTCGTTCGTAGAGAGATGCCAAGTCGGTGTACAGGTAACCGGGGTAACCTCTACGGCCGGGAACCTCTTTACGCGCTGCTGATACTTCTCGCAATGCCTCCGCGTAGTTGGTGATGTCGGTTAAAATAACCAAAACATGCATACCCAATTCATAAGCCAGGTATTCTGCACAAGTAATGGCCATCCGAGGTGTAGAAATACGTTCTACAGCGGGGTCGTTGGCAAAGTTCATAAATAAGACTGCTCTTTCGATGGCACCGGTGCGTCTGAAGTCTTTGATAAAGTAATCTGCCTCTTCAAAGGTGATACCGATAGCTGCAAAAACCACCGCAAAGCCTTCGTCATTTTCCAAAACTTGCGCTTGTCGAGCAATTTGCGCTGCTAAACGAGCATGAGGTAAACCGGAACCGGAGAAAACCGGTAGCTTTTGTCCTCTAACCAAAGTGTTTAAGCCGTCAATAGCGGACACTCCGGTTTGAATAAACTCGGCAGGATAGTCTCTAGCATAGGGGTTTAGAGGCTCTCCGTTAATATCCAACATTTTGTCCGGTATGATCTCGGGACCGTCATCGGTAGGACGACCCATACCGTCAAAAACACGTCCAAGCATGTCTTGGCTAACGCCCAGCTCAATACTCTTACCTTGAAAACGCACTTTGGAGGTCGGCAGTTTTAACCCTTGGGAGGATTCAAACAACTGCACCAAAGCTTTATCTTGATTGATTTCCAAGACTTTACCGATGCGCTTTTCGCCGTTGGCTTGCTCAATTTCAACCAATTCATCGTATTTTACGTTTTCAACTTCTTCTACCAACATCAATGGACCAACAACTTCGGTTATCGTTTTATATTCTTTAATCAATGTTGCCACTTCCTTCCATTAATGCTAAAAACTCTTGTTCTAATTGATTTTTAATAGCCTTATATGTCTCGTCGACCTTATCTTCTGGAACGTATTTCATTCTTGCGATACGTTCTCTGATGGTCATCTGAATGATATCGTTAAAAAGTACGTGAGCATCCAAAGCTTTTTGACCCATATGGTACCAGTCCAAAATAGTGGAAAGCATACCGTTTTGTTTCTTCAGAGAAGAATAGGTATCGACATCGTCAAATGCGGATTGGTGGAGGTAGTCTTCACGGATAGATTGTGAACACTCTAAGGTCAATCTATCTTGGAAACTTAAAGCGTCTACACCAACCAAACGGACGATTTCCTCTAATTCTGACTCCTCTTGAAGGATCTGCATGGTTTCCTGAATTTGTTTGGACCAATTGGCATCCACATGGTTGTCGAAATATTCGTTCATCTGATCTGAATACAAGCTATAGCTTGCAATCCAGTCTATTGCGGGGAAATGTCGTCTATGAGCCAAATCTGCTGAGAGGTTCCAGAACACTTTTACAATACGCAAAGTCGCCTGGGATACCGGTTCGGATATATCTCCACCAGGAGGCGAAACCGCTCCGATAGCAGAAACCGTACCATAGCGTTCGTCACTTCCTAAGCACGCAACATAGCCGGCTCTTTCGTAGAATTCCGCAATACGCGAAGACAGATATGCCGGGTAACCTTCTTCACCGGGCATCTCTTCCAAACGTCCGGACATTTCTCTCAACGCTTCTGCCCAACGAGAAGTGGAGTCTGCCATTAAAGCAACTTTATAACCCATATCTCGGTAGTATTCCGCGATGGTGATACCTGTATAAATGGAAGCCTCACGGGCTGCAACAGGCATGTCCGATGTATTCGCTATTAGTACCGTCCGTTTCATCAAGGACATACCGGTTCTAGGGTCAGCTAATTCCGGGAATTCCATTAAAACGTCGGTCATTTCGTTACCACGTTCGCCACATCCGATGTAGATGATGATATCTGCATCTGCCCATTTGGAAATCTGGTGCTGAACAACCGTTTTACCTGAACCAAAGGGTCCCGGTATCGCAGCAACCCCACCCTTAGCTATGGGGAAAAGGGTATCGATGACTCTTTGACCTGTTACCATCGGTTCGTCCGGTGCAAGTTTTTCATTGTAAGGACGACCGCGTCGTACCGGCCAAGTTCTCAGCATTTTAACTTCTTCAACGGTTCCATCAGTTTTTTCAATTTTTGCTATGGGCTCTTGAATGTTTGCACTACCGTCAAACAACCATGTTAATTTTCCTTCTAAACCGTTGGGGACCATGATTCTGTGAAGGACTGCTTCAGTTTCGTCAACGGTTCCCAGGACATCTCCGGCAATGACGTGATCGCCAACTTGTGCCACAGGTTTAAATTTCCATTTCTTCTCATAATCCAATTTCGGAACATCGATACCACGGGCAATTCTATCCCCTGCTTGCGCATAAATAGAAGCCAGCGGTCTTTGTATTCCGTCAAAGATCCCTTCGATAAGGCCCGGTGCCAAATCCACAGATAGGGGTTCACCGGTTAAGTAAACCGGTTCTCCGGGGCCTAGACCGGCAGTTTCCTCGTAAACTTGAATGGAGGCCATATCACCCCTCAATTCAATAACCTCTCCGATTAATCGTCTTTCACTCACTCTGACAACGTCAAACATTTGGACGTCTGCCATACCCGAGGCAACGATCAAAGGACCGGCTACTTTTACTACTGTGCCAGTTTTATTTGTATTTTGTATGTTTTGGGCTTGACCCATTCTTTAACCATCCTTTCCATTACCTAGAAAATATCAGCGCCTACTGCCTTCTCAATGTTTTCTTTTATAATTTTTTGACCAAGACCCAAAGTACCTAATCGACTGGGTATCGGTATGATGGCAGGATAAGGCGATGTTTTATACAACTCAATGGTTTGCATCGCCGTAGCGGCTGCTTGTTCGGTAATATAAATTACAGCATATTGACTCGTAGCTAAATCATGTATGGCTTTATTAATTTCTTCCTTTTTTTCAGCATAAATGGTTCTAAAACCCAAAGCCTGAAAAATCATAACGGATTCTCTATCTCCGATTACGGCGATTTTTTCTGCACTATCCATACATTCCTCCTATGATACGATTCCCAATGCCGACAGCGTTGAGCTCATTCCTGCTCTTTTTTCAGCAAATAGAATTCTCAAAGCTCTTGCTTCTATGATTCTCCTATAATAGTAATAAAGAATCGGGCCTATACCAAAAGCATTGTTTTTTTCTCTTTCTGCAATTTTCAATAACCGAGTATCTAGGAATTGTTCGATTGCAGCAATGCTGTCATTTTGATTTAAATTTCCTACAAGTTGATGATATTCATGCTCACTGATTCCCAAGAGTTGCACCACCTGATTGAGGGGTTCTCCCAGTAGCGACATGAGGGTGTTGACCTCGATAGTGCCGCCTTGAATGAACATGGGTTCGATTTCACCCGGTTCCCAATTTAATTGGTTGCCGCGTATGACCATCATGATGTTGGCATTGTCAATTCTTGTTTTGATAAATTCACGCATCAGCGCATTTTTAGATCGATCGACCCACTTCAACATGGTTTGATAAATACCCTTGTCTATATATGCAGAAGCCAACCGGGGGTTTTCTTCCGATTCGGCGTTTTGTAAAACTTCCTGCAATTCTTCGGAAAGGAAAGCGTAGTTCTTATTAACCACTGCATCTATCAATTCTTCCCAAGTATAGACACCGGGATCCGTCAAGTAGTCTCTGAAATTCAAATCCAAGCGATGCGCTTTAGTGATTGCTTTTAAGTTATGAGCATCGTTGAACAACAACAAAATATTGGTCAATTCAGCATCAGGGGAAATCTCTCTGAGCAGAGCATACAGTTCGTCCAGTTCGCCTTTAATAAGGTGTTCCAGAGGTGCATCGTGAATATTATCGATGTGACCGCCGTAGGCACTCTCTTCAAGGTATTTTAGCGCTTGACCTTCGCCCGCTTCTATTAACCTTTGCCATTGCCCCCGTCCGATGAGTTGTTGTGTTTTTACAGCAATACGCCCATTTGCATAAGGATAATCAGATTTACTCATATTTATCCCTCCTTATCAAATAGAACGCTGGCTACCTCGTTTTCGGAATCTTCACGGATCATATTTAAAATGTAATCAAAAGATGCATTGATGTCGGCGTTTTCTTGTATCAATACAAGACCACCGTCAAATTTGCCATCTTCAGCATCCATTGTCAATTGTCCTTTTTTGCCGCTCTTTATCAAAGCATCGTTGAGAGAAGCTAAAAAGGTTTTTCCGTCCGGTCCGGCTTGTTCGTACTTTGCTCTATCTTTATGAGGTACTCTCAGCTTTTCCGTTCCGGTTTCAGAAGCATTGACTACAATACGCGTAATCAGGGATTGCCATTTGCTTTCGTCCAGCTGTGACAACTCCTTTTCTGCCGCATCGTAAACTAAGTCTATGACTTTTCTTTTCGTTGCCAATACTTTTTTTCGACTTTCAAGACGAAGCATCAATTCATTTTTGTGTTTGATCGCTTCGATATCTTTGTCGGTTTGCTCTTTGATTTCTGCTAATTGCTTTTTAGATTGTTCTTTTATTTGTTTTTTATTTACAATTGCTTGCTTTTGAGCATTTTCCAGAATTTCAGAGGCATTTTTTTCCGCTTTTTCAATTATTTTTGATGTAATTTTTGTACTACTCAAATTTTTACCTCCATTCTATTCACCTTTCGTCCCTATGAAGATTAGCGATTTCATCATAGTTTTTAAAGTGAGTTCAGTATCAGAATAGAAGCCAATAAAGCTAGAATAGCGTAAGTTTCAACCATAGCGGTGACGGTAATACCCTTTGCAAAGGCTGTTTCATCTTTACCGGTCATAAGAATAGATGATACCGCAGCTTTACCTTGATAGATACCGGAAGCAATTCCAATAATACCGATGGGTAGACCCGCACCAATATAAGACCAACCTTGCATCACTGTTAAATCAACAGGATTACCGCCTAATAGACCAATTTGATTGAGAATCAAAACAGCTGTTAAGAAACCATAAATACCTTGTGTTCCCGGTAGCGCCTGCAAAACAAGCATTTTACCGAATAAGTCCGGTTTTTCTGCCACAACACCTGCTGCTGCCGAACCTGAAAGTTGAACACCTACTACTGAACCAAGACCTGCACAAGCTGCGATAACCGCTCCCATAACTGCTAAAACTAAACCTGACATGTTGTAATCTTCCTCCTTGATTTTACTTTTTTACAAAATCGTATGTTTTAGGATCAAACCTTAAAGGTGTAAAAGGAATACCTCCACCTTCGTAGAATTTACCAAAGAATTCTATGTATTGAAGTCTACTGTCATGAACATAAGCAGACAATAAACTTATGGCTAAATTAAAGATATGGCCTATGAGATAAATGAATATCGACAGGACAAAACCAATGATACCTGCTCCTTGAGCCATGCCTGCCAAAAGATTCATAACGTAGGCAATAACACCGGTCGCTAAACTCAAAGCCAAAATACGTGAATACGATAGGATATCACTTAAATAACCGCTGGCGTCATAAAGTGAATACAACCCACTCAACAAACGAACGATGATGTTCTTTCTATCCCTACCGGCAAATAAGAGAACCACAAGGGCACCAGCAATTGCCATTGCTTTTCCTATATGACTGAGGGAGGGTATAAACATCAATCCAACACCGATAATGGCAACAATCCATGATACTTGATCGTAAATAGCAGCCATCACATCGCCATCTTTAATGTTCTGGGCAATTTGGATGCACATCCCGGAAATAACGTGTAGAGCACCTATAATCATAGAAAAAATTAACATCGAAATAGGGCTGTCAATGGGAGAAAATAGAATTGGTTTCGTCAATTCAACACCAAAGTAACTTCCGAACAATACACCAAAAATAATAGTTGGAATACTCGCATACAGCAATAAGTTGAGAAGACGTAGCATATCGCCTTTGGGTTTTTTAAACTTCTTGACAACAAGACTGAACAGTGCAACTAGTGCTCCGTAGCCCACGTCTCCCATCATCATACCGAAAATGAGCCAGTACCAAAAACCTGCTACCGGAGTCGGATCAACGCTGCCTTGTGGCGGCATAGAATACATCTCGGTAATCATTTCGAAGGGATGCCAAAACTTGTGATTTTCCAAAATTGTTGGAGGGGTTTCATCGTCGGAGGGGTCTTCGAAGTTTAACTCGAATACATCCGTTA
Organism: Eubacteriaceae bacterium; assembly: GCA_012522805.1. GTDB lineage: Bacteria > Bacillota > Clostridia > Eubacteriales > Eubacteriaceae > JAAYJS01. Next base: position 27,784 of record JAAYJS010000025.1, on the reverse strand, counting down.
CTTTCCCTACAACTTTTCTGATCACAACTGTTTTGTCAAATCGCACCCAACCTTGGAAGCACACCGTTTCCGCAGTCTCTACATAATCGACGGATTCTCTTTCATGTTCCGCAACCATTTGTTCGTGAAATAAGTTGATGTCCTCAATGTTTTCATTGGGATTATTGATATACTTATTGAGTATGGCAATTTCAGAACTGAGACGTTTCATTCGTCTGATGTTTTCTGCGTAACGGTCTTTCGGTAACTCACTGATATCGGGTAATGCCGTATCTGTAAAGCCTAGATTTTTTAATTCCGTATCAATCGCTTCCTTATCGTCTTTCAGATAAGTCACCATGCCAGCATGTCCGGGTTCGCCGTAACCATATAGGGTTAGGACGCCACCGTACTCTTCTAGCAATTCTTTAAGTTCTGGAATGAAGGCGTCTTCAATAAAGCCGGCACGAGTAATCGTCGATTTCGTATCTTTATTCGCATTGCAGGGCTCATTTAAGTCCAACCAGGGTCTTAAATGAAGGTTTTCAGACCTTAAATTAGCTATTCTGGATTCCTTTGCCTGCATGGTGTTTAAAGTTCTGTTGATGGTCTCGATGGCTTCTTTGCCTTCTACACTGACTTCTTTAAAATCTTCATAAGTAATTTCGGGGTTAGGGCTCAACAGACTCTTTTTGTTGTAAGGCTTAATCGCCCTTAAAATCGTCTCGTTCTGCTGAATAACTGCTGTTAAACCGTCAGATTTCTCTTGAAGATCTTCTTGTTTTACTTCTTCTGTATCTTTGCTTTCAGATCCAATGACCATAAAATGGCCACTTTCTTGTAAAGCGTACAGAACGTCGTCCTTGTCCTCCTTCATAACGATTAATGTTGCTTTTTTCATTGGTACAATCATAGACTTTCAAACCTTTTCATAATGATGGATACTGCCTTTGGGATGTTCTTTTCGGCTGCCGTAAAGATCTTTTGATTATTTTGATCAACGGCTTCCAATTTTTTGCGAACATGCTCTGCAGACTCTAGTTCTTGCGCATCGAGAATTTCACTTTTTTTCGTTACTGCATTGGCAATAACTTGATCAGCCTCCTCCTTGGCTATCCTATCGGATTCTCTGATAATATCCCGCGATTTTTCTCTTGCGTCTTGGATGATTTGTTCAGCTCTATCTTCCGCATTTTGAATTGCATCAAGAATAGACATCACATCACCACCTTTCTTTTTAGATGTTCATAAACTTGAGATTGTTAAAAAAGCAACATCAATAGTAATATTCTAACATTTTAAGTCAAAATATTCAACGCTTTTAGAAAATTCCTTTGTTTTTCAATCTATTTATTTTCATTTTTAAAAGGTGTCTATCATAGTTTTTCACATTGAGAGGCACTTTTCAAAAATCTCTAATGAGGCCGAAATCTCGTTCTTATCAGTGTTAAGAGGCGGTAAAAAACGAATATTCCTTTCACCGGCACCTACCAACAGTAAACCCTTGTCTATACAGGTGCTTAAGATTTCGGAAGATTTTTCGCTGAATTCAACTGCAATCAGTAAACCCTTTCCTCGTATTTCAACGATTTTACCGGGGTATTTTGATTTCAATGCATTTAAACCCTCTATTAAGAAATCGCTTTTCTTTTTAATCTCCTTTAAAAAGTTTTCGTCCCCGACGGTCTTTACAATATAATTGCCTATGGCGCAAGCTAAAGGATTTCCTCCAAAGGTTGCCGCATGGGTGCCAGGTGTCAAGGCACTTGCAAAAGGTTGTTTGGCGACAATAGCACCGATGGGAAAACCGCCACCCAATCCCTTTGCCAGACAAATCACATCCGGTGTCACACCATAAGTTTGAAAAGCAAAAAATTCTCCTGTGCGCCCGATACCGGTTTGAACTTCGTCAAAAATCAAAACGATATTGTGATCGTCACAAAGCTTTCTTACCTTTTGTAAGTATGCTTTGTCCGCAGGATGAACACCACTTTCCCCTTGAATGGGTTCCAATAGAATCGCAGCAGTGCGATCATTAACCTGATTCGCTAAGGCGTTGAAATCATTAAAAGGTACATGAACAATGTCTTCAACTAAAGGTTCTAAATTCTCTTGATATTTCTTTTGGCCGGTTAAAGAGATCGCTCCATAGGTTCTACCATGGAAGGATCCATCCATGGCAATAACCACCGTAGCTTCTTTATTTTTGTGAAGTTTTGCATAAATTCTTGCCAGCTTTAATGCTGCTTCATTGGCTTCTGCACCGCTATTGCAAAAGAAGGCCTGATCCATCACGCTTTTTTCGACCAAGGCTTTTGCGAGTTTGATTTGCTCCTCATTCCAATACAGATTTGACGTATGCATCAATTTCTGACTTTGTTCGTTGATAACAGACAAGAGTCCTTCGTTGGCATGACCTAAACAATTGACGGCAATACCGGAAGAAAAGTCCAGATATTTTTTGTTTTGATCATCAAAAACATAAGACCCTTTCCCTTGAGTTAAGACTAAGGGAAAACGATTGTATGTATTCATTACATAGTGTTCTGCCAATTCTTTCGTGCTTGGTTTCATTTATTTCTCCTCGTAAATCATGGTGCCGATACCTGACGTTGTGAATAATTCCAATAGTAAAGAGTGTCTCAATTTACCATCTAAAATATGAACAGATCCAACGCCTTGTTGAATGGCTAATTTTGAATTTAACACTTTGGGAATCATCCCCCCACCAACGATCTGATTGTCGATTAAAGGCTCAATCTCATCAAGGGATAATTTGGATATATTGGTGTTGGGATCGTCGGGATCTCGACATACGCCGTTGGTATCGGTCAGGTAAATGAGCTTTTCCGCTTTTAAGGCTACGGCAATAGCATAAGCGGCATGGTCTGCATTGATGTTATAGGTATTGTTGTCGCAATCGGTTCCGATAGGCGCAATGACCGGTGTATAATCGCCATTTAAAAAGATTTCCAGTATGTCGGGGTTAATGTGATCAATTTCACCGACATAACCGAAATTTTTTCCGTCCTGTTGGTAAGGCTTCGCTTTAATCATAGAGCCGTCTTTGCCGGAAATGCCGATGGCATGTATGCCTCGCATCTCTAGAAGCGATACAATCTCCTTGTTGATGTTTCCGGATAGAACCATTTCTGCGACATTGGCAACTTCTTTCGTCGTAACCCGTAAACCATCTTCAAATTGGGTTGGTACTTGCATGGCATCCAAGCACTTGGTTATATCTTTACCACCACCATGTACGATGATCGGTCTGAAGCCCACCAGTTTCATTAATGAAATATCGTCCATAATGGTGTTTTTAATTTCTTCGTCGTACATAAAAGAACCGCCGTACTTGATGACGATTGTTTTATCTCTAAATTTTTTGATATATGGCAATGCATCGATGAGGATGTCCGCCTTTTCGATAGCGTTGGTGAGTCGTTTATTCATCATCTATCAACTCCTATAGGACCCGTTAATTTTAACGTAATCGTAACTAAGATCGCATCCCCAGGCCGTCGCTTCGCAATTGCCCATATTTAAATTGAAGATGATACGCATTTCGTCTTCAGATAAAATTTTGGTAGCTAGATCTTCGTCGAACTCCAGTGGCCGACCCTCAGCCAATACATCTACTTTGCCGACTTTGGAAGCAAAATGCATCTGCAGCACATTTTCATCAATAGCAATTCCGGTTGATCCAACAGCCATGACAACTCGACCCCAATTGGCATCGGCACCAAAAACAGCGGTTTTAACTAATGAAGAATCCACTATTTGTTTGGCAATAATACGGGCGTTTTCTTTGGTATCAGCACCCATTATTTGTACTTCCATCAATTTGGTTGCACCTTCGCCATCTTTAGCAATGGATTTGGCCAAAGCTTTGTGAATAATGTCAAAGGCTTCTATGAGCACTTGATTTTCATCTTCATCCAAATTATCCAATGTGACCATTTCGTTTTCTGCCATACCGTTGGCTAATACAATCACCGTGTCGTTGGTACTCATATCGCCATCGACAGATATCATATTGAAAGAATCGGCAACTGCATCATTGAGAATTTTTTGTAAACAGTCTCCTTGAATGTTGAGATCCGTGGTGATAAAGCAGAGCATGGTCGCCATGTTGGGGCAGATCATGCCGGAGCCCTTAGCCATAGCGCCAATGGTCACAACTTTATCTTTTAGAGTTACTTGGACAGCAATGGTTTTCGTCACGAGGTCCGTTGTGAGAATTGCACGGGCAGCATCTTCTCCATTGGATGATTTGTTACCCTTGTTATTAAAAAGTTTTTCTAAAGCATTGATGATTTTTTCTTGGGGTAACGGAACACCGATGACTCCCGTTGATGCGAAAAGCATTTTATCTCTAGGTATATTATATGTATTATTTATTTCCTCAGCAATAAGATCGATTTTATCCAAACCTTCTTGGCCGGTACAAGCGTTGGCATTGCCGGAATTGATTAAGATACCCTTCTTTTTATCGCCGACGTGAAAGTGTTGGCTGTTCCATTTAATAGGTGCTGCTTTTAAAGTGTTGGCGGTAACCACCATAGCGGCAGTAGCTTCTTTTTCCGATAATATAAGGGATAAGTCTTTCTTTTTATTTTTTAATCCTGCTGAAATCCCAGAAGCTACAAAGCCTTTGGGCGATACGGCATTGCCGTCATCAATAATTTTAAGTTTTTTCATATCTATTTAAATCGGCATGGGCGGTATTAAGTCCAAGCCTTCCTCCTCTTTTAGATTATACATCAAATTCATGTTTTGGACCGCTTGTCCCGCTGCGCCCTTCAGTAAATTATCCAAAGCACCGATGACAATCACACGACCGGTTCTCGGATCTTTTCTCAGGCCAATATCACAATAATTGGAACCTTTAACATAACGGGTTTGTGGCAAATCCTTTTCCCGAATACGCACAAAGGGTGCCTCATTGTAAAACTGACGGTAGATCTGATACAAGGACTCTTCGGTGATTTCTTTCGTCAAGCTGGCATAACAGGTGGCCAAAATGCCTCTATTCATCGGAATAAGATGAGGCGTAAAGGATAATTGAATTCCCTTGCCATAACCTAGTGACAGCTCCTGCTCAATTTCCGGAGTGTGCCGATGGGAAGCTAATTTATAAGCCTTAACATTTTCGTTAACTTCACAATACAATTGATCGACGGAAAGCGAACGTCCTGCTCCGGTCACACCGGATTTAGCGTCTATGATAATGCTCTCAGGGTCTATCAGCTTATTGACGACCAAGGGCATCAAGCTTAAAATAGAACAAGTTGTGTAGCATCCGGGGTTGGCGACTAACTTGGAAGTTGCAATAGCATCCTTATGTAGTTCCGGCAAACCATATACCGCCTCCGGCAATAAATCGGGGCTGCCGTGTTCTGACTCATACCATTGAGTATAAATATTCAAATCATGGAGTCTGTAATCTGCTCCCAGGTCAATCACTTTTACTTTATTCAGCAAATCGGAGTTAACTTGTTTCGATGCTAAACCATGGGGCAAAGCAAAGAAAATCAGGTCTGAATCTTCCGCTATTCTGTTTAAATCATTATCGACACAAGTGTCTTCTATAATATCTTGATAGTTTCCATATATTTCTCGGTAAGGCTGCCCTACATAGGATCTGGATACCAAATGTTTTATTTCAACTTCTTTATGTCTGGCCAGCAATCGAAGCAATTCTTGTCCTGCATAACCTGTGCTACCAACAATAGATACTTTTATCATGACTGTCTCCTTTGGATTAGTTCTTGCTATTATATCCTTTACGGAATGTATATTCAACCATTATTTTGCATAAATATTTGTTTAACGCTTCCTAATATTTCGAAATATGCATTGCTATCCCCTTTTCAATAGTGTATAATCATTCAATCACAAGTATTGTAGGGAGGATAACATGGATAAAGAAAAAGTAGTACTGGCTTACTCTGGCGGATTGGATACAACAGCGATTATACCTTGGTTAAAGGAAACTTACGATTACGATGTCATCGCTGTGTGCGTCGATGTCGGCCAAGGCACTGAAATAGACGGTTTGGAAGAGCGCGCACTGGCCAGTGGCGTCTCGAAATTATACATAGAAGACGTTACCGATGAATTCGTAGAGGATTACGTCTGGCCGGCTTTAAAGGCCGATGCCATTTATGAAAAAAAATATTTGCTGGGCACTTCGTTGGCGCGTCCTTTAATCGCAAAAGTATTGGTAGATATCGCCCACAAAGAAGGTGCCGTAGCTATTTGTCACGGTGCAACAGGTAAAGGAAACGATCAAGTTCGTTTTGAATTAGGTATAGGCGCCATCGACCCTAAATTAAAAATCATCGCACCATGGCGTATTTGGGATATTAAATCCAGAGAAGATGCCATGGATTACTGTATTCTCCACGACATTAAAGTCAATATGAGTAAAGATCAAAGTTATAGTCGTGACAGAAATATTTTACACATCAGCCACGAAGGTTTGGAATTGGAAGACCCTTCCCTGGAACCGAATTATGAACATTTGCTCACCCTGACCAACACATTGGAAAAAGCTCCCGACAAGGCGGAGTATATCACTTTAACCTTCGAAAAAGGGGTTCCGGTTGCAGTCAACGGAAAAAAAATGACCGGACGTCAAGTTTTAGAGACCTGTAATGAAATTGGAGGCAAACACGGCATCGGTATCGTCGACTTGATTGAAAACCGCGTGGTGGGAATGAAATCCAGAGGGATCTATGAAACTCCGGGCGGCACTATTCTCTACCATGCCCACGAAGAACTGGAACACATGTGCTTAGACCGGGATACCTATGAGTTTAAACAACAAGTCGCCTTGGAGTTTGCAGAACTGGCATACAACGGCCGTTGGTTTACCCCACTGCGAGAAGCCCTCTCGGCCTTCGTCGATGAAACTCAAAAGGTTGTAACCGGCGAAGTGAAACTCAAGCTCTACAAAGGTAATATTTTACTGGCTTCCGTCGACTCCCCTTACTCATTATACAATGCGGAAATTGCCAGCTTTACCACCGGGGATATGTACAACCATCAAGATGCTGAAGGTTTTATTAACCTCTTTGGTTTACCATTAAAAGTAAGAGCTCTCATGAAATTGAGCCAAGAGGAAAGGAAACAAAGTACGGATGAGTAAAGCTTGGAGCGGTCGCTTTAACAAAGCGACGGATTCCTTAACGGACGATTTTAATTCTTCTATTCATTTTGATGCCCGTTTATACCGTCAGGATATTGAAGGCAGTATTGCCCATGTTAAAATGCTCGGCAAACAAAACATCCTTGAAGATTCAGAGGTTAACCTCATCGTAAAGGGTTTGGAAGAGATATTACAAGAGATTGAATCCGGTAAAATTGCCTTCGATATTCGTATGGAAGACATCCATATGAATATCGAAGCTTTATTAATAGAACGGATTGGTAGTGTAGGAAAAAAACTGCACACCGGGCGCAGCCGTAACGATCAAGTGGCTACGGATATGCGGTTATATCTAAAAGAAATGTGCAATGAGCTTATCGGTGAGATCAGCGATTTGGGTCTAGTTTTATTAAAGTTATCCAAAAAACACACCAACACCATTATGCCGGGTTACACCCATTTGCAACGCGCACAACCGATTACTTTAGCCCACCATTTAACGGCTTACACAGAAATGCTCAAACGAGATGTAACGCGTTTCCGGCAAGTCTACAAAATGAGCGATGCATCGCCCTTGGGCGCCGGCGCATTGGCGACGACCACCTACCCTCTGGATCGGTACTACACGGCAAACCTATTGGGTTTTTCGTCGATTTGTCAAAACTCCCTAGATGCTGTATCCGACAGAGACTTTTGCATTGACTTTTTAGAAGCAGCTGCCGTGTACATGATGCATTTATCCCGTTTTTCTGAGGAAATTATTATATGGTGTTCTTCCGAATTTAATTTTATTACATTGGACGACGCTTATGCCACAGGCTCGAGCATTATGCCCCAAAAGAAAAATCCGGATATCGCTGAGTTGGTACGAGGGAAAACCGGGCGTGTCTATGGCCACCTCATGGGGCTTTTAACCACGATGAAGGGGTTGCCCCTAGCCTATAACAAGGATATGCAAGAAGACAAAGAACCGGTGTTTGACACGGTAGATACTTTGATGATGGTTACCCGCACTTTTAAACAGATGGTCAACACCATGACCGTCAACCAAGACACCATGTTAGAAGCAGCAAAGGGTGGTTTTACAAATGCTACCGATGCAGCCGATTGGTTGGTGAAAAAGGGCGTGCCATTCAGAGATGCCCACGCCATCATTGGAAAATTGGTTTTTTATGCACTGGAGCAAGAAAAAAATTTAGACGATTTGAGCTTGGAGGAATATCAAAGCATCGACCCGGTGTTTGACAAAACCATTTACGAAGCGATCGATATCAGCAATTGCGTCAATGCCAGAAACATCATCGGCGGACCGGCTAAAGAAAGTGTGGTGCGAGCAATTGCTATCAATGAGAATTTTTTTAATTCTGAGGCATCGCCCATTCAGAAAAAAACTCAAGACTGAGTGATGCTGTTCCTAGATAGAAAAACGGACCATCGGCTCTATCAGTCTTACAATTTTGACGAGAAATGAAGTTGGAGACAATATGATTTTTTTTACCAGTGATTATACGGAAGGCGCCCACCCGACTGTTTTGAAAGCCTTAGAAGAGACCAATATGGAGCAAACCACAGGCTATCAAGAAGATGTGTATTGCGACAAAGCCCGGGAGTTATTACAAGAACGTGTAGGCTCTTACAACAACGCCATTCATTTCTTTGCCGGTGGCACCATAACAAATCTGACCTTTATCACCCATGCACTGAAGCCCTATCAAGCTGTCATCTCCTGCGATACCGGACACATTGCCCTCCATGAAACCGGCGCCATTGAAGCACGTGGACATAAAGTCCTTACACGGCCAAACCAAGAAGGAAAATTAACCCCGGAAGCCGTCCTTTCTGTGCTCCGCGAACATGGTGAGGACCACCACATGGTGCAACCCAAAATGGTGTACATCTCTCACCCCACCGAATTGGGAACCTTGTATTCCTTAGAAGAAGTAAAACGCTTAAAATCCGTTTGTGACCGGTACGGTTTAATTCTGTATATGGACGGTGCCCGCTTTGCGCAAGGTCTTGCAGCAAAGGGCAAAACCCTTTCTTGGAAAGATCTGCCAATGCTTTTCGATGCCTATTACATCGGTGCCACTAAATGTGGCGGTTTGTTTGGAGAAGTTTTGGTGATAGAAAACCTCAGTTTAGCAGATAATTTTCTATACACGCTCAAACAATGCGGAGGTTTGATGGCAAAGGGACGCATATTGGGACTTCAATTGATTGCTTTACTGGAAAATCAATTATATGAAAAATGTGGAGCCCATGCCATCGATAAGGCTCAACAGTTAGATCGGATCTTTCAAAAATATAACATTAATTTGTTAGTGCCCACCATGACGAACCAACTTTTTCCAATTTTAGAAAATGACTTGGCAGCAACTTTGTCGAAGAAATTTGCTTTCCAAAAGTGGGACGATTACAGCGCCACCCATACTGTTTATCGTTTTGTCACCTCTTGGGCAACACCGGAAAATCACATTGAAGTCTTTAGCGAGTCACTGGAGGCCATTCTTTGTCCATAAAAAAATACCGATTCATTCTATTTGATTTAGATGAAACCTTGTTTGATTTTAGAAAAAGTGAAGCCGTTGCTTTAAGTAAAGCTTTTGAGTTGTACCATTTAACCATCGACGATGATATTGTGAAAGTTTACAACGATTTGAATTTTAGTCTATGGAAAAAATTGGAAGATAAGAAGATCACAAAGGATGTGCTGGTAGTAGAGCGCTTTAATCTGCTCTTTGAACAATACAACATAGATCTTGACCCTGCCGCTTTTGAAGATGACTACCAACGCATTTTATCGGAACAAGCCTATTTAATGGAAGGGGCTATGGATATTTGTCGCTACTTAAAGAGAAAGTATGATTTATACTCGATATCCAATGGGGTAGCTTTTACTCAGCACAACCGTATGCGACTCTCCGGATTAAAAGTATTTTTGTCAGGACATTTTGTCTCCGAAGAAGTTGGCTACGCTAAACCCGATATCCGTTTTTTTAAGCACGTTTCTCAAGCGATTCCCTCTTTCCAAAAAGAAAAAGCCCTTGTGGTGGGAGACTCACAAAGTTCCGACATACAAGGCGCTAACAATGCCGGTATCGATGTATGTTGGTACAATTACCGTGGAGAAACCCTACAAGAAGGCTTGTCGGTCAATTATTGCATCAATCATCTGCGATCTTTGAAGAAGATTCTGTAAAAATCAAAATAAAAGTCATAAAGCCGGGATAATTTTAAAATTATTCCGGCTTTATTATAATCTCACTATTCTGATATATCTTCCGAAACAGCTGTTTCTTCGTCACCTTTTTTTGCCTTCACCAATTCGATTTGACATTCGAACAATTGGTTTTGCAAATCTAAGATTGTTTTTCGGTCGTTTTCACTTTCAGATTTTGACTGTTTTAAATGGTCTCGGTATTGGTTTAACAACTCTTCCTTATCATTTAATTGCTGATTGAGCTCTTCTTTTTCATTGATCACAGCTCTCTTTTGGTCCTGAAGGTTTTGAATTTCACGGTTTTTACCGACAATAATGCCTTCAAGTTCGCTGATTTTACTCTTCGCTTCTTCCTCTGCCGCTTTGACAATATCTACCTTTTCTTGCGCCTGCTCCAAACGCTCGGAAATGTTCATAGCACCGAGGATGGCAATGTGCATGTTGTTGGTATAAGGATTTTTTTCCTTAACTTCATTGAGTTCCTTATCCACATATTCGGCTATGGCTAAGACTTCTTCTATATTATCACCGGTTTTAACGTGAAAATTGATACCAAATATTTTTAATTCCGTTGTGTTTTTTTGTTCAGACATAAAATCCTCCTATACGAGCACTGAATCGCAGTGAGAGTCGTCACTCCCTACGATGTTCAATTCATAATATTATATACGATGGAACGGGTTAGTCTCTTAATTTTGCGTCGAGTTTTTCATTCAAATCTTTTAGAATACTGTCCATCACACCCTGAATATCTTCATCTGTTAAGGTGCGTTCAGGCAATCTAAACACAATGGAATAAGCCAGGCTTTTTTTTCCTTTTTCAATTTGATCCCCTACATAAACGTCAAAGAGATCGATACTTTCAATCATGCCGTTATTATGGCTTTCTATAATTTTAACCACATCTCCGGAGGGAACCCCTTCGTCCAAGACCAAGGCGATATCTCTTGACGAGCTGGGGTAACGAGGTAAATCGATATAGCGAACTTCCAATTGCGCCGCCTCGTAAAGCATTTCACAATCTAGTTCACAGATATACGTACGCCTTGGTAAACGGTGATTTTTGACAATAATCGGATGGACTTCACCCAATGTACCGATACATTGATCTTTTATGTATATATCAGCATTTCTGTAGGGATGAAATAACGCCGTCTCTCCTACTTTGTACTCGACCCCATCAATACCCAAACTGGCAAAGATGCGTTCTACCAAACCTTTTAAGCCGAAAAAATCTATGCCGTCGTAGGCTGAAATCACACACCTCTCTTTTTCTATGGGTAAGCCCTTTGGATCGTCGTTGTGGTGATAGGTCATGGCGATTTCAAAGAATCGTCCCCGAGTGTTTTTATGATTGTAATTGGTTTGAATAATCTCCAATTGATGTGCCATCAACGTATTGCGCATCATGCTGTTGTCCTCACCTAAGGGGTTCAGCAATTGGACAACTTGATCCTTTTCATCTGCCAGTCTCAGGTCGACCAAATGGGGTAAATTGGTAAAGGAGGTGGTCAGGGTTTCGCTATAGCCGCTGCCGATTAAAACGTCGGTCAGAAGCTCTTCCAGCTGTTGATCTCTCGTTTTGCCACCCACCAGCGTGGTGCCGCCCATAATGGTATTGGGAATATTGTTGTAACCGTAAAGTCTGGCGACTTCTTCGGCGATATCTTCGCGAATTTCCAAATCTTGTCGATAATCGGGGGGATAAACGGTCATTTTGTCTTCGTTGTCCGGATCTGTTTGAACCTCTATGAAGAGACGCTTTAGATAAAGGATCATTTCTTTTCGAGAAATATCGATCCCGATGAAGTCGTTGATCCATTGCGCGCTCACCTCGATAGAAACCGGTTGTTGCTTTTCAGGATAAACATCTATGTAACCGTCAATGAGCTCACAGGCACCTATAGATAATAGCAATTCCGTCGCCCGTGCGGTGGCCTGTTCCACTAAGTTGGGGTACAAACCCTTTTCAAATCGGGAAGAGGATTCACTTCTCAAACCCAAGCGTTGGGAAGTTAAACGTACAGATGTTTTGTCAAAACATGCAGATTCCAATAAAACCAATTCTGTTTCTTTTGTAATCTCAGAATTAGCACCACCCATGATCCCGGCCACAGCAACCGGATAAGTGCCGTTGGTAATCATCAGCATATCCGGCTTTAGTGCTCTTTCTTTGTTGTCTAAGGTAACGACTGTTTCATCCTTCCCTGCTTCTCGTACGACAATTTTTTTAGATTTTAAACTTTCGTAGTCAAAAGCATGAAGGGGTTGACCGGTTTCCAACATCACAAAGTTGGTCACATCGACGATATTGTTAATCGGACGGACCGCGGCATTGAGAAGTCGAACTTGCATCCAATGGGGTGAAGGCTCTATTTTTTTTACCCGAAACATCGTGGCATGATAACGGGAGCATTTTTTGCTGGCAATTTCGACACTCAAATAGTTTTGAATTTCGCCTTCCGCTTCGCCCATAGGGTGTAGCTTTGGTGCACAAATGGGTGTATCTAATGTAGCCGAAACCTCCTTCGCAATGCCGTATATGGATTGGCAATCACTTCGATTTGCCGTGATTTCCACCTCAAGGATGTGGTCATCTCCCCACATATAGCTTTTAATGTCGGTTCCAGGTGTGAGGGGTTCATCAAAGATATAAATACCTTCAATTTGTTCTTTTGAAAACAATGACGTGTTCAAACCCATTTCTTCCACAGAACAAAACATACCTTGAGAGGTAATACCTCTGAATGCCACCTCCGTCATGGTGTCACCGTTGGCTATGGTCGCACCGACAACCGCCACCGGTACTGTCGCATCCGCAAACACATTGGTAGCAGAGGTGATAATGGTGATGGGTTTTTCTTTCCCCACAGATACAGTACATACCCATAATTTATCCGCTTCGGGGTGTTTTTCGATGGTGTCAATCTTACCTGCTACGATACCCTGTACCTTGGGAGCAACTTCTTCTAAGGTTTCTACACATGTACCGGACATGGTAATGCGTTCTGCCAAATCTTCCGGTGTCGTGTCTATCTCAACATAATCTTTTAGCCATTTGAATGTTACTTGCATCTAATCCTCCGTTAAAATTGCTCTAAGAAACGTTTGTCATTTTCAAATAATAGTCTCAGGTCGTTGATCTCGTATTTTGTCATAGCAACTCGTTCCAGTCCCATACCAAAGGCAAAGCCACTGAATACGTTTGGATCTATATCGCAATGGCGCAGTACGTTGGGGTGTACCATTCCGCAACCCAATAGTTCGATCCATCCGCTGCCACAAACCCGGCAACCGGTACCGCCACATTTAAAGCAAGAGACATCCATTTCTGCAGAAGGTTCGGTAAAATAAAATTGGTGAGGTCTAAACCTCGTTTTAACGGTATCACCAAATAGTTTTTGAGCAAATAAACTCAAGGTGCCTTTTAAATCCGACATGGTGATGTTTTGATCTATGACCAAGCCCTCCATCTGGTGGAACACCGGAGAGTGGGTCGCATCTACCTCATCGCTACGGTATACCCGGCCCGGAGATATAATCCTCAAGGGCGGTCTGTTGTTTTCCATAACGCGAATCTGAACCGGCGATGTCTGGGTGCGTAGGACAATGTCCTCTGTATAATAAAAGGTTTCTTGCAGGTCTCTGGAGGCGTGTTCCGCCGGCATATTCAAATGATCAAAGTTGTATTCACTCCATTCGATTTCAGGACCTTCTGCGATGGAAAAACCCATCCCGATAAAAATCTTTTCCAAATCCGACATAACGAGGTTGAGTGGATGGCGATGACCCCGCTCCGGCATACGTCCGGGAAGGGTAATATCCAATTTTTCATTTTGGATTTCTAAATCTATCTTTTTTTCTTCCAACCATTCCTTTTTCTCTTGAATGGTTTTTTCGATTTCCCCTCGAATAACATTGGCCAACTTACCGACCGTCGGTCGTTCTTCAGGGGATAGTTTTCCCATTCCTTTTAAAGCAATGGTCAATCTTCCCTTTTTACCTAAATACTGAACTCTGATTGCTTCCAAGTCTTTAAGGGTTTGTATTTCTTCTGTACTTTTATGAAATGCATCCCTCAACTCATTTAATTGTTTATGCATACCTTCTCCTAGTAATCTATTAATAAAAAAAAACGTCCGTAAAGGACGAATGATCGTGGTACCACCTTTGTTATTACCTGCACCGTCTCAGGCAATCGCTCTCGCATAACGTTGCGTAACGGTCATCGCTACTGTTTTCACGACGACAGCTCCGGAATGAACGTTCACAATACCCCGTTAGAATTTTCACCAACCATTCTCTCTCTTTATCGGAAGTGATTTATGACACTTTTCCTTCATCGCTATTTTTAATCTTCGCCAATTCGAATAATATTATACCAGTTGCAACGGAAACATTCAACGATTCGGCATAACCATACATAGAAATTTTGTACAAATAATCACTGAGAGCTTCTGTTGAAGAGGTTAAGCCCTGTGACTCATTGCCGACCACCAAAACCCACGGTTTATTTCTAAAGCGATGAATTTCTTGTTGCATATCGTAAGGTTTCCCCTGCAAGGAAGCCGCAAAAACCAAGGCGCCATCCTTCTTTTTGCCACACAAAAACTCTTCCAAGTTTTCTGTTTGCTGCAAATGTAAATGGAAGACAGATCCCATAGAAGCGCGTATGACCTTTTCATTGTAAGGATCCGCCGTTTTGGATGTATAAACGATTTGAGTAACCCCTGCGGCATCTGCCGTGCGAATAATCGTACCCACGTTTCCCGGGTCTTGAACATCTTCCAAAACCACTAAAAAAAGATGTTTTTTTTCGGGCATGGATTGGTGACGGGCTATCACCATCACGCCCTCCGGCGACATAAGTCCCGAAAGGCTGCGGTAGTCTTTTTCTATCAGGCCATACACCGGAATATCCCTATGTTTTAAAAGTTTGTAGCTCTCGCCGTTGTTGAAGTTATTTTTTTTATACCAAGTATCGCTCACCACAACAGCTTCGATCGGCAGCTCAAACTTTAAAGCTTCTTCCAGTAGGGTTTCCCCTTCAAATCGAAACAAACCTGTCTCTTCCCTTTTCTTTTTGCGCTTCAATGATGCATAGGTTTTGATGATCTGATTTTTTCTGGACAAAACTCTCATGATTTCTCTTCTGCCATTTTCATCTTGAACTTTGCGAAGGATTCATTGTCACAAATAATCACCAACTTGTCGTTTTCCTGAATAACATCCGTGGCCAAGGGCGAGACATTCAGCATATCGCCATTTTGTATTGCGATGATATTAAAACCGTAATGTTTTCTTATCTCCAACTCTTGTAAAGACTTGCCGATCCAACTTTCTAAGGGGTTGATATCCACTATAGAATGATTGGTATCTAAGGACAATACTTCAAAGAAACCACCGGTCATCAAATGATAAGCGACTCTTTTCCCCATATCTTCTTCAGGTGAGAAAACCCTGGTAATACCCAACCGATGCATTAATTTACGGTGTTGCTCATTGGTAGTTTTGACATAAACTTCTTGAACACCCAGTTCCTGTACGTTTAAAACACCCATGATGCTGGAGTTAAAATCCGTCGTTGTCGATACGATCACCACATCAACATCTTGAATCCCAATGGATTCCAAAGCATGGATATCGGTAATATCTGCTTGCACCGCAAAAGATACCACATCGGCAATGTTTTGAATTTTTTCCTCATCAACGTCAATGGCTATAACTTCTGCGCCCAAATTTGCAAGTGTCGTAGCTAAACCGATGCCAAATCGTCCTAAGCCTAAAACGGCATATTGTTTCTGTTTCAAGAACGTCTCCTATCCTAATAAAATATTTTCTTCCGGTAAGCGGTATTGTCCCTTTGCACTCACATCCATTTGCTCTTTTCGTGTTAAAACATAGGCAATGGTTAAGGGGCCAACCCTTCCGGCAAACATCGTAAAAACCAACACCCATTTAGAAATATCACTTAAAGCCGGAGTTACATTGCAGGTCAACCCGACCGTGGAATAAGCCGATATGACTTCGAAAACCAAGTATTCCATAGGAATATTGGGTTCCATGATGATTAAAACCATACTCACTGTAACGTTGATTAAAACAGCGATAAAAAACAAAGCGGAAGCTATTTGCAGCACCGACAAGGGTAAGCGTCTTTTAAATAAGGTAACATCTCTAGTGCCCATTAAATTAGCTTTTAAGTTTAAAAACATCGTTGCAATCGTCGTGGTTTTAACACCACCTGCCGTAGAACCCGGCGAACCGCCCACAAACATTAAAATCATCGAAATAAACAAGACGGGTTTTGTGAGAAGGGTTTGATCGATGGTGTTGGAACCTGCCGTTCTCGGAGTGATGGATTGATACAAAGCGGCGTATATTTTGCCCTTTAACGATAACGGTCCCAAAGTATTCGGGTTGTGGTATTCACATAGAAAGATTAAAATGGCCGCACTGGTAATGAGCACAAAAGTCATGATGAGCACTATTTTAGTATGAACACTCAAGCGTTTGGCCTTTTTATAGTGAATGATTTCGTTGGTCGTTGCAAAACCCAGACCACCCAGTACAATGAGGGCACAGGCTGTGAAGACTAGGGTACCATTCTCGACATAGGGTGTAAAACTTCTAAATTGGCCAATCAAATCAAAGCCGGCATTACAATAAGTGGAGATCGAATGCCAAAATCCAAAATAGATGCCCTTGGCAAAACCAAACTCCGGAATAAAAACCATTGCAAACAACAAACCGCCGACAATCTCGATGCTAGTGGTTGAGGCTACCATATATTTCACATATTTGACGATTCCTTGTAATTTATCCTTGTTCACCGAGGACTGTAAAATCAAACGTTCTCGAATTGTGATCGTTCTACCGGAAAATATAAAAAAAATCGTCATCATCGACATAAAACCCAGTCCGCCAATTTGAATGAGTAGAATGATGACCATTTGTCCGAAGTACGACCAATAAGTCCCCGTATCCACAACGATGAGCCCCGTTACACATACGGAGGAAGTCGCCGTAAATAAAGCGTTTAAAAAACTGGTCCCTCGACCACTTGCAGAAGAAATCGGTAGCATCAATAGAAATGTTCCGGTTAGAATAATGAGAGCAAAACCACTGACCAATATCTCTGCCGGTTTTCTTCTTTTTAAAAAAAAGGACCATTGTTGTTGTCGTCGATGCTTGTTAATATTGTAGATTCTCTCCATTGTTTGCCTCACAGTGCTGTTTTGCTTATCTTATCATCCTATTTTTTAAAGTTCAAGATCTTGATTGATTTCAAAAAATAGAAAACAGTACCTCTGAGTTTCCTATAACTTGTCATAACAATTAGGATACGAACCTTAGAGACACTGTTTGAATCTGGTTTTAGTTTAATTGATCTTTTGCAATTGCAACAAACTGTTCAAATGCACCGGCATCGTTCATCGCTAAATCAGCTAAGATTTTTCTATCGACTTCTACATTTGCCTTTTTTAAACCATGCATGAATTTACTGTAACTTAAATTGTGAATTCTGCTCGCTGCATTGATGCGTGTAATCCATAAACGACGATAATTTCTTTTCTTTTCTTTTCTACCACGGTATGCACTTCTTAAAGCTCTCATTACCGCTTCATTGGCAGGTCTGAATAACTTGCTTTTTGCTCCATAGTAGCCTTTAGCAAGTTTTAATATTTTTTTATGTTTTTTCTTGGCGTTGACACCTTGTTTAATTCTAGCCATTTGAATCCTCCTTGCTAAATTATTTCAATAACATCTTTCTAACTACTTTTGCATCTGACTCAACTAAATAGCCGGATTTTCTCAATTGTCTTTTTCTCTTTTGGCTTTTTTTAGTTAATATGTGACTTCTATAAGCTTTAGCCCGTTTGACGAGCCCTGATTTTTTTACTTTAAATCTTTTTGCTGCTCCACGATGAGACTTCATTTTAGGCATGAACTCTTCTCCTCTCATTTGAATATTATCATTAAAGGACAAACCATGGAATGGTCTGTCCGTTCAATCAACTTTTATTTGGCGTTAGAAACATGGCCATGTTTCTACCTTCCATTCTTGGTGGTTTTTCAATACTACCATAGTCTTCGACCCGTTTTGCAAAGTCCAAGAGCACTTCTCGACCCTGCTCTGTGTAGGCCATTTCTCTTCCTCTAAAACGGATACTGACTTTTACGCGATTTCCTTGCTCCAAAAACTTGATGCAATTGCGAACTCTAACCATAATATCGTGTTCTTCCACTCTGACAGACATACGAATTTCTTTTAGTACGACAGTCTTTTGGTTTTTCTTAGCATCTTTCGCTCGACGCATTTCTTCATAGCGGAATTTACCATAGTCAAGAATTTTACAAACCGGTGGTTTTGCATTGGGAGATACTTTTACCAAATCTAAGTTGTTGTTAAAAGCAAGATCCAAGGCCTCTTGTCGACTCATCACACCAATCATATTACCATCTGCACCAATTACACGGAGTTCACGATCCCTTATAGCTTCGTTCGTTTCATGTTGGAAACCTTTTGCGATAATAATACACCTCCTATAAATAGTTATTATTATTTAACATTAAAAAATGCGCGTAGATAGACTCTACCCGCATCACAAAAAAATCTCATGATTAACCCGATCCTAGTGAATCAAGGTGAAAGGAAAGTCCTCTACTTTGTTTATACTATAGTAGTATATAGGATACCTGAGGGCTTGTCAAGTATTTAATAAAAAGAAATGACCAAGGTTGGCTGGTATTCGTTTTGAATATAGCGAATGGAAGTCGAATACAGGACGTAGGATCTTCGCAGCGACTCCAAGGCTTGGTCTCTTTGTGCCAGATCTGCGAATTTATAATTTGAAAATTGCTCTTGGTTGAGCATCGCATGATAGACATCATCAATAAAGCGACCGGTTTCTCCTTCTATATTCAAATCATAAAAACGGTTTTCTCTAGTGTAGTAAGAGTTTTCCGTGTTTTTATAAACATCGTACGATATCAGACTTTCGTCGATTTCGTGGGATCGTAGCAAATCGTCGGTGGTAATATTGAAGTAAGTGTAGTCCACAAAATCCCTGAATGCCTCTTCTCCGACATAGTTGGGATCGTCCCAAGTGGTATCTATATAATAGTATTGATCCTCAACTTTTACCAAGTTCCAAGCATGGGGCTCACCCGTTATGGTCTTGCCATATACCGTGCTGGTGACAACGCCGGCTTTATTCAGTATCAGCGTCATGGTCTTTGCATAACCGGCACAAACACCCTTACCTTCTATCATCACAGAACAAATATTTTGATTGTCCGGAGTTTCTAAATCATAGTCGGTATTGCGGATGATATAGTCGTGTACCAATTTAACACGCGTGTAATCGTCCATATCTTCAGTGATTTGCCCAACAACTGTATCAACATAACGATCCATCGCTTCTTGCCTTCTAGCAATATCTTCTAGATCGTAGTTCAATGTAAATGTCAGTTTTTTTATTTTACCGCTCATCTCATTATAGGTGTAGCTGTAGGCGTTGTACCAGAAAAACTCCGGAAAATCAACATCCAAGGCTTGGCATACTTTAATGACGCGTTGCACATCGATATCGTAGGGTCCGAGATCCATTTCGTTTTCTAAATTTTGCAATTTATCAGCAATGAAAAGAAAAACTTGTTGCTCCTCTTCATCTAGGGAGGCAAAACCGGTATAAGGCGATTCAAAATAAGCGTTTTTATCATCGACTATTTTGATTGCCTTTTTTTCTATATGTTTCGGTTTGATGTTCAATAACCGCGTTACCGCTGTCTTGGATGACTCCATCATATAGACGGCGTTGCGTATCCAGCGCATTTGCGTATCCGCGTTCCCTGCAAAAAATCGGTAGGATAAAAAAACAAACAGCAGTAGGATGGTTATCAGAGTGTTTCTTATTTTTTTCAGCATAGGGATCCCAATTCTAAAAATGATACTTGGTTGGAAGCCGGTAAGGATTTTAAAGCACCTAGTTTTTCGAGTTTCTCCATGGAACTTCGATTTACCTTAGCGCGTTTCTGCAAGTCCTCCTTAGATATAAAGGGTTTGATTCGGCGCTCTTCACAAATTGCCTTTGCAACCGTATCTCCCAAACCATCTACCGTATTTAAGGGAGGACGTAACCCGTTGTCAATGATCTGGAAGTCATTATTATGGGATTTGTAAACATCCACATTCCAAAAGTCATAACCTCTACAGGCCATCTCAAGGGCAATCTCCAAACTTTGGTACAAAGAATTTTCCTTCGGTGAACGCATTTTCTTAGGAATTTCTTCGATTGCTTGCATGGATGCCCGAATATGATCGATACCGTGGGTCATTTTTTCGATATCAAATTCCTTTGCACGTACAGAAAAATAGGTGGCATAGTAAGCCAAGGGATGATAAACCTTGTAGTATGCGATACGAAAAGCCATGGTGACATAGGCAGCTGCATGGGCTTTTGGAAACATGTATTTGATTTTTTTACAAGAATCGATATACCATCCCGGTACGGCATTTTCCCGCATCGCTTTTTCTTCTTCCTCGGTCAAACCCCTACCCTTTCGCACCTTTTCCATGATGGTAAAGGCCTTGATGGGTTCCAAACCCATAGCGATCAAACCGATCATGATATCGTCCCGGGTACAAATGACTTCCCGGATCGTTGCTACTTTTTGACGCACCAAATTTTGGGCATTGTTGGTCCATACATCTGTTCCATGGGACAATCCGGATATGCGTATTAAGTCCGCAAAGGTGTTGGGTTTGGTATCCATGACCATTTCTCTAACAAAGCCGGTGCCAAACTCCGGAATACCGCAGATACCCAAGGGGATTTCGAACCCTTCATTGACAAAATTTAAGGCTTCGGTCCCTGTAAACAGGCTTAAAACCTTTGTATCGTCTAAGGCGATGCTTTGTGGATCGACACCCGTCAAATCTTCCAACATTCTCAGCATGGTGGGATCGTCATGACCTAAGATATCCAGCTTCAGCAAGCGTCCCTCTATGGAATGATAGTCGAAATGGGTGGTATACGTCTGACTGTTTTTGTCATCCGCCGGGTATTGGATCGGTGTAAAATCGTGTATATCCTTTGTTTTCGGCACGACAATGATGCCCCCGGGGTGTTGGCCCGTCGTACGCTTAACGCCTGTACAACCGACCTTTAGCCGTTCTTCCTCGGCCTTGGGCACATCGATACCCTTATCTTCAAAATAGTTTTTAACGTAACCGAATGCGGTATTGTCCGCTACCGTCGATATGGTCCCTGCACGAAAAACATTGTCTTTACCGAAGAGGGTTTCCGTGTAAGCATGTGCTTGTCCTTGATATTCACCGGAAAAGTTGAGATCGATATCCGGTTCTTTATCACCTTCGAAGCCTAAAAATGTTTCAAAGGGAATATCAAAGCCGTCTTTGATTAAAAGATGCTGACAATCGGGACAATTCTTGTCGGCCATATCCGGTCCAACCCCCACTTGAGTGGAATCGTAAGCTTCAAAATGATGGCATTGGGGACACACATAATGAGGCGGAAGAGAGTTGACCTCCGTAATGCCACATAGCATCGCCACTAAAGATGACCCCACAGATCCGCGAGATCCAACCAAATACCCGTCTTCTACTGAACGTGCCACCAATTTTTGAGCGATCAGATACAAAACCGAATAACCGTTGCCGATAATGGAGGTCAGTTCTTTTTCAATGCGCTCCGCTACAATTTTGGGCAAGGTTGCGCCATAGAGTTCGTGGGCTTTCGCATAAACCATCTCCTTGATTTCTTTGTCCGAACCTTTGATGATCGGCGGGAAAACCCCCTGTGGAATGGGATCGATCGGTTCAATAAGATCTGCAATTTTACGCGTATTGGTCACAACAATTTCGTAGGCTTTTTCACTCTCTATGTAGTGAAATTCATTCAACATTTCTTCGGTGCTTCTATAATACAAAGGCGGTTGTAGGTGTGCATCTTTATACTTTTGTCCGGTTTGGATGATCTCTCTAAAAAAAGCGTCCTCCGGGTGCACAAAGTGAACGTCCCCCGTGGCAACCACGGGTTTGTTGTAAGTGTCCCCTAAAGCGATGATTTTTTTGTTGATTTCAATCAATTCCTCTTGGTGGTCCAACATATCTTCCAATAAGAAGGCGTTGTTTCCAAGTGGTTGTACTTCTAAATAATCGTAGAATGCCACGATTTCTTTTAATCGCTCTTCCGAGAAATGATTCAGAACTGCCTTAAACACCTCTCCGGACTCGCAAGCGGAACCCACGATCAAATTTTCTCTATGGGCCTGAATCATCGAGCGAAACATTCTGGGATTTCTGTAAAAATATTCGGTATGGGTTTGTGAAACCAATTGGTATAATGCTTTCAAACCCTTAGCATTCTGAGCATATAGAATTATATGGTAAGGCCTAGCGTACTTGATATATTGCTCCATATTCATCAATGCGTTCAGCTCAGAGATGCGCACGGCACCGCGTTTCTCTGACAAATTCAATAAATTGATTAATATTTTGGTTGAGCATACCGAATCGTCTAAAGCCCTGTGATGGTCGCCCATATCAACTTTAAAATAAGAGGCCAACCTCTTTAAGTTATGTCTGCTGATATTGGTCAATACAGCTCTGGATAATTGCAACGTGTCCACATAGGTGTAATCCGCTAGGATGTGATTTTTGGCCAATGCGATCCGCAGAAAACTCATATCGAACTCCGCATTGTGGGCAACTAAAATGGCATCTCCTGCAAAATCCACGAAGTTTTTTAAGGCCAAGGCTTCGTCGATACCGTCTTTTTCCAGCATCGTATTGGTGATGCCGGTTAATCGGGTGATGCGTGGCGGTATATTGCCCTTTATTTTGACTAAATGGGACAGAGTATCTACGATTTGACGATTGCGCATTTTGACTGCTGCAATTTCTATAATCTTATCGCGTCCGGCGATAAGTCCCGTCGTTTCTAAATCAAAAAATATAAATTCGTCATCAAAATCTGCATCCTGATGACCGGTGACGATATTTTGACAATCATCGATCATATAGGCCTCTACACCATAGAGGACTTTGATGCCGTTGGCCTTACCCAAAGCCATCATTTCCGGGTAAGCCTGTAAAACACCGTGATCCGTAATACCGATGCTGTCGTGACCGAAGGCCTTTGCCTGAGCAATGATATCTTTTACCTTGGCAATGCCGTCCATAGCGGAGTACTGACTGTGGAGGTGCAGCTCCACTCTTTTAAGTTCTGCCTCATCCCTTCTGGTTTTCTCTTCAGCGCAACGCAAGCCCGATAAGCTTAACAGAATCTCTTTGTCGTAAGCATCGTATTCAAAGGTACCTTCCGCGTCAAAAAATGCACCTTCTATCAGTGCGTCCTCTAATTTCTCAAAGTTTTTTTTGGGTATAAATGCTTTGCAACTCACAGCACCGGATCGGTCTTGGATAGAAAAACGAATCAGTACGGATTTTCCACTGGGCATTGGGCGCATGTCAATATCGCGAACCACACCCGCAACTCTAACTTTCGATTCTTGAGCCGTTATTCCTTCTTTGTAAATGATATCGCCCAAACTTTTAGTCTCTGAAAGCACAATTTTACCATAAAGTGTACCACCGGCATGATGGGAAAAACCTCGACTTTTTGTTGTTTTTTGTTGTTTGATGATGCTGGCTTGAATGCTTGCCATTTTTTCCGCAAGCATTTCATTTTGAATTTTACACTCTGTCTCACTGGTCCGACTTTGCAATTCCTCGATTTTTTCTCGGGTGAAGTTCGCTGCTACAGGTTCTTCTGCTGAGATGACTAATTGCAAATCGTCGATATAATCGAAAATGGATTCAAAAGCTTTTTCGATCTTTTGATGTGTGCTGTTCTCGTAAGTTTTGACAGCTATTTCCATACAATTTCCATTGTCTTTATAGTTGATATAGTCCAACTGAAGTCGGTGTTCTTCTAGAACATGACGGAAAGCTTTTCTTCTTTTAGACAGGTTGTTCATCGGTATCCTCGTAATGCAACACTTCTTCTACAATGGTGTCAACAATTTTATCCGCCGCGACGGTGCCCACAATTTCACCTTTTTTAAAAATAACGCCTTTATCTTTGCCACCGGCTACGCCAATGTCCGCTTCCCTAGCCTCTCCAGGTCCGTTGACAACGCAGCCCATGACAGCAACCGTTAAGGGTTTTCGAATGTCCTTGATTCTATCATAAATGGTCTGTGCGATGCCCTCTAAATCGATTTCCGTGCGCCCACAAGTGGGGCAAGAGATGAATTGTATTTTGGGTTTATTTGGATTTTCCAAGCATAGAGCTTGTAAAATATCGCTGGCAACGTAAATTTCTTCTAAGGGGTTACCTGTAATCGATACGCGCAGAGTGTCGCCGATACCCTGTAGCAATAAGGCACCCATTCCCAATGCCGATTTAACCGTAGCGGTCCGGGGTAACCCTGCTTCTGTAACTCCTAAATGCAGAGGATAGTCGTAAAGGTTGGAAAACAATTCGTAAGCTTTGATGGTTCGCATCACGGAAGAGGCCTTTAAAGAAATGACAATGTTGTCATAATTGCAGGCTTCCAAATAAGCGATGTGTCTTTGAGCACTTTCTATCATGGCTTCAGCGGAGGGCTTGCCATATTTTTCTAAGATGTCCTTTTCTAAGGATCCGCTGTTAATGCCGATACGTATCGGGATATTTCGATCCTTTGCAACCGCAACAACTTCCTCCACTTTGCGTTGAGAGCCGATATTGCCGGGATTAATGCGTATTTTATCCACGCCGTTTTTCATAGCTTCAATGGCCAAGCGATAATCAAAATGAATATCCCCTACAATGGGAATTTCTATTTGGGAAACAATGTCTTGAATGGCAGATGCCGCTTCTCGATTGGGTACGGCAACGCGTACGATATCGCAACCTGCTGTTGTCAATTGTTTGATTTGATTTACGGTTTCTGCTACATGAGCAGTGGGTACGTTGGTCATGGACTGAATAGCGATGGGTTGATTGGCACCGATGCTCATTTTACCAATTTGTACTAATTTTGTAGGTTTTCTCATTTTCTTCTCTCACGTGCACGTTCTTCCCAAGCAAGGGTTTAACCCATCATCCGTCTAATATCGTTGATCGCTACAAGGACTGCCAAACTCAGTAACAGCAGCATACCGATTAAATTGATATAGCCAACCTTGTCCTGAGGCAAGTCTTTTCCGATAATCTTTTCTATGGCGATGATTAAAATTTGACCACCATCCAAGGCCGGGAAAGGGAATAAATTTAAGATACCCAAGTTAATGGAGAGCAAGGCCATAAAGAATACGGTGTTGGGCCACCCATAGGTTGTAACTTCAGAAACAAGCTGTACCATGCCGATAGGTCCCGCCACATCGTTTAAGCCTGCAGTACCGGTAATGAGCATGGCTAACCCTTGAAAAGTCGTTACGACAATATGAACAGCTACGGTTAACCCGTATTGAACACCGCTTACCAAGGCGCGATCCTTATAAATACCTAAAATCGTCAGGCAAATTATTCCAAAAATAAAATTCATTCCGGAACCCGCCAGCAGTATTAAAAAACGCTCTAATTTTGTGCGGTTGACAAAAGCGGTTGGATCCTTCGAGTCGAAGGATGCCTGTTCTTCCGTATCCTCCGCCTCGCCTCGAAGGCGACAAAAACCACCGATGGGTAAAGCGCGTATTGAGAACAGGGTCTCTTTACCTTGGTTGGTGTATAAGGTTGGACCCAATCCAATTGAAAACTCTTCTACTGCTACCCCAATTTTTTTTGAAACGATATAGTGTCCCCATTCGTGCACGATGACAAGAATAGAGAGTATCGCTAAGGTTAAGAGAACCGCCATCATGACCTCCTATGCCCAACCATTGGTCAGCACATAAACGATGTATAAAAAGGGTAGCACCGCAATGATACTATCGAAGCGATCCAGAACCCCTCCATGTCCATAAATAATATAACCGTAATCCTTAATATTGGCTTCGCGCTTTAGTAAAGAGGCTAATAAATCCCCCATCTGGGCAATGAGCGAACCTATGATTCCCACTGCCAGATAAACACCCCAAGGTAAGGTGACTTGAAAATAACGGTTGAGTATTAGTCCATATAAAATGGTGAATAGGGCGCAAAAAACGATGCCACCGATGGCACCGGCTACGGTTTTATTTGGACTGATGCTTTGCGCCAATTTTCTTTTTCCAAATTTTTTTCCGATAAAATAGGCAGCCGTATCCGTTGTATAACAAATGACGAAAACCAACCAAAAATAATATTGCCCTTTGTCCAAGGTTTCAAAGACAATCAACAAAGAAAGTAAGGTCGGTATATAAAATAAACCGAAGAGCACTAAAGCCGGACGAGCAATGGATCGCTTTTGATACAACAGCACCTCTGCGATCATCGTCGTTAAAAATAATGCCATAAAGATCGTCATCAAGGAGTAATAATCGAATTTCGCAAACATTAAAATAATCCACCCCATCGCCACCATGACAAGTGGTTGGATCGGTGTGTCTTCCATCAAATGATTGACAGCTTGGGTGTATTCAATCAGTCCGAAACTAATTAAAAATGCACAGACTGCTAGAGAAAAATAACCACCTAAATAAAAGGCACCGAATAGAACCGGTATCCCCACAATTGCCGTGATGATTCTCTTTGCCATAGGTCCTCCTTATTGAATACCGCCGTAACGCCGTTCTCTTTGTGTGTAGGCCTCTATCATCTCTTCCAATTCTTTTTTAGAAAAATCCGGCCACAAAGTTTCGGTGAAAAAAAATTCCGTATAAGCATTTTGCCATAATAGAAAATTACTTAAGCGTTTTTCCCCACCTGTTCGGATCATCATATCCGGATCCGGAACATTCTTCGTATAGAGATACCCATTGAGGGTTTTCTCAGTAATTTCCGATCCTTTTAATCCATCCAGCATCATATTTTTAACTGCGTTGATCAGTTCTTCTCTTCCGCCGTAATTAAGGGCAATCTGTAAAATCATTCCGGTGTTTTGCGCTGTCATGGCTTCCGATCGAAGAATCTCTTTCTGTAATGTGGCATTGAGTTTGGAAATATCGCCGATGATTTTTAAAACCACATTGTTTTCATGAAGTTCAGCCACATATTTTTTTAAATAAGTGAGGGCTAAGCTCATGAGCCCAGACACTTCTTCTTCACTTCTTTTCCAATTCTCTGTAGAAAAGGCGTAAACAGTGAGCACCTGTATGCCCATATCGGAACAAATGCGCACTATTTTTTTAAAGGTTTCTACCCCGGCTCTATGACCAAATAAGCGGGGGCGTCGTTTTCTTTTAGCCCATCGTCCATTGCCGTCCATAATCATAGCAATATGGCGGTGTAAATTTTCTTTTTGAACCCATTCTTTCATGTTTATTTACTTTCTTAGCT